>JACPBS010000017.1:0-31298 GCA_016180195.1 Candidatus Woesearchaeota archaeon
ACTATGTAGGGTCATAGCCCACAACATAGATCGACTGATAGAATCAGGAATGACTATTTTATTGGAAATCCTCATAAAAATGAGGATTTCATATTAGCCGATGTTTGGAGAATGTGTTGGATAGGACTCGAATCTTCGCGTATCTTGAACAATCAAAGTTGGCTCTTTTGTTGCAATTTTTATTATTTCATCCAAGTCCATCCATCATGGGGAAAATAAATAAAGAAATAAATCTTTTGGCGAGAAACTGTGGAGAGTGCAACAAATACTGAAAATAATTCACTTCTTCAAATGGCTGGATAGCTAACGTACAAAAAAAGAATGGCTTGATAGGGGAACATCTTCGCCTTCATAAGCGAAGTATGAAAAAATTGTATAAACCCCTTTTTTAGCCACCACATTTTGCAAATTCGCACTGATGTAAAATACCCATTCATTCTAACATTCCATTCTTCAGGCTCGATATTTTTAACAGCAAGGTATTGAATTTTAGTATTTGGTCTTAAAATTACTGCTCGTGGTTCACCCTCATCATAAGAGGATCGTTCATGTAGATTCGATATATCCTTTTCTGTCAAAGATTCAGGCAATGGATCATATGTAATCCAAATAGAAGTAAGACGGCCTAAACTTGAATTCCCCGTCATTATGAGAATCCCTTCATTTAAAGATATTTTGCTCCAATTTATATAATCATTTTCAAAATGTTGAACAAGCAATAGACAATCATTGCTATAAGCAACTCCTATACTGACTTTATTGTGAAAGAGGTCAAGAGTATTTGCCTTATGACCAAAATAAACCTTTCTTTCTCGATCTACATCAGCATAAATCATCGTTAAGGTCAAATTTTTAACTTCCTCTTTGGCATCAAATAAAAGATAATCTGAAGTCATATTGTAACAATATATGGCTACGTTTTCAGTAATAGCGCCCATTCCCCCATATGAAGTATACCTTGTGTATGGCTTACTGCCGTCTGAACCGAAATGCGAAATGCGCCGAAACTTTAGAAGTTCTTCTGCATGGGCCTGAGCAGCCATGTTTTCACCAAATAACAATTCCGAAACATCGAATTTTTTTCGCTCTTCATTTATAATTTGAAAAGCATATGATCTGAGTTCGCCAATCGGATAATTCTCAAATTCATATAGTGGATTATCAACACTAAGAATTTTCTGATTTCGATCAGTAAGTTCAAGCGGGACAATACTTTCATTTAAATTATTTTTTTCATAATTTTGCCCATTGGATAAAGGCGAGACTAATTTAATCGGAATTTCTAAATAAAATAAGGAAATAAATAATGCAATGATTATCACAATTCCCGTTATCCACATAAAAACCGAATTTGTTCTTTTATTGATTCTTGGGCGAGTTTTAGCAGCAGATGCTGAAGGACTTTCACAAAGATTATTGCAGTTTGCAGGAATATTTTTCGGTGGGCATGTATGAAGATTAATATGTTTTGGACAAAATGATTCCTTGCAATTGGAACAAACTTCGGTAGAGTAACGATTAATCAAGCGTTTGCACTTAAGACATATTGGAAATTTTTCCGGAGTGCCATCCTCTTCTTCATTTTGAAATTCCTCGAACTTAATATTCTGGATTCGCGAACTATTTTTCTCTGAAAGAAAAATGCCACTTTCTTGAATACCCTGATTAAGCATGTAAAGGACATTCTTGATAGCTTGAGCTTGTTTAGGATATTTTCTCAAACAGATAAAGAACAAGTCATAAATCCTGTTTACTTCTTCATCTAAAGAAAAAAAATCTGAACCAGTCTTAATATCCCTTAGATTCATGGAGATAATATATGCTCTAGCAATAGCATCACTTTGAGAATGGGTGATCCTAATAGGCCATGTGAACTCCCTTTCTAACCACCATTCATTAGCCAATATTTTAAACTGATCTTCTTCAAGGATCAAACCTAACCTGTGTAGGGCGGGGAAAATAGACTGATCAATAAGACCTTCAATTTTTCGATCATCTCCTCTGTCTTTCGTCATAAGCTATCTTTTCAGTGAATGGTATATAGGGCTTATAGCCCTATTGTTGTTAGTGACAACAAGGGGGCTGGCAGGAGTCCCTATGGATAAGAACTTATTCTGTGAACCTTAAGAAATTTGTGCAAAAACCATAAAAATTCTGCGTAGTGCTATTTTTCTCGATTGGGTTTTACCGCCGTACAAGCAACCACTTTAAACTATGCGGTAGCCGGGATTCGAACCCGGACTGCGGCCTTGGCAAGGCCACGTCCTGCCGTTAGACTACTACCGCGTTTATGGTTTTACAGTCAAAAAAGGATGTTTATAAAAGTTGTGTGATGTCCCCTTTGCCCTTGTCGGGATGACTATCTTCATTTTGCGAGAAATCGCTAACAGGTACTTGCGGCAAATCATGCTTAGGAATTCTGGTAAGATAAAAATGGACCCTGTGGGACGTATATTTATCATCAGGCACATGCTGCCTCTCTCTAGGGCGATAGTTTCTCCTGATTGGAACAGGCCCCATTCCATAATAATTTACTTTGTACATCTTGATTCATAAAATTCATTTTCAAGGCCATCAAAATACGCGTCGGTATACGAAAAATCAACACTCACCGCACCTAAACCATGCTGCCTTAAGGAATGGTAAACTGATTTCAATCGAGGGTTTTTAATACCATGAATTTCTCCTTTCACCCTCTGGTAATCCGAATTGGCGCGCAGATTTGAAATTCCGATAAAAATATTCCGTATCACTGATGGGGCAGCAGCTGATAAAATCACACCTGATGCCAGCATGAATGACGGCGAGGTGATTTCCCTCACGATGTCTTCAAGTTCCATATCGAATTAGCCTCACAATTTTCTGTACGATTCCTCGATATGCTTAACATACCTTAACACACCATGACCATAAAATCTTTCTGGCGAACTGTCCCAGTCAATAGGCACATACCTTGAGTCTGGATTCAACAGCCTGTACTCCCAATATGCAATATAACCTAATGTTATCATTTTAACTCCTGCATCAACTATTTGTTCAATCCAAGATTCATTCTCAGCCAGCATTTTAAAGCAATGGGCCCGCCCCAAACCAACCTTTACAAAAGGTTGGATCGAAAGCGGGGTTTCGCTCCCGCTCAAGCCCCTAAACTTTTATGGGCCCGCCCAGATTCGAACTGGGGACCTTCACCGTGTAAAGGTGACGTCATTAACAGCTCCCTAGCAGGCTTTAGGCCTGCTGCTTTTGACGCGACTCCCGCAAAAAGCGCTGAAGTAACCGCTAGACTACGGGCCCTCCTGAAAGCTGCATCTAAAAGAATGTTTATAAAGATTATGTCACCCCGAAATGCACCTGATGCATATATCCTCGGTGAAAATTCTCTCCGAATGAGCCTGCCTCATTGCCCTGTAACCCGCGCTGTTCCATATTTCAGCCAATGGAGATTCCTTCACATTTCCGAACTTATAGGAGCCAAGGTAATCATTTGAGCAGAGTACAACATTACCTGCTGCATCTATGTTAACGGAGTTCAATTCCTCGCACATTGAACGAATTTTCCGCCTTTCCCTAGGGATGCTGACAAGCCCTCCCCTATTCGATAGCTTTTGCAGCCCATTGAATACAACATAATTACCTAACGCAGGATGACATTCAAGATGATGCCTAAGTATCTGAATTTCCTCAGAAGTCGGGCGCGGGCTTGATGGGTCTTTGGAATTATGATCTGTAACTATGACCCTGTCAACGCCAGCAGAAACCAAATCCTGAAGCAAATCAGGTGTGAGGTAATCCCCGTTTGAATTAATCACTATGGCCGAATGTGGAAGCGAAATCCTTGCAAAAGCAACTTTGTCCACAATCGAGCGGTCAAGAAAAGGCTCGCCGAAATGGCCAAAAGCCAACTTATACCTGTAATCTACGCTTTTCAAGTCACTTATTATTTTTTCATATAATCCCTGAAGCATCACTAAACTTCCCAGGTCACTATGCCTTGCTGATCTAAGCTCCTGATTCGAGTTCGGGCAATAAACGCATCCCCTGTTGCAGCTTGCAACGGTTTCCACTGACACACTCAAAAAACGGTCCTGATTTCCAGATATTAATATAGCCAAGCTTCTTATTTCCGCCCTGACTGTGTTGGGGAAAACAGGCATTATTAAATCATAAAGAGCCATCAATCGCATGTTGAGTGCCTTGAATACAACAACTATAAAAATTTTATCACTATAAAGTAACTATTCTACTTTATTTATGACGATTGAGTTAACCATGTTCTCCTTCCCTATTATTTGCCCTGAAACACAGATAATATTGTCCCCTGCAGAAACCTTTTTCTTCCTTTTCAATTCCGAAATGACCTTAACGAAGGCCTTCTCGCTTTCCATCCTGCCAAATTTCATCACGCTCGCATTAACCCCCCAGACGAGATTCAGAGCCCTTGCTGCATCATCATTCTCTGTAACCGCATAAATCGGCAAACCCGGCCTGAACCGGGCAATCATCCTTGCAGTGCGGCCAGTCTCTGTAAGCAGAACGATGGCCTTGAAATCAAGAGGGTTTGACGAAAGCGTATCCACAGCCTGGCTTATAGCTTCAATAAGGGAAACAGGCTTCCTGTACTGCAGCCTTGCAGGCCTGACCGAGCCGCTTTGCACCGCACGATCAATCTCCCCCATCATCTTCACAGCCTCCACAGGGTACCTTCCTGTTGCTGACTCAGCAGAAAGCATTATGGCGTCCGTGCCGTCCAGAACAGCGTTTGCTACATCGCTGACTTCAGCACGGGTGGGCATCCTGCTTTTGATCATTGATTCCAGCATCTGGGTTGCGGTTATCACAGGCTTCCCTGATTCCCTGCACTGCTGTATCAAATCCTTCTGTACCAGCGGGACAAGCGGGAGAGGAATCTCGACACCCAAGTCTCCCCTTCCTATCATTATGGCATCTGAAGAAGATAATATTTCAGGGAAATTGCTAATTGCCTGTGCCCGCTCAATCTTAGAAATTATCTTGATTGAAGTCATCTTTCTCAGGAACATGATATCCTTTGAATTCCTTACAAATGAAAGCGCAAAGAAATCCACTCCCTTCTGAATTCCAAGATTTACAAATTCCTTGTCTGACATTGTGAGCACAGGAAGGTCTATGATCGTTTCCGGAAGGTTGACGCTTCTTCTATCAAAAAGAACGCCTCCCCTTATGGCCTTAAGAACACCTGAATCCTTAAGTATTATCCTCGACTCGTTCCCAATATCACCCTTGTCAGTGATAAGAATGAGGTCCCTGTCATTAAGCTGTATCTGGCCGCCCTCAAAAGAACCGGTGCAGATTTCCGAGCCCTGAAGATCAAGGATAATACCTTGCTTTTTCCCCCTTTGCCTGCCAACTGACTTTATCCTGTCAATCATCATTGAATGCCACGAAAGGGTATTATGCTTGGTATTAAGCCTGAACAAGTCAGTACCTGCATCAACAAGCCTGGAAAGCATAAGCACAGATTCGCATGAAGGACCAACTGTTGCAACAATTTTAGTACGCATTTATCTTGCCTCTGATGCCAGAAGGCAAGTCAACAGCCTGACTCCAACCCCTGTAGCACCCTTCGGGTTATACCCCGAATCAGAATCGCTCCAGGCAGTTCCAGCAATATCCAGATGCGCCCATTTGAAATCATCGACAAATACCGAGAGAAACTTTCCCGCTACAACGGCTCCTCCACCGCTCGGCTGGTTGGAAACAACATTCTTTACATCCGCAAAATCACTCTTGACGTAATTCTGGTACTCATCAAAAAGCGGAAGCTCCCAAACCCTTTCAAAGGTTCTCATGCCCGCTTCCCGAATTCGGGCAATCAATGCAGCATCATTGCCCATGACTCCTGAAGCTTCAGACCCAAGGGCCACAATGCATGCCCCGGTCAAGGTTGCAACATCAATGATATAATCAGGCTTGAATCCTTTTGAGTAATGAAGCGCGTCAGAAAGAATAATTCTCCCCTCAGCATCCGTATTCAGAACCTCAACGGTCTTTCCGCTCATTGTTTTGATTATGTCCCCTGGCTTGTATGCGTTAGGGCCAATAGCATTCTCGGTTAATGCCAGCACACCAATCACCCTCACAGGGAGCTTAAGCTCTGCAACAGACAAGAGAGTAAAAAGAACCGCCGCTGCCCCTGACATGTCGTGCTTCATAGATTCCATTGCAGCTGCAGACTTCAAGTCCAGCCCCCCGGAATCAAACGTGATGCCTTTGCCAACAAGCGCATAAGCAACCTTCGCATTCTCAGGATTGTACTCGATTGCCACCAATCTCGGCTCGTTTTCACTTGCCGAACCAACAGCCAGAATGGCGTTTGCACCCATCTTCTGCAAGGCCTTTTTGTCCAAAACAGTGCATTTAAGCTTCATTTTCCTGCAAAGCTCCAATGCCAGGCCAGATATGTAAGCAGGGACTGAGATGGTTCCCGGGGTATTAATGAGATCCCTGCAAGAGCAAACATTTTTCGCAACAATCGATGAAAAACTCAACGCATTCCTGACTGAATCCTCATCTTTCTGGCAGCATATCTTAACAGTAGCCAGCTTAACCTGCGGCTTTTCACTCTTGTAAAGATCATATTTGTTGAATGCAAGGATTGATGCCTCAGCCAAGGAAGAAACGATCTCGGATTCAGAAAACACAACCTGTCTAGGCGTGACTGAGAAAGACAGCTCAACAATGCCAATGCCCCTTGAGTAATTCACTGCCTGCGCAGCCGCTATCCTGATCCTGTTAAGGTGAAACTTCTCCTTCTTGCCGAGCCCAACAAGCATCACACGCTTAGGCTTCCCATAAGTGTATATCAGACAGATCTGGCCTTCCTTCCCCTGGAAATCGCCTGAAGAAGAGACTTCCCCCAACTGAGAATCCAGCTTCCCATCCAGCATGCCTGACATGCCCGGAGTGCCCTCAAAATCAAACAAAACAAGCGTATCAGAAGTGGAGCTGAGAGGCTTTTCAAATGAAAGTTTCACTTCCATAAAATATGAATAGGAATTCATTTTATAAATTTTTGGAAAAGGAAAGCACATTCCTCTTCTTGACCTTTCTCATGATCAATGGAATAACCGTACAGCTGTAAAGAACGAATGTAGTGGCTAAAAATGAACCCAGGAAAAAAGAAACAGGAGACCTCTCCATCAGGTCAAAATGAGGCAGGACAATAAGGAGATAAACAAAAATGAGCAGAGACTTAAGAGGCCAAAAGACACGGATAAGCTCCCGCGGCTTGCTCGTAACTTTAATGGTGAAATATCCAAACATCGCTCCCAACATAAGATAAAAAACCTTCATTCCAACAGATATCTCCTCCTGGGGATGCTTCAATGCAAGAATTGACAGGAACATTGCAAAAAACATGAACCCCAGATAGCCTGTCATGTGAGCAACATAAATATGGTAAAACCTGTTGAGCCTGTAAGCCGGGTGCCCTTCATCAATTACTTTAGACAGAAGCTTCCCGATGACATGCATTCCGCAGCCAAGAAAGCTCATGCAGGCACTTACTGCCAAAGCAAAAAAAAGGACAGTATCCGAAACAAACAGATCAACCCCCGGGTACTCCAATATTTCAAGAACAATAAGGAAACCCATAGAGCCAAAAACAAGGGGAATGAGTATGTCGATATAAAACTGGCCGAGATCTATATAGCGGCCATTATAAGGGCGGCTGTCATAAATACGGTGGAAAAAAAGCCCCACCATGACCAGAATAACATAAGAGAGAAACAAAATCCACACCATTTCAGATTTTTTGAAACAAAGCCTATTTAAGCATTTCTATGGCAAAGTTTAAAAATCAGCCTGGCAAAGAAATCCTATGGAACAGAAGATAATCGATCTTATAGTGGGAAAGGATGAAGTCACGTGGCAATCCATGCTGATGAACCTTGTAAGGTCGGAAAACATGGACCCGTGGAACATAGACATATCATCACTGACCCAAAAATACATCTCAATGCTAAGCAAGCTGAAAGAGCTTGATTTCAGGGTATCCGGAAAAATGGTGCTTGCAGCGGCCATTCTCCTAAGAATTAAGACAAAAAAGCTGGTTGGAGAAGACATAGTTGAGCTTGAAAGGCTCATGTCGCCGAAAGAGAACGAGATTGATGAAGAAGGCTTCTATGAAGATCTGGCAACCGATGAGCGCCCTCCTGATGGAGGTTATCCGCAGCTGCTGCCAAGAACCCCGCAGCCCAGGAAAAGAAAAGTCAGCATATACGACCTGATGAATGCGCTGCAGAAGGCACTGGAGGTAAGGGACAGGAGAATACTCAGGAAGCCAGTGATAAACATCAAGATGCCTGAAAAGAGAATAGACATAACCAAGGTAGTGGGCAGCGTTCTCGAAAGGATAACCTCCCTGATGGGAAGCGGAAGGAAGGTTTACTATACCGAACTTCTCCAGTCCCAAAGAAAAGAAGATAAGATAATAACGTTCATATCGCTTCTATACCTGGCCAACCACGACCAGAGAAAGATTGACCTCATTCAAAAAGAGGCTTTTGGAGAGATAGAAATAGCTTTGCCCCAAGACATGATGAATAATCACAGGAAACCCGACATTATTCAAACCCAACCTGCGCTGACTACAAGCTGAACAAAGTCCGGCGATTCTTGAAATTCTTCATCTGTTATCCCGAAACTACTAGAATCACTGCTTTATTTTTCAGTAAGGCTGGACGGCTCTTCGAGCCTCTCGCCACCCCGGAGGGGGCATCCCCCGGCTCGCCAGCCAACTAACGACGTCGTTGGTTATCGGTGCGCTGGACAGGGGTTGGTCCCTTCGGGATGTCCAGAGCCTTTGCTTAGAGCAAAGGCGTCGCACCATCTGATTCAATTCAAAAGTCTAGTTAAAACGGGATAGCACATCTTGAAAATCTTCACACAATATTTTTAAACAGCAATCTTTGAACTACCCGAAGGTGATCTAAAATAATAAACAAGATTGAAGCCCCCGCATGCATGATGCTCATCTCCGGGACAGCAAGCTCAAGGCTTTCCGAAAGCATTGCAAAAATCCTCAACATAGAGCTTGGAAAAGTAGATGTAGGGAAATTCTCAAACGGGGAAACACGTGTTGAGCTGCTTGAATCCGTGAGGGGAAAACACGTTTTTGTCTTACAATCCACATGCCCCCCGGTAAATGACAACCTGATGGAACTGCTCCTGATGATAGACGCCCTAAAAAGATCGTCTGCAGGAACAATAACCGCAGTTTTACCCTATTTCGGCTATTCCAAACAGGACAAGAAGAAAACAGGCAGAGAGCCCATATCGGCAAAGCTAGTTGCGGACATCATAACAAAATCAGGAGCAGACAGGGCAGTCACCATAGACCTTCACGCACCCCAAATAGAGGGCTTTTTTGACATCCCGGTAGACAACCTGTCAGCGATAAGCCTGTTTGCAGATTCCATAAGAAAGAAAGGAATAAAGGATCCAGTCATAGTGGCTCCAGACGCAGGAGGGGTTAAAAGGGCAAGGGCGCTAGCAAACCTCCTTGAGGCAAGGCTTGCAATAATAGACAAGTACAGAAAGCATTACAAGGAAGCGGACGCGATGAACGTCGTGGGAAAGGTAAAGGACATGAATGCGATCATAATAGATGACTTCATAGACACGGGATCCAGCATAGTCGAGGCAATAAAAGCCCTTAAAAACCATGAAGCCAAGGATGTTTATGTCATGGCAACACATCCGATAAACACGGACCCTGCAACCGAGCGGCTCAAGCAGTCAGAATGCAAAGAAATATTAGTAACGGACACCATACCATTGTCACCTGAAAAGACTTTTGATCGGATAAAGGTGATATCAGTCGACCATCTGCTGGCAGAGACGATTAAAAGGATACACAACAACGAAACAGTACACCATCTTTTTCACAACCACAACTGAAAATGGAAAAAAAAATCGACGAGGAAGAACTGCAGAGAAGATACATGGAATTCCAGCAGATGCGAAAAGACATAAAGCAGGGGCAGCAGCAAGTAGATGCGATAGAAGAACAACTCGGGGCAATGGAAAGCCTGGTAGAATGCCTTGAGCAGCTCAAGAAAGTAGAGGTTGGCTCTGAAATGCTTAACGTGATAAGCGAAGGGATATTCGTAAAAACAACCCTGAACGACAACAAGGAAATCATAGTAAACGTAGGCGCTGGCGTTGCTGTGCCAAAAAGCATAGATGAGACAAAAGAGCTCATACGAAGCAGGATTCAACAGGGGGAAAAGCACAGGGACATGATGCTAGGCGAGCTGCAATCCATGATGATGCAGGCAAAAAAGGCTGAAGAGAACCTGGCTTCAATGATAGAATAAACATGTTCGGATTCCTAAAAGACAAGCTGAAGGGCGTAATAACAAGCTTCTCAAAAAAGGCAGAGGAACCTGAAGAAAAAAAGCCCGCAGCTGAGAAGAAAAAACCGCAAAAGAAAAAACAGCCTGACGAAAAAGCTGAACAGCCTGAAAAGAAAGGAATCCTTGAATCCCTGAAGGAGCAAATAACAACCACAAGGATCTCCAAGGAAAAATTCGACGAGCTTTTCTGGGAACTCGAATTGATACTTCTTGAAAACAATGTTGCGGTTGAAGTGATAGAAAAGATAAAGGGAGACCTGCAAAAAAGCCTCGTAGACAAGCCGCTTCCAAGGAACCAAGTCACGAAGACAATACAGGAAACATTGGGAAAAAGCCTTTCGGAACTGTTCAATACAGGCGAACGGGACATAATAACCGAGGCCAAAGGGAAAAAGCCTTACATCATCCTATTCCTAGGAATAAACGGATCAGGCAAGACAACGACCATTGCCAAGATTGCAAGCTTGCTGCAAAAACAGAAAATGAAAGTTGTACTCGCAGCAGCGGACACCTTCCGGGCCGCGTCAATAGAGCAGCTCCAGCAGCACGCTGACAAGCTAGGGGTGAAAATGATAAAGCACACATACGGCTCAGACCCCGCTGCGGTAGCGTTTGACGCAATAAGATATGCCGAATCAAAGGGTATTGATGCGGTCCTGATCGACACCGCCGGAAGGATGCACAGCAACACAAACCTGATGGACGAAATGAAAAAAATCGTAAGGATAAGCAAACCTGACATAAAGATATTCATAGGAGAAAGCATAACAGGAAACGACTGCGTCGAGCAGGCAAGGCACTTCAACGAAGCAATCGGAGTGGACGGAATAATCCTCTCAAAGGCGGATGTTGACGAGAAAGGCGGGGCAGCGATATCTATCTCATACATAACCAAGAAGCCCATAATCTACCTGGGAGTGGGACAGGAATACGAAGACCTAAGGAAATTCGACCCAGAAATAGTGATAGGAAACCTCGGGCTAAAAAACTGAATCATTGATGGATGCATAATAAGCCCGGAGAAAAGACAGTTCAGCAACAGAAAAACCATCCCATGCCTTCCTCAAATTAGGAGCAAGAATTATGTCCCTTAGGCTTTTCCTTCTTGCGGACCTCGAGTTATTAACGCTGCCCAACAGCTTTGATTGAATAACTCCATAAAAGTTCCTGTTCAGAATACAATATGATTGACACCGATTCTCATGAGCCCTGGCAAGCGCGGCATAAAAAGCGCTTTCCTCCCTACTCCTTAAAATAGCCGCACTTTCCCTTGCCATCATGCAACCCTTAGTAAGCACAGCCTCAATGCCAAGATATAAGGTCATAACCCCCTTCAAAGTAAAGGCATTTCCAAGACCAAGACCTTCAAGGTCGTATGTAACTTTTCCTTCCCCATTTTTCTTAATGCTCCCAACGATTTCATGAACAGGATCATAAAATCGTGAGTTCTCAAGCGAAATTGCAACAACATCATTTAGCCGATTGAAATAAGCTTCATTATTCAAGACTATCTCGCGAACAGCGTATAATGCAGTCCTTTCTCCACACTTGGATACACTCTTATGACTCATGACCATCAGGCCAAAAACATCCTGCGCCTGGATATGACGGCTTTGTGAAGCAAGCCTATCAAAAAAGTAATCAAACCCCACCATTTTGACCATGAAACATGAGTAATCAAGTGCTTTTTTAAAATTATTCTAAATACCCTGCGCATATAATAGTAAATCGCATAATAATGTTCCAAAATCAATGCGATTTACTAATAGCAAGGTGCATATCGAAAGTTCCATTGTTAATGCACTTTGCTATAACATATAAGGTCTGTATAAAAATCCCGTTCGCTCATCCTTTTCAACATTAGTGGCCAAGGGTTTTAAATATTACAAGTTATTGCGGTTTGATACCCGATAATTATTGCTCCCTTGACTGTATTTGCAAGAAATCTATCTGCGATTAAAGGAGGATCCAAATAAAAGCTTAAAGGCCCTTTTCTATCCTGCAAAATAATATCCCTTATTACATGTTCGATTCCTAAAGGATCTAACCCTGTCGCAATCAAGGATTCTCCACTGACAACATTAAAACCTCCCTCTTGACCACTTAAAATCCTATAGTTTGCAGCTACGCCTTCAGAATCAGGGGAAAAAACAATGCTATCCCTCCGCTCTATATAACCACTCCTTGGTTCACTCGGCATCTTCTTCTTTTGTTTAACACTGCAATCTTCAATCAGAACATACAATACACTTACATCTATCACTCTGTCAGCTGCAATAACTGCAGTATATGAAGGGCTATTATTAAACAGCGTGACAATCCCTTTTACTGCGTCATTCAAGCACCTGTATTTTCTTGGATTCATGCCGAGAAATACCCTGCCTTGGTCAAGTGTTAAAATCACAGGCACATCCCTTACCAAGGCCATCTCTGAATGCCCAATGTACAAACTGAAATCTTTGCCATGAGGAACAGGATTTTCGGAAACGTAAAAAAATTGATAAGTTCCGGACGGCAATGCAGCAGATTTAAAAAGGCCTGTGAGTCCAGATTCAGCGGGAATTATACAAAAGGTGTGCTGCATATTGCTGCCATTAAACGGCCCTATTTTCTTCGCCTTTACCTTTCGGAGTTTTTCTGCAACGCGATGAAAAGGCGGATTGCAAGCGTCTGCACAACCTGCCAATCTTTCAAGACAGCTAGGACTGGAATTCACGGCCAATTCCGAAAAGCTCAGTCCATGTTCAGAAGCACCTCGTAAAAAGGCAATAGCTGGCTTCCTTTCCGAAATCCCGGCAAGCATATCACACTCTTGCCCGGTCAGATATATATTTTTTTCTTCCGTAAAGCGTTTCATTTTTTATCTAAAGCAGTATTCAGCACAGCATACTCCATCTTCCGACTTGACTGAAAATCCATTTCTTTGAAAAAATTTATCTGAACCAGGATGATATTCATCCAAAGCAAACGAACATTTCACTCCATCATATTTCTCGCATGCAATCATTAAATATTGTCCAATAATTTCAGACCCGATTCCAGATCTCTGATACTCGGGTTGAACATTAACATGGAAAATCATAACCCTTCTATCCTTATTTTGGCCCGTTCTGGAAAGGCCATGCTGCCATACTAAGCCCATTGCTTTTATTCCCTGCGCTGTCAACAAATAGGGCCTGTTAAGGAATCCCCTTCTCTCATCTGTTTCCTTAACAGAAGATGTAACAAGACCTGACAGGTCAATATAATCAGGCCCATTACCAATAGGCTTGCAAGCCCTCATTTGACCAGTTAAGTTATCAAAAAGGCTCGTGTCACCCTTTTCAATATATCTTCTCCTTTGGTCACCGGTGGTAAATCCTACAGGCGCATCATACCATAACAGAACTCCTTCGTTCCCTGGTGAAGCGTAAAGAACAGGGTTTTTGCTTCCAGTGTCGTTTGGAAGGCCTGCAAGAAGGTCTTCAAGATCAAAATATGCAGCCATCTTAATCACCTGAACTCCGGGTTGCCATAAAATATGTTTGTCTGGTGGAATTCGTATTGGGGCCAGCGTACTTGGTTCGGCTTTTGGGGCTCTTGAGGAATAACCCAGTAATTACCTATCCTATTTACCCCAAGGATCCCTTCTCCCCCATATGAAAAAACATTGATCATGCCTCTACCGGCGGGCTTCATTAACGCTGCGTCCTCATACAAACAACTCCAGTCCTGGCTAGCTCTTATTCTGCCAAGGAAAACAAGCTCACTTGCATCAATTTCTGTCATCTTATCATCTAAAGTTTGCATTGCCATTTTCTCCTCCCTTTTGAAGCTTATAGCTCCCGCTCAAAGCCTTTCTTTTTATGCTGCGAAACAGGCCTTGAGAAAGAGCAGCACATCAAAGCAACAATACAAGGACAACTAGCAAAACAAACCTTGCAGTTCCCCTGTTGCTTGACTGTGCCATCTTGACCTTTATAGTGACTTCCTCCCAAGCCTTTCAAACGCTTAGGAAGAAGTTAGAAGAGCTCAGAGCAAAAGCCCCAGGCTCAAAAAAATAACTTGACCCACAACCCAAAGAGAAGGTTTTGCTTTTAAAGCGGTTTTTTTACTGCCAATGTTTTTAAGGGCCATGATCCTGTTAAAAACAGGTATTATTTAAATATTTTGGTAATCAATGAAACAAATATATAAAATTAAACTAGTATAAATTTAATCGTAGAACTCAATCTCCCCCTCCGAGTAAATGCCCTTGAGCAGCTTAACAGGCCTCCAGTCATCCATGACAAGATCTGCGTCAAGCCATTCCGCCAGCTCTTCAGGGTTCCCTATGGTTGCCGAAAGGCCGATAATTTGCGAATCCTTAAGGATCCTACGCATTACGGTTATGAGTATCTCGAGGGTAGGGCCCCTGCCAGGATCGTTAAGCAGATGAATCTCATCAATAACCACCACCTTCACAAGGCTTATCCAGGGCGCATAATGCCTGATAAGGCTGTCCAGCTTTTCCGAAACAGTAATGATAAGGTCATACTCAGCAAGGTAAGGGTCTGAGCCATCCAGGTCACCAATTGACAGCGCTATTTTCATGAAGCTGCCATACCTTGCGCTGAAATCCCTGTATTTTTCGCTGGCAAGCGCCTTCAAAGGCACAATATAAACAGCCTTTCCCCTGCATTCCATGATGGCAGAAACCATGGCAAGCTCAGCTATCAGCGTTTTCCCGGAACTGGTCGGAGTGCAAACAAGAAGACTCCTGCCTTCAAGCAATCCTGCGTTAATCGCCTTTTCTTGTGCAGGCCTTAACACTGTTACGTCTTTTTCAAGCACTGAATACAGCTTTTCCGGGACTTTATTCCTGATATCCACTAGATTCATAGCAATATAGCTCATTCCTTGCTGTTAAAATAGTTATTGGAAACCAACTCATTCGCAATACTTATGAATGCATTCTAGAATTCTGTCGATAGGATCTAGCTTTGAAAAACATTCAGTGAGAAACTCGCGTTCATCAGCAGGAAATTTACCAAGGCCCACTATAGGGAGACCAGAATACCTGGGATCAGCCCTTAAAGCCCTTGTAAGCTCATAGCCATTTAGCTCAGGCATATCATAATCCGTAATAACCATCCCTATGCCTTCGTCCAAAGCAGCCAAAGCATCGCTTCCGTTTTTTGCACAAACTACAGTATGACCATAGCTAGACAACAACCCTATCAAGCCATCACGAACGATCTCACAGTCATCCACGCATAAAATTTTAACCATCCCGGATAAAGAAATCTGATCTGATTTAAAAAAAATATGGAAAAAAAATCAAATTAAAGTCAAGTGATTGGCAACGATCCAGCCTGCAGCAAGCAGAGCAACCGTGTTGAGCACCTTGATAAGCGGATTCAAGGCAGGCCCACTGGTGTCCTTGAAAGGGTCACCAACAGTATCACCCACAACAGCTGCCTTGTGGGCATCGCTGCCTTTCCCACCAAGCTTGCCGGACTCGATGAATTTCTTCGCATTATCCCAAGCTGCCCCGCTAGTGGTCATAGTGATAGCGAGAAGCAGACCTGTGATGATGGCCCCGGCCAGCATGCCTCCCAAAGCCTCAGGACCAAGAACATAACCTACAAGGACAGGTGATGCAACAGCTATGATACCAGGCAATACCAGTTCCCTAATGGCAGCCTTTGTGCTTATGTCAACGCATCTGGCATAATCAGGCTTTGCCTTCCCTGCCTTCAGCCCCTTGATCTCCTTCCACTGCCTTCTTACCTCATCAACAATCATCTCAGCAGCCCTTCCCACAGCCCTCATTGTAAGGGAAGAGAACATGAACGGAAGAAGGCCGCCAATAAAAAGCCCGACAACAACAGCAGGCTGGTAAAGGTCTATAGACGCCAACCCCGAAGCCTCTCCATAAGCTGCAAAAAGCGAAAGTGCAGCAAGGGCAGCAGAGCCAATTGCAAATCCCTTAGTAACAGCCTTCGTTGTATTTCCAACAGCGTCCAAAGGATCGGTTATTGCCCGAACAGATTCAGGCATCTTCGACATCTCAGCGATTCCCCCAGCGTTGTCTGTGATCGGCCCAAATGAGTCCACAGCAACTATTATCCCAGTCATTGAAAGCATCGCAACAGCGGCAATGGCAATTCCATAAACACCTGCAAGATAATATGCAGCGAAAATGCCTGCAGAAATCGCAACTACCGGAACCAATGTGCTTTCCATCCCTCTTGCAAGGCCCATAATGATCACTGTGGCAGGGCCTGTCCTGGAAGCCTCTGCAATGCTTCTTGTGGGCTCTTTTGAATGTGAAGTATAGTATTCGGTGACGAACCCTATGATTACAGTCAGCGCAATGCCAACAAGTGCAGAATAGAAAAGGCTAAGATCACTGAACATCATCCTTGTTACAAAATAAAAACCTGCTGCCGAGAGAATGGCGCTAACAAGAATTCCGTTATTCAAGGCAGACCATATCCTATCCTTGTTAGAGGTCCGGACGACAAAACTGCCAAGTATGGATGCCAAAATTGCAACACCGCCAAGGGCAATCGGGTAAATCACTTCTGCTGAGCCTGAACCAAAAGACATTCCAAGAAGCATTGCTGCAATTATAGTAACCGTATAGCTCTCGAAAAGGTCTGCTGCCATTCCAGCACAATCACCCACATTATCACCTACATTATCCGCTATAACAGCAGGATTCCTTGGGTCATCCTCAGGGATACCTGCCTCAACCTTCCCGACAAGGTCTGCCCCAACATCAGCTCCCTTGGTGTATATTCCGCCGCCAACCCTTGCAAAAAGGCTGATCAGGCTGGCCCCAAAACCAAACCCTATGAGCATTGAAGGGTCCCGGAGGTAAGCATAAAGCAAAGCAACACCTAACAGGCCAAGGCTTACAACAGCAAAGCCTGTAACAGAACCGCCGTGAAACGCAACCTCAAACGCATCCCCCAAACTTTTTCTTGCAGCCTGAGCTGTCCGGACATTTGCCCTCACAGAGATCATCATGCCTATGTAGCCTGCAACAGCAGAAAGCATGGCTCCGAATACAAACGTGACTGCTGTAATAACATTCATCACCAGCGCTATTATTACAGCGAGAACCAGAACTACAACTCCAACTGTCCTATACTGCCTGTTAAGGTAAGCAACAGCACCTTCCTGAATGGCGTGAGCAATAGCAACCATCTCCTTTGAACCCTGCTCACGCTTCAAAACTTGGAAAATCAAGTAAACTGCAAACAACAAACCTATTGCACCTGCAACAAAACTGAAAGCCAAAACGTCAGCCATAAGATTAACACCCCCTTTTTAGCTTATCCGTCTGAAAGGGTATTTAAATCTTTCTAGCGTTTTATGACAACTTTTTAGTGATCAAAATGTCAGACATAACAATTTTATGGGTTACTTATGTCTGACAAATATTAGTAAGCGACTATTACTATGAGTTACTTTTGTCGCTTACTAACAAACAGAAAAATATAAATAAAAACCCCGGTTGGAAAACTGAATGGGGAAAAAAAGCATAATAACCGAGCCAATGACTGTAACTCAGGTACTGCATGCAACTCCGGGAGCTAACTATGAAATTGGCGGATTACCTGTTCATCTTGAAACAATTTATCCTGAATTTAAAAAAGAACCTTTAAAGGTAGTTTCATACAGTTGTGTTCTCGAAGGCATATTGCAGCATACAGGTCAAACAGTCAGGACTGGAAAAGTAAATTATTACTGCATTCATGGCGGGGGCTCTTTGCATGAAACAGTTTCGAAAGAACTAGCTGGTTACCCAAAAACAGGAGACGTTATACCAGTCAGGCATAATGGGCTAAAACCGAGCATTGACGGAATAGTTTATGTACATGTTCATTATAGGGTAACCCCTCAATTTCAAGAAGGCACTTTACAGTTTACACTCCCAATATTTTAACCCTTCCTGCAATTCTTTACGACGAGCTCAAGAAAATCAGTCCCCTTTATCCTGCCAAGAGCACCCATGGCGCATTTCCTCTCGCTGAACGCGTTCACACCATCCTCACCCATACTGCCGCCTGCAATCAGGAACGGCACAGGGTCAGATGAATGTCCTTTCATGCTGCAGGGAGTGCAATGGTCTGCGGTGATCGCCACAACAGTCCTTTTCATGTTAAGCTTCTTAATCAGCGGAGAAAGGAAACAGCTATCAATATCAGAAATGCAATTCCTCTTCCCTATGAAATCACCCTCATGCCCAAAAAGATCAGGGCCCTTGATATGGATGTAAATGGCATCAAATCGCTTGATCGCAGACAAAGCCTTGGACACCCTTATTATGTGATCCTCCTTCCTGAATGTAGGCAACGGGAGCCTCACAACACCCATCCTGCAAACCCTACCAATGCCTATTTCAAGCGGCATGTCCGCCAAAATCGCGAATTTTACGTTATATTTCTCAGAGATGTTACCCAAATCAGGAACCTTGTTGCCAGCATCCCTTGATAAAATCATGTTCGCGGGCAACAGTCCCTTCTTCACCCTTCTCCTGTTGATTGGATGGTCCTTCAAAACCTCATGGCATTTATCGGTAAACTCATTTACAAGCTCTGCTGCCAGTGCAGCATCACTCACCAACGGGCGTGCGCGGCACACCTTCATCTCAAACGCATGCAATGCCTCGGGAAGGCCATTCCTACCTATCTTGTAGGCCGGATCCGTGTTAGTTATCTTTGAGGAAAGTCCTGATGCTGTCTTAATCACCAAAACAGCCCTATGATCCACGCTGGGGCTGAAAACAAAACTTGCACCTTTAAGCCTTACCTTACTGTTGATGAAAGAAGCAAGCTCACCAGCCTCTTTCGACGTTAAGGACCTGGCCACACGCCTGTCAACAAGATCAATACCATTGCTGGATGTTGCGAAATTGCAGCGCAAGGCAAGCATGCCCGGCTTCATTTTAACTCCAATTCCGACAGCTTCAAGAGGCCCCCTTCCAGTATAGTATTTTTTCGGGTCATAACCCAAAAGGCTTAACACAGCAGAGTCGCTTTCCGGAGCGATGCCCTTAATGACATCAATAATGCCACATGAACCTATCCTTGCAAGGTAATCCATAGAATGGACTTCCGCGGACTCAAGAGGGGTTTCCCCGCCAAGCTGATCAGAAGGCCTGTCACCCACGCCATCCAGAACTATAACAATAGCTTTCATGAACCATTAAAGCCCAACCAAGGGTATTAATAGTTTTCGAAAACTCAATGTTGATCTGTTATCCCGAAACTACTAGAATCACGAAACTGCTAACTTTCAGTAAGGCTGGACGGCTCTTCGAGCCTCTCGCCACCCCGGATGGGGCATCCCCCGGCTCGCCAGCCAACTAACGACGTCGTTGGTTATTGGTGCGCTGGACAGGGGTTGGTCCCTTCGGGATGTCCAGAGCCTTTGCTTAGAGCAAAGGCGTCGCACCATCTGATTCAATTCAAAAGTGTCTAGTTAAAACGGGATAGCACAAAAACTCAGTGTTGAGTCGTCTTCATAAATGAAAAACCCGATGTTCCCCATTAAGAAGCCCATAAAGCTCCATGTCCACAAACCGTCCTTTCTTCAGAATGTCTTTCCGCAAAGTGCCTTCGTGCTTAAAACCTGCCTTAACCAATAGCCTCATCGAAGCGCTATTTTTCGTCATAACCTTGGCATAAACCCTTTTAAGCCCCAGCTTTCCGAATGCAAATCCAAGAATAAGCTTAACCGCCTCTGTCCCGAATCCCCTATTCCAATACTTCCTCCCAATCCAGTACCCAAGAGCCGCTTTTCTATGGGTGACGTTTATCCTGCTTAAAGAGATAACACCCATAAAGATACCGGTCTCTACAGATTCTATACCGAAACATGCATGATCTTTTCTTGTACACACCCTACTGACGAAATATCGGGCATCCTTCAAGGAATAAGGAAACGGGATGGTGGAAAGAAACCTGTTCACAATCCGATCATTCAAATTAGAAACAATCAGGTCTAAATCTGAACTTGCAATTTTTCTCAGGACAACCCTGTTTCCCCTTATCAAAGGCACATTCATTCGAACCTTGCCAGCCTTATCTTAAAATCATCCTCAAGCCTTAGAAGCTGATTATACTTCGCGGTCCTTTCACCCCTGCACGGTGCGCCTGACTTTATCTGCCCGCAGCCAATGCCAACAGCAAGATCTGCAATGAAGCTGTCCTCTGACTCGCCACTCCTGTGGCTGACCATCACCTTCCACCTGCTTTTACGAGCCAGACCAGCAGCAGCCAGGGACTCTGTCAAAGAGCCTATCTGGTTTACTTTCAGAAGCAGGCAATTGCAGCTTCCCTTTTCAATTGCCGTCCTAATCCTTGAAGTATTTGTCACGAGCAAATCATCCCCTACAACCTGAATGCCCGATCTCTTTTTAAGCTCAGCAAATGTTTCAAAGTCATCCTGCTCGAATGCATCCTCCAAGGATAGAATATTGTATGGTTTTATGAGACTGTCAACATAGTAGTCAAGAAGCTCTCCGGGATCCAGCCTTGCAGACCCGATATCATAAATCCCATCAGCATAAAACTCTGAGGCTGCCGAGTCCATTGCAAACCTGATCTTGCCCTTATAACCCAGAGACTCGACACAGGATTCCAGAAGGTTCAATGCAGATTCCGCAGAATCAATAGGGGGGGCAAATCCACCCTCATCGCCCACATTCACAGCGGCTTTTCCATATGACTTAGCTATCATCTCGCCCAGGACGTGATAGGTCTCGGAAGCCATCATGACAGCATCCCTGAACGATTTTGCCTTAACAGGAACGATCATGAATTCCTGAAACCTCAACCTGGTGCCTGCATGCCTTCCTCCATTTATGATGTTGAAGAATGGAAGAGGCAAGGAAAATTCCTTGTTTCTAAAAAGCTTCCCTACATGCTTAAACAAAGGCAATCCAGAAAATGCAGCTCCAGCCCTCGCAGCAGCCAGGCTTACGGCAAGAATGGCGTTTGCACCAAGCTTTGTCTTGTTAGCTGTGCCATCAAGCTCAATCATCAAGCTGTCAATATCTGACTGCTTCCTGCAGTCAATTCCCCTTAACTTTCCAGAAATAACCGAATTTACGTTCCTTACCGCCTTCAAAACGCCCTTGCCGTTAAATCTCTTCCCCCCATCCCTAAGCTCCAAAGCCTCATGGATTCCTGTTGAGGCGCCGCTTGGAACAATCGCGGAAAACCTTGAATTGCCGACAGAAACAACAGCTTCAACTGTAGGGTTGCCCCTGCTGTCAAGCACTTCGCGGGCAATTATTTTCGAGATATTGCCAGACATGAATAAATATTCAGCAAACAGGATTAAAAAGCTTGCGGTTAAAAAGATCCTGTTTCTTGAATTTTTCTCGCTCTAAAGTCATAGCAAGGGAAAAACAACAGGAGCCAAAACCCTGAACCACAAAATGGCCCACCCCAGGGTTGTTATCATATTCACAAAACCCATTGTCCTCAAGTAATCGTCCCCGGAAAAAATCCTCATTGGCTCTGAAATAGCATACTGCACAAAAAGGCTGATAAAGCCAAGCCAAAACAGAGGCACTCCAAGCCCGTGGAAAAATGCCACGACAAATGCCGACACAGGAAGAGAGATTATCCAAAAAAGGCTTGAAGGGTCAATAAGCTGTGGAATTACCTCTGCCGCAACAGCAGAAACAAACCCCACGATAGCTCCGATAAGAGGGCCGTATGCCACAGTGGTTAAAACGGTAGAAAAAGTGACAAGCTCAAATCCAAGCGTGAACCTTATGTATTTCTTGTAATAAGTCGAAAAGGAAGCTATCAAGGTAAGCAAAAGTATAGTCACTGCGTTCTTGATGTATCCCCCGAATAGAACGAGCACGAGAATGCAGAAAAATCCCAGAATAAAAAACCTTTTGTGCCTCCAGAAAAAAGCAAGCGACTTGTTCGGGAGCCCTACAACAAACCTTTTGCCTTTCGCAATAAAAATGCTGCTGGGCACGTCATTATGCATTATACGCAATTGAGTGCGCCGATTATTTAATTTTTTTGCTTATAACCAGGAACAGCCAAGAAATCCCGGAGTCTTGAGCATATTGGGGAGTATAAATCAATCACAGCTTGATAGCGGGCAAAATATTCATCCTTAAATGTTGGAAGGTTCCTTAAACCAGCATCCACAACAGGCATTGCCTTGCTGAGTTCCTTACATAAAATGAATAGCAATAAAGCTGCCTGATCACAATCAACCCTCACCGTTATATGACGATGCCCGTTCATACTGCTGGTAAAAGAATTGTAAGCTCGCCTTAAAGCGTCTTCATCGGGCGCACCATCAACCAGAGCAGGCGAAACATATGTGAAATTTATCTGTGACCTGGCGATCAGGCCTTCCAGCAGGCCAACAATTCCCGAAGCCTGCTTTTGGTTGAGTGTCAATGCCAACATTTTCAGGGCCAATCAATTTACCAATTTACCCTATATAGCTGATATCCTTCCCGAACTTGCTTCGGAGCTTCCTTAGCGTTGCCGAGGAAAGAACATCCCTCCTCTTGCCGATCTCTGCCTCCAAATCCTCAACCTCCTTGTCAAGCGATGAAAGGTTGATTCCCAAGGAAAACCTGCGGCTGATGGCCTTGACAATCTCACGTGCGCTTCTTATCCCAAGAAAAGCCGGGCTTGCATAAGTCTCAGCAAGCAGGGAAACTGCATCTATATTTCTCCTTTTTGCAAGACCCAAAAGCACACCTGAAACCCCAATGATCGGGCCTACCACCCCATACAAATTAGGGTCTACATTAGAATCCGAAGCGTACCGTTTAATGATTTCCTTTGAGTTCCCTGTACAATAAACCTTAGGCTTCTTGGGGATATGAGGCAGGCCAATGCCTCCGAGAGTCACAATCTCCTTTCCGTTAAACTTCAAAAACAAGTCGATCAAAAGATCTGAAAACTCGTAAGATGACACCTCATCAATCGGCTGGACATCCCCGCAAATGAAAAGGATTTCATGCTTGCCCTTATGATAATACATGCTAATATTCGGAAGCTCAACAAGGTTTTCCTCATTAACAAATACAGAATGAGGCATTGAATATGAAAAAATATCATAAATCTTCTCAGCCTTCACCTCCTCAACCATGAAATCCGCAGCCACCTTGCCAACATTGCCTATCCCAGGAAGCCCCTCTATCAGGACAGGGGACTTCATGACAGGCAACTTCTTAACAACCGGGGTAAAGAACCATTTGCTCATATCAGATCAGCCTTCCTTAGCGAATCAGCTTTTGCGGCACGCCTGTAAGAACCGTAAGGATCATGCGGGCTATACTTCGCAGGGCCGACACCAACTGCTTTACCTCCACAGGAACAAGACATTTTAAGGGTGTATGATCCGCATAACAAGCATTTCATTATTCTCTTCATCTCAGCCTTCCCTGCTAAAACTTCCAATCCCGTCCTGCGCCAAATTGAAGCCGAGCGCATCATTCGATGCGCGCTCAATGATCTGCTCAGCTATCTTGTAATTTGCAGCCTTTACAACAATCTTGTACCTGCCCGCTCTTATGTAAGAAACTTCTGCAACAGATTCAGAAACCTTCCTTAAAGCCTCCTTTACAATGTTAACGCCTTCAGGCGAATAATTAGTCAGGTTAAGGTATCCGGAAATCGAGACCTCTGCAGGCTTTATCCTTAATTTGATCGCTGATTCAAGCTCATGGGCAACATCCTTATCTATCTTGAGCTTCTCAAGCGCTACATTCCCCTCTGCAACATCTACAAAGCATGAATAAACTGACGGGTACTCCTTCAGAATCTTATCAGCAAGAACCTCCATAACCTGCTTCGGGTCCTTCTTTAATTTCTGGGCGACAATCTCAGTTATCTTCTCTATCTTCTGCTGCTGCTTTATCTCATTCACCTTGCTTCGCTTCTGCGATTCGGTAACCCTCCTAAGGGAAAGGTCAACATGCCCACGTTCACTATTCACGCGAAGCACCTTGCAAACCACTATCTTTCCTTCCCTGACAAAATCCCTGATATTCCTTATCCTTCCAGGGCTCACCTCAGAAATATGGATCATTCCGTTCAGGCCGTACTCTTCAAGGTTTACAAATACAGAATGGTGCTGAACAGAAGTCACATTGCACAACACAAGCTCAGACTCCTCCGGGAAACCCTTCTTACTAAGCAGCATCTACTCAAGAACCTCCAGAATCCTTGACTTTATCCTAGTCTTCCCGCCAGTCGGCTCTGCTATAACCTTTCCGCAAACAAGGCATTTGACCTCAATAGATGCTTTCCCGAATATTATCTGCTCGTTCTTGCACTTCGGGCATCTTACCTTGACAAACTTTGAAGTAGGTTCCCTAACATTCATAAACACATCACCCTTGATAATAAATAATCCGCCCAAATTTAAAAAGGTTTGGAAAATTGACCGCAGGCGAGCCCAAAGGAGCATGCCTGGATTTTTCCATATTAATCCCATACACTTGTTTTCCTGATCTATCAATGCACTCCCAATGCGAAATAGTGAATCTGAAGAAACACGGAGCTTACCTGGAAGGATAATGATAAATTACTGTGCAAACTCGATCTTCTTTGCCCTGAAGCCCTTTCGCTGAGTATGCATCTTCTTGCAAACTGAACACTCAAACCTGAAGTCAGTCTTCTTGGTCGATTTCTTTCCGGTCATCTTCCATTTCGTGATGGCAGGCTTCGAGTACCTTCCGAGATTACCAACACCCCTTGCACGGCCACGACTCCTGGCACGCACCTTGGAACCCCTGCTTAAGGAAGAAGGAGCCCTCTTCTTGGACTGCATGATCTTATGAGCAGTATGCTTCTTGCACTTCGGGCAATACCTTTTGATGGTCTTCGGAAGCTTCATAAAGACAAACGAATAAAGAGGTTATATATAAAGTTTATATCCAAATATGAAGAAGATCTGATCTATTATTATTCTGAATGCTTGGCTTCAACAGCACTACCCATGTTAATCAGGATATCAGCAAGCTCAACGGGAATCCTTGCAGTCTGGCCCTCCTCGAAAGGGCCATAAATCTCAAGCTCCTTCCCAACAAAGCTGGACACAGCCTTGATGAACCTGATCAGCTTCCCGTTTTCTATCGGATCAGGAGCATTGACTGGCTCAGGCACCGCAGGCTTCTGTTCCTGCCCGGCAAAAGCAATAGGCTGCCTGGAATTCAGGATATTCTTCAAAACATTCTCCCGATACATATCCAGCTGGCTCAAAAGCCCCTCAAAAAGGCTCTTTTCAACGGAAAGCATATTTGAAGTGTCAATAAAACCAGGCGAAGTCCTGGAAGCAACAAGAGCCATGTTCATAACCTTCTTCTCCCGCCTTTCATACAATTCCCGGAGCATCCTCTTGGTATTATGGATCTGCTGCATAACCTTATCCTTGTTAGATTCTGATTCCATAAGAGAAGTCTTGTTCTGGATGTAACTCGCAACGTCATTGAAGAAAGTATCCCCAAGCTTCTGAAGCTCCTCCCGCCCTTTCTCCCTGACAAGCACATCAAAGATGCTTTCATAGGTCAAGTTAACCTGCAAAGCCATAAAAAAACCCCCTTATGAAAATACTGAATAATGATTGTATATAATGTTTTCCCACAAACGAAAAGTTTAAAAATCACTACTTATTAGCGGTAAATATCATGCTGATTTATGCGGGAAACAATGAGAACCTAAAAAGGATAATAGGACCTTCTGAGGCAAGGCTGACAAAAGCCGCCGGAGAACTGTTTGGCAGACAGTTCAGCAGGCTAGAGGAAATGTCAAACAAGCTCATAGTCCCGACTGCATTCATAGAGCCAGATGAATTCAGACACAGCGCAACAGATATTTTAGATAACATCATGGCTGCTGACCCAGATCTCCCCGAATTCAGAAAGGAATTCTTTTATGGTGCAATATTCGGCCTGTTGCATTTAAACGAGGGGTTTGCTGACGAAATCGCGATAAGGCTCGCAAAAGCCGCGGGATTGGACTACTCAGAATGGGAAGGGTTTAAACAAAAGCTAGAGTCAGAGGACAATGAAAAGCTGGGAACATACCTAAGGCAGCTTAAAAAAGCAGATTTAACTGAAGACATCATCGGATGGCAGGAAATAATATCTGGATGGAGAACCCAAACAAAAAATATTGATGCCGCATTAACCTCCCTTGCCAAGCTGAACTACGCAAAAAGGCCACATACATTCATTCCCAAAATGGGAAATACGCTTTCACGTGAAAATGATTTTTGCTTTGCAACAAGCGTTGAAATGGGGAAATTGAAATTCGATCCTGCATCATCAACATTCAGGCTTATGGATGCAGTGAGGGTAGAAACAAGCCCGGTATTCTTGTTACCGAGGACTTACAGCCCTGCAGAAATCCTAGGATTCGAACCAAAGTATCCCGAAGCATTCACGCTCTTAACCTATCTGCATGAATATGCACATTTTGCCCAATACGCACTGCAGCCATTCCCGCTACAGGCAGCGATCACCATCCTGCTCAAGACAGAATAAGACTACCAGTGAATCCTCTTCTTGAACTTCCTTTCCAAGGAATCCAAAGTCTCCTTTATCAGCTTGGCCTGCTTCTCAGCATACTCCTTAACTTCAGGCTCCCTGAGTAGAGATGAAAGCACAACTTTTGACCGTGCGAAAAGAGCTTTTATCCTGCTGCCCCGCCTTTTCCGGGTCACAGAAGCCTTAATCCTGCTGGCACCACGCCCAGCTACTCGGGATAAGCTTCGCTTCATTTTTGACAGAACAGGCAAACTTCTTTTCATGACCCAAAAAAAATACTCCTAAGCTTATCAGCCTTGCTTTATAAATTATAAAAATCAAAAACTATAAAACAATGCGAAAAGACCCGAAGCAAATGGAGCAGGAATTTGAGGACCTGGAATTCGAGGATTGCGGAGATATAATAAAGGCAAGCTTCCTGAAGAATTTTCAGTTTGAAATTGAAAAAAAAAGCATGAAAAGAATAGGCGAACTAGGGATTGGGAAAAAATCAATCTCGTTTCATGGAGGGAAAAGCGCAAGGGGGAAATTCAACATCCTCCTTGACAACGGATTGAACAGCCTTGCCAGCAAGATAACCGGAAAAAAAGCAATCTATATCCACAGATATTCCGGAATCCCCCTGATAGGAAGCAATGCATTCGGTATCATAGACAGGAATACCAGCATCATAGAGGTAAAGCCGGTAACAGGATGCAACCAGAACTGCCTTTTCTGCAGCGTTGACGAAGGACTCTCATCAAAAAAGGTAATGGAGTTCATAGTTGAGAAAGACTATCTTAAGCAGGAATTTGAAAAAATCGCAAAATTCAAGGGATGCCCTGTAGAGGCGTACATCAACTCCCACGGCGAACCAACAACCTACGGGCCTCTCCCTGAGCTAATCACGGACCTGAAATCGGTTGAAAACGTATCAGGGGTTTTAATGAACAGCAACGGAAGCCTGCTTGACGAGGAATACATTGACAGGCTCGCGAAGGCCGGGCTTAAAAGGCTGAACCTCTCCCTTAATGCGATAGACCCAAAAAAGGCAAAAATGCTTTCAGGATGGGGAAAATACGACCTTGAAAAGATAAAAGAAACAGCAAGGTACGCATCAACAAGATTTCAGGTCCTCATCGCACCTGTATGGGTGCCTGGACTCAACGACAGCGAAATACCCGGAATAATAAGATTCTCACAGGAGATCGGGGCCAGAATAGGCGTACAAAACTATCTTTATTACAGGAACGGCAGAAATCCAGTGAAGCCAGACACATGGGAAAGATTCTATCAAAAGCTAGCAGAACTGGAAAAAGAATTCAAGATAAACCTGACCAAGATGGACCTGAAGGACGAATTCAAGATAATTCAGACAAAAAAGCTCCCAAAGCCATTCAGGAAAAACCAGACAATCGAAGCAGAGATTGCCTGCCCTGGGAGATATCCGCATGAAAGCATAGCTGTGAAGGATGAAAGGAACATAACAATAATCAACTGCCCGAAGAAAAATGGAAAAGCAAGGATCAAAATAATAAGGAGCAAGCACAACATCTTCTCAGGGATAATGGCCTAAAACAAGGAAATAAAAGCCCAATAAACCAGAAAATTAACCAGGGTAACCAAAACTCCGATCTTTGCAAAATCCAGAAAAGAGATATACACGCCCCTTTCCTCAGCATTCTGGATTATTATGACATTGCTTGCAGCACCAAGAACAAAAAGATTACCCGCTATAGTGCTTCCTGCTGCCAAAGCCACGAGCTCAACCAAACCAGCCCCTTGCTGCTGAAGCAATGGGAGATATAACGCAACAAGAGGCACGTTGGAAATAAACTGACTAAGAAAGATACTCGTTGAAAAAATCACTGGAATGGAAGAAGCCTCAAACCTGACAAAATAAGACTGGAAAAACCCGGAAACCCTGACACTTTCCATAAATATGAACATGGAAACGAAAAAAACAAGGGTTGCCCAGTCTATCCCCTCACCATTTCAATGCGACGTCCCGAAAACAGCAGGATCGGAGCCGCCGCAACTAATGAAATATATGTAAGCTTAAAATCAAGCCCCGGACTAAGATAAACAAGGGATATTTTTAACGCAACCAAGATAACCACCAGACAAAGGGAAACCTTGCACAGACCCGAAAGCGAATTATCCTTCACCTGAACATCCTGATCAGCGTAGTCAAAAGCTGAAAAGGACCCCCTGAAATACAGCCTGATCAGGAAAAACAGCAGAAACAGGTTAATAATCGTGGGGATAAAAAGGAAACCGAGGAAGACAGCAAAGGGATTGTCAATTTGCCCATTCACAGCAATAAGAAGATTCTGCGGATTCCCAACAGGGCTCATGACACTGCCAATGGTTATAGAGAAAGCAAGCGCCAACAAGAGAGGCTTGGGCGGAATCCTGCGCCGGCTTGACAGAAGCAGCACAAGAGGCGTTCCAATGACTGCAATGGTATCATTCATCAAAAGCGCAGAAGCCAACCCGGCCGAAAAAATCAGCACCAAAAGAAAGCCATCTGCAGATTTAGAGCCCTTGAAAAGCCTGCCCGAAAGATGAACAAGATAACCGCTTTCCTCAAGGGCCTTTCCAATGATGAACATGCCGAACAAAAAAAGGATAACATCAAGATTGACAGCCCGAACCGACTCCAAAAGCGAAATCTGCCCAAAAACCAAAACAGCAATCGCGCCAAAAAGCATTACATGCCAAATCTGAAGCCTGAAATTGCCAACCTGCATAACAGAAATAAGAAGAAAGACAGCGGCCAAGACCAATATCGGAACCTGCATAAAAAAATCAACTATATGCCCTGTTATAAAGTTTGCCCAATGACAACAAATTTAAACCATAAAAAAAAATGAAACTCATGAAGGTCAAGTCATGGCACGCATTTGCAGCTCTCAGCATAATATTCCTTGCAGTCCAGGCAACACACTTCAGATATTCTGTCAGCGACGAGAATACTTACTTCTACATGTCCAAGCTGCTTATAGAAGGCAATATGCCCTACAGGGATTTCTTCTACGCGCATCCTCCAATACACCTGATTTACCTTTCAATATTCCAGACCATATTTGGATTCAACATCATGGTCATGAAGGCAACTTCTGCCATTCCAGTAATTATTGCGGCTGCATTCATGTTCAGCATAGCAAGGGAAAAGCTTGGAAATATTGAAGCAATATTGGCAACAGCAATATTTTATTTCTCTTATGATGTCATGAGATATTCGACATTCGCCACATGGCTAACATTGTCCGTGATGTTTCTAGTGTCAGGGACTTATTTTGCAATGAAGAAAAAGCACCTTACATCAGGCATGCTCATGGCAATAGCCTCACTGACAGGCATTTTCTCAATAATAGGATTTGCGGCAGCAGGAGCATATCTTTTGCTAACCGATAAAAAAGGGTTTCTGAGATACTCCTTAGCATTTATCTCACTGTTTGCTGTGGCAAGCATCGCAATAACCATTTTTCTGGGGACAGATTATTTAAGGGATGTATACCAATACCACCTTCTCAAGCCATCAGAAGGGGCAGGAAAAGCGGATATCTTCCTTCACTTCATCAGGTCAAATCCACTTATCATTGCGGTTATCGGCCTATTCCTTGTCTCAAGGCAAAAATCATTCCTGCTCCCTGCATCAATTGCAGGATTTTACATAATAACCCTGTTTCTGATGAACAAGATATTCGGGTATTACTTTCTTGCAGCAGCCCCGTTCCTGATTCTGGCTGGAGGTTATGGAATAAAAGATTTTATCGACAGGATAGAAACATCAAGGAAGCAACAGGCAACAATTATTCTAATTTCGGCAATAGCCATCTCATCAGCAGCATCAGCCTACTCATACATAGGTAATGACTTCCAGGACTTCAACGAGGCAGAAAACATATCAAAATGGGTAACTGAGAATTCAAACGAGACCGATACAATATTCGGGGACGACTCAATAACGCCGCTGATAGGACTTCTTTCCGGAAGAAAGCTCGCTTTCAACATGGCTGACACGAACAGCCTGATATGGAGATCGGGAATGGAGGATATAAACGAAACGATAAAAAAGATCAAGGAAGAAAAAGTAAAATACGTGATTGAAAGAAGGCTGAACCAGGGAAGGGGCAGCTTCATTTACGGGCCATGGTACGTGGACCAGTTCAAGGAGTTTGTAAACAAGGAATGCAGGGAGGTCAAGTCATTCAAAACGCCATGGAGAGGCTATACGAAAGAGCATTATGTTTATGAGTGCAGCTAATGGTTCTGAAAAAATTCATGTGGTGTCAAGAACCCCGGGCTAAAGCCCAGGGCGTGTTCTTGAGCACACAAATCAAGCTTTGCTTGATTGTGCCCATTTGAGCTATGCTCAAATTGGGTCTCAGAAATTG
>JACPBS010000017.1:31349-38298 GCA_016180195.1 Candidatus Woesearchaeota archaeon
ACTAAAGTGCCACAGATTGCGTCGAGAGCACAAATAAACGCTTGGCGTTTATTGTGCAATAAACCTTTAGGTTTATTTGCAATTTCTGACATTTCAAAAAGCACCATTTGGTTTCAGCAGCACTTGAATTCATATCCCAATAGAGACTAACACCTGTAAACCAGGAAGTCAGCCCAATACGGATCCTTGAAGCGCCTTTCAAGCCCGCAGTTTCCGTCCAGGAATTGCTGCGTTTTCTCAATGCCACCAATACCGTATAGCGGCCTTATAACCACATATACAGGCTTCATGTCCTTGACACGCTTAAGCTCAGAGTCCAGGCCCCTTACCCCTGACAGGTAAACCATGTCGTTTGTATCGACCAGGTCGTCTGCAATCCTTCTTGATGAAAAGAGGGAAATAAGCGGCACTGAGGAGGCATCTCCGTAAATCAGGCCATCCGGGCCAGTGTTCGCCCTTATGTAACCTGCAATTTCCTTCCCGGTCCTGAAGTCCTGGAAATCAAAGAACCAGAGCCTGTTTGCAATGAACGCTGCATTGATTAGAAAAACAACAATAACAGCAGCAACTGCCACCTTTTGATAGCTGACTTTTTTCAGCAAATAATCAACTGACACACCTGCAATCACAGCGAGAAATGGAATAGCGACCAGGAAATAAAAATTGAAAACCCTGCCCAATTGCAGAAGAAAAACAAGATAAGAAACAGATATGACTGCGAAAAGCAAGAGCCTTTTGTTCCACAAAAGAAATGCGCATAAGGCGGCCATGACAAGGAGAATATTCTGCGGGACAAAATCAAAAAACAACGAAACAGTACGTCCCTCAACAGGGGGCTTCATAAGATGGAACTTGTAGACTGAAACAAAGAACATCGGAAAAAACAATGCCAGAATCAGATTAGCGATGCCGAAAACAACAGCAAACACAGAAACCAACTTGAAAAAACCCATGGGCTTTTTCAACAGGTAAAATGCCAGGATAATAATAACAGGAACAATTACCAGCAGCCGGGTCAAGCAGGCGAAGGCAAACATGAGCCCGGCAAGATAAGGCCTTTTCCCCAAATAATAAAAGCCAAACAGCAGGAACATCAGGGCTATGTTAATGCCCATGAAATAGGTGGCCTCAGCCATGACCCTGTATGAAAAAAGGAAAAATGCAGCTGAAAGAAGGCCTGCAGCCTCTCCAAAAAAGCCCTTTGCGATTAAATAAACAAGAATGCCTGATACAACAATCGCTGTCAGAGGAATAAGCTTTAAAATGAACAGATTGAAGCCGAAAAGCCTGAAAACCGAGGCTCCAAAAAGAAGCTCAAGCGGGGGATGCGCATAGAAAAAATCCCTGTAAGGCAGCTTTCCCTCGGATACAAGGTAGCTCATATAGAAGTATATGTTCTCATCAGAATTGTCAAAATGCAGCAAACCCCTGGATTGAACTACCACAAACAAGATTATGACTGATACCAGCACAACCAAGGCAAGGCTATTTTTCCTTTCCATGTTCCAGAATACCTATCTTTTCCAGAAGCAGGCTTTTCCTCGGGTGGTTAAGCCTGACAGCCTCCTTATAAGAAAGTATGGCTGCCTCAAAATTCCCCAGCTTCTCCTGCAAAAGGCCGATGTTAAAGAACGTTGACGGCTCAGGCCTCACCTCAAGGGACTTCCCGAAAAACTCGATAGCCTCCTTATTCCTGCCGATATGGGCATAGGCTGCCGCAAGGTCGTTAAGCACATTTACATTCTTCGGCTCAATGGAAATGGACTTTTTAAAGAACACTATTGCCTTTTCATAATCATCCTTAAACCTGTAATAAACAAGGCCAATATCATGGTATGCCTTGGCCTTATTCGGATACTGATCAATGTTCTTTTCCAGCATATCCGCATACTTGACCTGCTTCTTCCTGAACTCATCACCCCCCTTCAGTTCCTGGAAATGATATATCCCTATATCAGTAAAGCCTATCCTTGCCTTAATCCCTGCCAATGATGCATCAATAGTCTCATGGACAAACCCCTCAAACCTTATCCCCCTGTCTGCCCTGAACATCCTGACGATGAAAGAAGGAAAATAACCCTTGAAGCCCCTTCTCGATTCCGGGATAAACCCGAAGCCAGAGTTATTGCTGAAATTTTTCTGAATGAACAAGAAAGCATCCATATCCGAATCAGCCAGCTTTCTGAGACCCTGAGCCTGCTCCTTTAGGACCTCCTCATCTGCATCAAGGAAAAAAACCCAGTCAGAACTTACATTCTTCAGGCCGAAGTTCCTTGCCTCAGCAAAATCATCATTCCAGTCAAAATGGATAATTTTTGCACCCAGCTCACGGGCAATAACCGGAGTTCGGTCAACAGAACCCGTATCAACCACTATTATCTCATCAACAATATCCTTCACGCTTCCAATGGCATTGGCTATGTAAGCCTCCTCGTCCCTTGCAATCATGCACAAAGCTATCGTCGCCATTTTACTGCAAAATAAGCAGCCACCAAAATGCCTGCAATGCTGGTTACCAAGCCAATATAAAAAGTTTCAGGAGAATAATAAAAAACGACCCGGGTGTCAGAAGGGGTTATATTTGCTGCAACAAGGCCCTTATACGGGAAAACTTTTCTTCCCTGGGAATGCCAGCCCGGAAAATAATTCTGATTGATTACCAGAATCCCTGAAGAGCCCCTGACATCCACAGAAGCCTTGTTCTGGGAAAAAGCCACGGAAAAAGGCTTATTCTTTCCTGCCAAGAAAGCATCGCCAATAAAGCCCTCATACGCAGACCCGTTGTCATAAAACTGGGGAATGACATTTATCTTCGGATGAACGCGCTCATAACAATTAACAGTGTCTATGCCCTGAAGCATGTTTGGAAACTGGCTCTGAAAGGGGGTTGATGAAATGAGATGCACGTAATCGTTGAATTTCGAGGAATCAATTTCCACAGGGTCATAAGTGAATGCCTTGTCAACAAGGGGCCTTGAAACCAGGAAGAGGTCAAGAAGGACGATCATAGTTATGCCAAAAGCAATATACCTGCTGTTAATGGGCCTTATGCTGCTCAAAGCCCTGCCTGAAAGCAAGGCAGCGCAAAAAACGAACAAAATAAGCATCCTTGAAGGCCCATGAAGCCCCCCAATAATGGGAACCTGCCTAGAAATGCCCCATAAAGGAACAGGCGAAAAATCGCCCAGGCTCACCAAAAGGAAGAAAAACATGATGATAATCAATTTCCAGTTTTTCCTATCAAAAAAAGACAGCAAAACAAGCAAAACCACAAACCACCCTACATATGAGGAATACTCGTGCCAGCCCCAGGGAACCTTGCCTGAAACAGTATCTTCCCTAAGATTGCTGAAATCAGTGATTTCAGCCCCTGCCTCCAGATCATTTACAGCAACATCCTGCGTCCTGGACAATATTGATTTTGCGAGGGTCTGGAAACTGTTATACTGCACATCATCAAAAGACAAGCCATACGTGAACTGGAGCATTGGAACGATCTTGACTGCTGAAAATAGAACTGCAAAAACAAGAATGGAAACAGAAATAATAACCGGCTTTATATCCTTCTTCTCAATGGATTCCAGGAACGAATAAAGCAGCAGGAACAATGCAGAAAGATATACAGGGTAAATGCCTCCTGACAAAAACATCAACGCAAAAATGCCAGCTGAAAAAACAAGGTAATGACTCTTCTCCTGCGAATAAAGATAAAAAAGGAATGCCCAAGGCAAAAGAGCGAAAGGAAGAAATGTTGTATGACCAACGAGAACACGGGCGAAAAACCAGCTGCTCATCATGAAAACAACCGCAGAAAGATATGAAGGGAGTATCTTGAGCCCCAGCCTCCTTGAAAGCAGGAACATGCCAAACAGGCCAACAACAAGGTAAACCAGGATCTGAATCTTCAGCCCAACAACAGTCCCAAAAAGGAGCACAAACAGGAAAAAAGGGCTCAGGAACACGGACTGCGGATTGGCAAGGAGAGGCGAACCACCGCAATAAAAAGGATTCCAAAAAGGGAATTCATGAAACTTGACAAGGGAAATATAGGCAGACCCGTGATAAAAAAAATGCTGATCCCAATCATAAGAACCCCAATTATTGACGTTATCAAAAACAGGCAGTAAAAAAACCACTGATAACACAATAAAAACAGCGAAAGCGACCTTCCTGCTTCCCAGTATTTCAACAGCGTCCATAGAACAAAATCTTCTGGATCAGTCATATAAAAATATTATTGAAAAGAAAAAAAAGAAAAAATAAGCCTTAAAGGCTATTTTCTCACTCAGTTGCTGCGGCCTTTGGAGCAGGTGCACTGACTGTGATGTCAGTGAAGCTTGTTCCTGCAACAACGACTTCCTTTCCAACCAGCTTACCCTTGTAGGTGTCGTAGTTAGAAAGCACCCTTGCTGCGCGCCTTGTGTCCATCGCACTGTAGCCCGCAACGAGCACTGCAACCTGGCCGTTGTTCTCGAACAGCTTGACCATTGCCTTGCCTTCCTCGAAGCCCTCTGCACAGTTTGCAGGGTTGCCCATCAAGGAAGCAGCTGCAGAGTTCGCACATGGACCGCCAACAACAATCGCGTTGACAGCCTTAATGTTTGGAACCTCTGAAGCCAACTTGGCAGAGCCAACTTCGATAGGCGTTGTCTCATAATATGTGATTTCACCCTCTGCAGTTGAAGACTCGCTCTTGGTCACTGCACCAGATGTAACGAACACATTAGCCTTGGTTGTTGTCTTTCCAAGCTTAATTGTCACATCATCCTGGTCTGTGCCTGTTGTGCTCTTCTTGTCCCACAATGTGTAAACACCATACTGGCCCTTTGAACCGCCATCTGCGTCGAGGCTGTATGAGTAACCCTCGAACTTCTGGGTGTCACCAACCTGGTACAGTCCTGTTGAAGCGGATGTTGCAAACCCGGAGTCATCAAATGAGCCGTTGACATAGTTTATGTCAATCTTGCCATCAGATGTACCCGTCAGCCTCACACCTACAATGTTCCTATTGTTGTCTTCATCCTGAGGTGTGTGTATCTGCAGGTATCTTGCAAGACCGCTTGTGTCGTCACCTGTAAGACCGTGTCCTGTCAGGCTGGCGTTGTTCGGGAAGGTTATAAAGGCCTCATTCTGGGTGTAAATCCCATTGTTTGAGTCCTGCCCTACAAACCCTGAGCCAACAGTCCCATCAGCATTCAAGTCAACATATATGAATGCGTTTGAAGCATCGCTGGAAACATTGACCCTGTACGTGTTTCCGTCCAAAACAAGGTCTCCAGTAAGGCTTGCATACGTTACCTCATATGTGTCACCTGAACCTGTGTCCCTGAACTTGACAGTTCCGGTGTTGTCGGTTGTTGAGCTTCCAGGAGCAACGTCCTTAAGCTGCAGTATCCTGCTGTACTTGTTCTTGCTGACAACAAGGTATTCCTCATCAGTGATGTTCACTGACTCGTTCATCAGCAAAAAGTGGCCTGAAGTTGAACCGGTTGACTGACCAAAGTTGATCTGGCCGCTCCAGTTGCCGAATATGTATTCGTCATACTGGACACCTGCCTTGTTCTTGAAGGCAAGCTTGTAGTTGTTGGAACCGCCTGGGTGGAGCTTTATCTCCTCAGGTGTATCCATTGACAAACCCTCATACTTGTAGTCAAACCCGTTAAGGAAGAAAACTCCCTTTTCATCTTCAACTGTCTCTGCAATGGCAGATGCGCTCTCGCCTTTTCCAACGAACAACTGCTCTGAAGCATTGTAGAATACTTCAATCGAGCTTATTGTAACCTTGGAGCTGCTATGGTTGATACCTGTATCTGTTGCAGTCACTATGTCAACCTTTACATTGCTCGAATCAGTTGAGCCTATTGTAACTGTGCCTCCAACGCCTTTTGAAAAGGTGTTAGTGTCCTCAAGCACAAGCTTTGTTGCACCCAAGGTAAACTCAGTTACTTTTTTACCGCTGGCGAAGTCCTGGTAGAGGATGTCAACAACTCCAAGCTCTGTTCCATCAGAAAGCTTGTATGTGTCAGCCTCCTTCAACGTGTCTGTTACCTGTCCGTTGACAGTGAACTTTGTGTCAACGCTTGTAACAACGTCAAGAGTTACCTCATAATCCTTGCCGCCAACACTGAATGTCTTTGTTTCACCTTCATTCATCGTGTCCCTGACAGCACCAGCCATCAAAGTCAGCTTTATGTTACCATAAGCGCTGTGGTCTGCCTTCAAGATATCATACTCCTTGTTCAATATCTTGATCTTCTTGTTCCTGATATCCTTCAAGAAGTTTGAGCTGCTTGAGGTATCGTGGTCAGACTTCAATGCAGGCGAAAAAGACAGCCTCAAATTATAAACTGAACTGCCTGGATTAACTCCGCCCTGAGGAAGAATCAAATAGTCTGCTGGCTCATTATCCTTGTGGACATTAGCACTATTTGACGAATCTTCATTGTATCTAACGTACGCATACTTTGGCAAGTCAACAACCTGAGTGTATGTGAAAGTCCCATACTGGTTGGTTATTGAGCCATCCTTCAATGCATTCAAATCAGAGCTTGTAACTGAAGATCTTATTGAGGTAAGATTTTCACCCATCTCAAGCAGGTTTGTAGACTCCTCGATCTTCTTCGAGTCGCCAGCCAATGACACTGTTGAGCCACCGCCTGTCTTCACACTCTTCTTTATCCTTGAAGAGTACTGGAGGCTTGTTGCAATGTCAACTGAACCGATAACGTCATCAGCCTTAGCCTGGTCCCCAACAACGAGGACTGCGTTATACTTGCCATCCTTGACGAATGGTGACGGGTAGTCCTTCAAGTCAGCTGCAGCAGCGCTCATCACTGTAGCGCCTATAAAAGCTGCGCCAACACCCAACGCCATTACCCTTTTGATCGTTTTCCTAAAATTCAATCTAAACACCTCCGAATTTTTGGTTGTTTATCATCATTCTTTGTTT
>JACPBS010000018.1:0-18749 GCA_016180195.1 Candidatus Woesearchaeota archaeon
CTTGCAGTTGAGGGCTGTTAGGCATCCGTCTTTGTTGTAGACTTTTTCTATGTTTCCGTTCTTGCATATTGGCTCGGTTATGTATATGTCCGGGCATGTTTGGATGCACTGGTATCCTGTGATACATCCCTGGTCTATCACTGGTTCGGGTGTTGTTCCTTCCTCGCATAAAGGCGAAGCCAGCACTGGACATGTATATGTGTTTTCCAGAATTTCGTTTTCCGTTTCAAAGTCTTTTTCTGTATTCAAGGGTGCACTTTCAGTTTCAGCAGATGCGTCAGTTATTGAGTCAAGGGCTGTTTCAAATGAGCTTTTTTCATTGCCTGAATATTTTTTCCTTTTCACATAGATCGAATTGCCCTTTTTTCCAAGCTTTTCGCTGTATGAAATGCTGAAGTCATTTTTCTTGGACGTAGATTGAATTCCGGCGGATTCAGATGGTGTATTTTCATCTTGGGCATTATCAGTTGCTTGAGGGTATATAGTTATTTCCTGGGGAAAATTGGTAATTCTGGTTTCTTGTGGAAATGTATTCTCGAAAAAAATCATTATTTTGTCTAAGATTTCATGAAATAATCCTTTCTGTTCATCTGCTGCCAGCGATATTGGCGCTGTCAGTGCAAGCAATGCGAATATCAACACGAACATTCTTACGAACATTCTCATTTTTCCCACCCCGCGTTAAGAAATAAAAAATTCCGTTTCAGCTTCAATATTGTTTGCTGAAACAGTTATGAAACTGTCCTATTTCCCTAAGCTGGTCTTGCCCAGCTCTTCGAGTGTCGCGAGATCATTCATCTTTACCATGGCATCGGAGACAGTGTATAGTGTGTTGCCGATGTAAAGGCTTCTCTTTATTGAATTGGGGGAATAGTAGTAATACCCGCTTTTCTCAAGGCTGTCATCCTCTACATGGCTTATCCTCCCTGTGAGTTTGAATCCGTTCTCCGGGTCTATGCTGAATACATACGCTCCTTGCCATTTGAAGTCTCCATATGCATAAGGTGGAAGTTTTCCATCAGCATATTTTGATCGGTCTATCTCCGCGAGCAGTATTGGTATTGCCAGCAGGTTTTTTTCCCTGCTGAACAGGAATGCCTTGTGGTCGTGGAGCGCGTAGCTGTCTGTTCCCCTGTCGCCTACGTTGTATTTGCTTATTTCCTTCGGGTTTTCAGGGTCTGACACGTCAAAAAGGGCCAGCTTTATCCCCTGGTACCATGCGAAATCGCCTTCCTCAGCCTCTACAGCCTCCTTTCCTATCCCTATTATGTGGTTCTCATCATATGGGTGGAGGTAATCTGAGTAGCCTGGAATCTTGAGCTTGCCCAGTAGTTTCGGGTTTTCAGGGTCCTTGAGGTCTATTACGAATAGAGGGTCTACTTTTTTGAATGTTACCATGTATGCACGTTCTCCCATGAACCTTGCTGAATATATCCTTTCGCCGGGAGCAAGGTCTTCAATCATGCCTTTTATTTCCAAATCGCTGTCAAGGACATATATGTTATTGGTTGAGGGGAACTCAGCCTCTCTTGTCCATACCTGTCCCCTTGTCGTGGCTATCCTTAGATAACCGTCTCTTTCGTCCATTGAGAACTGGTTCAGGATCGTCCCGGGAACTGTTCCCTGGCCTGAATATTTTATTTCTCCGTCGCTTATGGAAACCTTGTGGATTATCGTTTTTTCCATATCCTTTGCCATTTTCAGCTCGAATTCAGCCATCTTTTTTGATGCCCTTTCTTCAAGCTCGGTTCTTTCATTGTTGCCTAGGCTGTTTGTGTAACTGGTAATTTCTTTTTCTATCATTTCCCACTTTGAGGTGTCGTTGGAGTTTTTGATTTCGCTTATCCGGTTCGCAACAGTTGCCGGCAGTAAGGGCTTTATTACGTTTTCGATTATGTTTTCGGGTGTATATATTACATTGTAGTTGTAAGATGCAAATGCAGTGTAAATGTTGTTGCTGGATACGTACATGTTCTGTGTGTTGGGTGAGAGCACGGTCTTCGTGGTATACTCTTCATTGTCATCCTGAATGTTGATCGAAAGGATATTCACGAAGTTGTAGCTGTTGTCCGGATAATCATGGTAGTATATGTCGTTTGCAGGTATTGTTTTTTCCGCCCCGTTCTCCTTTATCAAAGGCCTTATTATGGGGCCCCCATAATAATAAGCGGGCATGTTTATCACTGCATACACGTATTTCCCTATCATTCTAGAGCTGAAGTAGTAGCCGCTTAGCATTATTTCCCTGCTGAGTTTGGGGTTTGACCTGTCAGTCATGTCATAAACATTTATGTAGGCGTATTGGCTGTATCTTTGCGGGTAGCGTGGCAGGATCATCATTTTTTCTGAAGAGGCAATTCCTTTAGATTGTACATCGTCTGTAGAGTAAACCTCTTCATTGTATTGGCTTCCAAATATCACTAGCTTGTCTTCGTTGATAAATATCTCTTTTGCCTCGCCTTTAAGGGGTATTTCAGATATGGGTTTGGAATTGCCGGGTTCAGCGCTTATTATATACATCTTGTTCCCGCTTAGGGTGTAAATGTATTTCCCGTCTGTTTTAACAATATCTGCTTCATCAACCCCTTCCACTTGTACATTTGTTTTGGAGAAATCATCCGAGCCCGATGGTGCCATTGCTGCTTCTGTTTCCATTGTTTTCATCATCCCGGCATCCATTACAGTTCCCCCCCTTAGGGTTGGGGAATAATAAATGTAGCCTGTGTTGCCCTTTTTGATGAATGCCTCAAGTTCGGCTTCTGAATTGAATTTTTTCAGTATGTCTTTGTCAGCTTCAGCCGGGTTTTTAAGGACATAGTATTGTGAGCCCAGGACTATGCCCAGTGCCAGAATTACGAGCAGTGCAAACATCAGTGGTTTTTCCATTTTTTCATCACCTCATCTTGGTAGGAACGCTCTTTTTAAATCATTTGGGATAGCTTCAATTCAATTTGAAGCTTCAGAAAATTCCGCGGTGCTAGTTGGGTTCGCATCTTTTGTTGATGCATTTGCAGCTTTCAATCTCTGGAAATCCGCATATGCTGGCTGATTTTTCTTTCTCGCATTGCTTGGATACGAGATCAGGGTCTGGCCGGAATCCTGAGTTTACGCATTGTGGATAGTATCCGCAGCAGTTCCTTACATCTTTTGCCTCGCAGTCGGAATCTGTTTTGCATGAGAAATCCATTGTTGAGTAATATTCATTAAGTGATTGGCCCGGATTTTCGCTATTAGTTTGTATCCCGGTTTCAACCAATATGGTCTTGTCGCTTGTATTTCTGGTGCAGCCTAATAGCAGCAGTGCAAATAAGACCGGTATGATGACTGGCAATGCCTTCATCCTTGCTCATCAAGGTTAGGCTTATTTAAACCTTTCTTTAGCTACGTCGTATAAGAGGAATACTATTAGTGCAAACAAAGCGCCAAGTATGAACCAAAGTGCAAGGCTTGGTTCAGGTTGTGTTATTATCTGCTGGGCCTGATCTGAGCTTTCGCTCAGGGTCTTAACCATCATGTCCCTTGTCCCTGTTTCGGTTACACGGCTGCCTGTGAGCAATTGAATTATTAATCCGGCGGCGGATACTGCTGCGAATACCGGAAGGAGCCTTTTTATCTTGCTGGATATGCTTTCTGTGTTCTTTGGAGCTATGATTATGTACTTGTTTGCAATCGAATAGTGATTCACCTCCTTGCCTTTTTGTGAATAATGGAATTCATCGCATTTAACTAACCCTGATTCCAGAAGCTGCTTTAGGTTATAGTGGATAGTCGAGATGGGTATTCCTAGTTCCTTTGCCAGGTCTGTTTCAGTAGATTCCTTTGTGGCAAGGCTGTCAAGAAGTTTTCTGCATACGTCGCTGCTTATTACGTTTGCTAGCTTTTTTGCTTTCTCATCTTCCAGAGATAGCAGCAGGAATGTGTCTTTTTTTCGCATGGGTAAAGAATGTTTAAAATCATTTAAATACTTAACCATAGTTTTAAGCTTGTCAGAACCTTTCACAAGTTCGCGCCCGTAATTAGTGCGGTCTTTGTTATACGAACTTAAAAACGATCTTATCTCACTTTTATTATGGTGCCTAAAAAAATTAAGACAGTTATATCCGTAACAGGGACACCTGGTACTGGGAAGACTTCCCTTTCTATGGAGCTTTCAAAGCTAATGGGCTATCTTTACATTGACCCTTTTCATTTTTTTGGGAAAAAAGTAACAATAGGTTATGACAATATTAGACGAACTTTAATAGTTGATGAACAGAAAATGGCTGATCAGTTGACCAAATTGATACCCTCAATCAAAGAACCGGGGGTTGTAATAGATTCTCACATGTCTCACTTTTTACCTATTAAGCTTGTAACATTATGCATAGTCACCCGATGTGATCTTAAGATCCTTAAAAAAAGGCTTGAAGCAAAGGGCTATTCAGCCCGAAAAGTGAGGGAGAACCTGGATGCCGAGATATTTGACTCATGTCTCATTGAGGCTGCGGAGGCAGGGCACAAGATGCTGGTTTTGAATACTTCCAAAGCCTCCCCGGTGACATTGGCAAAGAAGATAAGGACACGCCTTCTTAAGGGGCATCGACTTCCTATTCGAGCTGGTAAGAGGCATTTGGCCTTTCAGGCTGAAACCTGACTTTGTTGGCATGAAAGCTGATCAGCAACGCTTGATTCGGCTTCTGCGCAAAGCCTCGGGCTTTAAGGCCAAGATACCTCGGGGCAGCCGTTTTTGTCCTGTCTGGTGCATCATCCGACCGCCAAAGCAAAAGTCTGGGAGAGATTCTGCTGTTCAGAACCCGGGCGGTTTTTGCATGACGTAAGTCCGCTTTTAAGTCCGGATCAAGTCCGGACTTGGTCCGGAAACGGACTAATCCTGCCGGGGTATTATGACTCTTTTTTTGCCATCATCGATGAAGCCTATCTGGTTTTTTAGCTTCATTTCCTTCAGGTAGTCGTAGAATGCAGTCCTGCCACAAAGCATTTTTTCCCTGACGATAATTGTCTCGATTTGCTTGGTTGAATACCCTCCCTTGCCTATCATGTCCGATATTTGCTGGATTATGTAATCCTTTTTTATCGGCCTGCTTATTGCAATCATCTTCTTCTCGATCCTCGTCCTGAATTCAGGTCCGGACTTGGTCCGGACTTGGTCCGGAAACGGACCTGTTTTTTGATTAATTTGCATATTCTTTATCTCTTCGTTAAGCATGGATACTTGTATTTGAAGTGATTTGATCAGCTCATCATGCTTTGCCATTTCAGCATCAATCAGGTCATGCTTCAGGTCATTCTGCATGTCCTTCTGCCTGAAATACCTGACCCATGAATAGATATTTCTGGTTTCGCCTTTTATCTTTTCGAACGCAGAAGTCAGGGCTTTGTCAAGCTCATGCCACCTTTCATTGTTCGTGAAAAAGTCAAGGATAGCTTTCATGTCTTTTTTTTTCCAGGTTCAGTTTAAATAACTTTGCACGGTGCAGCATTTGCGAGTTGCTTCAATCTGGATAATATGGCGGTTTTCATGGTGCCTTTAGGCCGAGGATATCTCCGAGCGGCGGATTTTTGTTACTTTACGGGTGCAGGAAAATACTTGACAGGGGTTTGGTGCGCTTAGGTGTGCTCAATCCACAACTTTAAATAGTGCATCTCGAAACTCGTAATTTCCAGGCCATGATAAAACAGTTAGGCACTATGAATTTAGGTTGAAATTATGAAAAGTGAGCTTTCAAGTATTGAGATCGGAGTGGTAGTTAATGAGCTTGAAGGCCTTTTTGGGGCTAAAATAGCCAAGATCTATCAGCAGAATGAGAAAAATGTGGTTCTGTTCATGCACAAGCCGGGTGTTGGCAAGCTAAAAGTGAGACTTATGGCACCTACTGCCCTTTTTTTGACCCGTTCGGATTTTGAGTTCCCTGAAAAGCCCCCTGGTTTTTGCCTTCAGCTTAGGAAGCATCTTGATGGCGCAAGATTAACCTCTGTTTTGCAGGTCGGTTCAGAGAGGATTGTTGAATTTCGGTTTGATTCGGGGAGATATAGGTTGATTGTTGAGCTTTTCAGCAAGGGCAACATAATTCTTTGCAATGAGGACTATTCAATAATTTCCGTCGCAGAAAGGCAGCTTTGGAGCAGCAGGAAGATAATTCCCGGTGAAACCTATGCTTTTCCCTTAAAAAAATGTGATTTTTATTCGGTTTCTGAAGGCGAATTGCTGGGCTTGTTGTCGTCTTCGAACAAGGACTCTTTGGTAAAGGCATTGGCTATGGACCTGGGGCTTGGGGGAGTCTATTCCGAGGAGGTTTGCCTGATTTCAGGTGCCAATAAGAATACGCCTCCTGTAATGGTTGACAGGGCCATTTGCAGGAGCATTATTTGTTCAATACAGGAGCTTGTTGGGAGGGGGAGGCAGCCTGCTGTTGTTTATGACGGTTCTTCTGCATTTAATTGCATCCCATTCATGCTTAAGGTGTATGAGGGCAAGGTATTGAGGCAATTTGAGTCATACTGCGATGCCCTTGATTTCTATTATTGCAATGAGTTCAGGCCTCTTTCCAGGCAAGAGGTAAGGATTGGGGAGATCAGGAGGATTATTGGAGAGCAGGAATCTATGATTTCGCGGATTTTGGATGAGATTGACGGGAACAGGCAGAAAGGTGATCTGATTTATGCCAATTATCAGCTTGTGAAGGAGGTTATTGATGAGATTGGCAAGGCAAGGAAGGCGCATTCGTGGGCGGAAATAAGGAGGAGACTTTCAGGCCACGGGATTATCAAGGATGTTGATGAGTCCGTGGCTGCTGTTGTCATAGAGCTGGGGGATCAGTAATAGAAATCGCCTTTTGGTTCTTTGGCTGTCTTCGTCTTCTCGAACAGCAGGACAAAATGATCCTTTTCAAGGCTCAGCCCTGCGTATGTGATCAGGTTAGCCAGCAAATACCCGTCATCCTCTTCTGCATTGTATTCGATCAGCTTTTTTATGGTTTCACTGCACAGGAATCCCTGGTTCAGTTGTATGACTGCATCCTTTCCTGAAAGTGTCTTCAGTCTTCCGTCTAAAACAAAGAATGAATCCTCAAGCCCGTGATTATGCAGCTCAAGCTGCACGAGCTTGCTTATTATCTCTGTATATGAGTTGTTGCTGAAGAAATCCTCGATTTTTTCAGAGCTCGCAAATTCCATCAGCGTTTTTGCCCTTTTCTTCTCCGGGCTATGGACCTTGCCCAGGTATCCTGTCACCTTTTGCCTTGAGCCCTTTTCAGTCCATGTGTTGCTGACGAGGTATGCATAGTTTTTGCCCTTTATCTTTTTCAGCCTGATGAACATGAAGATCTTTATCATCCGGGTCGTATTTATGTTTTTTGGACAACTTTTTTATTGTTGTTTTTTGCATCTTTTTATGATGAATAACGCATACTTGACAGATCAGGTCAGGAAAAGCTATCTTGGTAAAAGGTGCGGGATAGGGCTGGACGCTGTTATTGAGGCAATGGAGAAAGTTGACAGGAGGAAATTTATCCCTGCAGGTTTATTCACTCGGGTTCCGGTTGTGACTTCTGAGTTTGAGGAAGTAGTGATGAATGCCAAAAAGGCGATTGATGCAAAGGAAGAGAAGCCTTTTTTCAAAATGGCAATTGTTCTAATGAAGCACGTTGAGAGTGATCTTGTTTTTTATAATTACTGCGTGGAGGTTAGGGCAATGGCTTATAATGATGATGTTCTTCCCATTGGGTCAGGGCAGACTTGTTCACAGCCGTCGCTTGTGGCTTACATGGCTGTAAATCTTGATCTTAGGCCTGGTATGAACGTGCTTGAGATAGGCACTGGGTGCGGGTATCATGCAGCTGTTACAAAAGAGATTATTGGCAACAATGGAACTTTTGCCACCGTGGAATGCATTTCCAGCCTTGCAATGCTTGCAAAGAAAAATCTTTCAGGCCACTTCAAATCGCGCTTGGGAACAAGCCGCATTGAGAAATTGCCTGATGAGGTTGGCGGGTTTTTGTTGGTGTATGGTGACGGTTCAGAGGGTTTTCCTGCTTTGGCTCCCTATGACAGGATTTACCTTACAGCAGGGGTTGGGCCTGGTTTCGATCCGGATATACTGGGAAGGCAGCTTAAGCCATGTGGAATTTTGCTTTATCCGGAAAAGGAAGGTGACCTCATTAAGGTAATTTATGAGGATGGCCACACCTTTTTCAGGGAAAGCCTTGGAAAAGTGTCTTTTGTTCCTTTGGTTGGGAAGAATTCCTGACAGTTCAGTATCTCCGAATAGGTTTTGACTGCTTGAGTTTGTAGCGGCGTTTTTCTCTTTGTGCCAACAACGGTTGGCGAGCCAATGGATGCCCTTCGGGCTCAATTCAACCATCGGTTGAATGAGCAGTTAAACCCAAGTTTAACTTGCTCCCGAGAAGCTCCCAAATTGAGCAAAGCTCAATTGGGCCCAATCACGCTAAAAGCGTGATTTGGGTTTTTGCCCGAGGCAAAAAAGTGTCCAACCATTGTTATTGTTGGCGCAATCAAACAAGCAGAAATTTTACTCACAATGCTGAAAGTTGCCGTTAAATTTATAAGCAGGCATTGGTTTCTCTTTTCCGATGAACGGTCATGGCCGCCTGGAAATACCCGATCCCATTTCGAACTCGGCAGTCAAGCAGGCGCACGTTCTCAGCTGTACTGCGCGTCGCGCGGGAACCTGAGTTCGCTGTTCATCACTTTCTTTATAATGAATTTCGCCAGTCGCACTTTAGTGTGAAAGGCCGCAGATTTGTGGGTTTTTTTTGTTATGTTAACTGATCAATTGATATTCCATAATGTTCCAGCCTTTCCTTTTGGACTTCGTACTCGTCGCTTCTCAGCCCTACGTTCAGTCCAAGCACAATGTTGGCTGCAAAAGCAAATGGAAGCTGGTTTAGTGGGAGCCTTGACTTCAGGAGTCTTCTGAATATGTTTCCGATTTTATAGGCTTCTTCTCTGAATTTGTTATGCTCAATGACTAGATCTGCGGGGGAAATGCTTTCAGGATAGAATTGTACCCTGGCCCCGCTGTACCTCCACCATTCAGATGGGCTGGGTTTTCCTAATAGCCTGTTATCCCTGACTGCTTCAGCAAAGAATCTTGATCCCGGGAAGGGGGTGTATATGTTCGTCATGGGGAGATGGATCCCTGTTTCCCGGATGTGCCTGAGTGCAAGTTCTCCACATCCGGTCTTGTCGAGTGGAAGTCCGAACATGTAGTTTCCGGTTACCATTATGCCTCTTTTTGCGCAGTTTTGCATGATCTCTTGGTATCGCTCTAATTTGTTCTGCTTCTTCCCTATGGCGTCGAGGTTTTCCTGTGAATATGTTTCGAACCCGAAAAACAGTACTTTGCAGCCTGTTTCTTCTGCCAGGTGCAGGAATTCATCGTCAAATCCCGCATTATAGCCAACCTGGCCTATCCATGGGCTCTTTAAGCTCTCTAATACTTTCCTTAGAGTTTCCGGATGCCCTTTTTCCCTGCTTTTCCTGTAAAAGGATGAATAGAGGTGGATATCGTTGTCGGCAATTAAAATTGCGTTTCTTCCCAAAAGGCGGTTGATCAGGCCGTTCAATCCGTTTTTTTCCTGCATATCTTTTACATCACTGACCTCTTTTAGCAGTTCCTCGAGTGGCCGCATGCTTACACCTCCTGAAACAGAGCAACTGGCGCAGTTATAGATGCAGCCGACCCCGAGTATTATGCTTGCCGGAAAATAGAAATCATTAATGGGCAGTTCTGACCTGTCAGGAGTTGGTATTGAAAAAGTATCCTGCCTTTTTTTCATATAATCCGGATCAATATAGAATTGCCTGGTGGTGCATGTTTGTGCTTCTCGCAGGAATTCCCTCCAGGTGACAAACGCTTCTCCGATAAAAACAGCGTCGGCTTTTCCATGCTCAAATGGCTCGTGACGGAATTCATCAGCTTCGAAAATTCCCGTGGCATGCCTGCCGCCGTATGCTAGGATTCCTCTGAGCCCGTAAACAGCTTTTAGTATGTTTCCCAGTTCATATGCTCTTGTTGCCTGGCTTGTTATCATTGTTATTCCAACTATATCGCTTTGTGCGATTTTCTCAAGGTCCGTGTTGGTCAATCTCGATTTTGTTTCATAATAAGACTTTACTTTTGATTCGGGCGATTCTTCTTTTGCTATTCCGGCTAGAACCGGGAGCGACAAAAAGGGAGAAAAATGCTTGCCTCCGTTGAAGAATTGGGACATGAGGCTTTCTTTAAAGCCCTGCCTATGATCTGAAATCCCTGCAGGGGATTCCGGATAGATAAGAGAAATCTTCATTTGGCGGTTGATTTTTCCGGCAAAATAAAAAATTTGTTCAGGATTAATCACAAAAAATATAAATAAGCCACTATTGAGTAGTTAATATGGTTGCATTTTTGGATGGTTTGGTTGGGCGTGTCAGGGAAATGCTCCCTGTTGTGTCAAGGGCCTATCATGAGGGCATTGTTTCCGAAATGTCTGCTTTGCATAGGCAGGAGATAAATTCAACGAATGATCGCGTTGCAACTTTGAATGATGGCTTTAAGGCAATGTCTGATGATTACAGTTCAAGAATAGGCCAGTTGGAAAAGAGACTTGATGAAGCGAAGAAGGCTAACCTTAGGCTTTATACGGAGCTCGAAGATGCACGTGCCGGGTTGGAAGACCGCTCGAATAGAATCTTTGATTTGGAGTCCAGGCTTAATGATTGGGAAACAGCTTTTTCATTGGTAAATACATTAATGGGGATCCCACTCTTCTGAGGCCTTATATAGATCAGTTGGTTGAATTTTACAGGCTTTACGTGCAGGCTGAGAAGGATTTGTCTGTTATCCGTGGCGAATTAGAAGCTCTTGAAGAGCAATTTTCCAGGCATGGACATGTTTATGACCTTTCACGCTATATTGGCAAGGAAATCCTTGTGATAGGTGCAGAGGGTAATTCTTCTCTTAGGGAGAAGTTGTCATCTGCGCTTGCTGATGTTGGCAGTTTGCGTTTTTTGGATGGAGAATCAAGATCTGTTTCCAGGCTGGATAAGTTTTCTGGTGTAGATTATGTTGTCTTGATCCTCAAGGGCACTAAAACACACAAGATCACCCAAAGGCTTGGCGGTCTGCCGGTTATATGTTCTTATGGTACGAATATTTTCAGCGTTTTGTCTGCGATGGAGAATTATGGCAGGCAGGCTGTTATCTCAAATCATTAATTGTATGTATGTGCTTTTCCTTTTCCGAGCTCAGGTGGCCCTGGAGCAGTCCTTTTTCCACTAGTTTCGGGAACACTTCGTATTCTAGGCTGTTGCCTTCCTGTTCGAGCAGTTCAGGCTCTGCTGCAAATATCGGTGAGAATACCAGGTAGATGTCTGATTTCTTGGGCTTCTGAACGAATTCAAGGACCTTGCTTCCCTCCATCCTGACCGTTCCCTTTTCATTTGTCTTTATGGATGTTGTAAGCATTATTGTTGCCATCGCGTTGCTTCCTGCGTGCTGGTTCCATAGCTCCTCCAGGTTTATCCTGTCGAATATGATGTCTCCGTATACAACCAGGAAATCTGTGTTTATTTTCCCTTTTGCGAGCTTCAGGCTCGATGCAGTCCCTTTGGATGATTTCTCTTCGATGTATGCTATTTTTGTCCCGATGCTGCTCCCGTCCTTTAGTATGTCGAATGCTTGTGTGAGTATCTTTTGCCTCGCTATTATGTATATGTCCTTGAATCCGTTTTCCCTGAGCTTGTTCACGGCTTTTTCAACAACTGATTTGTTGCTTATTTTGGCTGTGGTGCTGAAAGTTTTTTCATCTATCTTGAGGTCCTCTTCTTTTCCGCCTGCAAGTATGACCGCTGTCTTTCTCTTGCCCAACGAGTTCTTGACAAGGTATTCTATTGCCTGGCTCCTGTTCCGTATCAGGAGGTTATCTATTTTGGAGTCTATTTCCAGCAGGGCAGTCTCGTCTATGGTTATTGATATCTTCTTTTTCATCGCATAAAGTAGGATAATGGTAAGATATTTATAGTTTATTGGGATGCTTTCATTTTATGAAGATTGCGGTTATCGGATGTGGTTATGTTGGCCTTGTTACGGGCACTTGCCTTGCCAACCTCGGGAATGATGTTGTTTGTGTGGATATAGACCGGGTGAAGGTCGAGAAGCTGAACAACGGCGTGATGCCGATTTATGAGCCTGGGCTGAGGGATCTTGTCGAGCTCAATTTTTCGCAGGGCAGGCTTAAGTTTACTGATGATTTGCATGAGCCTGTCAGGCAGTCCGATGTTATCTTCATTGCAGTAGGCACCCCTTCTGACAATGGCAGGGCTGATCTTTCTTATGTTTTCAGTGCAGCAAGGGATATTGCATCCTGCATGGACAGCTATAAGGTTATCGTTGTCAAAAGCACGGTTCCCCCAGGAACCTGTAGCAGGGTTAAGGACGAGGTATTGAAGAATCTCAGGAGTAAGGTTGCATTTGATGTTGTTTCAAACCCGGAATTCCTAAGGGAGGGTGAGGCGATATATGATTTTATGGTTCCTGACCGTATCGTTGTTGGTGTTGATGGGGATGCTGCAAGGAAGATAATGCTGAACATATACAAGCCCATTGAGAGGACAGGCAGGCCGATCCTTTTTACTGATATCGTGAGTTCCGAGCTTATCAAGTATGCGAGCAATGCAATGCTCGCCTGCAGGATATCTTTTGTTAATGAGTTGTCCCATCTTTGCGAGGCTGTGGGCGCTGACATCAAGCTTGTTTCAAAGGGCGTGGGTCTTGATAGCAGGATTGGCTCAAGGTTTATTCAGGCAGGAGCTGGTTATGGGGGGAGCTGCTTTCCGAAGGATGTTAGGGCGCTCATCAGCATAATGAAGGACAGGGGCTTGGGCACGAGGCTTCTGGAGGCTGTTGAGGGCATTAATGAGAGCCAGAAGCTTTTTGTTGTTTCAAAGGTCAGGAAGCTTATCGGGAGTGATCTTTCGGGGAAAACAGTGGCTGTTTGGGGTCTGGCATTCAAGCCCAAGACTGATGACATGAGGGAGGCTCCGTCTCTTGTTCTCATCTCTGAGCTTCAAAAGCTTGGTGCCTGTGTTGTGGCTTTTGATCCGGTCGCAATGGGCAATGCAGCCAGGTTGTTGAATGTTGGTTTCGCCTCGAATCCTTATGATGCAGTTAAAGGTGCGGATTGTCTTGTCATAATTACAGAGTGGGATGAGTTCAGGGAGCTTGATAAGGCAAGGGTAAAGTCTTTGATGAGGCTGCCGAATATTTTGGACGCGAGGAACATTTACGAGCCTGGTGAGATGAAGGCTTTCGGATTCAAGTATGAGAGCATTGGAAGATGAAGGCAATAGTTCTTGCTGCAGGATATGGAACCCGCCTTTATCCCCTTACGCGGGATGTTCCAAAGCCGCTGATTAAGGTAGCGGGCACTCCAATAATAGAGCACATCCTGGCTTTGATACGTGAGATAAACGTTGTAGATGAGATCTTGATCGTTACTAACAGCAAGTTCTACAGCGCGTTTGCTGAATGGCTTAGGAATTATGGCTTAAGGGATGGCATTAGGCTGTTAGATGACGGGACTTTGAGCAATGATGATCGGTTGGGGGCTGTAGGTGATATAGATTTTGCGGTCAAGTCGTTAGGCATTGATGATGACATTCTGGTTATTGCGGGTGACAACCTTTTTGATTTTAGCCTTTTGAGGCTTTACCAATTTTTCAGGCAAAGGAATGCCTCTGTTGTTGCATTGCATGATATCCGGGAAAAGGAAAAGGTTGCGGGAAAATATGGGGTTGTGGAGCTGGATGCTGATTCGAGGATAATTAATTTTGAGGAAAAGCCTGAATCCCCGAAAAGCTCTTTGGCCAGCACTGCTTGCTATTTTTTCACAGCTCATGACATCAGGCTGCTTGAGGATTGCATCAGGCACAATAAAAAGCCGGATAATCTTGGTGAATTCATCATGTGGCTTTCCAGGAGGGAGCATGTTTATGGATTTGTCTTTTCCGAAAAATGGTTTGATATAGGGAGCCATGACCAGCTTCGCGAGGCAGATGATTATTGGAGGGGGAAGTGAAAAAGACTGCTCTTGTAACTGGTGGCGCGGGATTCATAGGAAGGCATCTTTGTAGCCATCTTCTGTCAAAAGGCTTCAGGGTTGTTTGCATGGACAATTTTATTACCGGAAGCAAGAGAAATATTGAGGAATTCTCGGGATGCTCTGATTTTGAGTTTATCAGGCATGATGTTACCGAGTATATTGATTTTCCGGGCAGGCTGGATTATGTTCTTCATTTTGCCAGTCCGGCAAGCCCTGCTGATTACTTGAAGTACCCCATCCAGACGCTTAAGGTAGGCGGTTTGGGCACTCACAATGCGCTTGGGCTTGCCAAGGACAAGAAGGCTGTTTTCATGCTGGCGTCTACAAGCGAGGTTTATGGTGATCCCCTTGTTCACCCCCAGTCCGAAGAGTATTGGGGTAATGTGAATCCTATTGGGCCGAGGGGGGTTTATGATGAGGCAAAGAGGTTTGCTGAAGCCCTTTCTATGGCATATCATAGGACGCATAAAGTTGATGTGAGGATTGCGCGCATCTTCAATACATTTGGGCCTTTTATGAGGCTCAATGATGGAAGAGCAGTGCCTAATTTTATCTGGCAGGCACTAAATAATAAGCCATTGACAGTTTTCGGGGATGGTTCGCAGACACGGAGTTTTTGCTATATCTCAGATCTTGTGGACGGGATTTACAGCCTGTTGATGTCCGGTTTCACAGGTCCTGTGAACTTGGGAAATTCCGATGAGCTGACCATACTTGAATTTGCACGGCGGATAGTCCGCATTACTGGAAGCAGAAGTGAGATGGTTTTTGAGCCGCTGCCCCAAGATGATCCGAAAACCAGGAGGCCTGATCTTTCAAGGGCAAGGAAGCTTCTAGGTTGGGAGCCGAATGTTAGCCTGGAAGATGGCCTTTTCAGGACCATTGAATGGTTCAGGGCAGAGATTGTTTCATCTTAAAAGTATTATTGAGATTGCGGATGCAGCTATTGCAGCAATGCTTCTTGTTGTAAGCTTGCCTCCTGCATCCCAGGTGGAAATTATTTCAGTCAGGACCACGCCTAGCCCGATTATTGGGAAAATGAGCATCGCGGGTCCGGACACAAGCGATCTTAGCATGAGATAATATGCTGCGAATCCTGTTAGTCCTGAGACAAGGCCGAGCCTGGTTGCCCTGTGGTCTTTGACAAGGGCTCTTATTGGGTTTTCCTTTTTGTCCAGGGCCGTCTGCATTGCCAGTGAAATGAAAAAGCTGAATAAGTATGAGAAGAACATGAAGCTTGCAATATCCCCTGTTATTGCCGCCGATTTTCCGATTATGTTGTTGAAGCTTGTTGATGCTGCCGCTATCCCTGCAAAGATTATTCCAAGCATTGCTATACCTTTCTTTTTTTCTTTGCTCTGCTTCTTTGCCAGGATTATGATCGTGAATGTTGCAGTTGTAAGCCCCAGTAGCTGAAGGATTGTTATCCTTTCCCTGAAGATGAAGAATGCAAGGATGGGCGTCAGCGCTATGTACATGCTTGCTATCGGATTTGCGAGTCTTGATGGTGAAAGCTTAAAGCTCTCGATCCTGCATACGTTTGCGAAAAGGTAAGTTATCCCGTTTCCAATCACAAGAAGGAGGAAATACGGTCCTGATACGCTTGGCTCTGAAACAAGGAAAAGTATGCCTGAACTGGCAACTATGGTGAGTGTGGATATGGAGTTTACCCTTACGCTGTCGTAGCCGTGTTGTGATGCAAACTTGAAAAGGAAATTCTGGATGCCGTAAAAGATCATTGCCATTACTGATAGGATGAACCAGTCTGTCATGTTGCGTGTTGGCTTTCAATTGGGGTTATTAATTTTTTCCTGCCATTAAAATTATATATTAGTTGCCTAACTTTGCTTTCATGGGTAAGGCTGCTCTCATAACAGGTGTCACAGGCCAGGATGGTTCGTATCTTGCTGAACTGCTTCTTGGGAAGGGTTATGATGTTTATGGAATGGTTAGGCGTGCAAGCTCTGAGAATTTTAGCAGGATAGAGCATATAAGAAGCAGGATTAGCCTTATTCAGGGCGACCTTCTTGACCAGACTTCATTGATAGAGGCGCTGAAGGAGTCCGGGGCAGGTGAGGTTTATAATCTTGCTGCGCAGAGCTTTGTTCCAACCTCGTGGAACCAGCCGGTGTTGACAGGGGAGTTTACAGCCTTGGGTGTTACAAGGCTTCTTGAGGCTGTGAGGAAGGTAAATCCGAAGGTGAAGGTTTATCAGGCGAGCAGTAGCGAGATGTTCGGAAAAGTGAGGGAAACGCCTCAGAATGAGACAACCCCTTTTTATCCCAGGAGCCCTTATGGGGTTGCAAAGGTTTATGGACATTTCATAACTGTCAATTACAGGGAAAGCTATGATGTATTTGCGTGTTCAGGCATCCTTTTTAATCATGAAAGTCCCCGTAGGGGTTTTGAGTTTGTAACGAGGAAAGTAAGCGATGGTGTTGCAAGGATTAAGCTTGGGCTATCGAAGGAATTGAGGATGGGGAATCTTGATGCAAAGCGTGACTGGGGTTTTGCGGCTGATTATGTTGAAGCGATGTGGCTCATGCTTCAGCAGGCGAAGGCTGATGACTATGTCATAGGGACAGGAGAGACTCATTCAGTCAGGGAGCTTTGCGAAATCGCTTTTGGCCATGTCGGCCTCAAGTATAAGGATTATGTCAAGGTTGATAAGTTTTTTTTCAGGCCTGCTGAGGTTGACCTGCTTGTTGCGGATTCTTCCAAGGCTCGAAAAGTCTTGGGGTGGAGCCCGAGGGTTAGGTTTCACGAGCTTATTGAGATGATGGTTGATCATGATCTTGGAAGGCTGAAGTCCCTAAAATGATTTCTTTAATTACGGGGATTGGTGGTTTTGTCGGTCCTCATCTTGCAAGGCACTTGCTTGAGAACAATCATGAGGTGATTGGCCTTGAAAGAAACCCCAGGAGGATTGCCGGGTGCAGGGTTTTTGCATGCGACATTCTTGAAAGGGAAAAGCTGGATGGCATCATTGGGAGGGTTAGGCCTGATTTTGTTTTCCACCTCGCAGCCATAACATCTGTTAGTGAAAGCATAAAGTACCCTGGCCTCACGATGAAGGTAAATGTTGATGGCGCCAGGAATGTTCTTGAGAGCGTGTTGAAGGTCAATGCCAATGCCTCTGTCCTTGTTGTGTCTTCTGCCCACGTTTATGGGATCCCAAAGAAGCTTCCTATTTCGGAGGACCACCTTTTGAATCCTATTAGCCCTTATGCAAGGTCTCGTGTTGAAGAGGAGGCTATGGCTATGGATTTTTTCAGGCTTAAGGGGCTGAAGGTGGTTGTCTCAAGGAGCTTTAACCATACGGGTCCGGGCCAGCCTGCTGGCTTTGTTTGCTCTGATTTTGCAAGGCAGATTGCGGAGATAGAGGCCGGAGCCAAGCCTGTTATTCATGTTGGCCCTTTGTCGGCGAGCAGGGATTTCACTGATGTCAGGGATGTTGTCAGGGCTTATCTTTATGCTGTCAAGGACTGCAGGCCGGGGAACATTTATAATATATGTTCAGGCAGGGGTTATTCGGCAAAGGAAATACTGGACATGCTCCTTGAGCTTACCGATAAGCGAATTGAGGTTGTTGAGAACAAGAAGCTTAAGGAGGGGGATATCCCTTTTTTGGTCGGGAATAACTCGAAGTTTGTTTCTGATACAGGCTGGCATCCTGAGATACCGTTTCATAAGACGCTTAAGGATCTTCTGGACTATTGGCGGAAGAGGGTTTGATTTGGTATTTTACAAATTCAGCTCATAAACATCTTCTTTGGAATGTATGTTCTTCCAGTTGCCGGAGAACACATACCCGATCAGCCTTCCCCTTTTTGCCAGGGCTGCAAACACGTTTTCCTGAAGGCTCCATGTTATTTTTCCTTCCGGGACTGACTCAAAAATTTCCGGCTCTGCAAAGCCTATCATCATTGATGTCAGGTGTGTTTCGGCATTCTTTGGTTTTTCGATGTATTTGGTGATAACGTTTCCTTCAAGGCTTACAATTGAGCTCTTTTTCCATTCATGCTCCGTTCCAGAGTATATCACCAGTGTTGCTGTTCCCTTGTTCCTCCTGTGGTATGCTTCAACTTCCTCAAGGTTTATCTCGAAGTAATGATCGCAGGGAAGGAACAGGAACGTATTCTTTATATGGGGTTTTGCTAGGTTAAGAGTTTTGGCGGATCCTATGTGGTCTTTTTCCTCGAGATACTCTATGCTGGCTTTCAGGGATTTTCCATCCCCGATCTCGTTGTAGATTGCTGACAGCACTTCTTTTGATCCGATTATCAGGATGTCCTCATATCTTGCCTTCCTTACCTTCTCAATTATATCCCTTATTAGAGTCCTGCCCTTTATGTTTATAAGCGGCCTGAAGCATTTCAGTTCAGGCATGTACAGCTTGGAAGGCTCGCCTCCTGCAAGTATGACGCATTTTTTCTTCTCGCTCACGTATTTTTCCACTATTTTTTCAATTGCCTCTGACCTTGAAAAAATGTTGATGTTGTCTATCTCCTTGTCGAGCTTTCCAAGTATCTCTTTGTCCATTGATATTGATACCCTGGTTTTCAAGTAATACACCCGTATTACTCTAGTAACAACAAAGTATTTAAATCTGTTGTTTTTTTTTGCCGGTGATGATCGAGGGACTGGTGG
>JACPBS010000018.1:18760-43899 GCA_016180195.1 Candidatus Woesearchaeota archaeon
TAAAGGAGCTTAGGCTTCATTCGGACGACAGGGGCAGGGTTATGGAGCTTCTTAGGAATGATGATCCTGTTTTCGAGGGTTTCGGCCAGGTTTACATTACCACATGCATGCCCGGGTTTACGAAGGCATGGCATCTTCACAGGAAGCAGGTTGATCATTTTGTTTGCGTAAAGGGGAGCATCAGGCTTGGGCTTTTTGATCCGAGGGAATCATCGCGGTCTAAGGGGCAGGTTCAGGAGCTTGTGCTTGGGATGGAGAAACCTGTATTGGTTAAGATACCTGCAGGGGTTTATCATGGCTTTGAATGCGCTTCTGATGAAGAGTCAATGGTTATTAACATACCATCTCTTCCTTACAACAGGGCAAGTCCTGATGAGTTCAGGAAGCCTTTTGACAGCCCTGATATCCCTTTTAGATGGAATGCTTTGAAGGGTGGATGATGTGAAATTTCTTGTTACCGGCGGGGCTGGGTTTATCGGAAGCAATTTCATAAGGATGCTTCTTAGGAAGCAGCCTGATTCGGAGGTTGTAAACCTGGATAACCTCACTTATGCGGGCAACTTGGAAAACCTGAAGGATGTTGAGAATGATCGCAGGTATACCTTTGTTAAGGGGGATATATGTGATGAAAAAATGATGGCAAGGGTTTCCGAGGGTTGCGATGTCATTGTGAATTTCGCTGCAGAAAGCCATGTTGACAGGTCCATCAATGATCCCGGAAGCTTCATCATGACTGATGTTTTTGGCGCGTACACATTATTGGAGTCGGCAAGGAAGAACGACTGTGGTTTTGTTCAGGTGAGCACTGACGAGGTGTACGGAAGCATCGGCGAAGGCTCTTTTTTGAGACCTCGATGCTGAATCCGTCCAGCCCTTATTCGGCGAGCAAGGCCGGCGCTGACCTTCTTGCAAAGTCTTTTTTTTCAACATATGGCATTCCTGTCCTCATTACCCGGAGCACGAACAATTTCGGCCCTTTCCAGCACCCTGAGAAACTTATTCCACTCTTCATAACTAACGCAATTGAGGGCAAGGAGCTTCCGGTCTATGGCGACGGCATGCAGGTTCGGGACTGGTTGTTTGTTGAGGATAACTGCGATGCCATCATGATGGTGATAAGCCATGGGAAGTCAGGCGAGATATATAACGTCGGGGCCGGAAATGAATTCACAAACCTGGAGATTACGGAAATGATCCTCGGTGGGCTTAGGAAGCCGAAGTCGCTGATTAAGTTCGTTAAGGATCGCCCGGGCCATGACCGCAGGTATTCGGTTAGTTGCTCGAAGATTATGCACCTTGGATGGAAGCCTGCACATGATTTCAGGGATGCGTTGAGGAAGACTGTTGCCTGGTATTCCCACAACAGGCAATGGTGGGAGAAGATCAAGACCGGGGAGTTTTTGGAGTATTACAGGAGCCATTATAAGAGGCATGGTTTGCAGGTGAAATGAATGAAGATTCTTGTTTTGGGGGCTAATGGCCTTTTGGGGTCGGATCTTGTTGGTGTTTTGAAGAATTATGAGGTCGTTGCGTGGACGAGAAAGGAGCTGGACATCACGAAGAGAAATGACGTGGTGAGCCGGATTGTTGAGCTCAAGCCGGATGTTGTAATAAATGCTGCTGCATACACTGACGTCGATGGCGCAGAATCCAACTCCGAGCTTAATATGCAGGTGAATGGGATTTCTGCAGGTTACATTGCTGAGGCCTGCAAGCTTTCAGGGGCTGCATTGCTTCACGTGAGCACAGATTATGTTTTCGGGGGCGACAAGAAGGGGTATACGGAGTATGATGAGCCCAATCCGTTGAATGCCCATGGGAAGGCAAAGGCGCTTGCTGAGAAGCTGATAAAGGAGAAAATGGAAAAGTACTTCATTGTCCGCACCTCATGGCTTTTTGGCAGGCATGGCAAGAATTTTGTGGATACCATTATCAGGCTGGCTAAGGAGAGGGACAGCCTTGCTGTTGTTGATGACCAGGTTGGCTGTCCAAGTTACAGTCGGGATGTTGCTGTAAAGATAAAGGACATTATCCTGGGATGTGATTTCGGGGTTTATCATGTTACTAATTCCGGGTCATGCAGCTGGTTTGAGTTTGCAAAGGCGATAATAGCGTTTGCCGGCCTCAAGACGCCAGTTACCCCGATTACAAGCATGGAAATTGATCGGCCTGCGAAAAGGCCCCATTTCTCGATACTAATAAACACCAAGCTAGAGCCGCTTAGGAACTGGCATGATGCCCTTAATGATTATCTCGGTTTGGTGACTGTCAAGGGGGTTATACTTGCAGGCGGGACAGGCTCCAGGCTCAGCCCGATAACGAAAGTTACCAATAAGCATCTGCTTCCTGTGCATGACAAGCCCATGATTTATTACCCCCTTTTTTCGCTAATCAATGCAGGCATACGGAAGATACTTGTCATAACAGGAAATGAGTGTGCGGGCGATTTCATGAAGCTGCTTGGGTCAGGTAGGGATTTTGGAGTTGATCTTACGTACAAGATACAGGATGGCGCTCTCGGGATTGCAAACGCGCTTTCGCTTGCCGAGGATTTCGTGGGAAAGGACAAGTTCATAGTTATCCTGGGCGATAATATTTTCACTGATGACATTACCGGGGAGATGGAGGCTTTCAAGAATGGTTCCGAGGAGTCAAGAATCTTCCTGAAGGAGGTTCCTGATGCTGAGAGGTTCGGCGTGGCTGAGCTCAAGGGCAACAGGATTGTTGGAATCGAGGAGAAGCCCAAGAATCCGAAGAGCGGCTTGATAGTTACAGGCATCTACATGTATACGCCCGGGGTTTTTGACATCATCCGCAGCCTCAAGCCTTCAGCAAGGGGCGAGTATGAGATAACGGACGTGAATAATGATTACATAAGGCGGGGCACCTTGGCATACAGCATAATGAAGGGCCATTGGACGGATGCCGGGACTTTTGATTCCCTGTTCAGGGCAACAAGCCTGATCAAGGAGAAGGAGAACAAGAAATAAATTATAAAAAAAGCTAGGCCAGGGAGGGCTGATACGCTGGCGTGAAAACATTTGCTTGCCTATCCCTTACCCCTGTATAGTGTGGAGCGAGTTTCTCGCTGAGCTTTGCTGTCCATGGCTTGTACATGCCTGATCCTTTCTCAAATCTTGTTAAGGCATCCTTTACCATCCTTTTCTGGACTATCCTTTCAAGTCCTTCATCAACAAATGTGAGCCCTGGGATGTAGCTTAGCATTCCCTGGAATATGTTTCTTGCTGCGTCCAGGTAGTTTCCAGTCTGTACCCCGTACACTATTCCATACATTTTTTCAGGTACCTGTGCAAGCAGGTTCAGGAATTTTCCGCCCAAAGTGCCTACTATGTCTCCTGTGCCAAGAAGCCAAGCGTCAGCAGCATAGCCTACTGCATGTCCTGCCCCGCTTACCTTTCCGGTGATATTTCCCAGGTACCCTGAGTATTTTTGGAAGCTTTCGTCGACTGCACTCTCTAGCAGTGCCCTGTTACCGGGGTTTGAGTCTACAGCTTCCCTTACATTTTTGTAATGTTTTAATATGTAATCTGCAAGTTCCTGCCTTTTTCCAGGCATGGGATGGATGATGTCTCTTATTCCCATTTTATTTTCCCTCCTGTCTCTTTATGTTTAATGCGGTCATGAACTCCAGCATCCCGATCAGTTTGCCTTTTTCAGTCACGGGGATGGAATGTGTGCCGAGTCTTGCCATTGTCTGGTATGCTTTTTCATAGCTGTCTCCTAGATCGGTCATGGCTGGGTTTTTGGTCATTATTTCCGTTGCCTTCGTTTTCTCTGGATCTTTATTTTCTGCAACTACCCTGTTGTTGATGTCCACTGTCGATATTATGCCGATTGGCGAGTCATTGTCGTTTAGCACGATAAGGTGCCTTCTTTGTGTGTCTCTTAGGATTCTTGATACTTCGAGTATTTTGTCGTTCATCCTGCATATTACTGCATCTGTCAAATGTTCTTTTTTCATTTTATCCTCCTCTTATCCTTTGTGCTGCATTCTCGTATAGTGCATGCGCTCCATTTAATCCTTGTTTTATAGGGCTTATGGCTATCCTTGATGCTATTCCGTGGATGCCCATCATTTCGGTTGCTCCTCTATAGACAACATATCCTGCCAAAGCGAGCATGAATGGATTTGTTGCAACGGCTATCCAGTCAGTTCCTTCCTGGGGAAGCGGAGTGAATTTTTCAACCCCCTGTCTGGCTTCCGTAACTGTTTTCTGTTGCCCTTGTACTTTTTCTCTAACACCAGTGACATCCTTTGGCGTTATGTTCGCGCCTTTGGAATCAGTTGCAAAGATGTAATCCTCAATGCTGTATCCTTCCCTTAGCATGCTTATCAGCTTTGGATACAGATGTTCGATTTCCCTGTTGTCAGCCTCTGATTTTTCTATTGTCCTTTCAAGATAGCCTGAGAAGGCATTTATTGCTTCCTCTCCTTTTTGCCTGCTATCATAAAATTTTCTTGCTTCTGTGTAGAATTGCTTCAGGCTTTCTGAGCTTTCAAGCGCCTTTGCTATTATTTGGTCGTCTGTCAGGTTCTTGTATCTTGGGTCCCCAAAATGCCTCATTGCCTTGCCATAGGTCATTATTATTGGGCCGTCTATGTTTTGTTTCCACCAGTCATTTTTCAGGTCATTTCCTGCCTCAAAAAACTGTTTGGTTGATCCTTTAAGCTGCACTGCAATCCTTGATGCAACCCTTGATGTTGTCTCGTTTTGGGTATATACATCCAGTATGCTCTCTGCAAATTTTTTCCTTGATGCAACCCGTTGCTGTAATGCAGCAGCAGCTTCTGAATATGCTCTTGATGCTGTTTTGTTTTTTCCTGCCTCTGCCTCCACCAGTCTCAAGGCTTCATCCAGGCTTTGAGCGCCTCTCATTCCTTCTGGCCCTCCCTGCACTGTGTCTGTTATTGTCCTTCCTGCATGCCTTGCCATGTACGCAGATTCCCTTAGGTCTGTTGCAAATTTGGGAAAGTATAATTGTATTGTTGTTCCTCCTATTGCTATTGCAATTGGGCCCTCTGCAAGCCCTTCCCTTCTGTCAAGAATCCTGCTCCCTATCCTTTTTGGTTTGCTCATTTTATCACCTTGTTTCAGCATAGGCTGGCGCATAAGCCAGCTCCCATCTGTTTGGAAGCTTTTCTTCAAGTCCTCTTCCGCCACTTGTAAAATCTCTGTTTAGCATCATGTTTTTTGCATCTTCCCTGATTACTTGCTTAGCTATCCTGATGTACATATTCGTTGCTGCGTCATAAATGTCTCCGAGTACTGGTGTGAAGCTTGCTGCTTCCCATGCTATGATTTCCTTAAGATAGTGTCTTTGTTCTTTCCGTTTTGCAAGGATCGCTATGAATGGCATTTTAAGTGCCATTTCAGCTCCTTCTTCAATGGTATTCCCTGCAAGCCATCCGGGTGCCTGCCCTAATATGGTCCCTAAAGTCTCGAGCACAGGGGCAACTATTGTGCTTGTTGCCTTGTCTGACGTGTCAGCAAGCTTTGCAGCGGCATAAAGTGCTCTGTTTTTTCGCAAGCTTTTTCCTAGGTAGTTTTGTATTACTTGGTCATTATAGCCAAGCACCGATATTTCGGGGTCCTCCCTGAGTTTTTTCATCTCCTGAGTATAGTCATATTTATCCAAGAAGGGAAGCAGGTATCCGATTGCTTTCCTTGCTGTTCCGGCTGCCTTTATTTTTGATTCGAGCCCCATTTTACACGCAGATCAGCATTGCATATTTAAATGTTACTATTGTCCAATGACGAATTAATTTTTCAATTGTCTTTTTGATTATGATAGCTTAGGAAATATAAGAACTCTTTCACTTTGTTTTTAGTTTTTACCGCAATATTTAAATAATATTTAAGGTGATTTAGTGTAAAAAAATGGAAAATATCCTTTTTGGTCGGGTTGATGAGGCTTCTGCGAGACGAACGAAGATAGATCTCAGGGACAAGAAAATCCTTTCAATGCTGTCTATTGACGGAAGGATGCCTCTCTCCGCTATTGCGAGGAAGATTCGCTGCTCCAGGGACACTGTTGATTACCGCATAAGGAGATTGGTCAAAAACGGAATTATTCTTGGTTTTGTGCCGATAATCAATTTCAGTTTTTTTGGATTCAGCACGTTCCATGTTTTTATGGTTATCCATACTTTGAGCGACGACAGGAAAATGGAGCTCATAAGGACTTTGTCAGGGCATCCGAATACGAGAAGCGTCATGGAATACCATGATGCATGGGATATTGAATGGGTGTTGATCGCGCGCAGCCTCAAGGATTTTGACAGCATAATTATTGACGTGACAAGCAGGTTCAGCGACATAATCGTGAGAAAGGATAAGCTGATCCTTGTCAGGGGAATGAAGTCCATTCAGCTTCCCGGGACCTTGTACAGGGAGAACACTCCTGTTTTGAAGAGAAAAAGGGAAAGGAAAGAGGCTCGTGTTGTTGATGATGGCGATCTCGCGATCCTTGGCATGCTTTCGCGCAATTCAAGGATGTCAACTTATGATATCTCAGGGGAGGTTGGGCTTTCTCCGGACACAGTTGGGAAAAGGATCAAGAGGCTTGTTGATTCAGGGATAATTCATGGCTTCACCATCATTACGAATCTCAACAGGCTTGATTACCATCTGTACACGTTGTGCATTGATGTCAGAAATTTCGATCTTAAGAATGACATGAAGTTCAGGGAATTCATTTCTTCAAATCCTTTTGTCATGCGTGCAGTAAAGGTGATTGGCGATTGGGACCTGCTGATCTATGTTGCTTCTGATTCTCCGGAGAACTTTCACCTCACATTCAAGCAGATCCAGTTTAACCTTGGCGAGGTGATCTCTGATTATGAGACCTGGATGGCTTATCGGGAGTATGTTTTTAAGGTTTTTCCCGAATGCCTCGCTGCCAGAGAAAATTTTTTATAAGTTCTTTTTATTTCAGTCGCCATGGAAACCATGAGGCTTCTTTTTATCACTTCGAAATTTGCCAGGTTCATCAATGACCCGCAGCCGCCGTTTGTTTACGATCTCGCAGTTGAGCTTGTGGGCCTTGGACATGAGGTCCATGTTGTTGCTCCCCACGACCAGGGCTCGAAGAAGAGGGAGCTGATGAATGGGATAAATGTCTACAGGTTCCAGTATTTCCTGCCCGCTTCATTGCAAAGGCTTTCATACGGTCCTGGCATTCCCGCCAATATCAACCGGAGCATTTTTGCTCAGTTCCAGATGCCTTTTTTTGCAACCGCGGAGATAGGTCTTGCCAGGAAAATATCGCGGCAGGTGAATCCTGATGTTGTTCATGCCCATTGGGGGTTTCCACAGGGGCTTGCAGCAAGGTACACCAAGAAGCCTTATGTTGTTACATTTTATGGTGGCGAAACTTTTCTTGCAAGGAGATTCAGGATGATAGGAATCCTTAGCGGAATAGTCAGCCATTCCTGCAGGAGCTTTGCATTAAGCACGGGCCTTAGGGATATTATGCATGAGTTTGGCGTAAAAGGAAATGTTGAGATAATGCCATTGGGTGTGGATACGTTGAAATTCAAGCCTAAGGCAGATGGATTTGGGGAGATCAAGGACAGGTTTAAGGGGGATATGATTGTTCTTTGCGTGGCGAGGCTCGTCGAAAAGAAAGGCATTAATTACCTTATTGAGGCTTTTGAGAGGGTTTTGAAGAAAGTTCCTGATTCCAGGCTGCTCATTATTGGTACGGGCCCCATGGAAGCGTATTTGCGCAGGCTCGCCTCGAATCTTGGGGATCGGGTTGTTTTTTGCGGCGAAATCCCGCATTCAGAACTTCCTAAATATTATGCTGCCGCTGACCTTTTTGTTTTGCCTTCCATCATAGACAAGACCGGGGACAGGGAAACCCAGGGTGTTGTTTATCTTGAGGCCATGGCTTCCAGGGTTCCGGTTATCGGGACTAATACTGGCGGCATTCCTGATGTGATACGAGATGGAGTGGGTGTCATGGTTGATGAAAAGGACTCTGTTGTTCTTGCTTCCGAGATTTCAAGGCTTCTTATCGATGGAAAGCTGAGGAAGTCAATGGGTGAAAAAGCTTTTAAGCACGTTCTTGGGAGCTTTAGCTGGAAGAAAATTGCGGAAAGGTATGTTGATGCTTATAGGAGTTGTTTGAAATGAGGATTTTGGGCATAAATCACAGCCACGATGCAGGGGCAGCAATAATAGAGGATGGCCGCATCGTTGCTGCTGTCAATGAGGAGAGGCTTAACAGGGTCAAGCTGTTTTGGGGTTTTCCGGTTCTCTCCATAAGGGAGGTTTTGAGGCTTTCTCCCGGTGATATAGATTATGTTGCCGTTTCCAACCTGACCCCTGGTGCAGGCATTGGCCAGCTTTATCATGAGTACAACTTGAGGAGAAGGATTATGAGCTACATGGCTTATTTTCCGTTTCTCTTTGGAGGCAGCATTTTTTCTGGAGTGTATAAGGCTTTTTACTCGCTTTTCCGTTCGAAATCAGGGCTTGGTTCAGTGTTGAAAAAGAGGTTTGGCATCAATGCCCCGGTCAGGTTTGTTGAGCATCACGAGGCACATGCAGCGTCTGCCTTTTACACATCCCCTTTTGATAAGGACACTTTGGTGGTTACGACTGATGGGGCTGGTGACGGTATTTGCGCCTCTGTAAGCATTGTCGGCCACGATTTCCAGTTGAAGAGGGTTGCATCAACCCCTTTTTTCCATTCGCCTGCATCGATTTATGGCTATACAACATACAATCTGGGATATGCCCCGAACAAGGATGAGGGGAAGCTGACTGGGTTGGCTGCTCACGGCAGGGCGGAAAAGGCCATTGAAATCTTTCGTGACATAGTTTCAGTCAGGGGCCTGCAGTATAATGTTTCTCTATATCCTCCCTGGGGGTATCGCGCTGTCCAAAAGCTTCACATGCTTTTATGGCATGCAAGGCGTGATGATGTCGCGGCAGCCCTTCAGAAAAGAAGCGAGGAGGTTGCTGTTTCTTTTGTTCAGAACTGCCTGAAGAAGTATCCAAGAAGTAATATTGCCCTTGCAGGTGGTTTCTTTGCTAACGTGAGAATCAACCAGGCTGTTGCTGAGATTCCAGCTGTAAAAAAAATTTTCATACATCCGCATATGGGCGATGGAGGCCTTGCCGCGGGTGCTGCGTATTCTGTCTGGTCAGAGCAGTTGCTGGACAAGGGCTTGTCGCCAAATCCGGTTTTCCACAACACCATGTATTTCGGTCCTGAATTTTCCGATGATGAGATTGAGTCAGCACTTAAGGAAGGGGGATTGAAGTTCAGGCATGTCAAGGACATAGAGCATGAGGCTGCTGAATTGGTTAGGAAAGGCAAGGTTGTTGGTCGGTTCAATGGAAAAATGGAATATGGCCCCAGGGCGTTGGGAAACCGATCGATAATTGCCAGCCCGACTGACAAGTCAATTAATGACTGGCTGAATAAGAAGCTGCACAGGTGTTATGATGACCAGACAGAAATTCTGACTTTAGAAGGATGGAAATATATGAAGGACTTGTCTAAAAAAGAAATCGTGGCAACTTTGAACCCGAAATTAAATGAATTAGAATTTCAACGAGTTACAAAATATGTTTCTTATGACTTCAATGGTGAAATGTTTTCAATAAAGAATAAAAGGATAGACTTGGTTGTTACCCCGAATCATAATATGTGGGTTAAGAAGAAACATGGAACTAATTTTGAATTTATGAAGATTGATGATGTGGCTAAAATCAAGACTTGCCATTATCAAAAGAAGGGGAGTATCGAATGGAACGGAAAAAGTCAGAAGCAGTTTGTTTTTGGCAATAATAAAATCGCAATGGATATTTGGCTGGAGTTCTTGGGCTATTATCTTTCAGAAGGAAGTTATTATAACGACGGTTATGGGCATTACAGAGTCTCGATTGCTCAATCAAAAAAATCAAAGAATTATAAAGTTATCGAAGATTGTTTAACTAGATCAGGATTTAAATTCCATTATGATCATAAAGAGTTTTTGATACTGAAAAAAGAATTATTTGATTATTTGAAGCAGTTTGGGAAAGCAAAGGATAAGTTCATATCTGAAGAAATTTTAAAGCTTGACCAGAGGCAGCTGAGGATATTATTTGATGCTTTAATGAAAGGAGATGGCAATATAAGAGGAAGCGGTTATAGGTATGCTACAACAAGTAAAAAATTAGCTGATAATGTTTCGGAATTGGCATTAAAGCTCGGATTTAGCTCATATGTCTCGAAACAAAAAAAGAGCATTAATCCAGATCATAACCAGCTATATATGGTTAGAATTGGAAGAAGCCCTGTAGCTACTATAAAAGCCAATCAGATTAAGAAAGTCGTGTATAGTGGAAAGGTTTATTGTGTAACAGTTCCAAACCACATAATTTTTGTAAGGAGAAATGGAAAGAGCGTTTTCTGCGGAAACACGGAGTTCATGCCATTCGCTCCTTCAATGATGCGTGAGCACGCTGAAGAGTATTTCAACAATTTCGAAAAGGGCGAGTTTGCTGCGAACTTCATGACAATGACTTTTGACTGCACAAAGGAATGTGCAAGGAATGCCCCTGCAATCACCCATATAGACAACACAGCAAGGCCTCAGACAGTAACCAAGGAACAGAATCCCAGCTACTACAGACTATTGACCATATACAAGGAACTAACAGGCCTTCCTATTTTCGTTAACACGTCTTTCAATGAGCATGAGCATCCTATCGTGTGCTCTCCGAGGGATGCGGTTGAATCCTTCAGGCAGGGAAACATAGATGCGTTGGCCATTGGCAACTATCTTGTCCAGGCAAAAAAATGATTATTCAATAGTGGTGATTTTTAGGAAGATTTAATTACTGCGGCCCGTTCCTTGTCTTGTTATGAACCTTGATAATATTCTTGGAAAAGATTGTGCAGAGGGCGTTAATAAATTCAGATCTTTAGGCATTGATGGTTTTAAATCACTGCCGGAACGTTAAGCTCTATTGATCATTTCTCAGGAAAAGGAAAACAGCAGCTGCCCCGGCATAGTTGAGTATAAGGAGTATTATGTGTGCTGCCATCGTGATTTCCGCGGCAACGCCTATTTGTCCGTAAAGGAAAACAGCAGCCCCTTCTTTTATCCCAAGCCCCGACATTGTTATTGGAATCAGGGAAAGAAGCATGATTGTTGCGCTTATCGTCAATATTATTAAGGGATTGATGCTTTTGCCCAATGAAAGGAAAATGAGGTTTGTTACTACTGCAGTTATTCCCCATTTTAAGAATGTTAGCGCAAAATTTATGGCAACTGCCTGTTTCCTGTTTAGCACGAGGAGAAACAGCGTTCTTGAAAACCCTGAAAATTTTTCCCCGAATTTTCCGAGGATTTTCCTCGCCATTATCCTTCCAGGGCTGCTGAGAACAAAAATCAGTCCTATTGCGTTAAGTGCAGTTATTGCTGCAGTCAGTTTGATTGCCTGGTCAAAAGGGAAAAAAATGAATAGCCCGAAAAAAGCGAGTATGCACAAGCTGTAGACAGTGATTATCTTGTCGAGCACTGCAACAGCGCTTCCCTGCCCCAGGCTCAATTGCTTCCTTGCCAGGTATACGAATGAGAATTCTCCTATTTTTCCAGGGATGACTAGCCCGAATGCCCAGCTGATGAGGTAGTAGCCTGTCATTTTCCGCATCGATATCCTTATACCCAGTGCGTCTGTGAGTATTTTTAGGTTATATGCGCCAAGGAAAAGCCCGGATACGAAGAGAATTATGATTGGTGGCAGGTAAAGGTAGTTCATTGATGTTATTGTTGTTGCTGTCTCCTTTATCCCGATCTTTACGAAAAGTATCCCTAGTACCAGGATTCCAAGGGCTATCTTTATTATGGTGGTTATTTTCATTTTCTTATTCTTGCAACAATTGCATTGCTTGCCCTTTGCATTTCAGATGGCTGTATTTTTATAAGCGAATTTGGTGTTCCTCCGCTTGTGTAGATCATGCTTTTCTGCATTACCTTGTCGTCTATTATAAATACCGCATTAAATCCGAATGAAGGAACTCCTCCTGCGGGATACCCTGTTTTCTCAAGGATCTCTTCAGGCGTTGCTGTTCTTGGCCTTTGTTTTTTTAATGCCTCGCCTACCTTGGTGGTGCTAACCCTGTCTTCGCCGCTTACAGTTGCTATTATCATTTCATCACTAATCAGGCATATATTCTTTATGACTTCACCTGGCTTTGCCCCGGTGGATTGTTCTGCCTCTTGCACTGTGTGGCATGAGTCTGTGAAAACAAGATATTCCCCTTTTATTCCATGATCATGCATGTACTGCTTCAGTTTTTTTCCGTGCTCGTTCATCTTATCTCACTGTCACTTTTTCATCATGTCTGCGAGGAATCCGAAAAGAATTATCTGTATGCCCATGGTTATGAATACGCCTGACAATACAACCCTTGGTATTCCTCCTACCAGTCCGGTGGTGATGAAAGAATATGTAACGAATGCGCCCAGTACAAGCCCTATTGCAAGTATTGCTGTTCCGAATATCCCGAAGAACTTCAATGGCTCATAATCGCGGTAAATCCTGAATATGGTTATCCATGCCTTGATTGCGTAGTCAAATGGGTTTCTGAGCAGCCTGCTTTTTCCGGATCGTCTTTTCTTGAAGGTTACCGGCACTTCGGCTATCCTGAATTTCGCCTTCGAGGCCCTCAGTATCTGTTCCTGTGTGTACGTGTAGTTGGATATTATTGGCAGTTTAGCGACTTCTTTTGTGAATGCCCTTAGCCCGGTCTGTGAATCTGTGATTCGTTGCCTGGTGATTTGCGATATGACGATTGAGAACGCCTTGTTTCCAATCCTGTTTATCAGGGGCATTGATTCGATGCTGCCTGAAAGTCTTGAACCCAGCACAAGTTCGTATCCTTCATTCAGCTTTTGGATCAGCTTGGGTATGTCTGAGGCTTCGTATTGCCCGTCCGCGTCTGTATGAACTATGACATCCGCCTTGTGTTCCGAGGCTTTCTGCATTGCTGTTTTGAATGTCTCGGCGAGCCCGTAGTTCATGGGGTGCGAGTAAACCGTTGCTCCGGATTCCTTTGCAATTTTTGAAGTCCTGTCTGTTGATCCGTCATCAACCACTATGATCTCGTAATTGTGCTTCCTGTCAAGGGCCTTTTTTATGTCCTCTATGACCTGGGCTATTGTTTTCTCTTCATTATAGGCCGGTATGGTTACTGCAATTTTCATTGCGTTGAATGCGCCCAGTTTATTTATATATATTGTGATAATTTAATGTCAGGCATACCCGCAAGTTCAGATCATGGTTTTTTTGATTGCAGCCTTTTATTGCGCGTCTGGGTCATTTCTGTAAGAAGCTTCAATAAACTATTTATACCAATTCTTATGCCTTGAAGGCATGTCTTTTGTGTCTGTTTTGCTGTTTTTCCTGTATTCCTTCTGCTTTGGTTATTCTGCCACCCGACTTTTTAAGAATTCTGATGATTTTTTCGAGCGCCTTTTTATGAGGATTGGTATTGGTCTCGGCGTTTTTGTTGTTGTAGGCATTATCCTTAATTCGGTTGGAATCCCTCTTGACTGGCGTATATTCCTTGCATTGAGTGTTCTTCCTGCTGCTGGCATTGCGGCCTGGAAGCATGCTGTTGAAAGGCAGCAGTTCGCTTTTCGTTTTTCCTTTAAGAAATCTGATCTTGCAACCATGTTTGTTGTCATGGTATTCCTGTTTTCCCTTTACATGTATGCAGTTGGGGCTTTCAGGTATCCTTATCTTGAGAATGAGGATCCTTGGGGCCATGCTGTCGGTGCCAAGTATGTTTCCATGGAGAAGAGGGCTTTTGATACTCCGATTTACAACTTCTCCTACATGGATCCTTACCCTCCGGGATATGATGTTCTTATGGGTGTCTTGCTTCAGACATCTGTTTCGGTCCAGTTTGTCCTTAAGTTTTTCAACGCGCTTGTTATAGCTCTCAGCATTGTCTGGTTTTTTTTCATGTCAAGGTATTATGTTGGTGCATGGAAGGCTGCGTTTGCCTCTTTTGTTCTTGCAATGATTCCTTCTTATTTCACTCATTTCATATGGGCTCATTCGCTTGTCATTGCGCTTTTCTTCCCGGCAATGTATTCCTTCTGGATGATGCGTGATGACAAGAGGTGGGTTGTTCCTTCCGCACTTCTTGTTGCAGCTATGCTTCTGGTTCAGCCTGATCAGCCTTTGAAGCTCGCTGTCATGATCTTGATGTTTATTGCAGTAGCTTTTTGGCATCAAAGGAAGCTGCCTGTTTATGAGTTTGCAGCAGGTGTATTGGGCGTGCTTATTTCGCTTTCCTGGTGGGCTTTTAATGCGGGCGACATGTTTAGCTACGCAACAGGGATTGCGGGTGGTTCTGCGTTTAAGCCAGAAGGGGGTTCGGCATCAAGGGCTTATGGGTTTGCCGATTTTGTTTTCCCCAGCCAGACCCTGATTAATGTGCCGCCGGGCTTTGGCCCTGTTGTTTCTTTTCTTCTTTTGATTGGCTTGGTTGTTGTTTTCCTGAATTTCAAAAGGATTGTCAGTGGGGAGAAGCCGTGGGTTTTGCTTGTTTTGCTTTGGTTTGTTTTTACTTTTGTCGGGACTAATTCTGTCACGTTCCACCTGCCATTTGGCCTTAATCCATTCAGGTTTTGGCTTCTTTTGGCTATTCCTGTTGCTTTGCTGGCAGCTGAGGGTGCATGGTTTGCCTCATCTTTTCTCAGGCATCCGCTTTTCAGGGTCGCTGTTATTGCTGCACTTGGTTTTGGCATTTTTATGACATCCGGCCTTTACAAGTATAGCATCAACATGTCTCCTGGCTGGTATACTGCCCTTGACAGGCAGTATGAGCTTCCTGCTTATTTGGAGCTGTCGAAGCTTCCTGCTGGCACAAAGGTTTTTACCAATATTGATGAGTCCTTTATTATCGGAATGGACAAGTTCAGCTGCGCGTGGTGTCCTGAGGTTGTGGAGTTCAAGAAGGGTTTTTTCAGCAGGGATGCTCAGGAAATCAGCTTGTTCATGAGGAGAAACAGCTATCAGTACGTTCTGATAAATGCCCTTGAGCCAACAAGCGTCCCAGGCCAGCTTCTTCCGAATGAGACTATTTACAGGAAGGAGGCTGAGCTTGCCAATTCCTCATTGTTTGTCCCGGTTTATGTCCATTTGAATGGCGCGGTGACGATCTTCAGGGTAGCTTGATGAACATTTCGATGTCCTCTTTTCCTATTCCTTTTATCAGTAAGAGGATTGCAAAGTAGGTTATTGCTGCTGCTGGTATTATGACGATTATGTTCTGCTGTTTTATCATGAGTATCAGTGCTGTCATTGCAAGTGCAGCTATTGTAGGCTTGATTAGCGTTCTCAGGATGCTTATCCTGTATCCTGATTTCTGTGCTTGATCGAATAGCAGGACGAGTACTATTAGTTCTGTTGCTACAGTTGCTATTGCTGCCCCAAGGTAGCTGTATTTTGGTATTAGTATCAGGTTTATTATTATGTTCAGTATCGCTGCAAGGCCTGTTATTATCGTGAACGTGAGCTGCTTGTTTATCGCGTTGAGCAGGTAGCCTGAAATGGCGCTTACGAATATTATTGCCTCAGCCCAGATCAGTATCTGCAGTGCTGGTGCTGCTTCCGCGAATTTGCCTGAGTATATGAGCGAAACTATTCGGTCGGAAAGCAGGGTTATCCCTGTTGCGATGGGTATTGCGAGGATGAGGAGGTAGTTGAATGCTTTTTTGTAAAGCTCCCGAAGCATTCTTGGGTTGCTGGAGTGGAATCTTGACATTACAGGGAATATCGCTGTTATGACTGCTCCAGGTATGAAATATAGCGCGTCCAGTGCCTTGTACGCTGCATTGTACCATCCGACTGCCTCGTATGTGGTCATCATCTGGAGCAGGACAGTGTCTATCCTGAAGTATATTGTTATGAATATCGTGGTGAACCAGAAGGGCATTGATTTTTTCAGCATGTCTCCCCATAGTTTAGTGTCAAGTTCCAGCGTGAATCTTGTTGTTTTGTTGTATGAGATAAGTGCCGCGATTATCATGATTGAGAAGTAGGATATCATGTATGCTATGACGAGCCCTATTAGTCCTGCTCCTTTTGACAGCATGAGAAGGCCGAGGCCCACTGTTACCAGTCTTTCTATTATGTTTATGAGTGCCTGGTATTGCAGTTTTTCATAAGCTGCGAAAAGCGTTCCGAAGCTTGAGCTGAAGTTAAGCATGGATGTTGCAATGGATACGATGTACACTGCTGTTTTTACCTCTTCTGACTTTTCGATGAAGTTGATTACTATTATCGGCAGGATTAGGGTTACTGCGGCAAGCAGCATCTTCATTGTTATGAGGTTGCTTGCATACTTTTTTGCTTTGTCCTTGTTTTTCGCGATTTCCTTGGTGAGGTAAGTGGTCAGGCCTAAGTCTGCAAAGATCGCGAACAGTCCGGCAAATGCAAATGCGAAGCTGTATTTTCCAAGCCCTGCATCGCCAAGGTACCTTGCTATGGCAACGACCAGGATAAAAGAGAGCCCTTTTCCAATTATGTCAGAGGCCAACAGCAGGCTTACATTCCTTATTATCCCTTTTGATTCCATTTATTACCCTGTTTTCTGCCTTTGCTTAATATTGTTTTGGGAAAATTTAAATAAATCGGATTTTCCCCTGATTAGATGCATTACCTGGCTGATGTTTTTCATGCGGAAAGGGCGCTTGCTATTTATTATCCTGCAGGCCTTCTTGAGATGCTGTCAGCCGAAAGGGGTGTTGTTGTTGGGCTGGCAGGGATTGCCGGGCTGGCTTCTGATGATGATTTTTTTCAAGTCACGTTTGAGGTTGCATCTCGAACGCATGTTTTTGGTGATTACACTGTTGCGGTAGAGGGAGGAAAGTTGGCTATGGCTTCGTATGTTGCCCGTGAGAAGCCTGCTTTTAACTATAAGGGCATGGCATCTTTTTAGCACTTTTTTGGCAAAATATTTATATTTGGTCTCGTCAAGAGCAGAAGCATGAAGTCTATTCCTCTTGATGAAGCTGTAATCCGGCATTTCTATCCGGCCGAATTTCTTGAAGAGATGGGTGGGCTTTCAGGTAGTGTTTTGGGGCTTGGTGAACTAAGTGTTAGGGGTTGTGGCAACTATTTCTCAGTCTCATTTGATGTCAGGTCTATGGAAAAAATTTTTGGGAAATATGAAATTGTTTTTTTCGAAAATCAGGCTTCACACTTTGAATATCGGGGAAAGCATCCAGTCTCTCCTGGAAATGTTCTTTTGCGGTTTCATAGGTTCCCTCCGGAAGGCGAATTGGAGAAGTATGAAGGATTGATTTATTGTCCTGTAGGCGAGTTTAGTCGATATGACGGCTGGAAAGTTTCATTTCCTGGTTTTGATGACCTTTCGAATGAGCGGATTTTTGTTACCTTGGAAGGTGTCGAAGTTAAGAATAATTGTATGCCTTCTCCATATCAGGATAAGTTACATCCAGTGGCTTAAACGTTGTTTAGGAATGCCTTGAATGTTGACACCATGTATTTGAGCATTTCCTGGTCTATTCCGGGGTAGAGGCCTATGAAGAAGCTGTCATTCATTACTTTTTCAGAGTTTTCAAGGTTGCCTGTGATCCTGAAGTCTGTTTTTTTGTAGGCAGGCTGGTCCACAATGTTTCCCGCGAACATTGGCCTGTTTTCTATGCTGTTTTTCCATAGGTATTCTGAGATTCGTTCCCTTGTAAATCCTGCATCGTCTTTGATGGTGAGAGGGAATGCGAACCAGGCTGGCTCGGAGTTTTTTGTTGCTTCTGGCAGGATGAAATATTTGTCCCATTTGCTGAATTCCTGGTTTAGGAGCCGGAAGTTTTCCCTTCTTTTTTTCAGGAATGAGTCAAGCCTTTTCAGCTGGATCAGTCCCATTGCAGCCTGGAGGTCTATTGGTTTGAGGTTGTATCCTATGTGGTTGTAGATGTATTTTCCTGAGCCTATCCTTCCCCAGTCCCGGAATGATCTTACTGTTGGTTCAAGTTCCTCGTATTTTGTTCCTACAGCTCCTCCTTCCCCCATGCTCATGTGGTGTGATGCGTAGAATGAGAAAGTTCCGAAGTGTCCGAATGTGCCTGTTTTTTTCCCTTTGTATTCTGCACCAAGAGCGTCGCAGCTGTCCTCTATCAGGATAAGGTTGTTCTCTTCGGAGAATTTTGATATGAAATCCATGTCGCAGGGGTTTCCTATTGTGTGGGGAACCATTATTGCCTTGGTTTTGCTGGAAAGGGCTTTTTCCATTTGTTCGGTGTCAATGGCGTATGTTCCGAGTTTGGCATCTACAAGGACTGGCTTGAGGCCGTTTTGTATCAACGGGTTTAATGTTGTCGGGAAAGTCATTGCAGGGGTTATCGCCTCATCCCCTTTCTCCATCTTTATAAGTCCGTTGTTCGCTGCTGCTGAAACAGCGAGAAGGTTTGCTGATGACCCTGAGTTTGTCAGCACAGTCTTGCTTAGCCCTATGTATTCTGAGAACTTCAGTTCGAAGCTTGCCGCGTTTTTGCCTACCCCAAGCCATCCGTCAAATAGGGATTCCAAGGCTGCATTGACCTCTTCATCGTCAAATATCGGGCTGCAGTACCTTATCAGGTCCTTTCCTGGGACGAATTTTTCCTTGTTTATCTCCCGGACTTCGTAAAGCTCCTTTATTTTCCTCCTTATTTCCTCTTTTATTCTTTGTTCTTCATTCATTTTGGAAAAACGGCAAATTTCGTCAAAGGCAAGGAATATAAAAAATTTCTGGAAACATTTAAATAGGGGGTTTTGTTTTTATATGCATGGATTCGGGCTGGAAACCTCTTCCTTTGTCTTTGAAGGTTATTTTGGTTTTATTGGCAATCGGCCTAGGAGTTGCCATTTTTTCGTTGCCTGCTTATGTGAGTGACCCGCTTCCTGCATATATTCTTGGCCAGAAGCTTTCAGGGGAATTTTCAATTGTGGTGCAGGTTTTTTCATTGTCGTTTTCAGCGCTTTTGGTGCTGGCAATATGGAGGAGGTGGGATTGGGGGTGGAAGCTTGGTTTGTCTTACTACGGTTTTTCGATCCTTAACACACTGCTTGCGTTCCCTTACATTGATGAAATGTCATCTTTTGCAGTTGAGAATTCAGGAACCCAGTTTTCTCTTTTGTTTTTCCAGCTTACATTTGCCTTTTCCATCTTGATATCTGCGCTTTTGGCAGCTGTTTTCTATTGGAAGAGGGATTATTTCATGAAGCCCAGAAATGCTTTTAAATAGGATTTGTTTTTGAATTATGATGCTTGAAGGAAGGGAGGTTCTTGTTACTGGAGGGCTTGGCTTTATTGGAAGCGCTATTGCCCGGAAAGCGGTTTCTTTAGGCGCAAAAGTCACGATTTATGATGCGTGCCTTGATCCCTATGGCTGGAATTTTGCGAACATCAAGGAGATTAGGCATAGTGTTTCGGTTGTCAAGGCTGATGTTCGCGATTTCAGGAAGATTAAAAAATCTGTAAAGGGTAAGGATTTTGTTTTTGACTGTGCTGCCCAGGTGAGCCACACGCTTTCCATGTCCAATCCCTTTCTTGATTTGGAAATAAACTGCCAGGGTGCTTTGAACCTGCTTGAGGCATGCAGGCAATCTGAGGGCAGGCACAAGTTGATTTATGCGTCAACAAGAGGTGTTGTTGGGGTTCCAGAATACAGTCCTGTGGATGAGTTGCATCCGACCAATCCTTTGGATATCCAGGGCATCAATAAGCTTGCAGCGGAGAAATATTATATGCTTTATAATCAGGTGTATGGGCTTGATGCGTGTTCGATTCGCATCGCTAATGCTTATGGCCCTAGGGCTCAGGTGAAGACCGGCGATTATGCCATTGTTAACTGGTTTGTAAAGCGCGCAATTCTGGGCGAGCCGCTCGTTGTTTTTGGGGATGGCTTGCAGACTCGAGATTATATTTATGTTGATGACATAGCGGATGCCATGGTCATGGCTGCAGTTTCCGAAGGCAGTCGCGGGCAGGTTTTCATGCTTGGATCAGGTGTTGAGACACGATTTATTGATGTAGTGAAGCTAATCGTGAAGCTTGTTGGCAAGGGTGATATTGTAAGGAAGCCCTGGCCGCCTGAGAGAAAGGCGATAGAGGTCGGGAAGTTTTTGGTTAGCACATCAAAGATCAGGAAGATGATAGGGTGGAAGCCTAAAACAGGCCTTGAAGAAGGTTTGGGAAAAACTGTGGAATTCTACCGTGCCAGGCTCAATGAGTATTTGTAGGGGAAAATCCATTCGGCGTACGGAACAAATTTTTTGACGAAATCCGGGTCTACCCTTGCCCATCTTTTGGCCGCGATTGTTTTTTTGTCCGGGTCTGTCAAGGGTATTTCCAGGGAATGGGGGCTGTGTTTTGCTGTAGATGCCCGCCCGTTTGTAGGTTCGTAGATTCTTAGGGAGCCGGGGGTCTCAGGGTAGAAAACGGCAAATTGCCCTCTTATGTATGTGTCTGGGATCATGGCTTCCTGTAGAGTCCCTTTCCCTTGGAGGATTCTGATGAACCGTTTCCCCGGTTTTTCATTTGGCTTTTCATAAAGTCCTGTGCTGATAACGTCTATAGCTATGTCCGTAAAATACTTTTCCCCGAATTTCACTGATTGAGCTACTTCAATGTAACGTGATCCTTCTGCTGCTTCCTCATGAATCTTGTCCAATACAGTTCCAGTGACTATCATGTCTATGCTTGTCTTTGCCATGCGTTCTTGTGTCGGCGTATCCGGCTTTAGTATGGTAACAGGCAGCTTCTCGATTTTTGATAGCGATTGGAGCGTGTAGATTATGTCCGAATCAGCAGTCGCCACAATCACCCGGGTGCCTTGTTTTGAAAGGGAAACTGCCTGTTTCATTATCCTTTCATCGACAATGCTGTATCTGGATTTTTTTGGGCAGGATGATTTCCATGCGCGGAATATTTTATTTTTGAAATACGTTGCATCCGTGTCAGGAATATTTGAACCCAGTTTTTCCAGCACTGCTTCAAGGGTCAATGATGCTTTGGGTATTCCGTAGCTGTCATTTCGGCTCAGGAGATTGTGGTATTCGTTTTTAACGCTTTGTGGGATTATGATCTTAGGTTCCCCTGCCTCAATATATTCGGCTACTGCATGGAAAGTCCATAGCATTCTCCTGGAAAGATCTGAAAGAAAGGACGTGTCAACTATCATTACCTTGTCCATTCGGCAGGTAATCCGGCTTGATATAAGAAACTTTTTAAAATATGAGGATGTTTCCTTTTTCATGATTCCTGTTTTCAGGCCCGATCTTGGCGAAGATGAGCTTGCAGAGATCAGGAAAGTTTTCGAATCCCATTGGGTAGGTTTGGGTCCTAAGACAAGGGAGTTTGAAGAGACTTTTGCCCGCTATATTGGTTCTAAATTCGCGGTTGCCACCAATTCTGCCACTGCAGCTCTTCATCTTTCTGTTGTAGGCCATGGGATAGGTTCTGGCGAGGTTCTTGTCCCCGCAGTCACCTTTGTCAGCACGGCCCATGCCCCTGTTTATTGCGGAGCAAAGCCCATACTTTGTGACGTGGATGAGGAGTCGCTTTGTATGGACGTGGAAGATATGCAGAGGAAAATAACTAAGGATACAAAAGCAATTATTCCGGTCCATCTTGGAGGCCATCCGTGTGATATGGATGCTATCCGAGACATAGCTGAGGACAAGGGTCTTGTTGTTATTGAGGATGCGGCAAATGCCACTGGTTCTTCTTATAAGGGCAGGAAGGTTGGGACGCTTGCTGATTGTGCATGTTTCAGCTTTCATGCAGTCAAGAATATGACTACTGGAGAGGGTGGCATGATCACAACAGATGATGAGGCTTTTGCTAAGAGGCTTAACCGCCTTAGGTGGGTGGGTATTAACAAGGATACGTGGAACAGGTCTTACGTTTCTGCAAAATATTCATGGTATTATGAGGTTACCGAGCTTGGCTGGAAGTATCACATGAATGATGTTCCTGCTGCGATCGGCATTTCCCAGCTTAGGAAGGTTGACCGGCTGAACGCGCTTAGGCGCGGCATTGTTGACCGCTATAACAGGGCTTTTTCAGGCTTGGGCTGGCTTAGGGTGCCTTCTGAAAGAAAAGGGGCGGTTAATGCGTATTGGCTTTACATCCTTAGGGTTTCTGATGCTGATGACCGTGATAGGCTCATTCAGCACCTTGCGGAGCGTGATATCGCAACCAGCGTTCATTTCATGCCTGTGCATCTTCATCCTTTTTACAGGGATTTTTATGGCTCAAGGAACATCAAGGTCACAGTGCCTGTTGCAGAGAATGAGTGGAAAAAGATGGTTTCCCTTCCCTTGTTTCCTTCGATGACAGCTGATGAGGTTGAGCAGGTCATTGAAGGCGTTTGCAGCTTTAGGAAAGCCTAAGAGCGAAATGTTTTTATGCATATTTTTTTCCCCTTTTAACCATGGCGGATATAAAGCTTCAGGTTTTCCAGCCTCCAGTTGCGGAAGGATCCTCTGATGTGGGTTCTTTGATGATTTCTTCTGGGATAAATCCGGAAGAGGATTTTGTCAGCTTAAGGAATCAGTTGTTGTTTGGAAAGTATGAACTGAGCGAGGGAAGGAGAGGGGATGTTTTTCTTGGCATTTACATGAACCCTCTTGAGGGAACTCCCCTCCGGGTTTATTTTTTCCCTGTGTCTTTTTGCAGGATTGAGGCTTATTTGCAGGGCTTTAGGGGTTTCCCGGTGACATTTGCAGCCGTGGAGGTTTTCCCGTTTACAAAGGACGGGTTTCTTGTTTTTGGAGGTCCTGGAATGTGTAATTATGGCACAATACTTAAGGATAAGATATCTCAGATTGGTGGTTATATCCCTTATTCGGATGGTGATAGGCATCCCATTTTTCATGCTGCTGATTCTTGGATTGCCCAGACTTTGGAGTGCAGGCTCACCGACCAGAGTATTCTTGGCCATTATTCGGATAATGCGAATTCTGCCCGTACATTTGTAGTTGCAGGTTCCACTGATCTAACTGCCAGTGATTTATTGGATTTGGATGACAGGGGTTTGAGAATGTTCAATGAATCAATGAGAAGGCGAGGTTATGTGGAGCAAAGAGTAAAAGGGAACCCGCTAATTATAGCCCAGCCCTCTGATCAGGGCATACAAAAGTTGCTTTCAGGGTATTCCAGAAGGATAGACTATAGGGTTTTCCCTGATCTTAAGATTCTAATGGATTCAGGAACCATCTCTGAATTCACTTGAGGGATGATTTTCCCTTACGCTGAATTGCATGCTTCTTATTCCAATTTGGTGTAGCTTGTACCTTAAGACTTTGAGGAATAGTTTCCCCCCGTATCCTATCGCTTTCCTGAAGCTTATCGTGTGTGATTCCTTCTCATACTTGGTGGGTATCGGCACCTCGATTAGCCTGAACCTGTTTGACACGCATTGTATTATCATTTCCTCGTCAAAGGTGTACCCGTCAGAGTTCATCTCGAATGGGACTGTTTCGAGCACTTTTCTTGTGTAAGCTATGTATCCCGTGGCTGCATCGGTCAGCCTGGTTCCTAGCATTATGTTGTAGTAGAATGTGAGCATCCTGTTCCCCATTTGCTTGTACTGGGGCATTCTGCCTTTTTCAGCCCCTTTTTCCGGAAGCATTCTTGACCCGTATGCTATATCTGCTTTTTCATCCATTAATGGCTTTATGAGTTCAGGTATCTTGGTCGGGTCATATTGGTGGTCTGGGTGAAGCATTACCACTATATCGGCACCTCTTTTAAGCGCTTCTGTGTAGCATGTCTTCTGGTTCCCCCCATATCCTTTGTTTTTTTCGTGAACTATGGTTATTATCCCCAGCCGCCTCGCGATCTCTGCTGTCTTGTCTTTTCCATAGTCATCCACGAGTATTACTTCGTTAACCCTGCCTTCGGGTATCTCTTTGTAGGTTGCCTCCAAAGTTTTTTCAGCCTTGTATGCTGGCATTATTACTGTGATCTTTTTTTTGTCACGCATTGCTTTCATACCAATCAAATGTTTCCTTTAGCCCTTGTTCCAGGCTGTATTTAGGTTTCCATCCCAGCATTTTTAATGCTTTTTCTGAGTTGAGGTATTGCCTTCTTATCTCATATTTTGCTTCTCCAAGCACCTTTATTTCAGCGTTCTTTTTCCCGCCGGCTTCTATTATTTTTTTCACCAGTTCAAGAACTGTTATCGGCTTGCCTGTGCCAAAGTTGAATGATTGGCCTGATAATTCATTGTTGTTAATGCCTTTGGCAAGTGTGAGGTATGCGCTGACTGCATCCTTCACGTATATGTAATCTCTTTCCATTTTGCCGTCGCTTCTTATTACAAGCGGCCTTCCCTGGATCAGGCTGGTCATCATGTCAGGAACAAGCCTGCTGGGGTTCATGTCGCCTCCCCCGTATATGTTTGCGCACCTTGCAATCCCTATTCTCAGGCCGTATGTTTCTTGGTAGCTTCTTGCTATTATTTCTGTGCATGCTTTTGACGCGTCGTACGGATAGGTTCCGAGAAGCGGGGCTTCTTCGGTGTAAGGCAGGTTTTCCTGGTCGCCGTATGCCTTGTCGCTGGAGGCTATGATTGCCTTTTCAAATTTCTTGGAGGTTCTGCATGCCTCAAGTATGTTCCATGTGCCCATTATGTTTGATTCGAATGTTGATATTGGGGACCTGTTGGCAACCCCGACTATTGCCTGTGCCGCCAAGTGGAATACAGTATCTATTTCGTACTCGTTGAATGCCCGCTCTAACACCTTGAGGTCTGTAAGGGAACCTGTTACTACGCTGATTTTTTTTATAGTGCCTGATTTGTTAAGGTTTGAATTGGGTATTGAGTCTCTGATTAGCGCTGTTACGTCCGCTCCGGAATTCACGAGCGCTTCCGTTACCCATGACCCTACGAATCCGTTGGCCCCTGTTACCAATACCTTTTTGCCTTTCCATTCCTCTGCCATCTTCAAAGAAGTATGTAAGCTTTTTATAAGGTTTTTGGCATTGCGGCATTGTTCAAAGTTTCATTTTGAGCACCTCATTAACATATTGTGGGTGAAGCATTTGGCGTAGAAGTGTCTGGCTTGCTGCCAGACGGTGCGGCC
>JACPBS010000019.1 GCA_016180195.1 Candidatus Woesearchaeota archaeon
CAATCGCAAAACGATTTGGGAACACAAAGAATTGCATTCTTGTGCCCAATTGTTAAAACAATTTGGGTTTCGCCCTAAAGGGCGGGGCTTTGAACCCAAAACGAAATTTATTTGTAACAATTATTATTGATTATTTTCTTGTGTATTGCTCAAACTCATTGAGTTGCTTGACTGTGCCCATTGCGATTATGCTGCCTGCCTTTATTCTGGATTTGAAGGGCACGTTTATCATGTATCTTTTTGATCTTGGGCTTTTTGCAGCCATAACTATGACCCCTGTATCCCTTACAATTTCAAATTTTGTTCTTTTTGTGAGCTTGCTGCCTTTTTTCACCTTTATTTCCTGGAGAAGCAGGTGTTCCGTCCTGGCTATATTTCCAAAGAGGCGCATGGTTATCTTTCCGAAATCAGGGATTCTCATTTTTTCACCTTAGCGTTTTTCTCCATCTTGCCCCTTTTCCTGTATCTTCTAGTATAATATTTTTTTGTTTCAGCAGATCCCTTATCCTGTCAGCTTCCTTCCAGTCTTTTCTTTTCCTTGCTTCCTCCCTTTCTCTTATCAGTTCCTCTATTTCGCTGCCTATCTTCTCTTCTTTTCCTTCCATTACCCCCATTACCTTGTCAAATCTTCTCATTGCTGCCATTATCTTTTTTGCTTCCTGTTTCCCTATTTTTGACTCTGCCAGGAGCTTGTTGCATTCCTTGATCAGCCAGAATACCGATGCCAGGCCTTCTGATATGTTGAGGTCGTCATCCATTGCATTTTCGAATTCAGTTGTGGCCTTTTTTATGATCTGTGAGGTATCATGGTTCTTCCCGTCTGCTTCCTTAAGCCTGTCAATGAAATCAATGATGCCTTCAACGGTTTTGGTTGCTGCCTCAAGCTCCTCAAATGTGAAGTTTAGCTGCTGCCTGTAGTGTGTTGAAAGAAGCAGGTATCTTACGGCTCTTGCACTATGGCCTTTCTCGATAACATCCCGCAGGGTATAGAAGTTCCTGAGGGACTTTGACATCTTCCTGCCTTCAACAATGAGGTGGGCGCAGTGCATCCAGTAATTCACGAACTTCTTTCCTTCAGCGCCTTCTGACTGTGCAATCTCGTTTTCGTGGTGGGGAAATACGAGATCAATGCCTCCTGTGTGCATGTCGAATGGCTGGCCCAGGTATTTGGTGGACATTGCAGAGCATTCGATGTGCCAGCCTGGCCTGCCCCTCCCGATTTCTGTTTCCCAGGCCACGTCTCCGTCTTTTTCATCCCAGAATTTCCACAGGGCAAAGTCCTGCACGTTCTCCTTGTCATACTCATCCTTGCTGACCCTCGCCCCTGTCTTTAGCTGTGCCTTTTCTAGGCCTGCCAGTTTTCCGTAGCCTTTGAATTTTGATATGGCGAAATAAATCCCGTCAGCGGTCTTGTATGCGATTCCTTTCCTGAGCAGCTTCTTTGTTATCCCGACCATCTCCTTGATGTGCTCGGTTGCCCTTGGATAGAAGCCAGCGGGCTTTATATTAAGGGTTTTGATGTCGTCAAAGAAGTATTTCTCATACCTTGATGTGAATTCGTTCAGCGGAATTCCTTCCTTCTGGGAATTGGATATGGTCTTGTCGTCAACATCTGTAAGGTTCATCACATGCTTTACTTTGTATCCCTTGTATTCGAGGTATCTTTTCAGGATGTCCCCGAAGATGTATGCCCTGAAGTTTCCCAGGTGTGCAAAGTTGTAAACAGTGGGTCCGCATGTGTACAGGCTGACTGTTTTTTCTTTTATCGGCTTGAATAATTCCTTCTTCCTGGTAAGTGTGTTATACAGCTTCAGCGCCATCCCCATGTCCTTTTGATCAAAGTTCTTATTCTTTTTGTTTTGTCAGACAGGGAAATAAAGTATATCGGGTTAACCCCTAGACAGCTGAAGATCAGAAAGAAGGATCTGCTTGACAAGTTATAGGTTCTGGCGATTCAATTATCTATACTTCTTTGAGTATTCACTAACGGAATTTATCTCCTCCTTCAGTTCCTTGTTGCTGTAGCTGCCATAAATGAGAAGCATCCTGTCATTGTTCCTTGGCTCGTAGTCATCAAGCTCTAAGTTCCTTGTGCCGTTGACAAACAGCATCAGCTCCTTTCCGTTCCCGCCGCACCATTTTTTTCCATCGGCTTCAAAGCAGTTGCTTGTTAGCTTCATTCCCAGGGTGTTGAAGAAATGCCCGAGATTGATCCTTTTCGCTTCCAAATGAATCACCTTGTCGCCATCAGCTTGGCCCAGGTGAAGGTGGACAAATGCGTTTCTTTCATCATATTCTTTTTTTGAGAAGCTGATTTCTGTCCCGTTCATTACGACCTTGAAGTCTGCATGCAGGTGGACATCACCCGCTTTTCCCTGGAGCCCGGAAAGTTGTGTTAGCTCGTTTGCTATTGATGCAATTATCTTGGCGCTGTTATTCGCATTGAATATGAGGACCAGCATGATGACTGATGAAAGCAGCAGTATCGCAGTGGTTATTGCAAATATTATTGATGTCTTGTTATATCTCATTTTTTTGTGCACAGGAATATGCAGTGGTCTTTTTGGAATGGTTCAAGGGTCCTGTATTCTATGATTCTCATGTGTTTGGAGAGTTCTGCCTTGGCTTCTTGATAAATCTTTCGGGGCTCTCTGGTTGTGTCGATGCTTCTTGCCTTCAGGGCCAGGAAGCCGTGGCCGCTGTCTTTCAGGAACAGGCTTGTGTTTTTCAGGAATATTTCGAGCTGGTTTTTTTGGGCTATGTCCTGGTATACGATATCCGCCGGGCTTATGTAATGATAGTATGTTTCCGGCTTGTTTGCGTCGGCAAGGATTGGCGCTATGTTTTCCCTCTTTTCTGACACGAAAATAAGGTCCCTCATTACGCGTGGGGCGAATTCAACCGCAAATATGAATCCATTTCGTGCTATGTCGGAAATATAGGATGGCGTGTAGCCGTGGGATGCGCCGAGATAGAGAACCCTGGAATCCGCCTTTATAGGGCATTTCATTCCCTTGAGCATTGCTGATGCGAGCTTGCTGCTTCTTGCGTCCCATTGCCTGTATTCTGTGCCTTCATCAGTTAAGATTGTTTCCTGGAAGTGGGTTGTTCCTATGACGAGGTTTTTAGTGTATAGCAGCCTGTTCCTTTGGAATACCCCTTCGCTTATTTGCTTCATTTAAACCTCATTTCAAGTTCTTTAAGGAGCTTGTCGCCTATGAATTTTCCCTTGAAGTAGTCTACTTTTGCCGCTATTGCAAGCTTGTCTGCAAGTGCCCTTCCGGCCTTTCCCCATAGCGCCCTTTTGCTTGTCTGTATTACGGGGTGGCTGAATATCACTCCGTATTTTGGCGATCTTGCGCCTGTTTTCATGTGCCTGAAAAGGGCTTTTTCAGCCCCGAGAAGCTGTATGGTTGATGCAGGTAGCTGTGCTAGCCTTTTGAAGGAGCCCGCCAATGATATGAGTTTTGCGCCAATCAATGCTCCGGCAACCGTTTTTGTGTTCGGGCATATCTCATCCATCAGCCTTTCAAGGTATAGTTTTTCGGCTTCCTTGAGTGCGTATAGCATCTTGATTTCCTCACCAAGTGCGGTAATTATTTTAATGTCCTCGCTTGACAGGTTCCCTCCCATACTGGATTCCTCGCTGAGCCCGATTCCTCCGAGCAGTTCATCCCGCTTTTGGGCCGTTATCATCATTATGAATTTTTCATGGTCCTCTTCTGCTTTCGAGAATTCGGGGTTGTAAAGCTCGTACCATTCCCTTAGCCTTTTTGCGAGGAGGTTTGTTGTCCTTGTAAGGTCGTCTATTGAGTTGGATGCCTGGATTATGAGCCAGTCCTTCTGCACTGATTTCTTTATTTTTTTCTTGGATTCATGAATGGCTGAAATCCGAAGCTTTCCAAAGTCGGTTTCAGGGCTGGCCTTTTCCAGCTTTCTTATGTCCTGGGTAAATACAACCCCTTCAATCTTTTCTTTTTTGAAGCCTAGAAAATAGATCTTGTCTTTTTTGTGCTTTTGGATGAGGTCCTTTTCTTCCTGTAGCCATTCATTATTTTCTAGTTCTGCAAGCCTTTCAGGAGCGAATGGCTTTTTGTCCACCAGTTTCATTCCTTCGTCAAATGCGTAAACGGCAGAGCAGCTTGTATAGATGGTTATCATTTTTTTTTGGTCTTCAGGATGGTATAAATAGTTTTTGTAAGTTTGTAACTGCTTTGAAAAGCTTATTATAATGTTTTTATTTACCCTTTTCATGGATTATTCAAGGCAGGAGTTGGTATCGGGTATTGGCAGGGATGGCCAGAAGTCTATTTCATCAAAGAAAGTTGTACTGGTTGGCGTTGGTGGCATTGGATGCGTTTCTGCTCAGCTTATAGCCAGGGCAGGTATAAGGGAGCTGGTGGTGATCGACAGGGATGTTGTTGAGGTTTCTAATCTTCAGAGGCAGCTGATGTTTTGTGAGGCTGATATCGGGCGCCCTAAGGCGGAGGTTGCCGCAGCTTTTCTTAGGAAATCAAACCCTGATGTTTGCATTTCATATTTTTCTGAGGACTTGGATCTTGATAATGTGCATCTGTTGAATGGCGATCTGGTGCTTGACTGCACTGACAATATGGAGGTGCGTTATCTGATTAATGATTACTGCATGAAGAAGTCAATCCCCTGGGTTTATTCTGCTGCTGCTGGCAATTCTGTTTCTGTCTTCTCTATCCGACCCGGGGGTCCCTGTTTCAGGTGCGTGTTTCCTGATTCGCGTTCAGGCGGTACATGCGAGGTTGTAGGCATAACAGCGCATGCAGTAACTGTGGCTGCTTCGCTTCAGGTTTGCGAGGCATTCAAGCTCATGCTTAAATCACCTACCGTAGGTATGATCAGGTTTGATCTTTCGGGGTATGTTTTTTCCATGATTCAAGTCTCGAAAAGAGGGGATTGCAGAACTTGTGATGGAAAATTGGACTATCTCGAGGGCAGGACTGGAAGCACTGCGATTAAGCTTTGCGGGCGTGGGATGTACCAGCTGAAAGGATTAAAGGTGGATATTGACGACTTCAGGAACAGGGTCATCAGGGGTGGTTGTGTAAGCATTGATGATGTGATTGTTTTTCCTGATGGCAGGGCTCTTGTGAGGGCGGCAAGCGAGGCTGAGGCGAGGTCCAAATGCGCAAGGATTTTTGGCTAGCTATTGTGGCTTGAATACGGTCTCCATTATTTTCTCCACGTTTGTCTTTGTCTTGTATTTAGGGATTACAAGATGCATTATGTCGATTGCCAGTATGAAGATTGCGAAGAGCATTGCAGCAGCAAGGAAAGAGACCAGGTCGATTGGTGCATTGGTGTATATGAATATGATTGCGAAGTATGATGTCAGGTTTACAAACAGGGGCGAGGAAAAAAGGTATGCGAAACTTTTCGGCAGCATGTGAAAGAAGTCAACCATAATCATTATGATGCCGATGCATAGTACAGTAAGGGCAATTAGGGTTTGCGGTGTCAGGTATACTGTTGTTTTCATTGAAATGCTTGCAAAGAATGTTTCGCCATAAATCCTTCTTAATAGGTCGATCCCGACAAAGACAAGCACCAGGCTGTTGCCGAGGGCAGTATTCCACCCGAGCTCTTCATCCCTGTACCTTCCAAAGTAAAATTCCATTAAAAGCAGGGTAGTCAGGAGGGGGATGGCTATCCATATCATCTCGGGGAATTTAGTGGGCGCATACAGCAGGTGATTCATCCTGTTGGCAAGTTCGGGCATGAATGCGTCTTTGAAGTAACTGGCTCCGTAGTAGGTTTCATTTATTGCCATTTATTTTGTTTCTGATGCTTCTGATTTTTCAATTTTTTGGTAACACTTAAATATCCTTCATTCTTTTTCATGCTGGATGTTGAAAAAGTCGGATTATTCGGCAATAAAGGAACACTTGAATTGTGAAAACCCGCTTTTTTTCATGCATGATGACCCTGACGGGTTGGCTTCTTTCCTTTTGCTTTACAAGTATGTGGGGCGTGGCCATGGTGTCCTTGTTAAGACTAATCCTGTCGTGGATTCGAAATATCTTAGGAAGGTGGATGAGTATCATCCTGACAAGGTATTTGTTCTTGACATAGCTGTTCTAAAGGAGGATTTTACGGATTCAGTCAAGGTTCCTGTTGTATGGATTGACCATCACGAACCTGTCAGGATCAATGGTGTCTTTTCCTATAATCCCAGGTTCTATAATCCCGAGACCTATGTGCCTGCTACTTATTTGTGCTATAGGTCTGTTATGCAGAAGGAAAACCTGTGGATTGCTATGGTTGGCTGCATCGGAGACTGGTATTTTGCGGATTTTGCGGCTGAGTTTTCCTCGCAGTACCCTGACCTGATGGGCAGCGGCATTTCAAATGCTGATGATGCGATGTTTGGTTCCAGGCTTGGTACGCTTGTCAGGTTATTCTCTTTCGTTATCAAGGGCAGGCATTCTGATGCAATGAAGTGCGTGAAGATCCTCACGAGGATCAGGAGCCCTTATGATATCCTTGATCAGAGGAACCCTGACGGAAAATATCTTTTCAGGAGATATGAGAAATTCAATACGCTTTACCAAAGGTTGCTTTCTAAGGCGGTTTCTGGGATGGAAAACAGCCATTTTTGCGTTTTCACCTACACCGGGGATACCAGCTTTTCAAGTGACCTTGCAAATGAGCTTCTTTACCTTAACCCCGACAGCTTTGTTATTGTCGGAAGGGAGAAGGATGACGAGGTTAGGATGAGCATAAGGTCGAAGAAGACCACTGTCTTGCCAAAGCTCAGGATAGCATTGCATGGTGTCAATGGCTATGGGGGCGGTCATGAGTATGCCTGCGGTGCCTGCGTGAAGAAGAAGGATTTCGACAAGTTTGTTGATGCAATCAGAATGCTTCTTTAGCGCATTTGTCTGCCAGATTCTGGATGTCCTGTTTCTCGCTGCCTGTTCCTGCGCCGACAATTTTTGGATAAATGCTGAATCCGGATAAAATACCATCATTCATGTTTGGCAGCACACCTATGTTTGTTTGGGATTCATAATCTTTAACAAGCTTTTCAAGACAGCTTCTGTCGATTTTGATAGGTGGGTCCACCGCAATAAAATATGAGTGCTTTATTAGGTCCGACTCTGCGTATCCTGTTAATCTTCCTGAAGTGTCCATTGCTTTCCTGTTATTTTCTGGTTTTTGTGATTCAGCAAGCACTTCCGGTAATAAGACTGGGGTAGGCAGCGGAATTGATATAGGTGTTGGTTGTGATATGTATTCCGGAGTGTTATCGACTTTTATTCCATAATAACTGATTAACGCAATTGTTGCAGCAGCTAATCCAAGGCCGATAACCCTGGTAAGGTTTGGATGATTTCGCTTTCCACATATTTTGGGAAAATTGGATACACTTGAGTTGGAAGTGGTGATGCCGATATCTTCAGGGATTAGCGAATCATAAATCATCCTTTTTGATGGGTCTGAAAGGGTTTCATATGCTTCATTAGCTTCCTTGAATTTGGCTTCTGCATCGGGGTCGTTTGGATGTGTATCTGGATGGTATCTTTTGGACAGATTTCTGAAAGCACTCCTTATGTCATCCTCTCTTGCATTCCTTTCTACGCCTAGTATTTTATAGTAGTCTTTCATATCGCCAGGGAAGCTTTGTAGTAGTTAAATTTGTTGAAATTGAAAACAAAATTTTAGAATTTTTCCTATTCAGTTGACAATTAATAAATCATTTTTTAGTCTTTTTCTGCTCATTGTAGTATTGCTCAACCATCTCCATCGAGCTTATGTCCTCAATGCCTTTGTCCTGCCTCATGGTTATTATGCGGGGGAACCTCAATGCAAATCCTGATTCGTATGTTGGGCTTTTTTGTATTTCTTCGTACCCCACCTCTATCACTATTTCCGGCTTTACGATCGCGGTTTTCCCTTCTTCGCCGATTATCAGGGGCTTGAGCATTTTTGTCATCTCGTCAAAGCTCAGCCCTTCTTCGGGTTTTTCCTTCAGCCCGGTTGAGACCTTGCCTACCTCAAGAAGCTTGTTGCCTTTCCTGCATGCTATTGTGTAGCTGCTTAGCCACATGCTTCTTTTTCCTTCACCCCATTCTGCCTTTACGATTGCCAGGTCAAGGTTTTCCATTGTCTTCTTGTACTTTAGCATATGCCCTACTCTTGCTCCGGGCTTGTATGGGGCGTCCAGGTTTTTGAACATCAGGCCTTCATTTCCCATTTCTTTGGCTTCCCTGAAGAATTCCTCGATTTCCTTATCATTATCTGTTACTATTTTTTTTGATGGCCTGATCTTCCTTTCCCTGTCTTCGACTATTCTTTCTATCAGCTTTCTTCTGTTTCTGAATGGCTCGCTTATCATGTTTTTCCCGTTATGCCATATTACATCGAATACATTTACTTCTACAGGGAACTGTGTTGCCATTCTTTCAATGTCATATTTCCTCTTTATCCTTTGGGAAATGCTCTGGAAAGGGAGATATTTCTTGCTTTTAGGGTCATAGCCTGCCGCTTCTGCGTCAAGGATGAATTCCTCGCCATTCACATGCTTTTTTGCGTATTCAGCTATTTCCGGGAACTGTTTTGTTACGTTCTCAAGCCTTCTTGTGAACACGGTGATGTCTTCGTCTTTTTTGTGGATTTGGACCCTGAACCCGTCCATTTTATATTCTGCCTGCATTGGCCTTCCAGCCTTTTCAAAGCCTTCTTCAATGGTATCCACTTTTAGGGCGAGCATTACCTTGATTGGGTTTCCGATACTTAGTTTTATTGATTCAATGCCCTTTATGCCTCCGGATTTTATTGCCTTGGCGACTTCCCCGAAATCGCTTGTTAGGTCGTATGCCTCCTGCACTTGTTCTGCTATCCTTCTGTTTTGGTTTGGCTCTTCGATGAACGCATGCACAATAGCGTCTCTTAGCGTTCCTGCCCCGATGCCCACCCGCATTTGCTGGAGTACTGTTCTCGTTATGTACCTCGCTTCATTAGGGCTTGCCGAAGATAGCAGCTCGGCTATTAGCTGGATTTTCCTGTCAACGCTTCCATTGCCTGATATTTCGTTTAGCCTCCTGAGGTTTGAGAAGACTTTGGCTACATCCAGCTCTTCTCTGCGAAGGGTTGCCTGCTTTTTCTTTGAGATCAGGTTTTCAGAAACTTTGCCTAGGTCACCTGTCATTTTCCATTCTGCCTGTACATCATTGATTCCTGTTCCCACAGCATGGCTAATCGCTTTTAGCATCATTTGTGTTGCAACCCCTGCCTCTCTTCTGTCCCAGGCAGGGTATATTCTTCCTTCAAGTAGCAGCATTACCATCTGAAGCTCTTCATCGCTTGCCTTCTTGAGAAGCTTTGACACTATCCTTGTTTTTTCCAGCCTTTTTGATGTCTTTTCAAGCTCTTCGTATACCTCTGCAAGGGTGGAATATCTCATATGCGGGGTCAGGTAGTTACTGATATAAATTTTTCTGAATAAAATTTTTAATAGTTTCAAGGTTTCACTTCCTTATGGCGTTGACAACCTTGTTTGGTATTGATGATTATCTGATGGTTGAATACCTTAACTATTGTGTTTCGAGGATAATTGAGCCGATAGATATCCTGAACCTGCCTTATGACGTGTGGGACGTTGTTGTCAGTCTGTCTGCAAACTACAAGATTTCAAGGCAGCCGGGGTTTAAAGGGGTTTTTGAGAGCGTGTCTGCATTGGAAGGTTACCGTACGGTGTTATCCACAGTCTCCAGTCTGGAGAAAGGTCGTGTTGGAAGACTGGACAGGCTGGAAGAATCAGGTGCGTTGAGGTTAATAGGTGAAGACATCTGCAGTTTGCCTGGAAATATAGACTACCTTGTGGAAAGATACGGTGAGGATGTGGAGGCTGAGGCCGAGTTCCGAATTGCCTACAGATCAGTAAGCCATTTATTCATGTCCAGTGTCGTGATGGAAACGGAGATTGGTGCTTTGATTTTGAGGTTTAATGACGGGTATTCTGATTTGGTTAAGAATTATTTTCAGGTAAATAGTGATGGCACCAGCCCTTATCTTCAGGTAATTCGTAGGCTAGTTTCCGGGATAACAGACCCGGATTCCCTTCTTAACACGCGTTTCGATGTGGGCCCTTTAAGGATTCCTGGCTGCCATAAGGAAGGGATCGCTGCAATGAGAAGCTCTATTGAGCAGCTTGGAATGTACAGAGATAAGCTTCTTGCCTATAAAAGCTTGGAAAAAGAGAGGTGCGTTAGGGGTGCTGAAATATTTTCAGCTTACAGGGTTTTTCATTTAAGGCGGCTGGATAGGATCTGCTTGTCTGCTGCTGAGGAAATCCTTTTCAAGGCCTGTGGGGAGTTGTTGGAAAAGGGTGTTTGTGATGACAGTTTGGATTTTAATTTGGCAGGGATGATTGCAGGCATTGCCAAATCAAAAAACCCTGAATACTCCGGATTGATTGACTTGATAGGTGACGAAATAACATATAGGCTTCTGTTCAATTCTGTTGAAGCCGGAAATACCTTGGACTCGCTTTCAGTATTTGAAAGGGCTCTTTATACATTTCTCCGCGGGTACGATGATGTGGCGCATTCAATGGGCTTGGCTTAACAGGAACATATGGGGTTGGGCCTCAGCATAACATTTATTAACCTTCATGTTTAGGTTTCCCTTATGCAGCAGGCCAGTCATTTGCCCAGGGTTGATGTTCTTGAGGCTATAAGGCTCAGGAGGAGTGTTCGCAAGTACACGGATACCCCTGTTGAGTGGGATAAGATAGGAACTATTGTTGATGCAGGGAGGACGGCTCCGAGCGCTGGCAACCTTCAGAGCTGGCGTTTTATAGTTGTCGAATCCCATCCGAAAAGGAGGGGTCTGGCAGAGGCCTGCCTTAAGCAGTACTGGATGGAGGAGGCTCCTGTCCATATTCTTGTCGTCATGATGCTGAAGAAGATCAGGGATTTCTACGGGAAAAGGGGGGTTGAGCTTTATGCTATTCAGGATGCTGCAATGGCTGCCCAGAACATGATGCTTGCTGCTTACAGTGTGGGATTGGGCTCCTGCTTTGTCAGTGCTTTCGATGAAGATAAGATAGTTGAGGTTTTCAATCTTCCGGCTGACATTAAGCCTATGGGAATTGTTACGCTTGGGTACCCTGCCGAGGATCCAGAAGAGCCTTTGAAGTTCAGGCTTGAGAACGTGACTTTCATGGACCGTTGGGGCCAGCAGAATGTTGCGAGGATGAAGGACATTGATGCGATTCTTTGGAATTCGCGTGTTGTTGAGCGCGGAATAAAGGTGGGAAATGACCTTGTCAAGGCTGTTGACATCCACACCAGGCAGGGCAGGAAGAAGCTCATCGAGAAGCTTAAGGAGAAGGCTGACCAGATGAGGAAGAAGATGGAAGAGAGCAGGAAGAAGCCTTAATTTCTGTCGATATCACAAATAAACGCTTGGCGTTTAATTTCTGACATTCCAAAACTTAAATCACTTTGTGATTGGGCCCATTTGAACTCTGTTCAAATTGGGATCCGCCATTGAAGTGAGGAGCGTAAAGCCTCGTGCCTTTAGGCCGAGGACAGCTCCGAGCGGCGAGGTAATAAAACAGTATTCCAGTATACGAAATAGTAACATTTATATACTAGTGGGGTATTGTAATTGATAAATGGTCGTGTTGTTTGACCGGTTTAACCTTCCAGATGACGTTTATGAGGTCATTTTCGCCACAACCCAGCAGGGTATTGTTGCGAAGATGCTGGTGGAAGAGCTGAAAATTCATGATGGAGAACTAAACAAGACAGAAATGAGCCTGTTTGCCACAAGGCTTCACGAAGGCATCGTAACCGAGATTGATGAGCCTGCGTATAAGGGAAGGAGGGTGAAGATAAGCTACAACAAGAGGCAGTTTTATGACAGGATACTTACGCCTATGAAAGGCATGGGTTTGATTGATTATGACCTGTACAAAAAAAAATATGCGCTCTCCGACAAGTTCAACAAGGCAATGACGACCATCGGGTTTATGTGGATTCAGGAACTCAGGAAAAAGCCGCATCATATACCGAAAAATAATGCTCACTAGGCTCCCTTCTAGTTCTCCAAAAACCCCCAACAAAAAGGGAGCCTTTATTTTTTTTAGGGAAAGATGCTTAACGATCTTATTTCAGCCGCAGAATTGAAGAGCCTGGCAGTGCTGGCTTTTGCTGTTTTCCTGTCAATAATACTTCTGAAAATATCCTACTTTCTCATAAGAAGGTATTTTGAGAAAAGAGGCGGCAGGGCTCAGGTAAAGGAGATCATCAGTATTTACAAGTACTCCCTGACTATTGTTGTAATCCTTGTTTTATTCATTATTTTTAGCAATGTATTCAGGAATTTTCTTGCATCCATTGGCGTGCTTGCTGCAGGCCTTGCAATATCGTTGCAGAGGCCTATCCTTAACGTCTTTGGCTGGCTTACCATAGTTCTGAAGAAGCCTTATGCAATCGGGGACAGGGTTTGCATTGGGACCAGCAAGGGGGATGTTTATGATATTAACATTATGCACACAAACATGAGCGAGCTTCAGGACGATGCGCCGAGCGGGAGGACTATTTCGGTTCCGAATGAATTTGTTCTGACGCAGGCGGTAACTAATTATACAAAGGGAACCCCGTATATTTGGGACACCTTATCCATTGTTGTTGACAAGTCCAGTGATGAAGAGAAGGCGATTGGCATTTTGAAAAATGCGTCTGAAGAGACCGTGGGCAGCCTTATGAGGAGTCTTTCAAGGAAATGGACTTTGACTGATGGGAAAAAGGTTGATTTGAAGCCTGAGGTAAGCATGGAGATAGTTGTTCTTAACGGAGCCTCTGCAATACAGCTTACATCAAGGTATCTTTGTGATATCAAGGAAAGGAAGAGCGTTAGGAGCAGGATGTATGACCTGATAATAGCGGGCTTGAAGAATGCACGGGAGGTTGCGCTTAAATGAGGAAGAAGCTTGTGCTGAAGGTTGAGGATGGGGATGATTCAATCAGGTCCTCATATAATAGCACCCCTTCGATGAAAAAGGCTGAGGAGGACAGGAATAAGGTAATCCCGAATTATGTGATGGAGGCCATAAAGAACGCATTCCCTCAGAAGAAGCTGTCTAATTTTTTCGAGCCATTGCAGATCCGGAGGGAGGGAAACCTGGAGGCGCAGGTTGTTGATGTGCAAAAGCAGCCTGATTTGGCAACAAAGGTTTCTGAGCCCCTATCAGTCCAGGACTCGCTATCAAGCCCTGCTGTTGAAAAGATTATAGGGAACGCTGCTGTAAGCATATCACGGGAGCTTAAGGCTAATCTCATAGTTACCCTTGAAAAGGGTTCTTCTGAGACCTCTGAATTCAATTTTGAGGATGTCAAGGTTGTGATTTTCCGTCAGGTCAAGTCAACTTATCAAAGGTATGTTAGCTATACAACCAAGATGAGAAAGCAGCCTGTTGGGTCTGTTCTTCCGGTTAAGGAGCTGCTTATGGAGGCTGTGAACAGGAAATACATAGGGAAGGGGGATAAGATAATATTCATAGGAGGGGACAGCATAGGAACCTGGCTCAAGGGTTTCTTTTTTGTGCTTGACGTGGACAAGGTTTTTTTCAATATAAGCACGCATAACCTCACTCAGACAGTCAGTGCTGATATCCTTGAGGCAGTCATAAATCTTGCCCAGGAGATCGGGGTAGAGGGACGGGAGGGAAGGAGCATAGGGACTGCGTTTGTGATCGGTAAGAAGGATGAGCTGTTAAGGCACACAAAGCCTTTGCTCAGGATCAATCCGTTTGGAAACCTTCCTGATGAGGCAAAAAGGATCACTGACCCGGAAATGAAGGAAACTGTAAAGAATCTTGCGCAGCTTGATGGTGTTTTTCTTGTTGATGAATCAGGCTCGATTCTGAATGCAGGGGCTTACATTAATATTGATCAGGCTAATTTAGATCTTCCCGGATTGCAGGGCTTCGGGACAAGGCACAGGTGCACTGCTGCTTTGACAAAGATGACGGACACGATTGGCGTTGTCGTTTCCGCTAGTGGCGGCACAATCAGGATTTTCAAGGAAGGCAAGCAGATCATGAAGCTACCATAAACTTTTTATAAACTTAAAAAATTAATCAGGCATGCGTTTATTGCCAGGCATTGATCTGAGGCAGAGATGGGCGAGTCATTTTAAAAATTGGGTGGGTGTATGCAGTTATGGACTGATAGACGACCCTGGTTCTAGGATTTCAGCTTTGATGTCTGGTTTGGAAACTGAGCAAAACCCTGTTATTTTTTACGATGCAATGATTCATGCATTTCGCCAATACATAGGGGGGATGATATACAACCAGAGTGATTTGCATGGTAATGTTTTTGACAGCATACTGCACGCCTCCAGGGCATGTACAGCGGCGATGTACAGGGGTGAAGAACTTCCACTGGAACAGGTGCGTGATCTGGTCCTTCCTTATTCAGGCTCTATACTGGAGGTGGGTTCAAAAGGTGCTGCCGAGAGCTATTGCGCTTTCATTGATTTGAGAGTTCAAAATTTTGGTTTGAAACTTCCGGAGATATTATGGGATAATAAGATTGATGATGAATCATTGGTGATAGTGGGCGTTGCCTCAGGAGGGCTTGAGTCTGCATTGCTTGCAATGGACGTTATTGGAATGGACCGGCTAATAGCTCTGGGTTATGACAGAAATAATTCAAAGGTTGTTGCTCCTGGCGATGGTTGCCTTTCCCAGGTTAATGGAATGCATGTTTTGGTTGTTGATGACGTAGTTCAGACAGGGGCAACGTTGAGCGCAATCATGTCAGAGCTATATGAATATAATCCTTCTTCTATAACCACTGTTTCGATTTTTGACAAAATTGATCTTCCCCTTCCTCAGGGTCGGAATCTCAAGCTGCTTCGTTCCAATCCGTTTGTTTTCAGCTATGTCCAGTCTAATTGACAACCTTGCTGTTGCGGTGTTGCCAGGACCGATTGGTTCACGTCCAACAAATGTTGTTGGCACAATCAAGGGCAACAAATTCACTCATGCTGCGGAGATACTGCTTTGCCCATAACCCTTAAATACCTATTTCCGGTTCCTGTTCCCGTATGAAACTCAGAAGGGAAGCCCTTATTTTGTTGGCTGTTTTTTTAGCTGTATTTATATCTAGGCTTGTGATATCTTTCGGGTCTTCAAATTTCACTTATGATGCTTATTTTAACATTAGGCAGGTTCAGGTAATAAGGGAGAGCTGGGTGTTCACTTTTAATGACGAGCTGTCTTATGCGCCGCATCCTTTTATGCCCCTGTTCCATTACCTTATGGCTTTCCTTTCCATTTTTTTCCCTATTGGATTTGTGCTTAAGGTAGTTCCCAATTTCCTGGCTTCCCTTGTTGTTTTCCTGTCATATTTCCTGGCGTTTGAGATAACCAGGGATCGCCTTGCAGCGCTTTTTTCCGCCATGTCCGCGGGTTTTGTTCCTGTTTTCTTCTTTAAGACTGTTAATAGCGTGTCGGAATACTCGCTTGTGACGCCTCTTTTTTTGTTGCTTGTTTATCTTTTCATGAGGCTTAATGCGAATAACCTGGTTTTGTTCCTTTTTGCACTATTCGCTCTCGTTCTCTCCCACCCCAGTGCTATCCTGTTTGTTTCCGGCCTTTCCTTTTATGTTTTCCTTCTTTATGTTATTGGTGCCAGGGCAACGGGCAATGAGATGGAGACTATTCTTTTTTCCCTGATCTCCTCTGTCTGGCTTGTTTTCCTTTTTTTCAAGACGCCGCTTCTTCTTCATGGCATGTCTGTGCTGTGGGCGGGCATTCCGTCGCCTGTTCAGTTTTCAAACTTCAATATTCTTGATGGGATTTCCAAGATAGGAATCCTTACTTTTTTTGCAGGCATATTCATATCGCACAGGTATGTATTCGAGGAGAAAAGGAAGGACATGCATGTTCTTATCAGTCTTTCATTTGTGGTTCTGATTCTGCTTATTGTTAGGCTGGTCAGCCTCGACACAGGGCTTATGTTCCTCGGTATTTTTTTCGCTGTTATGTCTGGACAGGCTTACAAGTTGTTGTTTGATTATCTCAAGAAGACTCACATTTCAAGGAGTGTCTTTTTGGTGGCTGTTTTCCTGATAGCTGTTTTCATTGCAACATCTGTTTTGACCTCGATATCTTACGCCTCCACAAACTTCTTTGACGAGCCTTCTGACGGGGAGGTTGAGGCGTTTGAATGGCTTTCAGGTGTTGAGCCTGGTCAGGTTGTTTTCGCGGATGTTAGGGAGGGGAGCATGGTGACTTCCATTTCCTTCCAGAGGAATTTCATTGATAACAGGTTCACGCTTTCTGATGATATGGGTCGTAGAATGGATGATCTTGAGGTGATTTTTTCGAGCCAGTCCCAGATTGCAGCAATGGAGGTCCTGGAGAAGTACGATGTATCTTATATGGTTTTGACCCGTCGGGCTTTGGCCAGCAGGAATCTTTCCGGGTTGAGGTATTATTCTCAGGATTGTTTTGAGCCTGTATTCGAAAATCGGGATGCAGTCATATACAGGACTTTGTGCAGGGTGACTGTATGAGGGGATTTGCTCTTCCTGTGTTGCTGTTGTTTGCGGCATTGCTTCTCGCAGCCCCATTCTTCATCAGGGTATATGAGGGAAAGAATCCTGTTTTCGGCGAGGAGCCTTATTATCATGCCCGCATTGCGAAGCACATGATTAGTGGTGATTTGTCAGCTGCGGATACGCTTGTATATAACGAGAGGCCCTATTACTTCGGGCCTTACCATGTTTTTCTTGCTAGCCTGTCGAAGGTTGTTGGGATTGATTCTGCTTCTTTGGTCCTGCCTTTTTTGCTTGGGCTGGTCTCAGTTGCATTCTTTTATCTTCTGCTTGGCAATTTCGGGATTGTTGGGTCAAGAAGGCTTTTTATTTCGGTCTTTTTGGTCATTTCGCCTTCTTTTCTGAGCGCTTTCACGATCTCCAACCCGAATTCGCTTGCGATTCCGCTCTATATTGTTGGAATCTGGCTTTTGTCCATGAAGGGCGGGTTCAGGTCGTTTACTGGAATTTTGGGGCTTATCGTGCTTTTTCCAACGATCCTTTTCGGTTTCCTCAATGCGATGCTGGCAATCGTAATCATGATTGGGCTTTTTACAGTTGAGGAAAGGAAAAGGGCTTCGTTTCTTGTTTTTTTCTCGGTTGTCTTTGTTTCTGCGCTTTTATATTATCTGGTTTTCTTTGTGAAGCTTCTGCCTATTGGATTGCTTTCTTTAGTTGTTTCAGATCTTGGTGGTTCCGGTTTCGGGGCTTTTTCGCTTATTCTTCTTGTTTCGGGTGTTTTGTTTACATGGGGGAAGAAAGCTTCATATAGCCTTCCTTATTATGTCCTTTTGTTCCTTTTGTCAATCCTTTTTTTCTATGGGTCGTTTGCAATTCCATACTTGTCGTTTGTTGTTGCCTTCTTTTCGGGATTGGGATTTCATGCGCTTGTTAGCAGGGATTGGAACCTGCCCTTGCTTAAAAGGCTCACGATTCTGCTTGTTTTTTGCGGCCTGCTATTTTCAACCATTTCTTTTTTATCAAGGCTTTCTTCTTCGGGCCCCGATATTCTGACAGTCAATGCATTGCTTTACCTGAATGGCAGGGAGGATGGGATTGTTTTGTCGCACTATTCTAATGGATTCTGGATTGAATATTTCGCTGGGAAGCCTGTTTTGATTGACAGCTTCTTGGCCGGGAAGAGGTATTCTGATTCTAACGAGATCTTTTATTCCAGGAACCTGGATGTTACGCGCAGGCTGCTGGATAGGTATGATGTCAGGTATATTCTAATTGATGAGGAAATGAGATCTGGAAAGGTTTGGTCCAGGGAGGATGAGGGTTTGCTTTTCCTTTTCCGTAACAATGAGACCTTCTCGAAGATTTATGAAGAGGGAAGGCTAGCGATATGGGAATATGATGGGTCTTCTATGCGGTCTTCATAGTGTAATGTATGCTATGGCCAGGAAAATTATTGGCAGCAGCCCCATGAATATGCCTGTGATGGACAATGCAAGATGCTTCTTGTTTATCTCTTTTTTTCCCCTCATTTCGCTGATTGATTTAAACCCGAAAAATATCGCGAGCGGGCCAAGAAACAGGTTAAAAAGGGGGAGCCAGAAGAATGCCCCGAGGATGAAGCAGATATGAGACTTGTTCATTTTATTGCCGTATGTTCCCAATCTTGTTCAGCATGTACCATTCCATGGGTTTTTTAAATATTGCTTTGATTATCCCGATGTTGACGTAATATGTCACAACAAGCCCGTATGTGAATGACGAGACTAGCATCTTAGCTATGTGCCCTCTTCTTTTTGACTTTGCGATGGCGGCTGCTGAGGCTATCACGAGGCCGCTTGTTATTATGGTGTTTCTCGCGGTCTCCGAAAAGAATCGGACTATGTCTATTGGTGATGGTGGATGCGTGACGACGCTCAGCATTCCCATGATGAAAAGGCTTGCAAGAAGTATGGTCAGGAGGTATCCGCTGCATATTAGCGTTGTGTATATCTTGTCAGAGAGCGATAGTTTGCTGCTTTGGAAAAGCTCCTTGGCATGGCCTTTGTATGAGGTTACTACGCCATATGCCCATCGCATTTGCTGCCTGTACAGGTCTTTTGCTATGTATGGGACTTCGCTGTCGCACTTGAGGTCCTCAAGGTAAACTATCTTGTAGCCGTTTTTTATTAGCCTTAGTGAATACTCGATGTCTTCTGTGAGGTTTCCGTGCTCCCATCCCCCGAGCTTTATGAGTATGTCCTTTCTTACTGCCTCGGCTGAGCCGCAGAGAAATGCCAGCTTTTTCCTGTGGAACATGAAGGGGAGTGTTACCCGCTGAAAAACCTCTACGATGGTTGATCCAAGGGATGAAACCAGGTTTTGGTCTGCGTTTATGAAGTTCCATTTCGCCTGCACCCCGGCTACGTGTGGGTTGTTTGAGAATGGTTTGACTATTTCTGATATGAAATCCTTTGGGGGGATGAAATCTGAATCGAAGATGACGATTATTTCGCCTTTTGAGTGCTTGAGCAGGTTGTTGAGGTTGCCTGATTTGTAGCCTGAATTGGCGCCTCTCCTGAATATCTTGACCTTATTGTTTGTTTCCGCGAATTTGTCTATTTTGGATGAGATCTCATTGGTGTTGCTGTCATCGCCTATTAGGATCTCGTATTTGTCTACGGGGTAGTCGAATTCAAGGCATCTCTTCGCGCACCTTAGCGCTGCCAGCTCATTATATGTAGGTATCTGTACAGTCACAAAAGGAAGTTTTTCCGGGGTTTGCAGATGACTTTTTTCCCTTTTTTTAAGAAGGGAATATGCTGATAGGATCAGGTAAAGAAATGATAATGATGCGGTTGTGATTAGCAGCACGGTGAAGGCTGTATTGAACACTGAGTGCAGGTAGTCAAGCATCAGCCTGCCCCAGGTGTTGTACTGGATGAAAAAAACGTCAACTATGTCCTTTACATTATTCATTATTTTTTGCCTCCAGGAGTTTCCATGTGTCGGGGCTGAATATGCTGATAGCTATGATTGCATTAAGCATCAGTGTGTATGGGAAGTAGAAGGTTATGGCAAGAATGTTCTTTAGGCTTATTTTTGCGTTGAAGACCCTTAATGATGCCAGGATCATTACGGTGCTGATTATTCCTGAGAGCACCCCGAAGAGTGTATAATACCTTATTCCCCACTCATTTACCTTGTATATGAGGTATACTATGCCGAACAGGTTGAGCCATCTGAACACATAGAATGCTGCTGTCAGGATGCTTGTTGAGTTTGAGGGAAGCCAGTATGCGAATATATATATTATGAGAGGTATGCAGATGATCGAATAGATCGCGCCCCAGAATTGCGTGAATGCCAAAAAGAAGGTGGATGGTTGCGAAATCATATCCCTGTTTTTTGTGACTGCTTGGAGCCCCCCGATGCACCACCTGTACCTTTGGTTGAAAAGCTCGGTGACAGATGCCGGGACCATGGTATGCCCTATTGCTTTTTGGACATTTGCGGTTTTGTAGCCTGCTTTTGTTATGTCAAGTGCAATGAGCATGTCTTCTGCAAGCACTTTCTTGAAGCTGCCTGCTTTTTTAAGTGCATCCTTTCTGTAGCAGGCTACTGCCCCGAAGAACCACATGCTATTCTTGAAGACCTTTGAGAAGCTGTTGCTTATGAGGTTGTTGTAATGGTACTCTATGTCCTGGAATAGTCCGAGAATGCCATTATTGTTCTTGACCTTGCAGTTTGCGGTTGTTGCCCCGATGTTGCTATTGGAGAATGGCTTTACAAGCTCTTCTATGCATTTCCTGTCCAGCACCATGTCTGCATCTACTGTTACTATGAATTCTCTTGATGAGGCCTCTATTCCCTTGTTTAGGGCGTTTGATTTTCCGTTGTGAGGTGCAGCAATCAGCTTTGCTTTGCTGAATTCCCTTGCGATCGCCGCAGTCCTGTCAGTTGAACCGTCATCAATAACTATCACTTCCATCAGGTCAGGCGGGTAGCTTGAGCTGTAAATGGACAGAAGGCATTCTCTTAGGTTTTCTTCTTCATTGAATGCGGGTACTATGATGCTTATGTTGGGCTTGAAATCTACTGCCCTTTCTCTTGTGAATAGGGAAATGATGAATATTGTGAAGATGAATGCCAGGAAAATTAGGAGAACCCCGAATATCAAACCTGAAAGTATAAAAATCGGGTTTTCCATAGTGAATCATGCGCCTAAATGTTAATCTCGGGTATGAGAGTTGCAATCTTTTTAAATATTTCGTAAATCCAATAAAGGGGTGTTTTTTATAATGCAGGATATGGGGCGGGTTATGTTGAGGAAGTCTGTTTGGTTGCTTATTTTAGTATTTTTTGCTCTTCAAATGCTGTTCCTGGCTAAGCATAAGCCTTTGATGTGGGATGAGGGGACGTATATTGGAATGGGAAAATACCTTTTCTCCAGCGGTAATATCGGGCTTTGGGAGGAAATCAGGCCATATGGCCTTCCGGTTGTCCTTGGATTCTTATGGAAGATAGGCCTTTCCTCGATTCTGTGGTATAGGCTTTTGGCTGTTCTTTTCGCTGCAGGAGCCGTTTATCTTGTTTTCAGGATAGGGGATGAGCTTGTGGGGGAGACCTTTGGCCTTTTTTCAGCTGTTTTGCTTGCATTTTCTCCCCTATTCTTTTCAAGCGCACCTGATATAATGACTGACCTGCCTTCGGTTTTCTTTTCCCTGGCTGCTGTTTACTTTTTTTTGAAGGGCAACATGCACGTGTCCGGATTGTTTGCATTCCTTGCTTTCTTTTTCAGGTTTCCTCATTTCATGGTGGCTGTTTCGATAGTTATAGCTTGTTTTTTCACAAAGGACGCTTTGGGTAGGGCATCCAGGTTTTTGCTGCCGTTTGTTTTTCTCATGGGCGTTTTTTTCGCTGTCAATTTCTGGGCTTACGGGGATATGGCAAAGCCCTTGTTCAGCGCTGCCAGTCATCAGGGAAATGAGGTATACGCAGTTGACGGGGTATGGGATAACTTCGCATATTATTTCCTTAAGGTTCCGCTTCAGAACATTTTTTTGATCTTTTTTTTGCCAGGAATGGTCTTTTCCCTGAGGGATAGGCGTTTTTTTGTGCTTTCCATTGCAGCTTTTTTTTATATTCTTTATTTTACTGTTATTATCAACAAGCAGGAGAGGTTTCTTTTGTCTTTTTTGCCGTTCTTGGTGATTTTGTCGGCATTCTGGGCATGGCATTCGTATAAGTTAATTAAAATGAAGCTGAAGCTGTCTTTTGTGGTCTTTGCTGTTTGTCTGGGCTTTGTTTTGGCAGTTGGGTTTTTGGGTGCGTACTGGAAGATAGAGGGCCATTACAAATGGCTGTTGGATGAGGAGCCTGAGGTTCAGGGGGTTTATGCTTTCTTTTCATCGGTTAATGGGACTGTGCTGACATCTGATCCTGTGTTTTCCGCTTATTCCGACACTGCGAAGTTCCTGCATTATTATTCGAATCCGTATGATTCGTTCGGGGAATATGAGGCTTCAAAGGGAAGGGCTGATTACGTGGTTTACACCCCTGATTTTTATCCTTGCGGGGAATTTGGCCCGGATTGTGAACTGAAGAAGCATATGCTCTTTGAGAGGATTAATGCTGAAAATGTTCTCGTTCTTGACAGGACTGTTGAAGGGAGGCGCTTTTATATCTTTGAGCGGAAGACTATTTGAAAACAGACCTTAAAAAGAGGATTATGTGCTTGGTCCTTATCTTGGATTTCCCTTTTTGCCTTAACCCGAAATCATAATAAATGTGGCTTATTTTTGTTGTTTTCGGGAGGTATTTTAGAATATCGAAAAAAACCTTGTACCCTTCCTTTTCAAATCTGCTTTCATGAACCTTGAGGATGTGCTTGATTAGCGCGGTTTTAGCCCCGAAATACCCGGTTAAAGGGTCTGGGATGCTTTTCATTAGCCTTGCTTTTGACAGGAATGTTGCGGTTGCGGAAATTATCCTTCTGTGCAGGGGCCAGTTCACAAGGACTTTTCTTCTTGCACCCCCAACTATGTCATTGTTCTCAAGGCTTTTCCTTATTTCGCCTATCTTTTCCGGGGGGTGCTGAAGGTCCCCGTCCATTACTATTGCGTATTCTGTTTCTGCAAGCTTGATTCCGTCTATCACGCTTGCTGTAAGCCCTTTTACGGGTTTGCTGCTTCGGTCTATCAGGATTATGTTGCCTTCCCTTTTCCTGTGGCTTTCAACCACTTCTCTGGTGTTGTCTTTGCTTCCATCGTCCGCTATTATTATTTTTATTCCTTTATACATTGATCTTATGAGGGAGATTAGCGTGCCTATGTTTTTACCTTCGTTTAATGTGGGTATTATTACTGTTGTATCAGAATAATCATGAGGGAGCTGTTTGGTCATCTCTTCTTGACCTTCACAAGATCGCCAAATGTAAGCTCTTGGCTTTTTTGCTTTGAAAAATGGGCTTCTTCCTCATTTGCTTCTTCCAGTAGTTGTATTCCAAGGGCTTTTTCGAGCTTTTTTGCGAGTTCCAGGTTTGGCTCAATGGCTTCAACCTCGATTTTGTGGATTATTGATTCCTTTTCCGAGATTTTTTTTGCGAATTCCTTTTGGGAAAGCCCCATGTGTTCCCTTTTTTTCCTTATAGAATTGCCAAACCCTTCGGTTATGGTGAAGGTCTTTTCAGGTTTTGGTATTGGTGCTGGCCTTTCTTCTTTTTTTTCAGCAGTGGCAAGCCTTCCAATCACCTTGCCGAATCTGCTGCATTTTTCGCACACGTTGAGTTGTGAGTTCTCAATCAGTGCCTTGAAGAGGTCGCCGCTTGCTCCGCACAGTTCGCAGTTCATGCTGCATAATAGCGTAGTTTCTTATTTAATTTTTATTGTTTCATCTTATCCCTGTGTCGATGTCAAAGTTTATTATTGTGGTTTCCCCTTCTTTGACTTCTGCTTCTATTGGTTCTGCTTCACCGATCTGTCTTGGCAGGTAAAGAGGAAGGATGTTTCCATTTGAATCCGTGACGTCTACAATGAAGTTTCCTGGTTCTAGGAGAGTTGAGTATTCCAGGTTTTTGTCAAGCTCAAGCTCATTAACTTTCGTGTTGTCTCGGTAGATGATGATTTTCCTGTTCATGAAGATCTCTGGAGGTGGTGTGCACTGATTTTCGCAGCTAGAAACCTTCACCCAGCCTTCTGGCACGTCGCAGGGCGTTGGGAATTCCTTGCATTCCCCATTGTAGGGATTTCTTGCATTTGTGATCACCTGTGTGCATATTTTTCCCTTTTCATTTATCTCATGACTATAAGTGTTGTATGCGAAGTTGTCAGATGCAATTTCTACAGGGCATATTGGCCCGATTTTTAACGCGCCCTTTAGATAGCCGGTTCCGGGTTCAGGCATGCATGTTCCTCCTGCGTCCGGGTAGTTTCCGTCAAGTTGGCATTTGTATCCGTTGCAGCATTGTATTCCTGCTATTCCGCCGCAGAATCC
>JACPBS010000016.1 GCA_016180195.1 Candidatus Woesearchaeota archaeon
ACTATGTAGGGTCATAGCCCACAACATAGATCGACTGATAGAATCAGGAATGACTATTTTATTGGAAATCCTCATAAAAATGAGGATTTCATATTAGCCTTGTTTTGGGCAACATTTAAATATTGACCGCACTCACTAAAGTAATGAGAAAATCATTTTTTTCTGCAGTAGAACTTTCGCACATCCTTAGGGCATGGGTGGCAATTTCACTCGCTTTCGCCATCCTTCTGAACGATGGAATAACGATGAGCCCGAGGTTTATTTTCCTTTTCATAATGGCTGCATTCACAGTCGGTTTAGGATTCCTGATACATGAGCTTTCCCACAAGATAGCCGCATTGAAGTTCGGATGCAAGGCAGAATTCAGGAGCTTTGATCTCATGCTAGTTCTTGCAGTGCTGATGTCCTTCTTCGGGTTTGTATTTGCAGCGCCCGGGGCAGTATTCATAGAGGGCAGGGTTAATGACGTGAAGAACGGCATAATCTCAGCTGTCGGCCCGCTAACAAACATGTTTCTAGCAGTCATCTTCTTCCTGACAGCACTTTCACTCCGGGGAGGACTTGTTGAGCAGGTAGGAACATACGGGGCTATGATAAATGCATGGCTCGCGTTCTTCAACATGATCCCGCTGATTAACCTCGATGGTGCAAAAATACTCCGTTGGAACAAGATAATCTATGCAGTAATGGCTTTTTTTGCCTTCCTCCTCCTTTTTCTTCCTTATGCTGCAAGGATCGGTGCATGATAAGTTTTAAATATAACTGCCCAATCCTTTTTTCATGGCTGAATTCAAACTCGTAATTTCCAATCCAAAGAATGGGCTTAGCGTCCAGAAAGAGGCAAAGGAACAAGCTGCAAGGTCTTTAATCGGACTCAAGCTCGGGGACAAGATAATAGGAGATATGGTTGGGCTCCCAGGATTCGAGCTTGAAATAAAAGGAGGATCGGACTATTGCGGGTTCCCCATGCGAAAAGACCTTCCGGGCGTAGGAAGGAAAAAGATACTGGCAGTATCAGGTGTTGGCTTCAAAAAGGCCGAACGCGGAATAAGGCAGAGAAAAACCGTGTGCGGCAACACAATCCATGAAAGGACAGCCCAAATCAACCTGTCTGTAGTGAAGGAAGGAAAAGAAAACATATTTGCCGACGCTGACAAGAAGAAATCCGAGAACAAGGCTGCAAAAGAAGCCAAGAAAAAGGAAGCTACTGCCAAAAAGGAAGAAACAAAACAAGCCTAATTCTAGACTTTCTGAAGCACCTTTTCAGGACTGCGTTCAAGATTCCAAATCAATCTAGAGTAATCCCCCACAACCCTGTTTGTGTTGAAATAAGCACCTAGCCTGATAGAGCCAGTCATTAAAGCATGGCGAGCCGCCCTATCATGAGCTAATGGCACCACTTCCTTTTCCAGAATATCATAAAGATGCCTTGCATCCACCCCCTGATCATTGGAATGATTTTCCGGGGCAATTGCAAACCCATTTTTTCCATTATAACCCTCTCCCCACCAGCCGTCAAGCACGCTGACATTTAATGCTCCGTTTGCTGCCAGTTTCATCCCAGAAGTGCCTGAACTCTCTAAAGGCCTCATAGGATTATTAATCCATACATCACAACCCTGAACAATAGGCAAAGCAAGCCCGATCGAGTAGTCCTCAAGAAAAACCGCATTAACGCCACGTTCGCGAAGCTGACAGCAGCCTTCACAAGCCCTCTCAATAGCTGCCTGACCGCCATAATCCGCGGGATGAGCCTTGCCCGCAAATACGAATTGCAAATTACCCCTTGCAATCGTTGCAAGGCGCTCAATATCATGAAATGCCAATTCAGGCCTCTTATATTCAGCCCCCCTCCTGGCAAATCCTATTGTCAAAAGATTCGGATCAAATTCAACACCTTGAACATAAATCCTTCTGTTCAAGGCATCAAATGACGGCCTTCTGGCATCAATGATTTCATCAAGAGACAGCTTATCAGCATTATTCAAAACTTCAGGATGATTCACCCAATCCCCAAGCCTCCTGGAATAAAGTTCCCCAAGCCCCTCAGAAACCCAAGTGGGAAGATCCACTCCATTAGTAACGTAGATTATTTCCCTGCCCCCGAAAATGAAGTCCATGCTGCTTGACCTGCATGTCTCAGCATGCTTCCTTGATACAGCATTGATGCCCCGGGAAAGCCTGGCTGCGAGGTGTGACGTGCTCAAGCAGCCATTATGCCCCCCATGAGCCATAAGCCTGAAAAAGTCTTCATCCCCCAACGCATCTCTTGCCAAATCTTCAGGAATGTAATCAAATGCAGCAGGAACGGGCGTATGCGTTGTAAACCAACCAAGCTCCCTAGCCGCATCCTCGCCATGCAACTTAATAAGCTCATTAAAAACCAGGGCTGGAAAGCCTTCCTGCAAGTGCCAAAGCGAATATTCAACACCCAACGCATGGCCCATCCTAACTGAAGCCCCCAAAACAATGCCCTGTTTAAGCCTTAAAAGATCCGCTCTCCTTTTATCTCCACCCGCAGGATCATAAACTCTGTCAGTAAGAGCCCTGTCCTCCTCGTTGTTCCCGTCCACATTTGTATCCAAAAGAAACAGATTCACGCTCCCAAAATTCCTAACCCAAGGCCTCATAAAGACCCTTCTTCCAGAAATGTGAACTGAGGTCTCCTTGTCTAACTGCACAAAGCCATGTCCAGAAGGATTCCAGGGAGCAGGAGCATAACTTTGATGGCCGCGTGCATCAATTTCCTGCCTTGAATATCCCTTATGATAAACAAGCGTGTAGAAATCAACAGGCATGCCCATCCTGGACGCTGACTTCAGAATATCCCCTGAGAGAATGCCCAGCCCTCCAGAATAAGTGTTAACGCCCTCCTCTATGCCGACCTCTGCTGTAACAAAAGATATCCTTCCCATTAATCCCCCATTTTCCCAAAAAAAACAATATATACCCGGGTTTATTTTAAATATTTATGCATATATTTTGTATATTGATTGATGCGCATGATTTTTAAATAACACCCCCTTCTGATAATCATCATGGCCAAGAATGCTGAACTTGAGGCTGTTGTAATAAAAGCATTAGTTGAGTATATGAGAAGCGAAGGATTTAAAATTCTAGGGGAAAGAAACCGGGCAACAAATAATGATGCTGCAACCCTCATTCGGAAAAACGGCAGCTCATTGGTAGACCAACCTGACGAATACCGGTTTCATTACATGGGCTATGTGTGTGTTGGTCACACTGGAAAGATACGGGGAATGTCTGTAAGACCCGATCAGGTTTTGCGCGATGGAATGGATGGAAATGATAAATATGGATGGTACTTATTTGCAGCTGACCAGGAAAACATGTTTAGCACCTATTTAAGCCCATAAAAGTGAAGCTTTGAATAAAGCCTACTCTTTTCTGAAACTGGAATGTGAAGCTCATCAAACTTGTCTGCCAGTTCGCCTAAAGTATGTACTTCAGACGCATACTTAGATCTTAAAGTCCAAAGGTAACCAATTGGCTGCTCTCTTAACACATCCGTATCCGGAAGCTTCTCGACCTCAGAACCAAGAAGCGCAATCCCAAGCCGGCCTAACATCCGCTTTGTCTTTAAAAGGCCATCAGGGCCTATGTTACGAATGCCCATAACAGCTTGTTCAGATAGCTTTCTAACTTGACCTACAGTACCTATTCTTGCCTGTTTCCAATATAATTTAACATAGCGGTCATCAAGACCTGCCTGCTCAAGAGTCAAGGCGTCATATCCTGTCCTGTAATAAGAGTCAACCAATTCTTCAACCATGGCTTCCACCTGACTTCTGTCACGTGGATTTAACAAACCAATCATGTGTTCCAGTCTATTTCCAGTCATGATAATGGTGATGAGTAATAGAATAAAAAGTTTTATTCAATAAGTTTCCACTTCCAACCCCTTGATCTTATTAAAATCGTCAATATTTCTTGTAAGAACTTTTTCCTTTTTGACCAAAGCAATACCCGAAATCATGCAATCAACCGGATCTATCATTCCCCCCTCATTGATCAGCGAGCCATGAATTTCACCTGCTTTTTTTGAGGCCAAATCATCAAGTGGAATGACTATTTGTCCATCCACAACCCTTGTCAACTTTGCCAGCTCATCTTTTTTCCTCTGGCATCTGTCAAGACCTGAATAAAGCTCGAATAATGAAAGAGATGTTATAAACTGGGGAATATTAGCTTTCTCCATCATTCTGAATGTGTTGATTGCAGATGAATCATTCTTCATCAAATCAATTAAAAAGGATGTATCAAGAATCATTTTAGTTTCTCTGCTGTCTCATCAACCCGCTTTCTAATGGACTTCCTTATTTCCTTGATATTGTCCTCAAGCTCGTTTGCTTCTTTAGGTGAAAGAATACCTGCCAGTTCCATAAGAGAACTCTTTCTAGTTAATTTGTTTATTACATCGCTGAAGCTTTCCTTATTTTCCTTGAACGAAGCAAGCCTTTGGTATGCTTCATCGGTTATCGTGATGCTTCTGGTAGGCATATTAGAATAAGTGTATGTACACGTATTTATTTTTTTGATTTGCAGACCATTTAATCTTTGAATCACAAAATAGCTACCGCTAAAGCATTATCAAACAAAAAAGAAAAAAATATGATAGCCGTACGCAGAAAAAAAAAGTGACCAGGCCTTCCAAGCATTTTCATGATCGGAAAGGTATCCATAGGACTATTAGTGGCAGCGGGCTGAACATCTCGTTACCTTGATGCTTACACCCCTGCTCTATCAAACCCGTGTTCTACAGGTGTCCGACGTCTATTTTCAAGGGAGGTTTCGTGCTTAGATGCTTTCAGCACTTATCCTCGAGCGCGTAGCTGCCCGGCGTGCCTTGTTAGACAACCGGTGGACCAGAGGCGCCGAATCATCGTTCCTCTCGTACTAGATGACTCTTCCCCTCAGACATCTCGCATCTCCAGTAGATATCAAACCAACTGTCTCACAACGTTGTGAACCCAGCTCGCGATCCCTTTTAATGGGTGAACACCCCCACCCTTAGCCGCAT
>JACPBS010000006.1 GCA_016180195.1 Candidatus Woesearchaeota archaeon
CCATAGGGCCTCCTACCAACCCCGTTGTTATTTGTCACAAACAACAATAGGGCTAGGGAGCCCTATTTACCATTTACGAAAACTTTGAACTGAGCCCCCCATAAGACAAAGAAAGAATTAGGAATATAAAAAGGATGCTCAGCCTTTCATGATGGCCTCATGGAATCGCCTAGGGCTTTCCATGTAGAGGTCAAATCCCTTTTGAATGTTGTTCCTGCCAATCCATGCCTTGGCTTTTGGAAGCAGGGAATATTCAGCATATTTACTCATTTTAGCATGAGCCTGGTCTAGGATAGCTTTTCCATCAGGGATATGAAGCTTCCCGATAAGCTCCAGTACCATGAAATAAGCTGCACCGTGAACAAAAGCCTCCTCAATCTCGATCTGTGACAAGCCCGTTTCAGATTCATATTTGCGTAAAGCAACAGAGGTGTAAATGTGAAGCGGCTCAGACACTGCGGCATCCAATGAGGAAATGCCTGCTCCAAGTATCATTGTCCACGAATACTCATCCCATGGAATCAGAGTGCTCCCATTTTCATGGCTGGTTCCCATGTCAAGCCAAAACTCCTGGACCGGATTTTCCGAGTTAACCGCCTTAATTGAGAATACATCATGCCAGGTCTCAACAATAAGGCCATTCCCTCTTGAAGACTTGAAATTATCCGAAGGCCTGACAATCTTAAAATTGACGGTTTCATTTAAACCTTTGATCCTTTGGTGGAGATGTTCATATGCGATTCCCGCATACTTTAAATAACCTTCCGCAACTTTTGTATCAAGAGGGACACCAAAACCCTGAATGTAAGGGTAAGCATCATAATGAGCACCCATGTCGAACCCTCTTTTTCCAACCTCCCTTGCAAGAATAGTATCAGTAAACCGATTCTCAATGGATTTAAAGTCTGGACTGTAAACAGACATCCTGTAAGGCCCTGTGAGGGGAGGATAAAGCATCCGGATATCTTCAGCTTTCATTGCCTTCACCCTTATTGGGAGAGTGGCAAAATCCCAAGATCCAGTTTGCAAAACCCTGTTTTCTGCCCCTGGCTGCGGATATTGCGTACATTGCCTTGAATAAGCTAATCCAAGAATTGATAAAGCACCTAAAGTAGATGTGGCCAATGCCCACTTCAAGAAACTTCTCCTTGACACATCTCCGGTACGCTTTTCCCTGATTTTCCTTTTCCTTGACATTGATTAACCTGCATAAACGTATCTGAAGCAAGAATGTTAAAAAAAAGAAGAAAGGTTAAGAAATATAAAAAAACTTTGCTGCGACTATGCTTCGTCATCAACCTTTATTTCAGCTGCTTGCAAGGGCTGCTGGACTTGCTTTGCTGCCCTGTAAACCTTCGCAAAACCGGGAGTAACAACAACAAAGTCATCGCCAAACCCTGCAATGTCCCCTCCAATAGCATCTGAGGTCTTCTTCAGCTTGTTGATTGCGCGCTTAAGCTCAATCACATCCTTGTCCTTCAAAGGCTTGATGTTGACAAGCGCAATGGTAGAACCTTCCCTCAGCACATCAAGGATCATCTTGATGTCAGAGAAATCCTCCATGGTGAAAGGCCTAACAGTGACCTTGCTCTTCTCGCCGCTTGCAGTCGTGTCAAGCTCAAGATATTCCTTTTCCCCATCAGAAAGAACCTCGCCATCATCAGAATCTGAGAACATCTCAGAAAATTTAGACTTGATATTCCTCAAAAAACCTGCCATTTTAAGCCCTCCACCTCACTGTATTCTCGCCTCTTTTTAGGAAACCTGATATCAACAAATATTTAAAGTTTGTGCTATCAAAAAAAAGCATGAAAAAGCCGCTAATCATACTGAACCTGAAGACATATGGTTCAGGAACAGGCAGGAACGCAAAAAATGTTGCGGAAATATGCCGAAAAATCAGCGAGGACATAATAATCGCTGCACAGGCCACAGACATTGCCCGAATATCTGGAAAAATAACCACCTTCAGCCAGCATATTGATCCTGTGGAACAGGGTAAAAATACTGGATTTATCACAGCAGAAGCAGTACAGCAGGCAGGTGCCAAGGGAACCCTTCTTAACCACGCTGAGCACAAGCTAGCAATCGGGGAAATTATGAAATCTGTAACAAGAGCAAGGGAAAATAAGCTTGTAACCGTTGTCTGCGCATCCAATGTAGTGGAAGCGCAGGAAATTGCTGAAAAATGCAGCCCAGACTATATAGCAATAGAGCCGCCCGAACTGATAGGAGGAAATGTTTCGGTATCAACAGCTAACCCGAAAATAATCACTGAAACCATAAGGGCAGTTAATGGCATTCCTGTCATCTGCGGGGCAGGCATTTGCAGTGCTGATGACGTGAAGAAGGCATTAAGCCTGGGAGCTGAAGGGATACTTGTTGCAAATTTCGTGATGGGAGCGAAAGACAAGAAGAAAGCCGTATCTGAGCTTGTTCAGGGAACACGGATGTAGAGCTTGGTAACCCCGAAATTGGGGTTGCTGATGCAGTCATTCTCAGAAGGCACATCAGAAGCACCTGAACATACGTTTACATCAATCGAGTAAAGCCCTGATTGCGCTTCAGGAAGCACTTTTGCCATCACAAGCATCTTCCTGTCCCTGTTCTGGGCTAAATCAAAAGTGTCGTGGCTGACGAATTTGAAATTCGAAAGGGCATCAATTGCAGTGCCATCTTTCCTTTCACCCACGCTAACCTCAGGCACAACCCTGAACTTGGTTGCGCTCTCCGGGTTTAATATCCCTACCTTGAAGGAGACTGATTTTCCCCGTGGGATAGTTATGTCAGAAGGGCAAACAACAACGCTCCTGTCAGCGAGAATGGTGTCAATCTTTTCATCAGGGCATGAATCAACAGATGGCTCGTCAAAGCAGCCAACCCTTCCACACATGTCATAGAGCATCTTGATGCCGAGCCCCAGAATAACTGTGGAAAGAAAAATAATTACAAAAAAGTTGATGCTTAGCTCCAGCCCTTTCTTCTGCATTCTAAAAGCCCGAAATCTCATACTCCCTGACAAGGATCCAGATGAATATCATGAGTACAGCAGCTCCGGCAATCATAACAAGGAAGCCGCTCAACTCAGTCGTGCTGTACAGCTGGAAAAGGCCGAATGCCATGATGCCAAACCCAAGCCACAGGAACTTGTCCAGCACGATCTTCATTATCTGGAACTCCTGGTCTGAAGTAAGCTTTCTTTTCACCTTACCGAACATGATCTTGGGCCTGAACTTTGTCTCAGGAATGGTAAGGTTGTTCAATCCGAAATTCTGAATCCTCTTTTTCTTAGCCATAAGTATCACCTATTTGACTTTTAATGTTATTTGCTGATCCGCTAGGGTAATCTGTTCGTTATTACCGCTTGTAAAAGCTTGTAGAGTACATATATATTCCGCTGAAAGGGTGTTTCCATTTACCGCAAGCTTAATCTTGAATTCTTTCTCATTTGCAACAGGAATGTCTTGAGGAACCGCCCTTATTATAAAAGCGTCTGTTGTTGAATCAACTCCAGTTTCGGCGTTAATACATTTGCCCATCCTAAAATCAACATTCACTTCTCCCAATCCGTTATTGTAGAATTTCAATGCAAATGTATGGATCTTCCCTCTCTGAACTGCAAATTCATCATTGGACAGGCTGATAGGCTTAGACGCAGATGCTGGAGGAACAAGCTTCAGTTCACCACCGATAGGAATATCAGATATCTGGCCAAAGCGCTCCTTTATGAAAACCAGCCCAAGGCCAAGCATTGTAATTGCAAAGACAATGACAACAATCGAATTTATAGAAACATCCAACGCACCCTTTCTTTCGCGCATCCATTCACCTCTTTTTCCTTCTGAATTCGAAAGGCTGGTATTTAAACTTTTCGCCACCATAAAATTTAAATACCACGTCAAAATCCTGGAAAGAGACTTTACGGAGGTTTCAGGATCAAAATGGCGAAGGAAAAACCACATCTGAATGTAGTATTTATCGGTCACGTAGACCACGGCAAATCAACAACAGTAGGAAGGCTGCTGTATGACTCAGGGCATGTCGATGAGCAGACAATGAGGAAGCTCAAGGACAGGGCAAAGGAGCTGGGGAAGAGCGGTTTTGAATTCGCATTCGTAATGGACAACCTCAAGGAGGAACAGGAAAGGGGCGTTACAATTGATTTGGCGCACAAGAAGTTCGAGACTGACAAGTACTATTTCACAATAATAGATGCGCCCGGACACAGGGACTTTATCAAGAACATGATAACAGGAGCATCACAGGCAGACGCAGGAGTTCTCGTTGTATCGGCAAACAAGGGAGACGGCGTCCAGGCACAGACAAAAGAGCACATATTCCTATCAAGAACGCTTGGAGTCTCGCAGCTCATAGTTGGAATCAACAAGATGGACATGGTCCAGTATGACCAGAAAAGGTTTGAAGAAGTAAAGGCTGAAGTAAGCGCAGTCCTGAAATCAGTCAGGTTCAACCCAGACGAGATACAGTTCGTGGCCATGGCAAGCTACCTTGGAGAAAACGTGATGAAGAGATCTGAGAACATGCCATGGTACAAAGGACCGACCCTTGTAGAGGCAGTCAACAACCTGAAGCTGCCTGAAAAGCCAACACAGCTTCCGCTAAGGCTCCCGATACAGGACGTTTATAACATCACAGGAATAGGAGTTGTCCCGGTAGGACGTGTTGAAACAGGGACAATGAAGATCGGGGATAAAGTCGTAATCGTTCCGGGAAGGGAAGGAAAAGGAGTGCATGGAGAGATCAAGACGATCGAGATGCACCACGAGCAAATACAGACTGCAGAGCCAGGTGACAACATCGGTTTCAACGTCAGGGGAATCTCAAAGCAGGACATAACAAGAGGAGATGTTCTGGGGCACCCGGACAACGTTCCAACAGTTGCAACCGAGTTCACAGCACAGATCGCAGTATTGAATCATCCCACTGTTGTCACAATAGGATACACGCCAGTATTCCACATACACACTGCACAGGTGGCATGCCAGGTAACTGCCATTCCAAAGAAAATCAACCCTGCAACAGGAGAAGTGCTGCAGGAGAACCCTGACTTCCTGAAGAATGGGGACATAGCAGTCGTAACTATCAAGCCGACCAGCCCGCTTGTCATCGAAAGGCAAAAGGACATCCCGCAGATGGCAAGGTTTGCTGTAAGGGATTCCGGTTCAACAGTTGCAGCTGGTATGTGCATAGATCTGGTGAAGAAAGAGCTTAAGTAAATGCGCACAGTAAACTGGCAGATTATTGTGTGTTGAAAACAAAAATGGCACAAAGAGCAAGAATAAAGATTGCAAGCACAGACATATCAAAGGTAATCCAGGTCTGCGATTCAATTAGAGATATTGTTGAAAAGACCGGCGTTGACATGCGCGGCCCAATCCCCTTGCCAACCAAGAAGCTCAAAGTCACAACCAGGAAGTGCCCATGCGGTGATGGCAAGGCAACCTGGGACAGGTTTGAGATGCGCATACACAAGCGCCTTGTGGACATGGGTGTTGACGAGCGCGCATTAAGACTAGTGATGAGGGTCCCCATCCCGGAAGGCCTCAACATAGAGATAGAGATGATCGAAGCTTAGCTCAACTTTTTAACGTGGTTTCTTATTTTGTCAATTTGTTCATCGCTTAGCACTGCAATTGAGTCTTTTGTACTTATGAAAAACAGTTTACATTCTTTCTTTATTTCTTCAATAACTTCGCCATCAACAGGCCTGTTTGCGTAATACTGCAGATCAATTCTTGCTTTAAAGGCTTTGCTTATCATCTCAAAGTCTTTTGCGCTGTAAAAATCAACCAAATACCTCTTCATAAATTCCAACGAGCAGGAGTGGATTTCGCACTTTATACCGATCCTAGTCATTAAAGAATAGAGGGAATAATAAAATATGTAATAAGATGTAACTGCAGACCATAATCGGCTGCGATTGAGCCCTGGAAGAATATTTATCGATTCTTCTGCCATCTTCAAATAAGATCCCGATATGTTTTTATTTGGCTCAATCAGCTGAATGCCATCTTTCTGTTTCAAACACCATTCAATTGAAACCATAGTAATACCTCCAAATTTCATTAACAAATTCCTCAACACCATGTAGCATTATGTGATTTGAAACCATCTCGGAAACCAGCATGTTTTTCCCAATAAGAAGCTGCCGCCATTCCGTGTTTGAAAAATATTTTATGCTTGCCTTTATGTCGAATTTACCTGCTGCCTCATCATAGTCCATTTCCTTTTTTTCCCCAATAATGAAAATATCCAAATCTGAGCCTTGTTTTTGGATTCCCTTCGCATAGCTGCCGAAAATTCCAACAACCCTGTCATCATTCGAAAAAAGATTTGCCATAACTCTGTGTTTGCCGAGAAATAGAATTTTATTCAGAAGCTCAGTAATTATTATGATGTCCCTTATTTCTGAATACTTTGTGTTCAAGCTGTAAAACTTCATCTTTCCTCTAGTCGTAGATCTCAGAATCCCTTTTATCTTCAAGTCTTTTAAAACCAAAGCAATGGTTTTTTCACTTAAAGGCGCTTTTCCTTTCAAACCCCTTCCGTGAACTTCCCTTGCATAATCACCTGAGAATTGGCTTAAAACATGAAAATATTTATCGTGTAACATTTTACACAAATGTGTAAATAATTACATATATAAATGTTTCTACTTTTAAAAAAATCATCCACTTCTTGTCATTTAATTACAGCAATAGAGTCGTTAGTCTTCATAAAGAATAAAGTATTTGGCAAGTAATTGATATCATGAAACAATCAGATTGGCTATTGATTATTTTTTTTACAAATAAATTTCGCCTTGGGTTCAAAGCCCCGCCCTTTAGGGCGAAACCCAAATCGTTTTGCGATTGGGCACAATTGAGCTTTGCCCAATTTGTGTATTGTGTCAAGAACCCCTGGCTAAAGCCCAGGGTATGTTCTTGAGCACACAAATCAAGCTTTGCTTGATTGTGCCCATTTGAGCTATGCTCAAATTGGGTCTCAGAAATTGCTCGTCCTTACTGCGCACTAAAAGTGCCACAGATTACGTCGAGAGCACAAATAAACGCTTGGCGTTTATTGTGCAATAAACCTTTAGGTTTGGCGTTTATTGTGCAATAAACCTTTAGGTTTATTTGCAATTTCTGACATTCCAAAACCCAAATCACTTTGTGATTGGGCCCATTTGAACTCTGTTCGAATTGGGATCCGCCATTGAAGTGAGAGGATAGCTCCGAGCGGCGGATTTTTGTTACTTGTAGCAGAATTCGTTAAAAACAATTTCAAGCCAGTAGCCTTCTTATTCTAGTATTCAAACTCTGTTCAGACCTAACAAAAGTCTGGCTTTCATTAAGCAAATTATTAATCTCGGCTAATATATTTGCTTCATCAGTTCGGCCATTGATTGCCTGGTTTAAAAGTTCTATTGCTGAAGGATAGTTGCTTTTATATACATCCCTTATTGCAGCTTCCATTATGTTTTGGATACGCCGGTCATCAGGCCCGATTTGGTTTACTGCAGTTTGAATTCTTCTTGATAACTCATCCCTGTTTTGCCTTAAAGTGACTAAAGCCCTTTGTGCTCTTTCAAGATTGTTATACAATGTTTGGGCTCCCGCTCCTAAGGGGGCTGTTCTGGCCAAACGCCTTAACGCATCTAAACGCCGCATTAAATCCCTTTCATAATTAAAATCAAGATCCACTATCTGCTGAAGCCTGCTTGTTAAGTCCGCCAATTGTCTGTCAACATCGCTAGTAGTACTTAAATGTCCCAAAACAGCAGAAGCCTGCCTTTGAAAACCATCCCTCAGTCTTCTGGCTTCGCCTTCATCCCTTACCTTTTGAAGCTCTTCTATTATCTTCAATAAGTGCCTAAGCTTTGGTTCGTCCCCATGGATGTTGTTTATATTGTTCCGCAATAAATTCTCTGCTTCTTTAATCCCTTCGTCTTCACGTCGATATACTGTTTGCTCGAGTTTAGCATCCCTCCTTGCAGCATCCTTTTCTCGATTCTCGTTAACACTTTGCAGCTGAGTTCTATAATCGCCAAATTTGCTTGGCCAAGCCATTCCCAAACCTAATTTGCTGCCGCTGAAGCCTATGCCTACCAAGATAAAAAGTATCGCGAATACGCCAGCAAATACGAGTCCACCTTGGGTAAAATCAAGCAAAGCCGCCACGTTGTTGACAAAGGATGTGGATGTAACTGCAATTCCTGAAAAAGCGATTGCAAACCATGTGATGGCGCCCTTATGGGGGGAATCCTTAAATGGGGGTATGCTATTTGCCAAAACATAAAGCACCGCATACAATGCAATCCAAGTAAGAAGAATGACATAAAAAGGAACAGTCTGTGTTGGGAGAGGGAGTCCGGGCGTGGCATTCCACGGAGGCCAGTTCACTGGCTCGGACAGCATATCTATTAATGACCTTAACATCGGGTTGTTCTGGAAGAATCCGCCTGAAGCTGCAAATACATAATTCACCGAAAGCAAAGAAATAATGATTAGGGATAATGCCTTAATGTATCTCTTATTCATTCCATGGCACCACTTTTCATTGATTTTTCCAAAACCATATATAAAAACTTTTCTACAAAGTTTTAAATAATACCTTGTTAAGAATTGTCCCATGGCAGTTGCGGAATCAGGCCTTGTAATTGTACCAGCACTTTTTTTTGGCGCCATAATATCCCTGGCGGAGCTTTTCTTTGTCCATGCAGATGAGCGCGGAATGGGCTGGCTTGGACATGGGCTTCATGCGATACCCGCTACCATGGCGTTCACGTTCGCAACAATGAACGTGCCTTTCATCTTGCAATATCTTAACCAGACTGTTACTGTAACATGGCAGATTGAGATGGGAGTGATCGCATTTGTTTCAATCATTGCAATGCTTAAGGTGAGCGCAGCGGCAGCGATCATTGGAAGGGTTGGCGAGAAATTCCATCACACGCTCATGATTGGCGGACTCATGTTCGTTTCGCCTTACATATGGAAAGCGATGGGGCCTGCTTTGACCAATATGCTTCCATTTCTTGCTTACGAGATATTTTAAAAGTCAGTACTGAATTTTAACAAAATATTTAAATATACCTCGGTATACCTGAATATAATGGAAGCTACCACGATTAAGATAAACACATCAACAAAAAGCAAGCTGGACACATTCAGGGAGTATAAGAATGAGAGCTATGATGAAGTAATAAATAAAGTGATTTTCATAGCTGAAAATTTCAAAAAAAGGATAGAGTTAAGTGAGGAGACAATTGCAGCAATTGAACGTGCCAGGGAGCGGATACAAAAAGGCAAATTTCTGACAGAATCAGAAGCCAAAAGAAGGCTAGGACTATAAATGTACGAAGTAATTTTCGATCCTGAAGCTGTTGAAGCGCTTAATAAGCTTCAGAAATCAGAAAAAGAAAGGATATTCAATAAAATCATGGTATCTAAAGAAAACCCCTTTCATTTCTTTGAACGCTTAACCGGCAGAACAGATTATAAGATGAGGGTGGGGGACTACAGAATAATTGCGGATATTGATGCAGGTAAGAGATTAATTCAAGTTACAGTTATTGGCCACAGAAGGAACATTTATAGGAACCTGGATTAATAACTCTCCCCCTGCCTTGAAAGCAACAACTCGATCTCAGTTATGTGCTCCTGCTCCTCCATCAGCACGTGCCTCACGTCATGCTCTAGAATGAAGTCATAGAATCCCTGCCCTTTTTCCTTTCTCAGCTCCTCAAGGATTTTCCTGTATACCCTGACAGCGTGCTTCTCATCCTCAAGGTTCTGCATTAGAATTTCTTTCACAGATGACGCTTTGTGAGTCTCAGAAACAGCCATTGACGGAACGCCGCCCAGAAGGCCTATCAGCTTCCTGAATGTGTCCTGATGCTTCTTTTCGTCCTCAGCTATCTCCTTGAGCCTCGCGATAATAGGCTCTGATATTTCGCCCTCAACTACTTCTGCGTGGCTTAGGTACTGGACAAAAGCTGCGTGTTCAAGCGCCAACGCCTCATTAAGCAATCCTATTATGGTATCCTTTGACATTTTAGATAAGCGAGACTATCAAGTCATTAATAATCGTGGAAAAGTAAGGGTTAAGCATGCCACTCACAAACATGTAAACAACTGCTGCCCCAAGCACAATGCCAATGACAAAACCCTTGAACCAGTCACCCCAGCTCAGGACATAGCCCCTTTTTCCCTTCATAACTTTCCAGCAGTATCGTCATATTTAAATCTTTCCCAATCAAAAAATATAAATTTCAGGCAATCAAGGAGGAGCGATGGGCATAATGCTGAAGGAAAGGAAAACCCGAAGCCACAAGGGAGAGAATGGAAGGGTGTTGGTGGTCGGGGGCAGCATTGAGTATGCAGGGGCAGTCATACTTGCAGGGATGGCTGCATTCAGGTCCGGGGCAGATATCGTTGTTGTTGCCGCACCTGAGAAAATTGCACTTGCACTGAATTTCTGGCCAGACTTCATCACCCTGAAGCTGAAAGGAAGCCATCTTGGGAAAACACATTCCAAAAGAATAATCGAGGCATCCAAGAGATTTGATGCGCTTCTTGTTGGAAACGGCATGGGTACGAGAAGGGAAAGCATGGACTTTGCAGTTAAGGTTACAAGGGGCTCTGGCTGCAAAAAGATAATAGATGCTGATGCAATAAGATCCATAAGGCTCCAGGACGTCAATAATTCCATAATCACGCCTCATATGGAGGAGCTTGAAGTGCTTCTCAGGAACAGCGGGGTAAGGAAAGCAGGGCTTCAGGGAAAAATAAGCCAAGCTAAGAGGATCCTGGGGGACAACGTTATCCTGCTTAAAGGGAAAACAGACTATATCATCTCAAAAAACAGAACAGAAACAAACAATACAGGCAACGCAGGCATGACTGTCGGAGGCACAGGAGATGTGCTTGCCGGGGTATGCGCAGGCCTTGTCGCCCAGGGAAACAGCCTTTTCAATAGCGCATGCGCTGCTGCATACATAAATGGCTATGCAGGATACCTGCTTTACAGGAAATACGGCTATGGATATACGGCAACTGACCTGGTTGACAAAATAGCGGAGATCCTGAAAAAGAAAAGAATTAAAACAAGCTCGAATAAGTGAAATGCGTGGCAGAAATAAATCTACTGGAAAAATACAAATTTACCGAGGAAATGGCAGAGGAGCACCTCCTTTATGCGCCAAGGAAAACCGGCTTTCCAACGCCCATGTACAGGAACAGGCTGGTTGTTGAATCACAGTCTGACTCTGTTGAATCTGCTTACTTCTGGATAGTGGACCATTTAAAGTATGACTGGGGCTATACTGACTTCTACAAGATAACAGACATTTTTGCAGCATCCGAACAGTCAGCTTTTTTCGGTGTATCTGAGCAAAGGCTGGCAGCTCAGCAGGAAAAGGCAGCAACCTACCTAAGGGGCATAAGCGAGATGGTGAAAGCCCTTTTCCAGATTGTCAGGGAACTGAGGATAATTGATGAAAGGCTCTCATACTACATAGACTCGTACCAGAAGAGGCCGAATGCGCAAAGCTCAGAAATCACCCTGAAAGGGATATGGATAGACCAGGTTGAAGGAGGAGTAAAGAATGCGGCATCAGTTTATGGACTGGCACAAAGCGTTGGCTTCACAATACTGCCTGACCTTTTTTTCCGGGTCACGGTTGCGGACCCGCTAATGATAGACCAAACCGTTGACCATCTTCAGTTCAATGAAAAGGTAAAAGAAGTTCTAAAAAGAAAGCTGAGGCAGTTCTACGAATGGAAAAAAAGGACATACGAGGAAATGTCAACCAGAAGGAAATTCATCATAAAGTACCTCAGGCAGCACTATGAAACAATAAAGCTTTACATGGGATGGGTCAAGCCATACTTGAGGAACATAAGGAAGCTTCAGCTCGACCAAAAAAAGCTTGATTCCGCGGAAATGATCACCGCATTTGAAGGGTCAATGGTTGAGATAGAGGTCCTTGCAAAGAAAGAAAGCCCTGCCTACAGCAAATTCTACCCGTGCATACTCATGCATTTCAAGTACAGGACAAAGCCGCAAATGAGCTTTGTAGGCGAAGGCTACCAGAGAGGGCCCATACACAAGGGGAAGTTTGACCTTGTAATGAGGGGCTACATATGGACAAATGACCACATAGAGAACTACAGGAAAATGAAGGAAGAGGAGGACCTGCACCTAATCAGCCTCATAAACGAGTCAATCAAGGAATCAATGGAAGCTCTGGGGGAAGAGCTTAGGCATTACCTGATGGAGGGAGGCGAATCATTTGAGCCCCCGAAAAAACAAAAGCCAAGGCCCGTGCCAACAATAATGGATCCATTCAAGGCAATATTCGAGGGTGTGGGTGATATAGCAGGCTCTATGGGGATGGGATTGAAAAAGGAAGCGCCAAAGGAGAAAATAGACAAGGTGGCGTTGAAGGACGAGTTTCAGAAAGCAAGCAAGGACCTGAAAACAGAGATTTACACTACATATAAAAACTATAAAAAGATGCACGGCATGCTCACATGGTAATGCCACTTGAAAAACAGCTAATCGACATGAGCCCTGCTGAACGGATAAAGCGCCTCCGGGAACTGGAAGAGCAGAAGAAGAAGGAAATAGAGGAGGCGGAACTGCTTCTTAAGCAAGCCATTAATGAGGAGAAAGATGAAGAGGAGCAGAAAAAACAGATGCCCACTCCGTATTTAAAGGCAGAAAACCCAGACCAGCTGGAATCAATAGAGGCAAAGGTTCTGTGGGCTGCAAAACGCGGAGTTACATTTCCTGAAAAAAAAGAGGAAGAACGCAGCCATGCCACAACGCATGAAGCCCTCGAGGAATCCGTGCAATCTGCAGAGGCACGTGCTGGTGAAGGAGTGAATTATGGAGAGCCTCTTAACTCGGCAATGAACAGCCAAAAAGGCATTTCATACCAAAAAAAGGAAGAGAATTACATTTCAGGCTCACAGCAAAAATTCTACCAGCACCAAGGGCATCCCGGAGAGGAGCACCATCCGGATTCAGGATATCACACAAGGAAAACATTGCCCGGCCATGAGATGGAAACCCAAGATTTTTATAGTAATTCCCGCAAAAAAAAATAAATGCTCTACCAAAACAACTCATACAGGGGCGCTTATTTCAGTCCGATGGACAGAGGCTATACACCCATACAGGATTCTATAGAAGTTGTCCCCGAGATGGCTGGACTGAGCCCTTCGGACATAGGCATCTCAGCCCCGCCAATGCAAAACCAGCTTGAGGCATTAAATGCAAGAATAAGGCAGGGAGCGTCAAGAGTTGAGCTTGGGTTTACAGGAAGAGGAAAAGGGTCAATGGGGCAAAGCTCGACAACACCTGAAATGTACGGAATGGAGGAAAGAAGGGATATACGGGAACTGGCCAACCTAAACAAGGTAATACTCTCAACGCACGCAACAACACAAGTAGGTAATCTTTCCGGGCTAACAGAAGGCGGATTCAATGAAATGGCCAGGGAAATGGCCCTTAACGAGGTAAAAAGAGCCATAGACTTTGCAGCGGACGTGACAGATGGCGGAGCAGTAGTCGTGCATACAGGCGAATTCCAAAGACCCATATTCGACAGCTACGGGCCTGACTTCATGATGAATCCCGCAGAATCGGACGTAGGACATCAGGCACACCCGCAAGGAGAAAGGAAAAAAGCGGTATTTAACATCGTGGACACAAGAACAGGCCAGATAATACCGATAAGGACAGACCAGCCAGTTCCGCTCCCTGTATGGAAAAAAGATGCGCAGGGCAATTACATAAAGGATGAGTACGGGGAAAGGATACCTGAAACAGAGCAGGACCCGAACAACCCCGGAACAGTAAGGTATAAGATGTCAACAAGGGAGTGGGACTATTTTGTACAGGAAGCTCAGAAATACAGCAAGGAACACCCTGACCAGTCTCCAAGGAAACCGGAGATGCAGTACTTCATCGAGCAGAACGACATGCAAAGGCTCCAGTTCAAGTCACTGTCAAAGTTCTATGGAGGAATAGAGCAGGTTGAAGACACCAAGAAAAACCTCGAGAAAGTCAACAAAGCCCTGAAATTTTATGAGGAACTGGAAAAAACAGTACCTCAAGATGAACTATGGAAACTAAAGCTTCCTTCAGGAGCACCAAGGGAACTCGCCGGGCTCATACCGCCGGATGACCCGAGGCTTCCGTCACAAGTGCTGAAGGATATGAAAACGCATTACGAAGGAATGCTGCAGAGAATGATTTACTCCGAGCTAAGCTATACCCAGCAGGCAAGGGATATTGAGGAGAGGCAAAAGTACGTTGCGCCTATAAAAGAGTACGCAATACAGAAGAGCGCAGACACGATAGCAAGGGCAGGGCTTTTCGCAATGCAGAAATCAGAGCAGATGAAAACAAAGGAGCCCCTATACATAGCCCCAGAAAACATATTTCCCGAAACCTATGGAGCACATCCTGAAGAGCTCAGGCATATTATTAAGGAATCCAGGAAAACAATGTCACAGCAGCTGGAGAAGATGTATGGGTATGACAAGCAGCATGCAGTTGAGCTTTCGGAGAGGCATATAAAGGCTACATTCGACATAGGGCATGCGTACACATGGCGAAAATATTTCGTGGGCGACCCTAAGGCAAGCATAGCGGAAAATGATGCCAAGTTCAAGAACTGGCTGTTGAACCAGGTGCAGCAGCTAACAGACGAAGGCATAATAGGACATGTTCACGTTTCAGATAATTTTGGATACGAGGACGAGCATGTGGACCCTGGAATGGGAAGGGCGCCGATAAAGGAATTCATAGACAAGATCAAGAAAGGCGGAATAAAAAATGTGACAGTTGAGCCAGCACACCAGGACTACAGGTCCCTCCTCGGGGCGTGGAGGCACTTTGGAAGCTCCATATACGGAATGTCAAGGCCAATGGGCGATACATGGTCTGATGTATGGAGAGGCTATTTCGGCCAGACTGCGCCGCCATACTTCCTATACGGGGAAGCAGCTCCTGACCCTGAACACTGGGTATTGTGGACAGGAACAAGAATGGAATAAAGCTTGAAGTAAAGTCTACGATGAAAATTAAGTCTTACTGCTTCTATCAAAAGAAAAATTGAGAAACTATTTATCATTATCAGGAAACGTTATTACGGGTATTGTTGAGTTTCCTAAATAAACGCCTTTTGCCCCGTCACCTCCTGCCAAGCGCTCTAAATCCGAATCTCCGGGAGGGCACGACTCCTGGGCAGCAGAACAGCCTGTGTAAGGCAGATACCTGAAACCGAATTTATCAGTTTGCCTTGTCAGGTTTTCCCGGCTTCCGTCAGGTCTTTGGATAATGATGTCGTTACTTCCCCGCCCGGGAAAGTACTTTCCAAAGATTTCCAAAATATTTGAAAGTAGGCTCATTTTTTTAACACCTCATAAAACCCTTATTACAGCCTTGAATATAAAAATGTTTCGTTACTTGGCAGTAGCAATTGATGGGTTATTAAATAAGGGCAAGGATTTTTTTCTGGACATTCGTAGATTATTTAGAAAATTATTTAAACCACAGTCAGAATAACGATAAAGGGGAAAAAGAGGATGGAATTCAAGATAAACAGGATGCAGAATCCAAACCTGCGAAATTATCCGAAAGATGACTTAACTCTGGCGTATGATTTCTCAAAGAAGATATATGACGAGTTTGGGAACTTTCTTAAGGCAATAATACTTTTTGGGAGCGTTGCAAAAAACAGGAACAGCAGCAAGGGCGATATTGACCTGCTGGTAATCATAGATGACATAACCATGGAGCTCAATCCTGAAATCGTCCAAACCTACAGGATCATAATAGAAAAGACAATAGCCTCGACCTCAACAAAGCTCCACGTGACCAGCCTGAAGCTGACAACTTTCTGGGAGTATGTAAGGTCCGGGGATCCTGTGGGCATAAATATCCTGCGTGACGGGGTTGCTCTCCTGGATACTGGCTTCTTCGACCCTCTCCACGCGTTGCTGATAAAAGGAAGGATAAGGCCGACAGAAGAATCAGTCTTGACATACTTCTCAAGGGCACCAAAAACATTGCACAACTCAAAGTGGCACCTGCTCCAGGCAGTGCTTGACCTTTACTGGGCAGTCATAGACTCGTCACATGCAGCCCTGATGAAGATGGGGGAAACACCCCCAAGCCCGGATCATGTAGGCGAAATGCTTGAGAGGATATTGGTAAAACAGGGCCTGCTCGACAGGAAATATGTCGGGATCATGAACAATTTCTATACGCTTCAGAAAAGAATAATCTACAGGGAGATAAAGGAAATAACTGGGGCCCAGTATGACAAGCTTCTCAAGGATGCCCAGGAATATGTCTCCAAGATGGAAAAACTTATCGCCCTGAAGAAATAAGCAAGGAATCAGTCCTGTGCCAAAAGCTTTCCTATTGCAAATATCGCAAGCCCAAGAAGGATCAGGTTTCCGATTACCAGAGCGGGAATGTAATAAGGAGACTCACTAAACCCCAGCGTTTCCGCCCTCTTTGGCGGCTCTGCAATCACAGGCTCCCTTGGTGGTGGCTGGACCACAACAACGGACTCATTCTTCAGGGGCACAACAACAGGAGCGGTCTCGCACCTTGAGACCTGAAGGATGACTACCTTTCTCTGGCTTAGCTTATCACCATCGTAAAAAGTCTCCACAGTAATCCTCTTCGAGCCAGGCGTCAAATTGGAAAGTATTGGAACTGAAAATGTGCTCAGCCTTGCCTCGTCCTCATCCAATGTAAAAGGACCAACAAGCTGGTTAAACCTCATGTCGGTGCTTGATATCCTCAAAAAAACATCATCTTCATCATTGCGGCCGGTATTCCTGATGTTCGTATTAAGCTCAGCCGCAGTTTCACAGATGATCGAGGTAGGATCGAGCTCTGCCCTTGCTATTGATATCTCATGCTCCTCCCGGTCAACCTCTATTGTGAATGTGAATCTCTCGCCATGCCCTGCACCGTTCTCATCATCTGCCTCTGACCTGAGCACAACCTCAAATTCGTCCCTCTCAGCATCATTAGGAATATCAATATTCAAGGTAGTTGACCTTGTCTTCCTAGGCCCTATGTCGCCAATGGTGTCACTTTCATCCAAATCAAGATCATCATTCTCAATCGAGACGTCCACATCCAGCAAATCAACATTGTCGTTATTGCTGAACCTGTTCTCAACAGTGACTTCAAGCCTCAGCCTGTCACCAGGCCTCACATTCTTAACAGTGTCCCCTTCATCCAAGCTTTCTGAATTTACGTCAGAGATAATCCTGACTTCCTTGATCCTAAGGTTATTCCTGGCCTGCATACGTGCAGTAACTGGCTTGGCAACCTGGACGCCTGTTGCCGAGCGCCCAATAACATTGATAGTCGCAACATCAAAAGCCCTCTCCTCAAGCGTATTAGGATCTACTGCATCCAGGTTTTCAGGAACCCGTGCAGAGAACGTGAAAAGGGCAGATTCGCCCGGATTTATAGAGGTTGTTGAGATGCTGGTGAGCGTGAAGTTAAGTGATGACGCTCCAAACCCGCCGGTTGGGGTAATTGAGCTAATGTTAAGGCCGGTTATCTGGTCAGGACCTGTATTGCTAACTGAAAAGCTGCCTGAAACATGGACATTTTCGTCGCTTGCCTGTTCTGCCCTTGGATTGCTCCTTTGCTGAGTCCTGCCTCCCAGGTTAAATGTTTCCGCCGCTATGTTTATCGCAATGTCGTTTACAACGATGAAGACAACCTCTGAATCTGAAAGGGTGCCATCGCTTATCGAGAATGTTACAAAATAGTTTCCAGACTGCGTTGATCCGGGTGTCCATAAGAATGTCCTTGTTGCCTGGTTAAATGTGGCTCCAGTGGGAAGGTTGCTGGCAGCAAATCCGATAGGGTCCCCATCAGGATCGCTGGCGGAAACAACGAACTGCAGGGAAGATCCCTCGTTCACTGACTTGTTTCCTATGTTCGCCAGTACCGGGGCCCTGTTAACATTCAACACAGAGATATTAACCTGCTCAGATGATGACGAGTTGCTGCAGGTCTGGTTGGCACAAAGGTTTACGATGTCCTGCGCAACAAAAGTCGCCACATAAACGCCTGAGTCGGCAAATGAAGGCGTCCAGTTGAACACAGCAGCCGAGTCATTGATCTTCAAAAGAGAAGCCCCCCTCATGGCAGGGGTTGATGAATTTAAAAACAAAGTGAAATTTGTATTTTGGTTGCCCAGAACAACAAGGAAAGAAAGCGTTGAGTTCTCGCTTACAGTCCTGTTCCCGATGGGATTTATGGATGGCGCTGCAAGCACTAATGAAAATGAAAAAAGAAATGCCAATGCTGCAAAAAAGGAAAATGCGATCCTCATAAATAACAACTCGGGTAATTATTATTTAGTTGATAAATGAAGTTAGTTCTAGAGAGTAGTATATAAATTTTTCTATGACTTCCTGCAAAGATCACTCAGCTTCTTTCCCCTGAACTCGGCACCGACGGAGTCTTTTCCGAGAAACACGCTTGCAGGCTCTGGCTCCTTATTTGGAGTTTCCTGCTTTTCAAGAATGCTCAATGCAAGCTCGAAAGCCTCCTTGCTGTCAGAGGCCCTGCCGCTGGCCTTTAGCTCATGAGCAAGGCTATTTACTTTCTTCAGCAACTGCGCGTCCATCTTTATTTCTTCCCGTAATAAAAGAATTTCTCGATCTGGACATCCTTCTCCTGGTAATCCCCTGTCCTCGGCCTGCTGGCCTGCTCGGTCTTTGCTGGCGGGATAGCCTGCTGCTCATTAGGCGGCTGATGTACAGGTTCAGCCCTTGGCTGCTCAACTACCCTGAAAGACTCTATTTTTTTCTTAATAGATGTCATTTCATCCTTCAGGCCCTTAATCTCTGCCTGAAGCGCAACAATCTCATTATACATCGAGTTTAGCTTCAATCCAAGCATCCTCAGATCCCTGTTGACCTCGTCTTCCCTGTTTACCTTTGGAGCCTCGCCTTTGACCATTAACTCGGCCTGCACGTATGCATCTTCAGAAGAAGAAGCTATATGATGCTTGAGAAGCTCTTTTGCCAGACTATTTATTTTTTGTACCTCTTCCACTCCCATCCTTATCACCTTTCTTTGAGCTGAACATCAACCCTGATATAAACAATGCCAAAAAAAACAGCCATTCCATGCCAAAAAGGCTTATGCCGAAATTCCCCGACAGCATCTGGGGAATGGCCAAAACCGTAATCGAATAACAGCTCATCACAAATGAACTATATAAATTTAACTCAAATCTCATGAGCCTTGAAAAAACCAGCCCCAAAACTGCAAAAAAGGCTGATATGGCAATGTACTTAACAACAAAATAAATAAGAACAGACATGAAGATTCCGGGAAGTGCGAGCAGGAACGCGTTCCTCATCAGCAACGAAAGCTCTTTTTTCCTCCCGCTCAAATCATTCATATCACTTGCGGGCATCTCCGAGTCCCTGTAAACGCGGCATAGAGGGCTTAATGCCATGCAAAAAACAGACCTCGATGATATGCCGTCATCCGAAATCGAGAGGAGCGAGTTTCCCTTATCCCCAAAGCGCAGTATGCTTATCCCGAAAAAAGAGGCGTCAACAGGCTCTTTCATCCCCATTTCGTAAGAAACACCGATCCTTTCAAACTTTCCCAGCTCCGAATATATCCTCGAATCCATGCTTATAAGAGAGGGCACGTAGTAAGCAGACAAAATGAAGATGCAGGCAAATACAAGTGAAAAAATATATGACAATGACTCAAGTACATTCCTGTGCCTGAGATGCGAATAAGAGAACGGATTGAGGGATTCGGCTACTGTCACCGCGAATTTAATATCCTTATGGCTTATCAAAAACACCTAACCACCCGGACGGCAAAGCAGTATATCATCATTATCATCCCTCACTACCTTCTCCACGACAAGCTTGTTGAGTATGGACTCGTTAATTGCCCTGAACATTGACGACTTTCTCAGGATGCTCACCACGATTTTTTTCCTGGCGACCCTTGCAAGCTCATCAATTGCCTTCTCATGGTCGCTGAAATTATGGATGGCCGTAATGCAGATCACATGATCAAAAGACTTGGCATCGAACGGAAGCGACTCAGCATACCCAATGCGTGCATCAATCCTTTTCTGTCCCACGCCAATCATTCCCGGAGAGCTGTCGATCCCGACAACAGAGCATCCCAGGACATGGCTAAGCCCAGTTCCGCAGCCAACATCCAGAATGCGGTCATCTTTCCCGACATCCAGAAGCTCTCGGACGATAGCGAGCTTTGCCAGCTGCTCTTTTCCATGCAAAGCATCATAGGAACTGCATATATAGTTGTACATTTTTTCCTCGATTACGGGCAAGCGCCCATTGCAGCCAGATCAGAGGCCGAAAGGTTGTATGTGACCACAGAATGGTTCAAGTCCAACTTAAAACCGATATACTTATTGCCATCAACATACGTGGTCACACCATTAATATTGAACAACATGCCTCCTGTGCAGTTGTACAGCTCCCGGTTATAAAAGCACCAGTCTATATAACTCTTTTTGGTGCATTTAGGTATGTTGAGCCTGTTTGGGTTCACAGGGCTTTCGATCCCGCAGCAGGTTGAACCTGAAACAGATCCACCGCCGTTGCTCAAGTTATAATAGAGTCTCATAAGGAAGCTAGGCGCGGTTGGCTCATAAACATATTTCATGTCCTCTACCAGCATTGACAGGTTACCCGCATCCCAGACAGTGCTGTTGGACCTTACTATTGTGTTGTTAAAGGACGCATTCACAAGATAAACAGGGTCAAGGATCCCCTCCACGGGCACGATAACAGTCAAGTTCTGTGAGATGTTCCAGTGGGAAACAGATGCATCCACAGTGTAATTGCTAGATACAGTAACCCCCACTCCCCATGGCCCTGTCGAGCTGTCCTGGAAAAGGCGAGCATAGTACCCATCCATGCTTTTCCTGAACTCTGTCTCGATGAGAAGGACATCCCTGGACGCGTTTTCCATCTGAGACAGCCTGAACAAAAGAGTCCTATTCCTCATTACAGAATAAGAAGTGTTCAGGACAGGCATGCAATCCGAAGCTGCGAGAGGCTTATTGTCAAGATAACACTCGATTGGGGTGCCATTAACGCTCCCGTTTATCATGAGCTCGATGAAGGTCGAGTTCACGGACCCGTAATCAGGAAGATAGGTGGTCTTATTCACCAAAAGAGTCAGGGCAACCAGAGCGCCCCTGCCTGAAGTCTCAACAGCTGACTTGAAATAACCCTCCTTAATTGACTTCACATAATTGTTACCTGCATTTATCCGCCCGGAAATCGAAGGAATCCTATCCTTGTAGCTGATGTGCCCAAGAGGGGTGAAGGCAATTGTAAGTATAAGCACCAGCATTATTGCGATTATCGAGAAAAAAACCCCCCGCTTCCTCATTGCCACATGCTCACCTCAGCCGGAAACGGGCCCCACATTGACCCGTTGTAAATCCCGAACACCAAGGATTTTGACGAAACAACTGTCCTGCTCCCAGGCAGCAACTTCGGCCCTTCGTTAAAAACCTGGAAATTATCAATGCTCACGCTCACCCCGTATTGGCGCGGGATTATGTTACTGGAAATATTGGACATGAATCTTGAGCCCATGCTGACCTGGTTATTGACATAGAATTCACCCAACTGCTGAAGAACCGAATTCTCGGTGTTTGTAATCGTGCCGTTGTCAATAAGAGCCCTAACGTAGTTGCTGTTGATCTCGCTAACCTTCGTGCTTGAAAGGGAAACCAGGATATCCCCGCTCATGATCTCAGGCAGATCGCCCAGCGGCGTGTACGAATACGAACCAAGCACAATAAACAGCCCAACAACGATAATCCCCATTGCCACAAAAGCGTCAAGGGTAAAAAAATAACCTCTCTTTGACATATGCCTGAAAATTGCAGGTTACCTTTAAAAAGGTTTTTCGCAAAGGGCCTTATTGAAAACCTAGTTGTTAGCTGAAACCGATTCGGTTCACTGAAGTGAACTTCTATTTTCTCTCCCCTTCGGAACCGAGGGGAGGAAAAAAGAACCTTGGTTTAAACAAGGCGAATCGGATCATTTACAACAGGATATGCAATAGGTTTTCAATGCCGTCTCGAAGTCCTCCAAAGACAAAGAACCGGCCAAAGAGGCTAATTCTGGCGCAAATGCATAAAAAGAAATACTCGAACGAATTAATAGGGCTCATGAGCAATCCTTGGGAAAGGGCAAAAAAGCAGCTTAGGGCAGCGTCTGAAAAGACAGGATTGGACCCCTATGCCGAGAAAAGGCTTTCAGAGCCGGACAGGACAATCGAAGTCAGCCTTCCAATGCGGATGGATGACGGGTCAGTAAAGGCTTTCAAAGGCTATCGGGTGCAGCACAACAACACGCTCGGACCTTACAAGGGCGGGCTCAGATACCACCTGATGGTTTCAATGGATGAGGTCAAAGCCCTTGCTTTCTGGATGACCATTAAGAATGCGGTAATAGGGGTGCCGTTTGGGGGAGGGAAGGGAGGAATAATAGTTGACCCGAAAACTCTTTCCGGAAAGGAACTTGAAAGGCTTACCCGCCTCTTCACAAGGAGAATGTCTGATGTCATAGGACCCCTGAAGGACGTGCCTGCCCCTGATGTTAACACAAATTCCCAGGTAATGAAGTGGATTGCGGATGAGTACCGAAAAGCAACAGGCAAAAGCCAGCCTGCAGTCGTAACAGGCAAGCCTGTCTCATCTGGTGGCTCAGAAGGAAGAGAAGAAGCGACAGGAAAGGGAGGCGCTTACTGCCTCAATTCGCTCCTGAAAAGGATGAGGATCAAAAAGTCAACCGTAGCGATCCAGGGATTCGGGAATGTAGGGATAAACCTTGCCAAATCGCTGATCGAAGAGGGATTCATAATCAAGGCAATATCAGACTCGAAAGGAGCAATATATGCTGAAGAGGGAATTAAGGATATTGAAGGGCTTGAAAAACACAAGATAGAGAAAGGAACGGTCACTGGATTCATGGGTCTCAGATCCATAAGAACGCATGAATTGCTTGAGCTGGATGTGGACATACTTGCCCCCTCTGCTTTGGAAAATTCTGTCACAATCGAAAATGCAGCCAGGGTAAAGGCAGAAATAATCCTTGAAATGGCAAACGGGCCCCTTACCGAAGACGCTGACAGGATTCTTAAAGACAGGATAGTCATACCTGACGTGCTTGCAAATTCTGGAGGAGTTGCAGTAAGCTATTTCGAATGGTACCAAAACATGCACAAAACCAAATGGAACAAGCAAAAGGTGTTTGGAAAACTCAAAGAGCTAATGGAAACCGCTGTCAAAAACACCCTTGAGAGGAAAGACAGGTACAAGACAAGCCTGAGAATCGCAGCTTACATACTGGCGCTTGAAAGGATAGGCCGCAAGATTTAAATTAAAGCATATTCTTCCGGTAAATATGAGGACAAAGGCCATCGGGGCAGCCCTTCTCGGATTTTCGATCCTGCTCATAATAGCACTATCCATGGTCAAGATAAGCATTGACAGCCAGTCTGCATCACTGTGCAGCTTCTACCAGGAAAAAGACCTTGATATGTCGCAATGCCCTGCCCACAAAAACAACACTTCATGGATCATGACCCTCCTATTCGGAATAGCTTTCCTCATCATGGGAATAGGGGGATACATCTTTATCCAGCAGGAAAAGCATGCCGTGACAGCTCCACGCTTCAGCGATGAAAAGCTGGATGAAGAAGAAAAGCGGATATTCGAGCTGATGAAACATAACAGCGGGTCAGCATACCAGAGCGACCTGATCCGGGAAACCGGGCTTTCCAAGGTAAAGATAACACGGGTACTTGACAAGCTGGAGTCAAAAGGCCTGCTGGAGAGAAAAAGAAGGGGAATGACCAATATTATAGTTCTCAAATGAAACTAGTTTCACAGATATCATTATAAGCTGTTTCTTTAACCTTTTACATTAAAGGTGAAAAAAATGATGTCAAAAAACATGGCGGAAAAAGCTATAATGGTATTATCGGCAGTTGCATTCATACTTGTAGGGTTTGTTTTCCTCAAGGTAAATGCTATAGGAAACATGCCTGCTGTCCAGAACAACAATGATAATAACGCTGCTGCCTTTCAGCAGCCTGCGGGCTCATCAGTGGATGTCATACCCAAAGGCGAGCCAAGGATTTACGGCCCTGAACTCGGTGTAAGCTATGATGACATATCGTTGACGAACCAGCAAAAGGCAGATGCAACGATAGCGAAGATTGGAAGGCTGGACACAAGCATAAAACTATCAGGAAAAGACCTGGAACGATACATAAAGATAGCCTCACAGATCAGCTGCGAATACTGTTGCGGGGTTGATTCAATAATCACACAAAACGGACAGGCAGCATGCGGCTGCGCCCACAGCTACGCAATGAGGGGGCTTGGAAAATACCTTATCACCAAGCATCCGAATGAGTTTACGGACGACCAGATTCTTGAGGAAATGGGAAAATGGAAAACACTGTTTTTCCCGGGGCAGATGTCGAGCAAGGCACAAGTTCTAAAATCAAAGGGCATAGAGCTTAACTACATCAATCTTGCCTCAAACAAGTACAGGAACATCGAGGGGTGATGAAAAAATGAGCCATTGTTGCGGAGAAAAGCATGAAGAAAGTCAAGAGAGCGAAAAGCATGAAACCCACCACAAAAAAGACAAGGCAGGGTTAAAGGAATATGCGCTGATTGGATTGCTGTTTGCACTAATAATCTTTGCGTCCATAACCGCGATTAAGATAAATGCACTCACAGGCGGGAACACCGATGTGCAGGACAACGGCGGCGGAGAGACATATGATGAAATGATGGCCAGAATGCACCCAGAACAGGCAGCTGCCAAGAACAACAATAACATGGTGGGCGGATGCTGAATAGGAAACTGGCAGCGCTATTGCCTGCCTTCTTACTTTTCCCAGTGGCAGCCCATGCACACTGCCCGCTATGCACGGCAGCAGTAGGGTCAGCAGCGGTTGCAGCGAAGTTCTATGGCGTTGACACGAGCATCCTTGGAGTGCTGATAGGGGCATTTGGGTTATCAACAGGCATATGGGCGGCGAACTCAATAAAGAAAAAAGTCATAAAATTTCAGACACCACTCATAGTGATAGGATCATTCCTGCTCACAACAATCCCGCTCCTGCCGATAATGCCTGAAACCTTTTACTTTCCGCTGCTGATAGCAGGGCAAAGCGGATCATTAATGAACAAGGTATACTGGATAAACAGGATGCTTGTAGGAGGATTATTGGGGGCAATGGCAACATTAATCGCATACTACGCACACAACAGGATCAAGGCGTTAAGGGGAAAAGTGCTGTTCCCGTACCAGGGCATAGCCTTCACCCTCGGAGCGCTTGCCCTGACAGGCATTTCACTTTACATCATGGTGAGGTAAAAAATGGATGACACCAGGAAATGGATTGAGAAGGTGCAGGCAACAAGAAAGGACGCAGACCTTTCATCAGATGAAGATCTTAGCATTGCACTCATGAATTTGATAAGCCTTGAGGAGCATTCTTACTTTAGCTCAATGAAAACAGGCAACACTAAATACCTGGAGATGATGAATTCAGTGAGGGAGCTGAGGAAAACCCTGCTGAAAAGAATAGTGAAGAACCCTGAAGGGGAGGAATGGTGCATGAGCAAGCACCTATTGGCAGCAAGCATGAGGCTGATAGAAGTAGGGACTAAAGAGCAAACCAAAGGGAACAAGGGTGATGCAGAGATGCTATTCAACTCGGCATTCCACCTGTACAGCCTTTTTTTCGCAATAAACTATAAGCTGGTCGGAATGGAGGAAATAAAAAAAGAGCCCGAACAAAAATCCGTGGGCAGGTTCTCAATGATAGTGAAGAAGCTCCTTGACTGCTGCAAGGAATAGAATCACTGTGTAGTGGAAAAATTTTATTACAGGATAACTCTGGAAAATAAGTTATATACACTTGAAACATGCATAGGTCCAGTGCAGTTGCGTTTTGATAGAGAAGGATTGCCTTATTCAGTCATAGCTGCTGGAATGACAAGAGAACAGCTTGGGAAAACGATTCCTGATTGCAGCAGGGAAGCCTGCATGTTTGTTGACCTGCTAATGCCCAAACATAGGCAAATTGAACTTTCCTATACTAGAGAATAATTCATACCTATTTCAGCTCGATCACGATCTTCCGCTTGTCCTGTGGATAAATGTTGACTTCCTGTCCTTTCTTCAGGTTGACGAAATCAGCGATTTTCTTGCTTATAGTCACTGCAACACTATTTCCTACCTGTCCGACCTTTGATTTTGCTGATAGCCCCCAAAGGCCTTTTTCCTTGGCAACATTTTCGATCTTATTGAATACTTTCTCAGGAAATACCTGTTCATGGCAACTTGTACAGATGTCACACTCGAACTTGCCTAAATTCTCCCCAAGGTAGATGTAATCAACTTTTCTCCTTACAATTTTTCCTCCGCATTCCTCGCAAGCAGTCCTTTCCATTTTTCAATCACCTATTCCACATAAACTGTCTTTATCTATAAAACCTTCTGTATGCTAAACAATATAAACAGCAAATACATTTTAATCATCATGTGCCTAGCTATTCCGGGAAAAGTCGAGAAGATAGAGGGAATGAAAGCAGTGATCAGTTATGGAAAACAGAAGAGGATTGCAATGGTAACAAAAGATATTCCTGTAAGCACAGGTGACTATGTGCTTGTGCAGATGGGCTGTGTTGTGCAGAAGCTTACCGGGGAAGAAGCAGAATCAAGCATGAAAGCATTGAATTCCCCCTAAAACCCTTTCAGTATACTCCTCAAGCCTCCTTTTCCTTCCATTGCTTAGCTGTTCACAGGCGTGGTTCCAGTGAACCGATACGAAATCGCCTGCAGAAAGATCTCTGAAAAGCCTGCTATCATAATTAATTTTCTTCTCAACATCTTTCCCAATAGCCAGGCTTTCGCCTTTCTTTACAAGCGGATTATGCTTTGTGAAAAGGGCGGTTTTCCGTACTTCAACCACTTCCACACAGGAAACCCGGCAATTATCCATGTTTTCAATGTTAGGCAAAACAGAACCCGTAATATTCCCGACACCCACAAACACGACATTGAACAGGTGGGAGGGAAAAGGAGCTTCAGGCAGATTTTTTTTCAGTTTATCGGCAAGGAACGAGGGCAAGCCAACCGAAACCAGGCGATCTAGATGTCCTGAAAATTCGGCCCTTGAGAAACCATCCAATAGCTTGTTACCTAGCCAATAAGCCTCCACTACCTCTGGATCGAAAGGGTCTCTCCCGTGTTTTCCTGATATGAAATCAAGGTAAGGATAGAGGCCCTCGAATTTGGCAAGCGAAGACCTGGCATCATCGCATTCCTTTTCCAGAATGCACTTCAAAAAAGAATCCTGGACATCAGAAGGGCCGCAAAAGCCGAGGCTGTTTGGAACGCGGGAATACCTCGAGCAGAGCTCAACTCCTGAATAGTCTCTTGGCACCAACAAAAACACCCTCTGAATAGACAGCTAGGAAAACTCCTCCCAAAATGAGAATCATCCCGAATGCCTCGGCAGGGCTGATGGCTGCAGATGATAAGGCAAAAGAAAGCAAGGTCGTGATCGGAGAGCCTATAAGGAGTATCGTTGTTGCCTTGGAAACATCAACAAGCTTGAGCCCATTATACCATAACAGCACATAACCCAAGAGCAGGAAGGACGTGATAAGTATCCATAAAATTTGTGATCGGTCCAGTGAAAAAAGCAAGTGGGTCTTGTCGGTTGCAATCAGGAATGCAAGCAAAAAGAGCGCGCCAAAACCCATCCTCCCGGCGGCAACAACAGTGCCATCCAATCTTTTGAGAACATGCTTTGAAAGAGTGTTCTCAGCGGCCCAAAGAAAGGTTGCTGCAAGAACCATCATCTCACCCAGCCCAAAGCTCAGGCCGTTCATCTTTAACAACAGGAAGTTGCCTGCCAGCAAAGCGATACCTGCAGCGAAAAATCCCCTGCTTACCTTCTCCTTCAGCAGGATCACCGCAAAAACAGCGACGAATATGAACAGCGTCTTGTGCAAGAAAGCCCCCATGCTGCCTGAAACAAGCTGAAGGCCGCGGAAAAAGAGAAGAAAAGGGATCGATCCACCGATCAGGCCAATGACAGCAAGCAAACACCATTCCTTTAGAGAGATGTTTCTCCAGGAATTGCCTGAAAACATGGCAAGAATGGAAATAAGCAATATGGCAACAACAAGGTTTTTTGAAAATGTGAATACCGAGGAATCCATGCCGGAAACAGCGTACTTGTTTAGGAAAATTGAAAAGCCGCTAATAACTGCTGTACCAGTGACCAGAAGGAGCCCTTTGTTTTCCATCAATTTACCTCTTTATGAACAACTTCTTCCTCAGTTACCACATTGACAAGCAAATCCCTGTACTCGTATTCCAAAGATCCGATTATAACCTTGACAGGTATGCCATATGTGCTGTCAAGCCACACTGTTCCATTGCTTCCGGACGAGTCCGTGAAATCTATCACCTCAACACGCCTTCCGCCAATCATTTCAGAGCTCTTTTCCGCGTTTACAGAAGCAGACCTGATGGATGATGTGAACTCAAGCGGCGTGACCCTGTAAACCTTGCTGAAATCGAGGCTGACCGCAGATTTCTGGTCATTGCAAACACCCAATGACTCGCAATAGCCAACTGCGGTCTTTCTGCCTGCATCAAAGTATATCGTGTCGAAAAAAGAGTCGTTATAAAAATCAGTCTTAGGGATTCTCATCTTGCTAAGGTTCCCCCTGGCATAAAAGCCATACCCCATTGAATCATCGGGAGGACCATAATAGACATAACTATAGCCTTTTACCTTTTTTGTCTTGTTAAGGAAAACCTGAACAGAAGGATCGATTGAAACGCCTGAAACAGTTGCATTAATGCCGACAGTCCTGGTTTGCTCGGGTGCTTCCTCCACCTTTGATTCATTTGCTGAAGGCTCCTCAGGTTTGGATTCCTCGACAGGAACAGAGTCATCCTTGGGCAATGAAGGAGCATTTTTTGAACACCCCAAGATCAGAAGAATGGATAAAAAGACAACAGCAACAAACAATTTCTTCATGAAAAACCAAACAGGGGGAATCTTTAAATATTTTATTATTCTGGCCACAAGGGATGAAGATATATCTTGTCGGCAATCCGCTGCTGCCATCCGATTCGATCCCGTTGATGATGGCACCCGAATTGAGAAAAGAATTCCCAAATATTGAATTCGCAGAGCTTGACCCCTCAGAGGAATTCCCGGAATCTAAAAGGCTGATCATAATAGATACAGTTGAAGAATCAGATAAAGTCAGGATACTTGACGATGTTGAAAAAATTTCCAAGGAACCAAGACATTCCCCCCATGATTTCGGGATTGGAACACACATAAAGCTCATGAAGAAGCTGGGCAGGCTGGATAACGCATTGATAATCTGCGTTCCCCAAAAAATGAGGTTTTCTGATGCCCTGAAAGGGGTTAAGGAGAAAATACGGCGAATCAGTTCCAGTTTACCTTGAGGAAATGGCTGGCGCAGCTCATGCACGGGTCGTAAGCGCGGATAAGCTTCTCAATCTCATGCTGAATGGACTCGCGGTCACGATCGATATTCATCTCCACGACTTGCTTGATATCTTTTTCCATCTTCACCTGGTTCTGCTGGGTTGGAACAACAACAATCGCGTCATCGATAATGCCTTTCTCGCTGATGCTCAGTTTGTAGAACAGAATTCCCCTGGGTGCCTCGACCGCAGAAAAACCCGTGCCTGATTTCCTTGCAGGCTCTGATTTTTCCTCTTTTTTGAACTCCAGTGCTTCCAGCAGCCTGATTGACTGGTCAATGCAGTGGAGTGTCTCGATTGCCTGCCCAAGGTTGTTGTGAAAAACATTTTCAGACGGAAATAAACGGAGGAATTTTGAAGCGTCCTTTTTAGTGCTTCTCTCAAGCGCTGCCTTATTGAGGTTCAGCCTGGCAATAGCCCCAAGCATGAATTCTGTTCCTTCGAACACATAGCCAACTGCCTGGGAGTAGGGGATTATCACCTGTTCCAGGTATTCATAATAAGATTTCATGGAAAACTTTATTCCCGAAGAAGCCTTGACCCTGTGCCCGTAAGGCAGGAAATTCTTTCCAGACACCGTTACGAAATTCGTCTTCCGGGTCAAATCAAACTTGCATTCATGAAAAGTCCTTATAACGTTCAGAACGAAAGGCCTCATCTTCCTAAGTTCCTCAATCATCGAAGGTATTTCGCCTTTTTCCGGAAGCCTAAGGTGGCCGCCAACAATTGGGTAAGGCGCATGAACAGCCCTTCCTGCAATCAACTGCGATAATTTGTTGCCCGCACCCTTAACAGCGAAAGCCTCCTCAAGCCATCTTCTCTCTTCTGGCTTGTTCTCGTCCAAGTCAAGAAGCGAGTCCTTCCCCAGCACGTCGGGAAGGGCGAAAAGATAAAGATGTAGCGCGTGATCCCTGATGTACATGCCGTTCATTGACAAAATCCTAAGCACCTCAGTCTGATCAGACACCTTTATACCCAACGCATCCTCAATTGCCCTGATGCAGCAGATTATATGGGCGATGCTGCAGGTCCCGCAGATCCTCGACATCAGCTGCGGCGCTGCAAGGTAATGCTTTCCCCTGATAGCCTGAGTGTAAAACCTCTTGTTTTCAGTGATCTGAAGCCTGCATGATTCAACCTTTCCGTCCCGTATCCTGACATCAAGGGTTGCGTGGCCCTCTATCTTGCTCAACTGGTCGATCGTGATATCGTCATGATTATGCATCAGCAAACACCGAATTCCGTGAGATATTTTTTTAAGACTTCCATGAACTTAGGCTCTGACATCGGGCAGCCTGGCACGAAATCATCCACCTTAACAACATCCTTGACAGAAAGCACCTTCTCAGCCAGCCTGAAGCGATCAACAAGCATCTTAATACATGCCTTCTTTTCTTCGCTGAAATCATTCCTTTGGGCAGAGGGCATTCCATCAACAGCACAGGAGCCGACAGCAACAAGCCTCTTGCATAATGACCTTATTTTCCTGAGATCAGCCGCATCCTTCTCCGTCGCGATAGCGCCCTCAATAAAGGCAACGTCCATCTCCTCCATCAAATTTTTGGACTTCAGGATTCTGGCATGCCTGAAATCAAGCAGGCGTTTCCATTCCAAATAATGCTCATTCATCATCTCAACAAACACGATGGTGCTGTCCTCAGAGCACGAAAAAGAGAACCATCCGACCCTTAACTTTTTCTGCATGCTGTTTTTCCCAATCCAGCGCTATATAATTTTTGTGCTTGAACTGGCCCGGATTATTTTGTCATCATGTAGTGGTTATTGGGAATTAAATTTAAATATTAATTGTCGTTCAACAACAAAATGACTGCTGATTCACGTGTCGTGGATGCGCTAGACCGGATATCATACAGCCAGCCCTATGCGATAATCGAAAGCCTCGAAGAACTGACAGAAAAACAGCTGGAACTCCTGTACGCAGGGCTGAAAGAACCTGAAAACCAGGCAACCTTGGCTCAGCTGATGTATTTCCAGAAATACCTTGACAAATTCATGCCCGAAGTGTCAAGAACCCCGGGCTAAAGCCCAGGGCGTTTCTTGAGCACACAAATCAAGCTTTGCTTGATTGTGCCCATTTGAGCTATGCTCAAATTGGGTCTCAGAAATTGCTCGTCCTTACTGCGCACTAAAGTGGCACAAATAAACGCTTGGCGTTTATTGTGCAATAAACCTTTAGGTTTATTTGCAATTTCTGACATTTCAAAAGAGGTGGGGGCTATTGCTGTGGACCTTACTCGGTCTTCAATATAGTTCCTCTAATCTGGGTAGCCAAGGAATACCCTCAGGGCAACCGTGTGGTTCCAATAGAACACCTGTCAGACGAACTGGAGCTTGAAATAGGCAAGCCAATAGACCCGTATTTAAGGCAATCCCTTGTCACCCACTCAATCGACTACTCTGGCCTATTGGTAATGCAAACGCTCAAAAGATCTTACGAGGTTTATGTGGAAAAGGACAACATTGCAGCTTTCACCCAAGTTTAGATTGCCTCGTGTTGAAGAATTCCCTGATGTACTCCCTGTAATTTGCAGTTATCTTGGGCTTCATGTCTTTCGGGAAGCAGCTATAGTAGTTTGCCCACGCATACCTTTCATCCATGAAAATAATAACGCCCCTGTCAAGCTCGCTCCTTATGCATCTCCCGGCAGTCTGAAGGGCCTTCGTGAAGGCAGGGAAAACATAGCCGTAATCCCAGCCCTTTTTGTATCTTGCCTCATAATAATCAATAAGCTTTTTCGTCTCAAGATCAGGCTGCGCCAAAGGCAGCCCGACAATGATCACCCCGTTAAGAAGGTTTCCGGGAAGATCAATTCCCTCATAGAAATTCCCTCCAACAACTGCAAGAAGAACCCCCCCGACCAGGAAAGACCTCTTGAAGTCCGAGATGATCTTCACCTTTTCCTCCTTAGAGATCCCAGGAGACTCCAGCATCACATTCTTGACTATTTTGCCATGCATATGCTTGAACACCTCCCTCATTACAGCATAACTGGGGAAAAATACGGCGACGTTTCCAGGAATCTCATTGGTTATGTTAACGCATACATCAGCAAGCTTCTCAAACTGCCTGTCGTCCCTCTTGCTGAACCTCGTGGTAACCCCGGTTACTATCAGTGAAAGCCTGTTTTGCGCGGGAAAAGGATTGCGATATTCCCTCTCAACTGTTCCTTTAGGGAAGCCAAGCATGTCCCTGTACATTCCTGTCGGTGTCAGGGTTCCGCTCATCATTATTACAGAGTAAGCAGACCTCACCACCTTGGATGCCTCAAAGCCAGGATCCAGGCATTGGTAAGAAAGGGATACAATCGGGCCTTTAGGGCCCTGCTTTCTTGATGCAATCCGTGCAAACCCCTCGTCATCGCCATCAACCCAAGACCCGAGAAAATCCGCAACCCCGGCAATCGAGCTCTGCCTCTGGGTTTCCCTGACTTCTTCCCCGACCTTGCCTAGCCTTTCAGCAGCATCCTCGATATCGTGGCCCTTGAGAAGCTCGAGAAGCTCATTTTTCCCAACAATCCTCTCAGTACCGATTGCAAAAAGGGCTTCCCTAAGATCTGAAAGGAAGATGCGCTCGTCATCGCCTGCAAACCTCTCAGCCTCCTTCACAGCCCTTTCAACAGATGAGGTGCTTATCCTTTCAGTCAGCATTTCCCTTATTCTCTGAGGAAGATTATGGGCCTCATCAACAATAATTATGAGGTTCTCAAGCTCCTTCCCGCTTTTCTTCAGGAACCCGTCGCGAATGACCTGGTTGAATATGTAATAATAATCCGCAATAATGACTGCAGAGTCCTTTGAGCAAAGGGCAGCGGCCTCATATGGGCACACCTTGAACATCCTTCCCATCTCTACAGTCTTTTCAGAGTCCTGCGGCTCCCTCTTGATGGAATCAATAACGACCTTAAGATTGGTGTCGCTATTCCTGAAATTGTTGAAGAATTCGCATTGCCCGGCCTCCCGGACAGAAGTGCAGTAGTCATGGAACTGCCTGCTCTGAAGGGCTTCGATGCCTGGCTGGCAGCACATGTTCTTTTTCCCAACTATATCAGTCACTGAAAATTCCTTCCTGCACTTTTCCCTGATCATCCTCAGCGTGCTTATCGCGATAGAGTGCTGCGTATGCCTGGAAGTCAGGAAAAAAACAGTCAAGCCATTATCCAGCGCGAATGAAAGGGAGGGTGCAAGGGCCGCGGCAGTCTTCCCAAGCCCTGTCGGCGCATGCGCAATAAGGCTTCTCCTGCCCGAAATTGACGAATAAACATCATCTATGAACCTGCCCTGCTCATCGCGAATATTCTGGTGCGGAAAAAAAGAAAGTGGGTCCGGCATGGATGCCCGGAAAGGGCTGGATTTAAAAAATTATGTCTGACATCACATCTGCCTTTTAGATTTTCACTTTAAGAAAAATTATCGTCGTATATTGTCCTTTTTATCGACGACAAATCACAAGGTTTTTATTTTTTTCCTCATTACCATTCAAATATGAATGCGATACAAGCCTTGTACAGCGAGGAGATTGATGCGCTCTCACATACAGTTGATGAGCGTACAGGTTCATGGGCACATCTGCTTCCCCATATCAAGCACCAGCCATTCTTCTCGTGCGTGGTGGAATTCGGGCACTTCGTTGACGTGAGCAGCAGCAACAAAATACTGATGAAAAGCTCTTACGAGAGGATTCTCGAGTCGATGAAGCAGGTGGAGCGCTCGGTAAGGGAGACAGAAAAAAAGCATTCGATCGAGATTGAAAATCATGATACCCGGCGCTACTTGAGGGGATTTGCAGATAGGATAGTAAGATACGGCAGGAAATATTTGCCGGAGCTGCTCACAAATTCCCCGTCTGTTTCCGACATGCTGAGAAAAATCGGGGATGAGCACAAGGTGGAAATGGAGCTCAAAAAGCATCCATCGCTTTACGTTGCTTACCTGCTCAGAAAAATAGAATGCCTTAAGGAACCGAAATCAAGAATCAGATCTCCTTAAGTCGAAAAAGCGGATTATAATTTCATAAGCCCTTTTCCCGTTTTCGCTCAGCCTGTAAGAGATCCTCCGGGGGTTCTCCATTATGGTTTTCTCAACAAGCCCGTAAGCCTCAAGAAGCCTGAGCTTGCTGGAAAGAGCCCTAGATGTAACCCTTAGATTTTTCTTGATGCTGGTGAAGCTGCATTCACTGTTGATCGCCATGAAAACAAGCACATGGCCCGCCCATTTTTTCCCAAGTATATTCAGGATATCAATCACCATAGGGTCGATTAACATTGAATATCCTGATGTATACCAAACAATATAAAGTTTACTGACTTGGACACGTATAGGCCAAAAGCTTTTGATCAAAGCGCAATTTAGTGGCGGAAAATAGGTCTTTTCAGGAGGTGGTACACATGGAGTGGTTTGAAGACATCGGAGAAACCGAAAAGATAAGCTTTTTTGAGGAAGACGAGGAACTCTCCGATGATGAGATTACAATGCGTGAATCAGCATTCCTGAGAGGGTATGAAGAGGATACTTACGCATTTGACTACATAGATGATGAAGAGTTCTGAATCACTTTCATTTTTCTTTTATTTTTCCCATCTGCCAATCCTTCAGAATCATCCTTGATGTCCTGTTTATGTCGGGTTCGCTCCCTTTTGACAGCAGGTTTCTTTTCACCGCAATGCGCCTTATTGTATCTGCATCATCTTGACCTTCTGCTACGCCATAAAAAGATTCAATCATCCCGGGATGCGCCTGTATTAGTTCAATCACCACCAAGTCCGGATCCTTCTCATGGTTGAAATCAACAGTTCCGATAAGAGCGTGCTTCATATGATCCTTATCATTTTTGGGAATGACTCCGGGAGTATCCAGGAGCATTAGCCTGTTGTCAACCTTTATCTTTTTAATGTGCCTTGTATATCCGCTCAGGATGCTGGCTGGCGCAACATTCCTGCCACGCATGGCATTAATCAGGGAAGATTTTCCTACATTAGGGTACCCAAGAACACCGACCTTGAAAGGTTTCTTGCCTGGGAAAGCGCGTGAGCCCTCAACAATGATCAGGTCCCTCAGCATCGTTGTTCCCTGGTGATCTTTTGAAGACACGAATACAGAAGGCTTCAATTTCCTCTTCCATTTTTCAGAAACATCCTTCCCAACAAGGTCGCATTTGTTAATAACATATATCAGAGGCTTGCCAAGGCCCTTCACCTTTAGCTCAATCTGGGCATTGCGTGTCTCATCAACAAGCCTTGAGTCCATGACAAGGAGCAGGACATCAGCATCATTAATCACATTATTCACCAGCTTCCATGAAACAGCCATAAATCCAGAATATTCGGCCTTGTTATAAACCTTCTGTCCCAATCTCGTTTTTCAGAATGTCAAAGAATTTGGCCCTTGCCTCCATCTAAGCTTTATCATCACGAAGACTGACAGTTATTTTTTTAAAAATATTTTTAATTTAACCGAGGATCCTGCCATAATGGATTCCCTTGCAATAATCCATCTCCGGGAGGAATATGCGGTTGACACATGCGTTTACAGGGAATTATATCGAAGAATTCTTTCTGAGGTGGAAACGGTGAAAAAACAGGGAGGCATTGTTCAGTTTCTTGCCGATTTCGACATTGTCGGCATCAATTCCGAGAATGTGCCGCTTGAGTTCAGAAACGGGGATTTCGAGTTTGTCGGCACATATGGCAGCTACCTTTGCCAGTTTTTAGTTGCGAAAAAAAGGATTATTGATTCCAGAGTGACTACAACAACAATAGCCGGGATTTCCTATTCAGTTTGCGTTCCAAGTTTCCTGACGCTGCTTCAGGGAGAGAACCCCTTTCCGGATTTGAGTTATGAGTCCGCATTGATCATGCTTAACTGGCCGGAAAAAGAATTTTTTGCAACCCTGAAAGCCAAGCTTAAAGGGGAAATCAATGATGGCCTTACTGATTCGTTTTGTGATAAGAGAAGGAAATCAAAACCCCTTGAATTGTTACCCTTACCACATTTGCTGAATAGACCTTAAAAGAGGCAATTTTTTTGAATTCAACAATCCCCAAAAATGAAGATAGGTGACTTTGAATTTAAGATTCCGCAGATAGAATTCGAGATACTGTACAAGGAAATCGTCCTTGGAAGCGAGAAGGACCTTTCGGACGCAAGACACTTAAGGGAAACATTCAAAGACAGGCTAAAAAACGAAAATTTTAAGGAGTTTGAGAAAATAATAAGACCAACATGAAATCAGCGAAAAATATTGATTATATCAGGTTACATGCCGAGAAAATACGGAAAGACAGCAGGCATTTTGCACAGCAAAAGATGCTGATTGACTCCCAGATACAGGCGTCACGCTCATTCTTTCAGAGAAAATTTTCGGGAAAGGACTTCAATACGGAAGCAAGGAAACACCTTAAAGGGATTGGATTGCTTTAAGTCAGGAAAATTCAAAAAGCCATGGAAAAGGCATTAAGTATTGGTTCAGGTGTTTTCAGCTGCTTTACAAATAAATTTCGCTTTGGGTTAAATGCCCCGCCCTTTAGGGCGAAATTTATTCAGGCTTCGAATTATCGGTGGAAAGCATACTGCAATAGAGCATCTGACCGAAGGTCTGCCAAAGCACGCTGTCGGTGAAGCTAAATGCTGTCAAGGAACTCATCAAGGAGGGCTTTATCCTGCAAAAGCAAACTTCCTACGGATTGCAAGTTATTATTTATCAGATAATTGCTTCTTAAGATTCCTTATGCATTCATTGCAGAACTCATCAGAGCGGAAATCCATTGGGTATGCTTTCGATTCGGGAAGGCTATCGATAGATGAAGGAGCCATAGGACAATAATACCCATCGGGGTTTTTCAGCACATGATGCGGAAGTCCATTCATGTGCCCGACTTCGTGTATGGCCAGCGCGACTAATCTTCTCAAAATTTTTTCTGGTTCATCCAGCATGTTTTGTGTTGAGATCATAGCCAAGGATGCAAGATCGTCCACAAAAGCAATGCCCTTGGTTAACGAATCATACATTTTCCCATAATGATCAGTCACGACCAAAACATCTCCATTTATAAGCAGATAAGGAGGCAACAACCTGCCATATTCAATCAGATAGATCAAATTTAAGCAAGGTTGTCCGTCCAGGAACTGCAAGCAGGAATTATTAGGATCCCTGATTTTTTCATTCAATGAGATTGATGAATAACAAGGCCTGAATCTCTCTTCGATCCTTGAATGAAGCCCTTCAAGAATTATAGAGTCCAATTCCGTATGGAGCGGTGCGATGGATAAAGTTTTTGCCATGAGTGAAAAAGAGGAGGCGAAATCGTTTAAAAATTTTGCCTTCATACAGTAGTAAAAAAATTAAACGCCGGGACTGGGACTTTCAGTGGTTATTGGTTTTGCCAAAAACCATTTTGAACCCAGATGCCCTTTCGGGCCAGGCTAACCTGACTTGATTCCAGGCTTACGCTGGGGTGATTGAAATTTCCAAAACCCATCTGCGCAATGCCAGGTTATGCGATCCCGGCATGTGGATGCCTTCGGCGCAGACAAAAAAACGCTAGTTTTTATTTGTATGCGATCCTGGCGCAAAGAATAAAAGCTCGGCTTTGTTTTTATATGTTTTTATTTATAACTCATCAAGCCTTTGTCCCCATTCCCTGCATCTTCTTCATGAGCTTCTTCATGTCCTTCATGTCCCCGCCCTTGAACATCTTCATGACCTTCCTGCTTTGCTTGTACTGCTTCACAAGTTCCCTTATCTCCGACTGCGTCACACCAGACCCCCTGGAAATGCGCTCTATCCTCCTTGAATCCATTACTTCGGGGTTCTCCAGCTCCTCTTTCGTCATGGAATCCATTGCGAATTTCCATTTTTTCAGCTTTCCTTCCTGCACCTCAATAAGCTCCTTTGGAAGCTTTAGCTGCCCGAATCCGGGAATAAGCTCCATTACCTTGCTTAAAGGACCCATTTTCCTCATCGCCTGCATCTGCTCATACAAGTCAAGGAGATTGAACTCGCCCTTCAGGAATTTTTTCCCGAGGTCTGCTGTTTCCTCCTCAGTCATCGCCTCCCGTGTCTTCTCAAGCAGCGCCTGAAGATCGCCCATGCCGAGAAGCCTGCCTACAAATCCTGAAGGATTGAACTTCTCAAGATCCTCTATCTTTTCACCTACCCCGATGAACTTAACATTTGCTCCTGAAACAGCGCAGGCGGCAAGCGCACCGCCTCCCTTTGCGGTCCCCTCCAGCTTAGTGATTATAACGCCAGTTATCTTCACAGCTTCGCTGAAAGCCCTTGCCTGCCTTTCAGCTGCCTGCCCTATATCGCCTGACATTACAAGGATGCTTTCCTCAGGCCTTATAACTGTGCCAAGTTCCTTAAGCTCAATGATCAGGTCGTCTGAAAGAGCATCCCTGCCTGCCGTATCGACAATTACTACATCATACTTCACGGATTCAAACTCGAATTTCCGGTATATTGACAAGGGATCCTTTGACTTTGGGTCCCCGAAAACGGGCACATTTATTTTTTTACCGAGCTGTTCAAGCTGCTCAAAAGCAGCGGGCCTATACACGTCAAGCTGCACCAAAGCAACCTTCAATCCCCTTTTTGAAAAGTATGCGGCAAGCTTTCCAGCTGTTGTTGTCTTGCCAGAACCGAAAAGTCCAAGCAGCATAATCCTTGTGGGCTTTGACTTAACTTCAATGGTGCTTTCCTGTTCTCCAAGAAAACGAACAAGCTCCTCATAAACAATCCTGATGAGCAGTTCCTTCTTGCTGATCCCGGGAAGCTCCTCCTTTAATGCCCTTTCCTTTATCCTTTTCGAGATATCAAAAACAATCCGGACATTTACGTCTGACTGCAGCAGGGCACGCTGGATGTCCTTCACCAGTTCGTTCACCAGGGTTTCGTCAACAAAAAGGGCCTTAGCTATCCTGTCTATGCTCCCTTTCAGGGATTCCCCGAGCTTGTCCAGAACCATGTTGCTGGTTTGGGATTGACGTATTTAAAAGTTGTCAAAAGGAGGTCCCATTGGTCTTCGTGAAGTTCTCACCTTCGGAACCGAGAGGGAAAAAAGAACCTTGGTTAAACAAAGGCGAATCGGGTCTTTTACAAGCAGAACAGGTAATGGGTTTCAAATACAGCCTAAATGCGAATTTTCTATCTTGTTCGCGACTAGTGGTTCTTGACAGTTAATTAAGAGTTTTGTAACCATAGTCCCAGGTCCAATAAGGGTCTTCAACCATATATGAAGAGGGGCTTCCTGGCAGTCCCTTGGAATCGTGATTCCAGAGTTCTAAGCTCCTTAACTCGCCTGTATCGAACTCAACACCCCTAAAAACATTATCCTTCAGAAAGTTATATTTTCTCATGAGGCGAGTGTCTGATTCTGCCAACCTCCTGAATATCCTTCCTTCCTGGATGTATGCGTTGAATGACTCTGCAAAATCTTCATAGCTGCTTGATTTTGCATAGCTGCTAACGAATTCGAAGTCATTGTCCGGTCTCTGCAATGATAAAAAAATGGAATAGGGGTCTGAACTTGAAATATTGAAGGATATGCTGGCAAAATGGAAATTAAGTGTTGAATTAACACCCTTAATTTCAGCGTATCTTTTGCCAGCTACGTGGCCGAATTCATGGGTTACCGTATTCATATATTCGAAATCACTCAGGGGTATGGAAGAAGTCATTTCAGAAAGGTCCAGGCATCCTCTTGCGTAATATGCAGGGCTGCAGAACGCGAAATTCCCTTTTGTCTGCATAATTACGACAGCCTCGCCAATGCTTAGCTCTCTTTTTCCTTCCGCGTCCATCATAACGCCGAGGTTCCTTCCCAACCAGGTTACCAGAGAAACCCTTAGGTCGTCGATACTGATTACTGAATCCGGCAAGTCTTTTATCGCGGTGAAAAAACCATGATAAATTGAACCAAGATGTTCTCTTAAAGGTTCGGTGGGTTTGCTTTCGACAAAAAGGCTAAAAGGACCGTACCTGAGAGCTGATTCCCTGTCAGAAAGCTCCTTTTCGAAAAGTGCTTTATCGATAAGCATGAGGGTGCGGATGTCAATATTATCCCCCACAGTTAAATTGTTCCTCCTCTGGAACCTTTGAAGGTCGGCAGATGCGGCATTTGAGCCTCTTTCCGTAAAGCCGAGCCTGACAAAGCCAAGCTGCCTAAGGGAACTTATTATCTTGTATTCGAAGCTTGAAGAATTAAACCGAGGAGTTCCGTTTTCATAATAGGGGATCAGATTATTTTCTATCAGGGCATAACGGGTTCCATTCATTATAGATAGTGCTGTTTGATCTTCTTTTAGGAACCTGCTCTTGAGTGAGCACCCAGTCCCTGGTTTATTAATCCTGTTCCTGCACCAATCCGGGTTGTAATTGCCGCTGAGCAAGCTGAAGTCCAGGATGTTCACAAAGCCATCTTCATTAAGGTCAGCCAAGGAATTGTAGCTATTGCCGCAGTAAGAGCCAAAGCTTTTGTTAATCTCCGAGAAAAGTTTGCCGCAATAATCAACAATTGAATACTCATGGACATAAAGCATTCCGTCATACAATGCTTCTGCAAGGATTGTGTTGCCTTCCTTGAATCCCGGAAGATTTTTTTCAAAAGGGACTCCTATTTTCGTAGTGAAGATGTAGATGCCGTTATGCATTGGCAAAGGCTTGAATTCCTTGATTTTGCCTGAAGAAAATGACTGGATATTTTCTTGACCATTTCCCAACTGGCTGGAATTCGCATGCACGACCTTAACGGGCCTTGATGTCAGTACAAATAAAGCATCTACTTCATCTCCCTGCTGCAATAGTGAAAAAGCCCGATCCTTTCTTTCCAAATCCATTCCTCTGTTACCTGGAGTCGTTGAAGATGTATCACCACCGATTCCGGGAGAGTCGGCGAGAGCATTGACAGAATAAGGCTCATAGTCAATTATGGAATCGATCCTTACCCTTCCTATATCGATAGGGTAAGGATCAATGCTGCAAACCTCTTCCTGCAAAGGGCAAATGCTATCCTGCCTTATGGACAGGATGGTGATTTCAATCAGGGCCCTATCAGCGTTTTTTGGAGAAGCTCCAATCACTTTTTCATAGTCCTTGAAGATAGCATATTCCGCAGGAACCCCTGTAGCCTCCTGTTTGCTTGAACATCCTGACAGAAAAAGGATGAATAAAATAAAAAAGGCTGCGGCTGATCGCATAACTACATTCTTGTCTTCTCTTTTTTAAAAAATTTCTTATTTTTTTCTAATCTCAAATCGCTTATCCAGCGTTCCCAGCTTCTCCACTATTCCGCCATACTCAAGCTCGTTCATTCCAAGCATTGATGCACCCGAAAAGCCCTGCTCCCGAATCGCAATCGCCTTCTTTGCGGCCTTCTTCCTGACATGATCCCAAAACGGGTCGTCAGCGAAAAGGTCTACTGAATCAGTCAGCTTCCCGTTCCTGACGCAGAACCCCTGTGCGCTTACCAGAGGCGGGCCGTCGAAATAGGAAACCTCCTGGCCAACTTTCACAGGAGTCAGCGGACCAACATGACTGCCTCTCATGAAGCCCGCAACATAGTGGCATATCTCGAAAGGCGAAAGAACCTCTCCTGTTGCAGGGAAGGATCCCTGGGTTCGGACTATCATGACAGGATCGTCCTTGCCCGTGTATTTTCCCGCAATGTTGTGCAGCCTCGAGGTGCTGACAACCGCAGCGATATGCCCGCTCATCCTTGAATGGATCGACTCGACAACATACCTCTGGTTATCCCTAAGCAACGCAGCTATCTCGTAAATCTCTTCAGGCGTGTTCAGCCTGATTATGCGGTCGCCTTCCGTATGGGACACGTCCATTATAGTGAACGTAAAACCCTTGAACATGCTCGGGCTCAGCATCAGCCCTGAATTATGCATGGGGTCTGCAAAGCTCGAGTATAGAGGCAGGTTATAAGCTCCCGGATCTGTCTTGTCCGCAGCAAACACTATGAAAGGCTCAGCAGGCCTTTCATCAATCTCCATCTCTGCCGATGCAGGGCCCGCACCCCTAACATTACCTGAAAAAGAGTCAACAAGAAGATCCTGGCCCGCCCCGTATAATCCCTGCTCCTTGGCAACGGCTGTGCCTTCCTTGAACGCGTCCCAGGCCAGCTTGTGAATTAGCGGATTATCAGCGCCCTGGCCATGGGTCATAAGGATTGATATGTCATCGCCAACACTGAAAACCCTGAAATCTATAACCAGGCTGCTTTTCTTTACGTAGTCCTTAACCGCGCCCATAACCTGCCTGCTCGGAACAGCGTGCCCAGCTATGCTCCCGATATCCGCCTTTATGACTGATATAGTAGTCTTCATCAAAACCCCACCTCATTTTAACATATGGTAATATTTAATCATACCACATCATATAAAAAATTTTCTGTTAGAAAATACAATTATGCTGCCTTTTCAAGGATGGAGTCGATGGTTTTTTGCCCTACTTCTGGTGTGAACCCTTTTTCCGCTTCAGCAATTTCTTGTGCATTAACCCTACCTGTATAATTGAAAAGAACCGGAAGACCACCATATTCGTCAGGTATTACAACTGTCTTCAAGGAAAGATATACAGTGGCATCGAAAGGATACCCATCTACCGGCTGAATGTTTGTTTTCAGGCAATAACCTTCCCAGCCAGAAAAACCCTCAGGCAATGGAAGCTTTGGATTTAAGTGGATAAGTTATGCCTCCACCCAGAATAAAGCCTAGCCTTTCCAGCTTTGCCCCATATTCATGTTTGAATCTATCATTTATCCTGGCAGCCTCTTCCTGCGTTATCATGTTTTCCAGCCTGTTCAGTTAAGTTTATAAATATTATGACAATCTCGAAACCGGATGGGCTGGTAGTTAAACCTGGTATAACGCGCCCTTGGCTAGGGTGAGGCTTCGGGTTCAAATTGTTGTCAAGCCAACAGGCTTGCAGCGTGCAAGTCCCGACCAGTCCACTTTTCAATGCAGACAATAAAAGAGCTTGTGGAACTGGTGAAGGTTTGCAGGAAAAACTGCCCCTGGTGCAGGGAGCAGTCGTTTGAATCCTACTCTGACCAAGTGCTTAGCGAGGCTAGGGAGCTTGAAGCTGCAATAAAGGAAAAGGACATTGCCAATGTGAAAGAGGAGCTTGGTGATCTTCTTTGGGATGTGATAATGCTCCTTCACATCGCAGAGCATAATAAAATGTTCAGTTCGGATGAAGTGATAAGGCTCGTCAACGAGAAAATGAAGCGCAGGAAGCCATACATAGTCAGCGGAGAAGAGGTAAGCCTGGACAGGGCAATGGCGATCTGGAACGAGCAGAAAGCAAGGGAAAAGGGATCCAGGTGAAAAATCACGGGTTTCTCTTTGCATTCCTGTCTTCCGTGTTTGTTACAACCTCATTTATTTTTGTGCAGCACCTGTTACAGTTCATCAGGCCTGAACTCCTGATGGCCCTTTGGTTTCTGTCTGCTTCAGCAACCTCTGCAGGCATCGTTGCATTTTACAAGAGGGAAAACCCTGTTGTATACTTCAGAAGGAACTGGAAAGAAGGGCTGGTTCTCGGATTTGTCAATTTCATTTCCGCCCTCACATGGACCTTCTCAATACAATTTATCGGGGCATCGCTTACTTCCTTCCTGCTAAGGCTCACAACGATATTCATGATCCTGCTGGGAATCATATTTCTCAAGGAAAGGCTAACCTGGATTGAAATTGCAGGCGCAGTAATCGCCATAATCGGAACATTTGTGATAAGCTTCGATTCACAGAGCCTCCTCACCCTTGGAATCGCGGTTGCAATTGCATCCGCGTTTTTCAATGCAATTCACGACACACTTGCAAAATCCCTAACGTCAAAAATGGACCCTCTTGTGATGGCTAGCATAAGGACTTCGTTTTCCTTTTTTTTCCTTGCATCATACGCCGCCGCACTCGGAAAGATCGTGTCCGTTCCGCCAGGATTGTTTTTCCTTATACTAATAGGGTCTACAATGAGTGCAGTCATCGGATACATATTCTACTTCCTTTCCATGCAAAGGCTTGAGATCTCAAAAGTTGCCATAATAAGGACTTTGGACCCATTTGTTGTTATGCTCTATGCATTAATAATATTCAGGACATTCCCAACAACAATTGAGTTGACAGGCGGAATCATGATAGTGCTTGGAGTGATTCTTTCAGAGGTTGAAGTAGGCCGTGCAATCAGCAGGACAGCATCAAGAATAGCTGATGGCAATATTTTTAAATGAAGAAGCAACTTTCAAACGGGTGGAAAGCGACTGCATATTCTGCAAGATAATCCAGGGAAAGATTCCCTCGTTTAAGGTTTATGAGGATGACAAGACCCTGGCATTTCTCGACATTGGGCCCGTGAACAAAGGGCATGCGCTGGTAATCCCGAAGGAACACTATGAATTATACATGGATGTGCCGGAAAACCTGCTTCTGGTGTGGATGGCCTCGGTCAGAAAGGTTGCAAAAGCTGTTATGAAGGCAACCAATTCAGATGGGCTTAACATAAGCCTAAGCATGGGAAAGGCTGCCGGGCAGACTGTAAACCACGCACATTTCCACGTAATACCCCGGTTTGAGGGAGACGGATTCAGGCACTGGCCACAGGGAAAATACGGGGAAGGGGAAGCCCTGCGGTATGTGGACAAGATAAAGGCTGATTTAGAATGATAAGCTTCGATGACTTTCTAAAAATGACATAAGGGTTGGGAAAATAGTTCAGGCAGAAGACTATCCTGATGCAAGGAAGCCCTCTTACAGGCTGAGAATTGATTTCGGCAGCGAAATCGGAGTGAAGCAGTCAAGTGCCCAGATAACCCGCCTCTACCCAAAGGATAGGCTCATTGGGATGCAGTTTATGGCAGTTGTGAATTTCCCTCCAAAGCAGATAGGGAAATTCATGTCAGAAGTCCTGACCCTCGGGGTTCCTGACGAAAAAGGGAATGTTGTCCTCATTTCTCCGGAGCGTGAAGTAGCGGTTGGCGCAAGGATGTTCTAAAAATTATTCCGAAAACCTTTCGAAATTGGAGTAAAAACTTTAATATAGCCTGCCATTGCTTTTAAATATCAATGGGGAGGGCAGCGAAGCGAATGAGGGAATGCCTTGTTTGCAGAAATTATTGCCCATCAGCCGGGTATGTATACGAAAAAACAGTCAAATACATATTTTATTGCAATTACTGTAACAAGAAGATCTCGATTATTCTAGAACCTCTTCAATGACCCTTTCTTTATTTCAACCATTTTCCTTTCCCATTCTTTATCAGAAATCATTAATGTGGGTTTGGATGGTGGCATTAAAGCGTCTAGCATCTCAAATGGATCTTTTGGCTTTCGCTTTAGGTATTTGATCATGCCTTAAATCTTAGATATAGAATTAATAAAGCTTTCTATTTGGGGACATCGTCATATTTGGGATTCTGTTAACTTAAGGTTGGTGAGTTTTGAACTTTAGTTGGGATAAAACAAATAGTTAGAACATGGACAAAATGAAAATTTATGAGTTAATACTTCGTGGTCTGGAGTGCGGTGAGCTGAAGAAAGGGAATCCATCATTAAATGTTTTTCTGCCAAGCCTCAGCCGAAAGTCAGGACTTTTTCTGATTCTTCAACAAGCTTGAGAAGTTCTTCCATCGTGGATAACGGGCATACTTTGCTACCTTCTTATCTGAGGCATGTCCCGCAAGCAAGAATGCTGCCGCCTGCGCTGAGAAACTTCTGATCGGAGGAATGGTAATTTTTGCATCTTTCACGCTTTCAAGTTCAACGCCTTTTCCTAGAGAAAAACTTTCACAGCCTTAAGGGCCATCCGGGCGTAATAAATTCACCTTGCGTTGTTGACGATTTCAATGATGTCCTTTTCAACTTGCTCGGCTTCACTGGGATTTACTTCAGGAAAAAACCGGGAGATCATGGTTGGCTTCATCCCGACTATTTTCACCTTTCCAGCGTCTTCCAAGACATTGATTTTGCAAGGCATGCAAAGCGATATGAGCCTGTTTTTATTCAAGAATTGGTTTGCATGCTTGCCAGAGCATATCTCAATGATCTTCAATGGTTTCTGGTCAAATCCTTTCGCCGCAAGCCTTTCCTTTACATCATAAATTTGAAACAGCGTCCAGCCTTTCTGCTCTACAGCTTTCAGAACTGAGACAACAGCCTCATCAAATCCTTTTTTCGTATCAGCAATGTATGCGAATTCTTCAACGTTCATGCTTGTACCTCATTTCAGCTCTTTCTTCATTTCTTCGTATTGTTTTTTGGTTATCTTGCCTGAGGCATACCTTTTTTTTAGTATGGTTGAAGGGTCATCTTCTTCTTTTTTGCCTGACTGCGCTGCATTGACAAGTGTAATAACCAGCCATATCAGCACGCCCCAAAACAACAGCATAAATATAAAACCAAATCCCATTCCAAAACCCATCATGCCGTATCCGCCCATCCCAAAGCTGCCAAACAAGAAAAGCAGTGCAACTGCAACGAATACCCAGATCCAGACTTTCTTGTTTTCTTCCATCATCATTCCTCCATATCCTCGTTCATATCATCAAACTGCTTCCTTGTGAGTTCTCCCCGGGCAACCTCTTTGCAAATATCAATGTCTTTTTCATGGTTCATCCACCCCTGCGAGCTCTTTTTGCCAATCGTTCAGACAAAACTTCTCGTATGATGTCAAAAGCTTTAATGATCTTGGGGTTTGTGAGTTTGTAATAGATGTTCTTGCCATTTCTCCTGGATGCAACGATTCCCTTGGACTTCATGATCGATAAGTGCTGGGAGATGTTTGCCTGGCTTAGTTTTGTTTTTTGAATCATTTCAGTTACTGACAACTCTTTTTTCAAGAGGTTCAGGATTTCAAGCCTTGTTGGATTTGAAAAAACTTTGCATATTTCAGCATGCAGCACAAAAAGTCCTTTTTCCATAACATATTAGTATATTCTAATATGATTATAAATCTTTTGGAAGATCGTCCAGAAATTCAATTCACAGCTCCAATGAACTGACCATCACGTTTTGTGGGTTCCGTTGCTGATAACCTTGCATAAGCAACACTACTTCGCAGTGATTACGAAATTGAAACATTTAAATACTGCCTGATTTTATCTTATAAAAATACAGTACATTTTAATGGAGGTTGCTCAAAATGTCACAAATCGTGCAGATAAAATCACCTGTGCTGGCAGCTGTTACAGACCAGACAAGCTATGTAAAAGCCAGAAATCAAGCTGAAAAACTCTCCAACGAGCATGGTTTAACAGTAGCAGACATGCCAATGGCAATACAAGCTATGACTACTCGTCCTGAGGTTCGTGAAGCAATCAGACCTGTATGGATTGATACAATCACTGGAGAATATCACGGCCAGCGAGATGGCCGTTCTTATGAAACATGGCACTCTGCAGGCTCTTTAGCTACTGCAAAAGGCCTGGAAAAGCTATTCAAGCAGGCTGGAGATTACGCTTTCATGCCTATTTCTGATGATGAATGGGTTGCTGTTGGCAAAGGCAGCTACAATGGTCAGACCGTTGCCAGAGTTCACTTGGAAGATGCAAAGAAAGGCAATGTTCCTGCACCAGGAACTCCTTACACAATCTTTGTCAGAATGGACAAGGACAAGCCAACTATCAATGGCAGAGGCCAGTTGGATCATGATACTTTTATGCAGGATGACAGAGTCCTGATGATTACAGGAAGCCCTGACAGCAGGGAAGCACTGGCTAAAATGCTCTTTGGCAAGAAAGAAGAAGGCGGAGAAGGCTGGAGCAACATTGGCAGCTATCACAGAATTAACGAAGTTGGCTTTGATGCAAAGCCTAAGGGGCGCCTGGCGTATCTCGACGGCTATTATTATGGCCTCGGTGGCTACTACGACATCTACAATAATGGGCGTTTCGTCGGGGTAGGCGCCGGAGGCGCAGTTGCGCGCGAAAAATCAGCTTCTCAAAGCATCGTGCAGCCAACTCTCGAGCAGACGCTGGCAGTTATCAATAATCCAGACTTAAACAGAGAAGGCATGTTAAAAGCCGTATATAAGCTGTACCTGCAGTAAATTTATATCTTCTAATACCCTATGGTATTGGCTGAATCGATGATTTGTGAATCGATAAAAAGGCTTTTCATAATCTTTTTAAAACCCCCTGTTTTCTTTTCCGTATATGCCGCTGTAGCTCAGCCTGGTCAGAGCGCCACGCTCATATTAGTTGAGCGATGAGACAAAGGTCGATGATTTAACTCTGACTTTGGGCCACGTGGAGCAAAACAGGACTATCCTGTTTTGCACGCAGAGGTCGGGGGTTCAAAGCCCCTCAGCGGCATTATTTTCTAGAAGAATCTCCTGAGATTTATTCCTTTGAAGGTTTCCGGCCTGCCGCCGTTCACGTTAACCAGGTGACTGCGTCCTTCGTCGCCATACTTGCCAAAGAAGTCATACACTGCGCCGCACACGACCAAGCTTCCGCTTTCAACCTTTTTCCTGATCAGGCCTAGCTGAAGAAGCCCGGCAACCTGAAGATGGACATTTGCCTCTGAATATTTTGGAAGATAAGGTTCAGAATCCTTTCCTATGATATCCGATGCGTGTGCAAACAGGAACGCCATTGAGTTCATATCCTCAGAAACTGCATCATCGCAATTATTCGTCATCAGGCTTTTTTTCTTCCCCCTGGCGCTTTCAAGCGTAGCCTCCACAGCGTGCTCAAAATCCCGCGGCTCAAATTCCCTTTTCTGATTTTTCGCAAGCTTGTAAGCAGCCCCAACCGCGCCGCATCCAACATGCCCAACAACAACAGCCAGCCTGATTGAGTGCAGATGCTCTATAGGGTATGCTGCTGATCCGAGAAACCCTATTGATTGGTTGCCGATGTTCCTTGATACAAAAAGGTTGTTATGGGGCTGGCTCAAAAAATCAACCGATTGTATCCTGGAATCGCTGCATAATATGGAAAAAGCTGCAGGAGTCTGGGTCTCGGGGGCCTTTTCCGACTTTTTCGAGAGAAACTCTGAAAGCAGCTGCTTGATATCATCCATGAAATTGGCCTGACAAGCACGTTTAAATATTTTATCCTCAGAACATTGAGCTGAAAAATCCTGCAGAAACGGCCATGAAAATCCTGTACATGACCAGGGAGCTGATAACATATATGGGGATGTATTTGAGCCCGCTTTTGATGTTGCCTGTGCTTATGATGGAGACTATCATTGCTGAAAAACCTGAAATTATGATAAGCGCATATTGGGAAAAGTCCTTGAACGTGTTCGAGTCAATGCTCATGCTTCCGAAACTTATGGGCATGCCCATTGACGTTGTCTGGGGCACGCTTGAAATCTTCTCGGACAGTCCCTGAAGAACCTGGAGAAACTGAAAAGACAGGGTGAAAAGAGCAGGCGTGACTATTATGACCACGAACGTTACGAATATCACGTAGCTCAGGTTGGTTGTCCTCATCTCAGCCTTCAGCTCCTTCATTTCCTCGATGTCCTCAATGATCTTGTCGATAAGGTCAGCTATCCTGCCGCCCCCCTTTATTCCTTCAATAATCAGGTCAAAAGCCCTTTTCACGATAGGAGAATCGTATTTTGACGTGAATTCCTGAATCGCATCCTCAATGTCCTGCCCAGTCATTACCTTTTTTGCAGCCAGCCTTACCTCAGCGGCAAGTATCCCGAATTCAGGCTTTATCGACGACCATAGAGCCTTTTCAAAGCTCATGCCCCCCTTAAGGTTTTCAGAGACAAACCTCAGAAAGTCAGGAAGCACGTCCTCCATTTTTTTCGTCCTGTTGTAAATTGAAACGTCAAGATAGAAATACAGCAAAACTCCGAAGGCGACCGAAAACAGGATCGGGAGGATGAACCATGTCACGCCGGAAATCAAGAAGATGTAAAGCACATCCATGAACTCGAGAGGGAACAGGCTCGAGAAGAAGGGGTAGACGCTGAAAGAGTAAATGAGAAATGTTATGAAGAGGTTGAAATAGAATACCTTCCCAAAAAAGTCATAAGGCACTTCTGTGAAACCTGCCTTCAGGAAATATTCCCTTAGATGGGGCCTGAAGATTTTTGGGATGAATGCCTTCCCGAAGTTTTCTGGTGATTCCAGCCAGCCCATCTTACAGCTCCATAGTGGGCCTGGAAGCCCTTATCATTATTATGAAAGTCATCTGCACAACAAAAAGGCCGAAAAGGGCGGCAAAAAAAGCGGACTTAGGAATAGCCAGGTTAAGGAAGCTGGCTATTATGAGGAAAAGGGATACGCCCAGCGAAGGGACAATGCATGCAACCACCATGTAGAAAAGCATCAGTGAATTCAGCTTCTTCCCATACGCCTTGATCTCGATCATCTGCTCATTCGCAATTGACCGCAAAGTGCTTCTCAGGGCATCGGTCACTTCTGTCCCTGTTTTCATGGCAGCCAGTATCTGCCAGAGGATTTTCTTGAACTTTTCAGAAGCATTATACTCGCGGCACCTCTCCAGTGCAACCTCTATCGGGGTGCCTGTCTCGATGTCATGAACGATCTCCCTGAAGTATTTCGAGCTGACATTAAAGCTTTTCGAGGCATCAATAAGTGAATTGAACAGCGGAGATCCTGACTCAATCTTCACGAGAAGAAACCTGCCTGAAAACAGGACTTCCCGCTCTATTTCCTTGCGCCGCCTGCTTATAATTCCCTTGGGGGTATTCATCATGAAAATCAATGTAAGGAGGAATGACAGGATGAACACTCCAATCAAGACAGGCACAACCATTATTCCCAATGCCCTTGAGAAACCTAAGAATGCAAATACGGAAAAAAATGCGGCAGAAACAAGCGATTTCTTCAAGTTATCCTTAACGAAATCTTCCGGGCTCTTAGCTAAATGGGCTATTCTCATGTCCCTCCTAAGCCCCGGATTAGCCCTAATTATCAGTCTTACAAAATCGATTTTCCCACCTAAACCCTGAATTTTCCCGCATAATAATTCATCACGACAAGGCCTATCTTGTGGACGTCAGTCATATCATTCTTTGCCATCCATTTCAGGACCCTGGTCTTGGATTCAAGGTCCTTCAAAATCTCTGCCTGTGAAAGGCCTGAATATAGCTCCAAGGTTTCATAGACCCTTTTCGGCTCCTTCACGCTTACAATGGAATCCTTCTGCACATTTAGTTGCATAATAACAGACTCCTCACCAGATTCATTGACCTCTGCAAGCTGAAGGGTCCTCCTGAAGCCTGTTCTCCTGTTCCTGTTCTGCACGAGAATCAGGGATAGTGAGCCCAGGACATGCCTTGGCACATTAATAGGGGGGTTTGTAAGCCTGGTTATTGTTTCCCTTGCGTTGTTCGCATGGAACGTGCCGTAAACGCTGTGACCTGTGTGCATCGCCTCAAAAAGCACCTCTGCTTCGCGCTGCCTCCTTATCTCGCCAACCAAAATCCTGTCAGGCCTCATCCTCAGTGAATTGATCACAAGGTCAAGCATGGATACTTCTCCCTTGCCTTCCGGATTGGGAAGCCTGGTTTCCATGGGCACCCAATGCAGGTTCTTCGGCAGAGTAAGCTCGCGAGTATCCTCAATCGAGATTATCCTCTGGTTTGCAGGGAAGAAGTTTGCTATTGCATTCAGCGTTGAAGTCTTTCCGGATCCCGTACCTCCTGCAACGATCATTGAGAGCTCATTCTGAATGGCAAGCCAAACAAAGGCTGCAGACTCGAATGACAGGGTGTTGCACTTGATCAGGTCGGTTATGGACCATGGCTTCTCGGAGAATTTCCTTATAGTGATGGTGTTGCCTTTGGTTGAAATAGGAAGCAGGGTTGCATTGACCCTGTCCCCGGTCTTTAAGGAAGCGTCCATTAAGGGCTTGAGGAGCGTTATTTCCTTCCCCACATCCCTCCCGATCATCGTGGCGTAATGCCTTATCCTGGCCTCGCTTGGTATCAATACATTTGTCTTCAGCCATCCATGGCTTCTGTGAAAGACCCAAACAGGCTCCTGACAGCTGTTGACCACGATCTCTTCAAGGTTTTTGTCTTTCAAAAGGATCTCAAGATTCCCAAGGCCTATATTCTGCTGTATAACATGATTCATCAGGAGATCTGCTGTCTTGTCGTCTATATTGGGAAAATATTTCTTGATCAGGATCATGATCTCCTCCTTGAAGCGCTCCTTGATGTCTTCAGCTGTATCGTCTCCAAGGTCACGAGATCCCACATTGATCCTTGAAATGAACTCCTCTCTTATCTTATTCAGAATGATGCTTGTAGTCCTGCTTATGTTCAGAATGGAGATGTTGTAAGTGGGAACAGATTCCTCAGGCTCCTGGTATATGTGCACATCAACCACAACCCCCCCTATTGAGAGGTTGTACGATTCCAAAAGCTGCGCCTCTTTTTCTGTCAACTTGTCCTCACACAGGCATCTTTACAGAGGGGATGCCCATTGCCCTCAGCTTTTCGATCTTATCATGAAGCTCCTGCACGTCATTATCGGGCACTGGCTGGACAGATTTTACCCTGTCGAAATGCTCAATGAGCTGCTTGGATTCGGGTCTTGATGCCAGCTTTTTCCTAAGCACTGATAACTCATCCAAAACCTGTTTCGAGTCCTGGCTGTTCCCATTAGCAGCCTTTTCCGTCTTCCTGATAAAATCGACCTCTTCAGCCAGGAAGATCACGTCCTCCCTTAGCTTAAGGTTTTCCTGTATAAACCCGATTGGAAGCTCGTTGAAAATCCGGATTATACGGCGGTATTCGGGCTCAAGCAACTCAAATCGCCCAAGCTCCACATTATGCCTGGACTCAACAAGCGCATTAAGGATCTGCCTGTACTTCTCGTAAACGTCAGTCTTGTTCGCTCTAAGGAATGTGATGTCCTTGTTGAGCGTGAGTTCCTTGTAAAGATCCAGCATCTTATGCCTGATCCTGCTTTTCTCAACCATAAAGCCCTGTGGAAGGTCATTGTAAGCCCTAACTGCATGTGAATAAATATCCTCGGATAGACCAAGCTTACCTGCCTTGATGCATTCGGTTGCCTCAGCTATCATCTTCTCGACATCAGCAGATTTGGCTTCCATAAGCCTGCGGATATGGATCTCTGACTTCGAAACCATGGATTGGTAAGCTTCTATTATGATGTTCTGAATATCGATTTTTTCCTTAACGAAACCCGCGGGCATTTTTGAAAATATCGCCTTAACGCTTTCGTAAGCCTCCTCTGCTTCCTTCACCTTTCCATCCTCCACGCAAGAACGCATCCTTGAAATCAGGCTCATTATGCTATTCCTGATTTCCTGAACCTCGCCAATGGATTTTTTTGAATAAGCTTCTGAAAGGCCCTGGCATATAGGCATAAGCCTCTGCTGGAGGTAAATCCGCTCATTTACAAAAACAGCCGGAATCTCCTCATAGACAGCCTTTGCGCTGGAATAATCCCTGATTGCCTCATCAATCCTGCCTTCCCTGACTTTCACTGAGATTGCCTGGATAAGGCTTTCGATATGAGATATCTTTGTATTCAATGCCTTTGTAATCAGTTCCTTTCTTTTTAGCGAAATTGCCTCGAATAATGAAAGTATCTGGCTTTCAAGCTCCCTTCGCTCCTTTACAAATGCGTTTGGCAGGCTTTCATATTGTTTCTTGATGGCGTAATATGACTCTTCAGCCCCAAAAAAGTCATTTCTTGCAAGAGCTTCCTTGACTTTTATAATCAGCGTGTTGATCTTTCTGGTACCTTCCCTCATCAATTCAATGGATTTGCGGTCCATCGTCATTGACAGGTCCTTGTTCAGCTTTACAAGGTTTTTTTCAAGCTCAAGCTTTTTCTCTGCAAAGTCAATCGGAAGGCGCGAGTACTCCTTCCTCAACTGCTCATAAACCTTCTGGGTTTCCTCAAGCTTGTTTTCCTTCAACAGCGTGTATGCCTTATCAAGGAGAAGCTTCGGCTCCGAATGAGGTTCAGGCCCTTTTTTAAGGCCCTCCTCGGATTTGATCGTGGCAGCAATCCTTTTTATGTCGTCCTTCACTGTTATAAAAACCCTTTTGGCAAGATCAAGCCTTCCCTGCTGTGAAAGTGTACGTGCCTTTTCGATATTGGCATAAACATACTTTAATCTGTCTTCAACTGCTGCCTTTCTTGTTCCTGACAGGTTTTCCTTCAGGACACCCAAACTCTCAATTATTGAGGACACGTCCTGTTCAGTTTGGATTTCTTTATCAGCCCCCAGAAAGAGGCCGGGTTCCTCTGCATCAGCCTTCGCTGCAGGCATTTTTTTAGCTTCAGGCAACGGGATGCTCATTGATTCAGCTGACTCCAACTTTTCACCGGGCTCTGGAGCAAGATCATCCTTGGCAGCAGCATGGGCATCATTTTTAACATGCATCTTTTCAGGTTCACTTGCTTTTTCCGGAAAGCTTGGCTGGCCCTGCTTTGCTGCTGGAAGGGCAAGATACGGGTTTGTAAACTTGAATTTCATCTGGAGCATCCCTTCCTCTTCCAGAAAGGTTGCCCAATTCTCGACAGTTGCCACAGGAACCTTGAGCGATTTCGCTGCATCCGCAAGAGATATCTCCTTAACCTCCTGCAACAGGCTCATCAGAAGGTCGGCTGTAGTGTTTACATTATCAGGCATGGTCATGCTATAGCTATTTCTATGTGAACAAAAATCGCAATCTCATATTATAAAATTTATTGACTACTATAGAATTACTGCTCTTCCTCTGCTTTTTCCTCTGCCGGAAGCTCTTCCGAAACCTTCAATATATTTCCTTTCAATACAACCTGTACGGATTTAATCTCGCAGGATCTTACCGGATAAACCTTCTTCAGGACCTGCTTTGCATTGGTCTGGAGCTTATTGCCAATCAGGGTCCTGACCAGGTCATCAAACGACACCTTCTTCACTTCGGAAGCAATATGTTCATTAAGCATCTTCCTGAGCTTCTTTGAGATCAGCCCTTTCGCATATGCCTTTGTCAGAAGGAAGGGCTTTATCCTGGCCTTCTTTCCATCTGCAGTTTCGCAAACAAAAGAGCTATCTATCCTGGTCGCGCCCCTTCTTACGAGCCTCTTGATTGCAGCAGGCATTACCTCAAATGCTATGAGCTCACCGACAGCCTTGTCGTTTTCCACTTCGTTGATCACGAATTTCAGGCTGATATGCTGCTGTTTTATGTCATCAGTGAGGGTTGCCAGGTTGACTGAAATGATCCTTCCCTTAAGTTCGGAAGGGCTTGCAACAAGGCTTTCGCCAAGAACAGATTCATCAAAGCTTTTTGTAGCGGTTATTGTAACCCATTTTTTCTTTACAACCTTCAATGCCTGCTTCTGGTCAGCCATAAATTCAGGAAAAAATGCCTATTTATAAAGTTGATGGAAACGTTTTTTTTTTAAACATCGAGATTCTTGACAAACTTTGCATTGGTCTCTATAAATTCCCTCCTGGGCTCAACCTCACTTCCCATGAGGATGGCGAACACCTTGTCAGCCTCAACAGCATCATCTATGTTGACCTTTATCAAGGTCCTTGTTTCAGGATCCATTGTGGTTTCCCAAAGCTGGGAGGGGTTCATCTCTCCCAAGCCCTTGTACCTTTGCACCTCAGCACCTGCCAGCATCTTAAGGGCTTCGCTTAGCTGATCATCGCTGTAAAAATAATGGTCTTTCCTATCCTTCGAGATCTTATAAAGCGGAGGCTGGGCTATGTAGACATAGCCTGATTCTATCAGGGGCCTCAGGTGCCTGAAAAAGAAGGTAAGCAGGAGTGTCCGGATGTGGGAGCCGTCGACATCTGCATCACACATCAGTATAAGCTTCCTATACCTGGACCTGCTTATGTCAAATGTTTCACCAATGCCTGTCCCGATCGCGGTTACAAGGGTAGTAAGTTCAACGCTTGTCAGGATCTTGTTCAGCCTGGCCTTTTCCACGTTCAAGATCTTACCCTTAAGCGGGAGAATTGCCTGGAACTCCCGGTTGCGGCCCTGCTTGCATGATCCTCCGGCACTATCGCCCTCCACGATGAATAGCTCGCATTTCTCAGGATCCCTGTTAGAGCAGTCCGCGAGCTTGCCTGGAAGCGACCCGCTTTCAAGCGCGCCCTTCCGCCTTACGAGATCGCGCGCCTTTCTTGCCGCCTCACGTGCCTTGGCTGCACTTATGCACTTCTCAATTATCACCTTAGCGATCCTTGGGTTTTCCTCAAAATATGCTGAAAGCGAAGAGTTGACAATCGAGTCAACAATCCCCTTCAAGTCTGAATTCCCAAGCTTTGTCTTTGTCTGGCCCTCGAACTGCGGCTCTGGAACCTTGATGGATATCACAGCGGTAAGGCCCTCCTTTGCATCCTCGCTGGATACCTTCTCTTCAGCAAGCTTGTTTTTTTCAACATAAGAATTCAGGCTCCTTGTGAGGGCTGTCCTGAACCCGGAAAGGTGGCTGCCTCCCTCTATGGTGTTTATGTTGTTGGCGAACGAGAAGACATTCTCCACGAAGCCGTCATTATACTGCAGGGCGATCTCAACCTGGATGGAGTCTGTTTCCTTGGCTATATAAAGCACTTCATGGATAACATTCCTGTTCTCATTCAGGTACTGCACAAAGGACTTTATCCCTCCTTCATAGCAGAACTCATTTGCCTTGTCAGACCTTTCGTCCACAAAAGCGATTTTCAGCCCCTTGTTCAGGAAAGCAAGCTCCCTAAGCCTGCTTGACAAAATCTCGAAGCTGAATTCGATGCTTTCAAAAATCTCCCGGTCAGGCGCAAACGTGACAGTTGTTCCAGATTCCTTGCCTTCCCATGACTTCTCAGAGACATCGCTGACCGGAGCGCCCCTGCAATACTCCTGCATGAAAACCTTTCCGTCACGCCTAACCTCCACTCGCATCTTCTCTGACAATGCATTCACGACAGATACGCCCACGCCGTGAAGGCCTCCGCTTACCTTGTAGGTCTTCTTGTCAAATTTTCCACCCGCATGAAGCCGCGTCATGACTATCTCAAGCGCGGACTTTCCAAAAGCGGGCATGATATCCACTGGGATGCCGCGGCCGTCATCAATAACTGTAACCGAGCAGTCCTTATGCAAGATAACCCTGATGTTCTTGCAGAACCCTGCAACTGCCTCGTCGATGCTGTTGTCAACAACCTCGTAGACAAGCTGGTGAAGCCCCCTGCTCGAGGTGCTGCCTATGTACATGCCGGGCCTTTTCCTCACCGCATCAAGCCCTGACAGGACCTGAATGCTGTTTGCATCATATGCCATTTTTTCCCCTGAATTTTCCCTCAAGAAAACCTTTTACAATAACGAAAAATAGGCTGATTATTTATATATTTTTCGGTGCTTAAATCAGATATTTATCGACGATAAAAAGAATGATCGCGAAAAAATTTAATTCGGACTATCTCAGGATAGATACCTTGTCAACAAGCCTGAGCTTCTTCACCATCAGGTATCCGGAGTACTTGTCCTCCATCACCTTCTCTGCCTCTTCCAGGATGATCCTTTTCTTGAAGATTGGGCCGTCACAGACAAATGTATCTGCATAACCTCCCTCGAACCCTATGTGGAACCCGTATTTCTGAGACCTCTTCTTGAGGTCCTCAAAAGTGGTCTTTGTTATCTGCTTGCCAAGCCATTCTGAACCCAGGCCCTCGCTGGCTACCTGCGTGATCCTGATGTCATAACCTTTCTTGATCATCTTCTCGATTATCTCCTCGTGGTCATAGCCCGCGTGGCTTGCAAAAACCTCGGTCTTCGACGGCATGAGCGCCTTTTGCAAAGACCTTAGCTGGGTGACCTGGAGGCCGACCCCGCCGAGGATGAGAGCGTCAACCTTGTTCTTCTCGACAAATGACCTTACAATCTGTGCTTCCTGCTTTGGATTTGCGACATCGCAGCCCAAAAGGAAATGATTCAGGCCCATTGCCTCCGCCTGCTGAGGCGTATGCTCGACAGTTGCATAATGGAAAAGATAACAGTCTGTTCTTGTAGGCTTAACCGAAAGAAGGTAGCTTATTTCCCAGCCCATGTGCTTCGCATAATCTATCGCAAAAGTGCTATCCTTCCCTCCAGAAAACATGATCGCAACTTTCATGGGTATTGTCAACGCTAGGTTATTTATAAAAGTTTGGTTTTGATTCTCTATAAAAATTAAAGATAAGCTTATATCGTGAAAAAGCAACAAAGGTCAAAATGAGAACATGGATTTTATTGCTGGCAGCTTTCCTTGTTGCAGGCTGCTCAGAAGTATCGGAAAACAGGACCGCGCTGCGGGACGAAGTAAAAATCACGGCCTCAGGATTTGACCCAGCCACGATAACGATAAATTCCGGTGAATCTGTAACCTGGACAAATAGCGACACCAAACCACACTGGGTTGCCTCGGCAGCGCACCCAACCCATGACGAGTATCCTGAAAGGGGTGGATGCATCGGAAGCAAGTTTGACTCGTGCGGAAGCATAGGCCCCGGCGAATCATTCACTTTCGGGTTCAGCCGCAAAGGCTCCTGGAAGTACCATGACCACCTCAATCCAGGCCTCACAGGAACGGTAGTTGTATCATGACATCCAGGGAAAAACTTGCATCGCTTGTTTTAAGGCTAGGCATTGCAATAGTTTTACTTTATTCTTCCATTTCCCTGATAGTTCAACAGGAGTCATGGGCGCGCCTGTCAGGTATTGAGTTGATAATAGAGCCGGAAAGCGCAATCCTGCTGTTTTTGCTTTTCCAAATACTGCTGTCGCTTTGGCTTGTTTCAGGCATTATGATTTTCGAGGCAGCAATCGTGTCAGCGGCAACGCTTTTGTTAATAACTCTCTTCAATACAGGCTTTTTCGCCCGCGATGCCGCAATAATCTCAGGATCAATGGCGCTCATAGTGCTAAACCACAAGAAGAATCGATAAATTCACACTTGTTCCAGCAGCCTCAAAGCCTTTTCCCCGAGGGCCAGGATGAAAGGAGCAAGTTTCGGCCCCCTGTCCCTGTTCAAAAGAACCAGGTAGCCTGCCCTGAAAAAATCCTTGGGTTCAATCCCGACTTCCCCCATGATGCTGTAGAATTCCTGGAAAAGAGTCTTCTCGTTCCACTCCTGCCCCGAATTCAATCTGCCCGCAACAAGCCTGATTGCCTCGATTTGCTTTTCAGTAAGCTCTGCAGAAAATCTTTCCTGAACCATGAACCGTTCGCTTTCGGGCGCATACATTTCAACCCATTCCCTGGCTTGCCTTAACCTTTCAAGAATCCGCTCCCTATGCTCCTCCTTCCACTGGCCGGTCTTCCTCAGGCTCTTCTCAAAACCATCCTCGCTTTCAAAAATCTGGCTTAGCATAACAGCATGGCTGAAACTCATTCCAATAGGCTCCTCGACACTCCCTTTCCTGTTTGAGAATTCATAGAGCCTCCTGATGTGGCTTGCCTCCTTTTCATTCTCAATCTGCTTAATCCCGAAAAAAACCCTTCCTGCGTCGTCATACTCGTCATAAAGCTGCGGGAGATCCTTCCAGGAAAAGCTTCTCGTCTTCATCAGGCGCTTGTTGTAGAAGAAAATAAGCAGCTGCGGCGTGGCAACCTTGAGCCAGTCATGAGGATAAACAACATTCCCGAGGGAGGCTGACATCTTGGCACCATCAATCATGAGGTGCTCATAAAATATAGGCTCCGGCGAAGGGAAATCAAGAATCAACTCCGAAATTTCCGCATTCACCCAGAACGCGCTGTTCGGGACTATGTATTCCTTCCCAGCCCCCTCACTGCAAATATTCCACAATGCCCATTCAGCAGCCCACTCACTCTTCCACATCAGCTTCCCGTTTCCCTTCACAGGGTCGTTCTCGCCTTTGTGCCCGCAACCCTTTGCAACAGTGGACTCAAACATATAGTCCCTGCACGTGTAGCTCACAATGTTATCAGAAATCCCGCTAACCTTTGCGGTCACTATCTTCCCGCAATTCTCGCATACAGGCGTCCACGGGCTCCAGGTCTTTTTCAACGGGTTCGTCCTGTACCTGTTCTGGATTTCCCTGATCTTATCAACCCTGGCGAGTATTTTTTTTATGTACGGGCCGAATTCCCCGTCAAGGTAGGTTTGCCTCGTGGAAAGCTTCTTCATGTCCTCGAAAACAAACTCGTGAAGCACCTCGAAATATTTCTCCTTGTGGTGATCAGCATAGCTTTCATGGCATCCGTCAGGATCCGGTATGTCAGTAACCGAGAATCCGATATACTTCTCATAGCTTTCAGGAACACCTTCGGGGACCTTCCTGAAGGGATCCATGTCCTCGGCAACCCATATGAATTCCGCCTTAACACCCGCTTCCTTGAGTGCCCTGAAAACAGATGCGCCCCTGATGGTGTCGCTCAGCCTGCCTATATGCAATACTCCTGAAATAGATGCTGAAGTCTTAACAACAAATTTCTCGAACTTAGGCATTTCGCGGTCAACATACCTGAACTTCTTCCTGTTGATTATTCTTTCCGCAAGCTGATCTGCCCAGAAAAGGCTTGTTTCATCATCATTATTGTTTTTCTTACCGTCCATTTTAAAAAAAGTTTGGAAGAAGAATTATAAATGTTTTTCTTTGTCGTGCTGTTCAACCGCTCTGAACTTAGCGAGAACAGAATCTTCACTTCCGTTTGCAATAAATCGAATCTCTGTTCAACCCTAGCTTAAAACCATCCCCTGTCTGCTCGATCAGTTCGGAGAACATACTGAAGTATACATCAAACTCTTTTGGTTTCAAGGCGAAATAATCCACTCTTTTCATCGTTGAATAAAGCGGGCCCACAGGGATTTGAATTCCAGCTTCTTCAGCTTTTCCAGCTGATAGTGTCCCTGGACCTGTTGGTTAAGAGCCAACCGCTCTACCAGACTAAGCTATGGGCCCATGATGAATCGCAATCGCAATCGATTTAAATAGTTTTTGCAGGTTTTTTCAGTTCCTTTGTCATTTCTGAGACGAAAAGCCTTGCATCCTCAACTGAAGTCAATGCATCGCCTTCGCTTGGATTAAACTCCAATCCGTACATTGATTCATGCCTTTCTATCCTGTGTATGTTAAGCGTGTTTATTATTGTAACAGGAATTCTTTTTGAATACTTTTCCTTGAGATAGACGAATATTGAATAATGGCTCTTCTCTTGGATACCGTCCCGATACAGTATTGCCCTTGCGGAATGGAACATTGCCATGTATGCATCCAGGATTGCGAAATCAAAAAGCCTCATTTTAAGGGATTTGTCCGCCCTTTCCAGCCTATCCTTTGCTATCTTAATGGACCTTTCTGATTTTTCCTTATCCGGACTTATTTTTCTGAGCAGCCTGAAATTAAAGCAATCTTCGACATTTCTTATTTCCATTTTACAATAGGCAGGTCTCCAATCAAAGGTATGCCGCGACTGATAACCTCATAATAAAAGGCCGAGTTTTCTCTTGCACTTTTATTCCAATCACCCCAGCTTAAAAAATGAATGTTTATTTCCCTGTTCAGTTTGGTTTCAAAGGCTGAAAGATCGATATGCTTCGCTTTCCCTATGACTAACATATCGAAATCGCTCTTTTCATCATCTTCCCCCTTTGCCTTTGACCCGAACAGTACAATTGAAGATAGGTTGGGAATGTTTTTATTTAGGTGCTCAATTAGCCCTGATTTCAGAATTGATTCTATGCTGAATGCGATTTTTAATTGCCTGAAGAAAAGGTTGGACATGTTCGCCCTGAAGATTCTCAGGTTTGCCTTCTTTTCCTCTGTCAAAAGTCCTTCCCTGATCAGCAGGTCAGAATACTTCTTTGCAGCGAAAGGGCTAATTTTCAGCTTCGTTGCAAGCTCCCTCAAGTATACTTCCTTGTACGGGTTTTCTGTAAAAAACTTCAGTTCCTTGATTAGGAATAATTCATTCATCCTTCTGTTTTTATTTTTGTCATATATAAAGATTATGTTTTTAAATAAAAACAATTGTTTTTTATTGTTGTTATTACGCATTATTTATATATTCCGTAAGTTCTCTTTTTCGCATGACTGATGCAAAAAGGCAAAATGAGAACATAGGAAGAAGGGTCTGGCTTTTGGAGAATGCGGCTGCAGCTGGCTTGTTAGGACTGGGCATTGCTGGAATTGCGATAACAACCCTTGCTGGAAATTCTGTTCCATCGGATGATTCAAGGACTGCACACCTTTTGTTAGAATATGCAGGCTATGCCGGGTCTCTTATGACTACTGCCTCAGGTTTAATGCTGATATATGACCTTGTCAGGCACCCGTACAAGTAGAAATCATATTTCCCTTATTGCATCATCTATAACCTTTCTGTATTTGGAATGCAATTCATCAAGCCTCTTCCTGTCCCTGGCTTCAATAACAAGGCAAACCTCTGGCAGGTTGTTTGACTTCCTTAAAAGCACCCACTCTATCTCGTTGAGAAAGAATTTTATGCCGTCCCTTGTCAGGGTTGCATTCTTCACCTTTTTGTAGCGTTCAACAAGGGCGTTCTTGACAATCTCCTTTTTCTCATGCGTTCCGCAGTCAACATACTCCTTAAGCATGGGAGCGAATTTTATCTCGTCCACCATCTCGGAAAGCTTCTTGTCACTTCTGCTTAGCAGTTCAGCCATTTTCAGCCCTGCAATGAAGCCATCAGAAAACGGATAGTGCTCAAACCAGAAATGCGAGCTCATCTCGCCGCCAAAGACTGCTCCGTGGCTGAATACGTTTTTGCCGATGAATCCATGGCCAACCTCGCTCCAAAACAGCTTTCCGCCCAATGCTTCCGCAAGCTGCGCGAGCTCGCTGTTGCAGTCAACCGTCATTACCACGTTCTTCCTTGAGGCTGACTGGAGGAGGTGCTTGATGAAAACCGCAGCAGTCATGCTTCCATTCAACTCGCGGCCAGTGTCATCAATAAAAACCGACCTGTCACAATCCCCGTCAAAACCCACCCCGAAGTCCGCATTTTCCATAACCACTGATTCTGCCATTTCCCTGAGATTATCGCCTTTTGGCTCAGGCCTTTCGTTGTTGAAATCAGGCTTAGCAATGCAGTGCGATGCAAGGACATCCATGCCGAACTTCTCGTAAAGCCCCGGGATTATGACAGAAGATGAGGCATGAAGGCACTCCACAGCGACCTTAACTTTCCTTTTGATTTTAATTACCGACTTAAGGAAGACCTCATAAGGTAAGTAACCGTCGGTTTCCATGTATTTACCGTTTCCTGCCCTGAATTTCCCGGAAGCATAAATTCTCTCCAGCTCCCTGTACTGGTCAACGTAACTGCAGCCGGATGCTTCAACGAACTTGAACCCGGTATACTCGGCAGGATTATGGGACGCGGTTATCATCGCACCCTCTTTTCCCTGTTTCCAGGAGTTGAAGAAAAGAACTGGGCTGGGGTATTCGCCAATAAATGTGACATTGCACCCCGTGCTTAATAAGCCCTTTATGAATGCAGGCTGGATTTCCTTTGAAGAGTACCTTATATCGCGGCAAACAATGATGTCCCTGCCATCAATAAAAGTCCCGACTGACTTTCCGATCCTTTCGGCGCTAATTGCATTAAGCTCGGAGCCTATCAGGCCCCTGATGTCATATTCCTTGAAGAATCCGGCCATTATCTTATATCCTTCCATTCCTTTATTGCGCGCTCATACCGCTCAAGGGTGCCAGTGTCAAACCATTGGCCGCTGAACGGGTATCCAAAGAGCTTGCCTTCAGCAGCAAGCTTAGGGAAAACGTCTTTTTCCAGCATGGCGTATCCGTCAGGAATGTAATTGATAACATCTGCTTCCATGATGTAAAGCCCCGCATTGATGAGGTTTGAGGGGGCTTTTTCCTTTTTTGGCTTTTCGACAAACTCAAGCACCCTGTTACCCTGAAGCCTGGCAACGCCATATGAGCTGGGGTCCTCAACAGTGGTCAGCGCGATTGTGGCGGACGCCTTGTTCTCCTTGTGGGAGAGGAACATGTCAATCAGGTCTATATCCTTGAGCTCGTCTGCATTGCATGCGATGAATGTTTCGTTAAGAAGCCCGCGGGCAAGCTTTATAGGTCCTGCAGTTCCCATGGGCTTGTCCTCTTCAACATAGCTTATGCTCATGCCAAGCCTGTTGCCGTTTCCAAACGCCTCCTTGATCTTCTCGCCCTTGTACCCTATTGATATTATGACGTTCTTGACGTTGAATTTCCTCAACAGCTCCAGGATGTGCTGGAGAAGCGGCTTGTCATGCAGAGGGAGAAGCGGTTTTGGCAGCTCATGAGTGATAGGCTGCAGCCTGACCCCCTTGCCGCCTGCAAGGATAAGCGCTGTTTTGGGCACGTTGCTTCCAAGAGACTGCATTAGCAGGAGCTCTATTGCGTGAGACCTGTTCTTTATCTTGAATCCGTCAACCCTGCGATCTACTTCCCTGAGCAGGTCCGTGTCCAGAGTGAGAGTAACCCTTTCTTTCATAAGCAATAGTTTCTTGTTGAGGTTCTATTTAAATGTTACGGGGTAATATTAAGTAATATAAACCAAAAATTTATATACTGGTATCATACAAAGTATGATAACGTAATAAAACATGAGGTGGTGCAGATGGAAAAGAACAACCTTGCCGAGGAGAATGATTTTTACCATGAATATGAGGATGCTCTGGAGGATGACGAGATAACGCCCCAAGAAGAGGCATTCATGAGCGGATATGTCGATTGATGGAAAGAATTTTAAATCAGAAAAGATGACACTGCAACATTATGGAAACCATGTCCAGGGCCCCAGGCAAGCTAATGCTCCTGGGAGAGCATGCGGTTGTATACGGAAGGAAATGCATAGTCACGGCGGTTGACGCTCCTGTAACTGTTTCATTGCGCAGCCACGAAAAATTTGTCATAAATGCGCCTGACCTGAAAATCAGCCACGAATTCACGCTTTCTGATCCTGAATACCCGAAGGAGGTCTCATTCGCTGCAACAGCGGTCAAGATGTTTAATGCAAAATTCGCGCTGCCAAGCCCTGTTTCAATCACCACAAAAAGCCTCCTCTCAAGCGAAAGGAAGGTCGGGCTCGGATCATCCGCATCTGTAACAGCAGCTGTAATGAAGGCGCTGTCAAACCATTTCAGCATAAAGCTTGAAAAAAAAGAGCTCTTTGACCTCTGCTACAAAACAATACTTGAAGTGCAGAAAGTAGGATCGGGCTTTGATGCAGCAGCAGCTGTCTTCGGAGGAACGCTCATGTACAAAAAAGGGCAACCCATGCCCATAAAATCCGAAGGGCTGGATTTGACCATAGGCTATACAGGCATGCCTGCGCACACCACAGAGATAGTCCGGAAAGTGGCTGCACAGGTTGACGAGCAGCCAGGGTACTACGAGAACATTTTTGACGAGATAGAAAAGCTGGTGATCATGGCGACAAAAGCCATTGAGGAGAAGGACTGGGCATCCCTCGGCTCCCTGATGAATGAGAACCAGGAATTCCTCCGGGAAATGCAAGTCCCTTCAGAGGAGCTTGGCGTAAGCTCGGAAATAATTGAAAAGCTCATAAACAGCGCACTTGATGCGGGCGCATACGGCGCGAAGCTTTCAGGTGCAGGTGTAGGCGACTGCATAATTGCGATATCTCCGATTGAAAGGAAAAATGAAGTGGAGGAAGCAATTGCAAGGGCAGGAGGAACCATAATAGATGCAAAGGTCAATGTTCCAGGAGCAGAATGAGAGCCACATCAACAGCGACTCCAAACATAGCCATAATGAAATACTGGGGAAAAAGGAACGACGCCCTTAAGCTGCCCTTAAACGATAGCATCTCAATAACGCTTGACAGCACATTCTCGTCAAAAACAACTGTCGACTTCTCAGAGCATTATAAGGAAGACAGCCTGGTCATAGATGGCGTTCCTGCCAGCGACAAGGAAATGAGGAACGCAATGCTGGTTCTTTACTACCTCAGGAAAAAAGCAGGGCTGAGTTGCCATGCAAGAATAGAATCAGGGAACAACTTCCCGAAAGGGGCAGGAATAGCCTCGTCTTCATCAGGCTATGCCGCGCTTGCGGTAGCAGCAGCTGCGGCATTGAACCTGAAACTCAGGCCAGACGAAATTTCGATTGCTGCGAGACTCGGTTCCGGGTCTGCATGCAGGTCGGTAATTGGAGGATTTGTGCAGTGGAAAAAAGGAGGCAAAGAAGACGGATCAGACTCCTATTCAGAACAGCTTGCAGACGAGCACCACTGGAAAGAATTCAGGATAGTTACGGCAATAACCTCCGAAGAACCCAAGATCATAGGATCAACAGAAGGCATGAAAAGGACAGTTGACACAAGCAAGCTTTACGGGAAACGCCTTGAAACGCTTCCAGATATAATAGAGCAGTCAAAAGAGGCCATAAAAAGAAAAAACCACGAGGAACTGTTCAGGATAGCTATGGCTGAAAGCAACAGCCTGCACGCTGTAATGCTCGACAGCTGGCCCCCCCTGATATACCTGAATGAAACATCACGGAAGATAATTTCGAAAATACATGAATTCAACGCGGCAAAAAAAGAGACCGCTGCAGCATATTCCTTTGATGCCGGCCCGAACTGCCACATATTCACGCTAGCTAAACATGAAGCTGAGCTGATTGCAGCGATAAAAGAAATAAGCGGGGTGTCAAGAATACACACATCAGTTGTTGGTAAAGGGCCTGAAGTAATCACTCAAACCTGACGAAATTCCGCTCCACGCTTTCTTTTTTCGCTTATAGCAAAGTGCATTAATAATGGAACTTTCGATATGCACTTTGCTATTAGCAAATCGCATTGATTTTGGAATATTATGCGATTTACTATTACTAACCATAACCATAGAAAAGAATTTAAACAAACCAGGTAATTCCAAACAAGGGGTGTCCAAAATACATGACTGCTGAAGGGATAGGAATAGTTGGGTATGGGGCCTACATTCCAAAGTTCAGGATAAAGGTTGAGGAGATAGCGCGAAGCTGGGGAAGGGATGCTGAGTCGCTTAAGAAATCATTGTGCGTGAACGAAAAAACAGTGCCTGGGATTGACGAAGACACTACAACCATGGCAGTCGAGTCGTCCAGGAAAGCGCTTTCAATGGCAAAGGTGCCAGGCCAGGACATAAACGCCCTCTTCATAGGATCAGAATCGCATCCTTACGCGGTAAAGCCAACCGCAACTGTGGTTGCAGAGGCAATAAGGCTAAACAGGAGCCTATTTTCGGCAGACCTGGAATTTGCGTGCAAGGCCGGAACCTCGGCAGTCCAGATAGTGTATGGAATGGTCAAGTCAGGAATGATAAACTATGGGCTGGCAATAGGGAGCGATGTTGCCCAGGCAAACCCAAACGACGCCCTTGAATGCACAGCATCTGCCGGAGCAGCTACCATACTTCTCGGGAAAAAATGTGTTATTGCTGAAATAGACTCAACTTGCTCATTCGCAACTGACACGCCTGATTTCTGGCGAAGGCAAAACCAGCCATACCCAAGGCATGCGGGCCATTTCACAGGAAAGCCTGCTTACTACAGGCACATAACTGAATGCACAGAAAAAATCCTCGAGATGGCATCATCAAGGCCTTCTGATTTTGACCACGTCATATTTCACCAGCCAAACGGCAAATTCCCTGTTGAAGCAGCGAAAATGCTTGGATTCACTGAAAAGCAGACGGAAAAAGGACTTCTTGTAAGGGACATCGGAAACTGTTACTCAGCATCAACCCTTATCGGGCTGTGCTCAGTTCTTGACGAGGCATTACCTGGCCAGAAGATACTTCTTGTATCATACGGATCAGGGGCAGGAGCTGACGGATTCGTGCTCCGGACAACCGAAAACATTGAGAACGCCAGGAAAGGGATCATGAAAGTAAGGGAAATGATGAAATTCACCAAATACCTTGCCTATGAGGAATACATGAGGCATGCAAAAAGGCTTGTGTAAAAATGACGAGGGTTGCAATAATAGGGGCTGGAATGACTGCTTTTGGCCAGTTATGGGAAAAAGGGCTCATAGACCTTGCAGTCGAGGCGAACAACAAGGCGCTTGAAGATGCAGGAATCGGAAGGAAGCAAATTCAGGCACTATATTGCGGGAATATGTCATCAGGCATGTTCACGAAGCAGGAACATGTATCAAGCCTGATTGCAGGCGCATCAGGACTGTCCCCCATACCCAGCACAAGGATAGAGGCCGCATGCGCTTCCGGCTCAGCAGCGATCCGCGAAGGATTTCTGGCAATAAAAAGCGGACTTTATGATTCAGTCATGGTTGTGGGAGCTGAAAAGATGACTGATGTGTCGTCAACAGCATCAACCAGGATTTTGTCAGCAGCATCGAGCCAGGAGTTCGAGGCAAGCATAGGCGCAACATTCCCCGGCCTCTACGCTCTCCTGGCAAGGCTTCACATGCACAGGTTCGGTACAACAGAAGAACAACTTGCCGGCGTTGCGGTGAAGAACCACATGAACGCGCTCAACAACCCATATGCCCACCTGAGAAAGAAGATCAGCGTTGAAGATGTGCTGAGATCACAAAAAATAGCCGATCCAATAAAGCTCCTTGACTGTGCGCCAGTATCAGATGGAGCTGCAACAGTCATTCTTGCGTCCGAGAAAACCGCAAAAAGCCTGACAGACACCCCTGTCTGGATAGAGGCAAGCGCCCAGGCCTCGGACACCATTTCGCTGCATGACCGCGATGACCTCACTTCGCTCAATGCATCTGCAGTCGCATCAAGAGAAGCGCTTAGGCAGGCAAGGCTTGAAAACCAGGATATTGACTGCCTTGAATTACACGACTGCTTTACAATAGCCGAAATCCTGGCGATAGAAGACCTGGGATTTGTCGGGAAGGGAAAAGGCGGAAAATTTGTCGAAGACGGGCAGACTGAAATAGGCGGAAAAATACCTGTCAACCCATCAGGAGGGCTCAAAGCGAAAGGCCACCCGATAGGTGCATCAGGAGTTGCACAGGCAGTCGAGTCATTCTGGCAGCTTCGAGGCGAGGCAGCCAACAACACAAACCCCGCAAGAATCATGACGCACAATGTCGGGGGCAGCGGAGCAACCGCAGTAGTCCACATATTTGGAAGATGAGAAAATGACAGCAAGCATATGGAGAAACCTGAACTCGTTTTACAATCTAATAGGCAGCAAATGCAGGTGCTCAGAGCTACATTTCCCTGAAGCACATGTATGCAGGAAATGCGGGTCAACAGCCCTTACGGAGCATGAATTCAGCGGAAAAGGAAAAATAGTAACGTATACAATAATAAGGCAGCAGTACAATGACGAAACAGAATCTGAAAAGCTGATGATAGGAAACCCATACATAATAGCGATAGTTCAGCTGGAAGAAGGGCCCATGATAACAGCCCAGATATCCGATGCGAATCCCGAGGAAGTAACCATGGGTGCTGCAGTCACATCTGTATTCAGGAAGATATCGCAGGATGGAGAGGACGGAGTGATAAAATATGGCTACAAGTTCATACTCGCTTAAGGACATCCTGAAACAGCTCGCAAAAGGAAAGATCAGGCTTCATGAGCTGGAGCAACACATGACTAGAAAAGAGGCTGCCCTGTCAAGAGCCAAATCAATCCAAAAGAAAACGTCCATCAGCCTAAGCAACATATCTTCATTCACCATTGACGCCGAATCTACTTTTGGGAACATAGAAAACATGATAGGAACAGTCCAGGTCCCCGTTGGAATTGCAGGTCCTGTAAAGATAAATGGCGGAACCTTCAAAGGCAAAGCCTACATACCCCTGGCAACAACCGAAGGAGCGTTGGTTGCCTCTGTAAACAGGGGCTGCAAGGCGATAAACCTCAGCGGGAGCGCGACAGTCAGGATCATCAGGAAAGGGCAAACAAGAGCCCCGCTAATGGAGGCAGCCAATAACTCTTCCAGGGAAAGGCTGCTTGAATACGTCACGAAAAGCCAATCAGAACTGAAGAAGATCGGCGAATCAGAAAGCAGATTCCTCAAAATCAAGGGAATAACGCCCCATACCCACAGAAACCTTGTCTGGCTCAGGATATCCGCAGACACCGGCGACGCAATGGGAATGAACATGATAAGCATAGCTGCCCAAAACATATGCAGGCACATAGAAAAAAAAATAAGAGGGTCAAAATACATATCCGTATCGGGAAACCTCTGCATAGACAAGAAGCCCTCCGAGTTGACGCTCAGGCATGGAAGGGGAAGGTATGTTGTTGCAGAGGCAACACTGAAAAAGAATGCTATAATGAACGTGCTGAAGACAACAGCAGCAGAAATGGAAAAGATCAACCTGTACAAGAACATCATAGGCTCTACAATAGCGGGAAGCTACGGAATGAACGCCCAGTTTGCAAATGTCATATCCGCATTTTACCTTGCCACAGGACAGGATATCGCACACACAGTTGAAGGCTCACACGGCATAACCCAGATGCAGGCAAAAGGGGAAAACCTTCTTGTTACAGTCACAATACCTGCCATACAGGTAGGCACAGTAGGAGGAGGTACAAAGCTGCCATGCCAAAAGGAATGCATAAGCCTCACACGCATAAAAGACTCGAAAGTGCCTGGGAACAGCGCAGACCAGCTCGCAGAGGTAACCGCAACAGCAGTTCTTGCAGGCGAAATCTCACTCATGGCAGCCCTCCAATCCCACCAGCTTGTAGACGCACACAAAAGGCTTAACAGGTGAGGATTCTAAAAAATGAAGACCTGCCAGGCAGATGCGTGTGGAAAAGTAATACTGTTCGGAGAGCATTCTGTTGTATACGGATATCCGGCAATCGCCATGCCCCTCATGAACATAAGACTAAAAGCAACCGTAGCCAAAACTGATTCTGACAAAATCGAGGAACCTGACCTGGAAATCAGGGAAAAACTGGTCCAGACAATAGAAACCGCCAGACAGCTCCTCGGAATCAATTGCAGAATCAGCCTAAAGATAACATCACAAATACCAATAGGAGCAGGCCTTGGAAGCTCTGCTGCACTGAACGTGGCCGTGACAAGGGCGCTGGCTAAATTAGAGGGAATGAAGAGGACAGCAGCCCAAACCGCGGCAACAGCATTTGAAATGGAAAAAATTTACCATGGAACACCAAGCGGCATAGACACAACTGTTTCCTCAAATGAAAAGCCGATATATTTCATAAAAGGCCAGAATCCTGATTTCATAGCAGCGAAGCAGATAAGCCTAGTCATTGCAAACACCGGCACAAGGGCGCCTACAAAACAGGTCGTTGCAGAAGTCCGGGAAAAAAGGGAAAAGGACACTGGGAAATATGATCAGATAATGGCTGAGATAGGAGAAATATCCGGGAACGCAAGGCAATGCCTTCAGGAAGGGAATGTAAAAATGATCGGCACGCTGATGAACCGGAACCAGAAGCTGCTTGAACAGCTTGGCGTATCCTCGCCTGAACTAAACAGGCTGATAGCAACAGCAACAGATAACGGAGCGCTAGGTGCAAAGCTCAGCGGCGCAGGAAAAGGAGGATGCATTGTTGCTGTGGCTGAAAGCAAAAAAAAGGCAGAAGGAATAGCAGATGCCCTAAGGGTTGTATCAAAAAATGCTTTTCATGTAACTGTATGAATAATCTGTATGACAATATTTAAAAGCGGAAAAATCAGTTGATTGGCATGGAAAAGAGGCTGTTAATCATTCTTCTGTTGATAGTTGCAATCCTGCTTCATGGCTGTGAAGAAAAGCAGGCAGCATTGACTGAACAGGCAGCCACATCGGAAAAAGAAAATCTTGGACAGGAACCGACGCAATTGCCTGAACAGAAAACAACCGGGCCAGAGGAGTCCATAATAGGCCCTGGCCAATGCAAGGGGGAGCAGGAATGCGCATCTTACTGCACGGAAAACATATTTGACTGCAAAGCCTGGTGCGAGGCAACCGATACAAACAGGGAAACGTGCAGCAAGCAGGGAATACAGATAGGGATGCCATCAGGAATACCTGGAAGCCCATGCGCAGCGGACAAAGACTGCTACCAGGGGCTTGTGTGCATCAGCTACAAATGCAGCCCACCAACACCTGACAACATCATGAAGAAATCAGCGTTCAGCCTTCCGGGCGGATGCTCATCAATTTCAGGCTGCTCAGAATACTGCATGAATCCGGTTAACACGCAGCAATGCGCAGAATTCTGCGGCAACTTCCCGAGCTTATGCCAGAACCTGAATGAAATACGGGCTGAGTCAGCGCCTGACGAGTGCAAGTCATGCACAGCCTGCAATGCAAAAGAATGCATACTTGATTGCAACTATAGATGTTACAAGTACTTACCGATACCTTCTGAGGATGTTGCTGCTTTAAAAGAAGGGGCAACATTCGAGAGAAAATACAGTCAACCAATCAAAGCAGTATGGGAACCCGGGCCCGCATATAACCGAATTGGTGTAACGTACTTCACAGAGGACTATAAGGAGATGGGGGTAAATACATACTCAATAATCCCAAAATACACTCATAAAGAAGGAACACTCACACACACTGTGGACCATGCAACAGGAGAAGAAGCGGACAAAGAAAAAATCGCCAACATCATCAAAGCAAAAAAAGCAGGGCTTCAGGTGGTTTTAGTTGCCCATGACCTGTACGACATGTTTCCTGACGTGACAGGCAAAAAGGGAGGGATAAAATTTGAGGAATACTATGACGACGTCGAGGCAACCGCATTGAAATGGGCAAAAATAGCCGAACAATACCAGGTGGAATATTTTGCCCCTGTAAGCGAGTTCGAATACGTTCTTTATGAGAACGGATACCCTGCAGAAGAGGCCTGCACAATAACCAATAGCCTATACAAAAAAATAATCCCAAAAGTCAGGGAAACCTTCAAAGGCAAGGTTTACTGCAGAGTAGGGGGGATGGGCGGAAAGTTTGGCTGCATGGATTTCTCGCAATGCGATATTTTCGGCTTCACATATGGGTTTGAAGGAGGAAATCCCAAGGCAAACTTTGAATCTTCGTTCAAAGAAGCAGAACTGCTTTACTCGAAATACAGAAAGCCATACATCATGGCAGAAGCATTCATGCTGGTCATTCAGGGAAATACCATGGAAGATTGCATAAGCCTGCATAAAGCAGGGATGCAAGCATACAAGGATGTTGCGACGAATGCAATAGGATATACATTCATGGGCCTTATACAGAGGGACCCTGTCAGCAAGAATGATTGCCCAATCACAGGAACAGAGCTTGTTGGCAAGTACAGGGATTTTTTCAGCAGCATGAACTGAAACTGAATCTAATTCTTTAGTATTCTGAAGCTCCTTTTTTTTTTAATGGTGCGACGCCTTTCCCCTTTTGGGAAAGGTGGGGGTTTCCGAAGCCCAATTCAGCTGCGGCTGAATGGGCCCATTTGAGCTTTGCTCAAATTGGGGAACAACCCTCCCCAGCGCACGACTAAAACGAACGACGCCCTGTCGCTCTCTTTTTTATCGCCCGCAATTCGTATTTCAAATACGCTAAATGCTTAACTGAATCAAAAAATTTTTATATTGCAAACCAGGAAAATATGCTGCAATGACAGAAGATGTAGTGACCTTGGGAGGTAACATAGAGCTTTCCGGATTCAGGGATTTCGACGGAGGCTCGCAGATAATTCTGAAGAAGATAATAGGAAACTACGCCAAAAGGTACTCCGAGCTCTGCAATAAGTTTGAGCTCCTGAAGATTCAGCTCAAGAAAATCCATGAGAGGGAGAAGTCTGAGAAATACGAGATACACGGAATGATACTGGATAATGGCAAGCATTTCAATGCTTCAACATCGGACTTGAATCTTTTCTTCGCCCTTGACAGGGTGCTCAAGAAGCTTGAAAACGAGATCGGCGGAAAATAAAGATTTAAATAAAAACCTCAACTTATTTTTCAATCATGGACCTGGAGAAAAGCATTCTAAAATATGCACTGCAGAACGCGGTGCTTCACGGCGGGAAAGCAACAAGGGGGGCTGTTATCGGAAAGCTTCTCGGAGAAAACCCTGCGCTGAAGGAAAAAATTGGGGCACTGACAAAGGAAACCGAAAAGATAATCGCCAAGGTCAACAAGATGACTGTGGACGAGCAGAGAAGCATGCTCGAAGACACAGCACCTGAACTCTTGGAAAAGAAAAAAACCCAAAAAAGAGACCTGCCTGAAATTCCTGGCGCAGAGCATGGAAAAGTAGTTACCAGGCTTCCTCCAGAGCCGTCAAAATATAACCACATAGGCCACGCCTTAAGCTTCCTCATAAACTACCTTTACGCCAGGAAATATGGCGGAAAATGCCTTCTCAAATTCGAGGATACAAACCCTGAGAAATGCACGAAAGAGTTTTCCGATGCAATGGTTGAGGACATTACAGGCTACCTTGGCATAAAGCCTGACAAAATAATATTCATGAGCGATGACATGGAATACATGTACGAACTGGCAGAAAAGCTCATAGAAACAAAAAAGGCTTACGTATGCGAGTGCGACAAGGAAAGGATAAGGGAGCTTAGGCATGAAGGCGAAAAGTGCGGGTGCAGGTCAAAAAGCATCGAAAAGAACATGCAGGAATGGAAGGGCATGCATACAGGGCAATACACAGAAGGTGAAAGGGTCCTGAGGCTTGTGGGCGATATGGAAAGCCAAAACCACGTGATGAGGGATCCGGTCCTTTTCCGTATCAGCCATGCAAAGCATTTCAGGCATGGAAACAAGTACAAAGTCTGGCCGCTATACGATTTTGAGAATGCAGTTGGCGACTCAAAGTACGGGGTCACGCACATTTTCCGAAGCATTGAGTTTGGAAGCATGAGGGCAGAGCTTCAGAATACAATCAAAGACATTCTCGGCATGAAAAAGCAGGCAATCAGGGAGTATGGGAGGTTCAACATAACAGGATCAACAACACACGGAAGGGAGATAAGGGAACTCATCAAGACAGGAAAGTACATAGGATGGCATGATCCCCGGCTTGTCACATTAAGGGCGCTCAAGAAAAGGTGCATACAGAAGGAAACATATGAGCAGCTTGCGATCGAAGTTGGGCTTTCAACAACGCCAACAAACATAGACTTCAGCGTTGTTACCGCGCTAAACAGGAAAATATTGGATCCTGAGGCAAAAAGGTATTTCCTCATAAGAGAGCCTCATACAATAACAGTCAAGGGTGCCCCGAAACAGGCTGCTGAACTGAAATTCCACCCGGAAAAGGAAAAGGGGATAAGAAAATATGAAGTCTGCGAAAACTTCATAATAGAGAAGAAAGACCATGACCAGATAAAAGAAGGCGAACTGATAAGGCTCATGGACTGCCTCAACCTTGAAAAGAAAAACGGCAGGCTGACATTCCATAGCAGGGAATACGAGCAGTTCAGGAACAAAGGGAAGAAAGTCATACACTGGCTGCCTGCAGACAGCGCTGTCAAGGTAAATGTCATGATGCCTGACGCGAAAATGATAAGCGCGCTTGCAGAGCCTGAAACAGAGAAAATACCTGAAAAAGAGATAATACAATTCGTAAGGTTCGGGTTCTGCATGATGGAAAAAAGGGAAGAAAGCCTATTCTGGTATGGGCACGAATGAATTCCAATCGTACCTTATTGTGTTAAAAAAATGACCTTTTGCATTTAACAAATTTTGCACCGCAAACAAACCTGTATCAACCAAGAGGACATTCCCAGGGTATTCATCAATCACTTTCCCTACATCTCCCCTAACGCTCTTATACCTATCGCCTGAAATAACATAACCATCCACATTTGCAACACACCCATTAAGGAATTTATCATGGGTTCTCATCGGGTATTTCGGGAGAAATAAAACAGAGGAACTCTCTGTGGGCAAATCAAACAGCTTAATTATTTCTTCCAAGCGGGGAATTGCACACGTCGAATTAGTTGCGAATGAATGGCCTTCACCATTCTCAGCCAATCCCCGGAAATACCCCTCTGAAAAGCAAAGGTGCCAATTCCGCTCCACGGTTGGGCATTTTGCAGCTCTTGACCTATAGTAAATAACTGGAATGGGTGAAAGGGAAAAAACCATCTTGAATGTAGAAAATGCTTATCTTATAAATAATGTCCTTTTGGGAGGAGCTTCTTCAGCCTAGCAAGCTTTTCCTCCATCACTAAGAGCCTGTCGTGGTCACCCATTGCTTTCCTCATACAGGCAATATTCTTTTCCAGTGAAAAAATCCGAGCAGCCACCTGCTCATGCTCTGACTCAATGCTGCTTGCGAGCCTAAAAAGCCTCCATTCCCTGCTGCCTGAATGATGCTTTTTCGATGCAGCGCTCAGGTGCCTGAACAGGTGCCGTATCCGCGTCACAATACTCAATCCTCCTCAAGCTCGCCGAAACCAGGCATGCGCTTCCCCGGGATCTTTCCCCTGGGAGCAAGCGAGATTGATGGCTGGATCCTCTGCATTGGAGGGAAATGCAGTCGTGTTTTCCTTTCGGCCTGCTTCGAGATTTTCGGAAGATGCTCCCCCTCTATTTCAATAAGGATAAGCAGGGCGCGCGCAATCTCCTCATTCTGCTTGATCAGCGTATCGAGCTTTGCAGAAAGGCTATTATCCGCCTCTGCATGAATATCTGAGCTTGCAGTCTTGAAAATGGCGATAAGCTCCGCAACAACCTTTGTCAGGTCGTTTATGGCTTCCTTCAGTTCCTGCGGATCGCTGCCAGAATCAAGCGCCAACAAATCATCGGGCATTTTTCAAACCTCTTTAACCAAAAACAGGCGCCATTAATATATATAGGTTTCTATTCATCACTGCACATGGAACGATTACGGGTGATCGTAAAGCCAAACTCGCTGAAAAACCAGATATTGGGGTTTGACAATGAAAAGAAAGCGCTCATTGTGAGGATAAGCGCAAGGCCTGAGGACAACAAGGCAAATGCCGAGCTTGTGAAGTTCCTTTCAAAAGAGATGAAACAGAAATTCAGGATAGTAAGCGGATTCAAGTCCAGGGAGAAGCTATTGGAAAAGTATTAGTGCAAAAAGAAAAAAATTATATATGTATCCGCATAAATTTTAATCAGGGGGTGTCATAAATGGATTTTGTTCAAGTTGCTATTGTCTATGCAGGAGTTAACAATTATCCCGTTGTACCTATTGAGGACGCTTCTACGGGAATCTTCTCGAAAAGACCTTATGAGGTAATAAGCAGTCAAGGCACAGAAAGAGAAGTTATTGAAAGCTTAACCGCGATAATAAATGGCACATTAGAACAACTGGGCATCTTTAATTCAAAATTTCCAGGAAGAAAGCCTGAACACTTGAGCATGGCTGTCATAAACTCGGCAATCGCACATTCAAATATGCAATATAAAGTTGAATTTCCACTAGAAGGCTATACGGCTTGGTCCTAAGCCGGCATGGGGGAAAAAGAGGTGTCCAAAACCCCCATGCAGAGGCTAGGATCGTGCGATATCAAGCCATAGATTATATGGTAATTCTATTTTTTAATAAGTTTGCTATATAAAATATAAAGACGTATTAACAATAAAAAAGAAAGAGATGAATCACATTTCTCCGCCGTAGCCCCCACCTGGGCCTCCTGGAGGCATCTCAGGCCCCTTTGACTTGCCGGCGCTTGCGATCACATCGTCAATTCTAAGGATCATTATTGCAACCTCGCTGGCAGAGCTCACCGCCTGCGTCTTAATCTTCAGCGGCTCGACAATACCCTCTTTCCATGAGTCAATAACCTTTCCTGTGAACACATTTATACCGATCCACTTCTTGGCATTGTCATGCGCAGCCTTAAGCTCAGTCATCACGTCAATCGGGTCAAGGCCTGCATTCTCGGCGAGGGTCCTGGGTATGATCTCAACAGCCTCGGCAAATGCATTCACCGCAAGCTGCTCCCTGCCGCTGAGGGATTCGGCGAACTTTCTCAATCCGCGTGCAAGCTCTATCTCAGAAGCGCCAGCGCCTGCAACAACCTTGCCGGTCTTCAATGATGCGGAAACATCCCCAAGCGCATCCTCCATTGCACGCTTCACCTCATCCACAACGTGCTCGGTGCCCCCACGTATGAGGAGCGTGACTGATTTCGGATTCTTGCATTCCCTGACATAAGTCATGTTTTCAGATCCGACCTTAATTTCCTCCACGATTCCTGCGAATCCAAGGTCTTCCTTTGAAAGATCATTAAGATTTGTCACTATCTTGGCTCCTGTAGCCCTTGACAGCTTTTCCATGTCGCTCTTGCTAACCCTTCTTGCAGCATAAATCCCTTTCTTCGACATGAAATGCTGGGCCATGTCATCTATTCCCTTCTGGCAGAACACAACATTTGCCCCTGCAGCGACAACCTTCTCAACCTTGCCCTTGAGCATCTTTTCTTCCATGTCAATGAAAGCCTGCATCTGGGCTGGGTCGCTAACCTGGATCTTTGTCTCAATCTCAGTGTTCTTCACCTCTATGGCAGCATCCAAAAGAGCAACCCTGGCGCTGCTCACGATCCTAGGCATACCCGGATGGACCTTTTCCTTGTCGAGCACGACTCCCTGTATGAGCTCGGACTCCTCAACTCTGCCCCCAACCTTCTTCTCGATCTTGACATTTTCTATGTCAATCATCAGCTTGCCGTCTTCCTTATCTGCAACTGACTTTATGGACCTGACAGCAATCTTTGAAAGGATATCCTTAGCATGCTCGGCACCCTTGCCAGTCATCGCCGTGACTGCGATCTTTCTTAGGAGCTCATCATCAGCCTCGTTAACGGGCTCTGCAATGCTATTGAGTATCTCTAGCGATTTTTCAGCAGCAAGCCTATACCCCCTTGCCACTACAGTCGGATGGATTTCCTTGTCGATGAGATTCTCAGCCTGCTTAAGAAGCTCGCCTGCCAAGACAACCGCGGTTGTCGTGCCATCCCCAACCTCATCTTCCTGGGTCTTTGCAACTTCAACTATCATCTTAGCAGCCGGATGCTCGATGCTCATCTCCTCAAGGATCGTGACCCCGTCATTAGTGATGACTACATCACCAAGCGAGTCAACAAGCATCTTATCCATCCCTTTCGGTCCAAGCGTGGTCCTGACTGTCTCCGCCACTGCCTTGGCTGCCATGATATTGGTCCTCTGGGCATTCCTTCCAGTAGTCCTCTGGCTACCCTCGGATAAAATAAAGATTGGTTGCATCTGCTGTTGCGCGTTCATATCAACATCCCTCCATTAGCCAAAATAATCCTGTTTTGCTGCCTTAGACTTCTTTCCAGCACTTACCTCATGCTTTGCCAGATTTTCAGGCATCTTAATCTCTCCAAACTTTTTCTCGTATTTTGAAATGTTGTCCTTCAATACATTAAGGACGTCCTTTGCAAAATAAGGATCAAGAAGAATGACATTATGCTTGACAACCATCCTGGGCGGGTTCCCCGGGAGGTCCATCCTGGGAGTCATAGACTTGAAGTCTATCACGAATCTCATGGGGCTGTGTGACACGCTAACCTCGTCAGCGAAAAAATCGTTCCCATTAACAACATCAACCCGAACATTTTGGTCATCAGCCATAGCAATCACTCATCCAAAAACAAAAAAGGGGCAGGGCTAGTCATATATATATTTTATGCAGTTAAAAAAAAGGATACCGAACGGGGAGGTTGTCTCATAATCAGGGATCCTTGCCAGACAAATTGCACTGGACACTGGACTCCTGCGAGTGGAATGTTATTAAAGGAGGAATAGGAGCAGCTCAGGGGTGATAAAAATGCCAAGTTCAAGAAACACCAGGCTGCTGAAGGAGATTTTGGATTACATAAGGGAGGAAAGTGTCAACGATTACGTATTAAATAAATAGAGGAACAGAATTCTTTTTAATAATGGCATTGGACAGGCTATTGAAAACAGCAGGGGAAAAAGCACGAGCGGGAATAATCCTGGCTGATGATGCTGTCAGTGCTTTTTTGCCCAAAAACTTGCTTTATCAACTCTGCACAACATTGCTTGAACGGGATTACTTATGCCACATCCCCGGGAATACCGTTGCATTCAACTGCCCGGAAATGTTCGATTACCTGCTGAATGCGGCACTGCCAGCAGTATATGATTCGAATGGGCCAGAAATCGGCATTTGGAGCGCAGGTTGCTCTACTGGTGAAGAGGCCTTTTCATTGGCCATGGTTGCGCTTGAGTACATGGAGCGCACACCCGATGCACATATAAGAATTACTGCAACTGATTTAAATGAGAACAGAATAATTATGGCGCGCACAGGCTTATTCTCTTCGGTGCGAAACTTACAATGCATAAATAAAGGCACCGAAACCGTGATCAGAGAAGACCCGAAATGGAATATCCTGAAGAAATACAGTTCCGAACGTGCTCGAATAAGATATCCTGAGGGAAATCTGTACCGCATGGAAGCTAACCCCGAAGTCGTTGGGTTATGCACATTTGAAGTCGGAGATCTGATTACGTCCCCAAAAGAGGCGGACATTGTGGTTGTGTCAAATGTAATTAAGCACATGAACCTTGCGGACAGGAGGGCGGCAAGAAGAAGCCTGGAAAGCGCTGTAAAGCCCGACGGGTATCTCCTTGTTCATGACCGCACCCATCCGAAATTCAACTTGCACCTTGAGTCTGATACTACTTTTCTCGCTTATAGAAAACTTCAGGGCTCAAAAGATATCGATGCAGTGCAAGCAAAATAATCTGGCTTTCAGAAACTTTTCTTCAAATCCTCCCAAACAGCCATAACATTGCCCTCAGGATCCCTGAACCTGGCGTAAAGCCCCATGTCCCCAACCTTTACCTTTTCTGACAGCACGATTCCACCAGCCTTCTTTACCAGGTCAAGGCTTTTGTCAATAGAATCAACATTCACAACGATGATTGGCCCTTTCTCATCAGTGCGCTTCATGAAACCACCATTAATTGCTCCCGGATGCATAGGCATACCCTTATCATCTGTTTCAACAGTGTGAATCATGAAATATTCCATTCCGGGAGCAGAAACATCAGTGATCTTCCAACCGAAGCATTCCTTATAGAACTTCTGCACCCTCTCCAAGTTATCTGCAGGAACCTCAAAGTGCACAACCTTATCCATGCAACCCAAATATGCATGCAAATATATAAACCTGCCTGCATAATTTATAATGTTTATTTCCTTTTCCTAAGAAGATCCCTTACCTCTTTAGTCACTGAAATCAGCTCGCTCATCTGGTCCTTCACCTTTGACTGCTTCCAGTTAAGATAAATCACATAAAGCTGGATTATCATGGCTATAACCATCGCTATCCATGAAGCAATCAGTGATGTGGATAGTGTTTGCTGCGTCAACTCAACCATTTCTTCACCTCTTTACTATGGCAAGAAGCTCATCTATGCTGTCTATCTCAAAGTCAGCCCCGCTGCTTTTAATATCTTTCGTGTCCCCATACCTAGCGAAAACCGTTCTCATCCCCACATTCTTCGCCCCTTTGATGTCCCTGCTTGGATTGTCACCCACCATGAGGGCCTCTTCAGGGGAAACATCAAGTTCCTTCAATACCCGCTTGAAAGGAACGCTGCTGGGCTTCAGCTCGCCAGTGTCGTCAAAAGTTATGACTACATCAAAGAAGTCAGCAAGGCCCATCTCCGTAAGCCTGATCCAGGCCTTAAGCCGGGGAGCGTCGGAAAGAATCGCCAGCTTGAAACCCCTTTCTTTCAGCCTGATAAGGGTAGGCACAACGCTGGGGTAAGGGCCCAAAAGCCCGAGCTGAAGCTTCCTATAGGCAACAATGCCTGCAGCAAGGATCCTGTAGTCAACCTTCTTGTGGACTTTCTCCAGGAATTTCTGGAAGATCTGCTGGTACTCGATACCGTATTCATCATAAAGCTCAAACAACGCTTTAGTAGCATCATCCTTGCCCATCCTCAGCCCTGCTGAGATCATTGATGAAACAGCAGCCTCAACAGAAGCCCTCTTTATCTTCATGAAATCAATCAGGGTATTGTCAAGGTCGAAGATAACAGATTTTATCATCGCAACAATGAAAAATGCATTGTTAATAAAGGTTGCTGAAAAGTAACAAAAATCCGCCGTTGGGAGCTATCCTCTTCATTTCAATGGTGAATCCCGATTTGAACTGAGTTCGAATGGGCCTGATTGCAAAACGATTTGGGATTTTCGCCACCGAAAACTATAAATAATCCTTAGCTTTAAACTAAGTAAAATGTTTATTCGATCTAAGGAAGAGAGTGTTATGGAGCTTTTCTTTAATGAGCCTTCAAAGCATTGGCATTTTTCCTCGATAGTTAGCACTGCAAAAATTAGCGAGCCAAGCGCAAACAAATGGCTACAAAAAATGCTGAAAGAAAAGATTGCCCTAAAAATCAAGCCGAAAGGAAAAATGCCTTTTTTTATCGCTAACTTTAGGCATGACAATTACAGAAACAAGAAAAAAATATACGCAATTGAAAAGATGTACCAAACAGGGTTACTTTCCAAGCTTCAAGGCCTCAAAGCGAGGACAGTCATTGTTTTCGGTAGCTTTGCACGGTCAGACTGGAATACCCAAAGCGATATAGATGTATTCGTTCTTGGAGATCCAGAAGACCTTAAATATGGCATCGCATGGAGCGGATTAGGCATGGACGGGAAAGCAAGGGAGGTTGAGGTTCACTGTTTCAGTTCAGAAGAAGATATGAGGAGCATCCAAACCGGACTGATGAACAATGTAGTTAAAGGTTACTTCGTGAAAGGGAACATTCATGATGTTGCGAAGGTTTTGATATGAAACAAGTTAAAGAGCTTGAGAAAGTCTACAATCAATGCATCTCAGAAGGCTATCTGCAAGAGCCTGAAGAAATTGACTTCGAGAAAGTTAAATCTTTGCTGGCACTTGCAATTCAGGACTTAAACACTTTGAAACAAACTATACCTATAATGGAAAAAATGGAGAATTATAGCCTGATATGGAGTGGCAAGTATGAAATCATCCGGCAACTGGTGCAGGGCATCCTTTTTCTTGAAAAAATAAGTTCAAACAACCACCAATGCCTCTATGCATATATCTGTGTAAAACATGATGATTGGGATATTGACTGGGAAACCATTGAAACAATGCGACTCTTAAGAAACAAAATTCATTATGAAGGCAGACCTGTATCTAAAGATGTATGGGACAGGTATAAGCTCAAATTCGATATTTATGAGGATATATTCATAAAACTGCTGAAAGAGAAGCTAATCGAACAGGAGAATAAAAATAATAACTGAAAAAAATTTATATAAGAATTCGGATTTATTTCAAAAAATGATAATCCCTATTGAACAAGTCCAAACAATCGATGGAATTGTTGAAGCATGCCGTCCGGATGGGTTTTTGAAATACCTGGCTGGAAGAATTGGATCTGTTGATTACAGGATGCCTCCCCGAGTGTATATGACTTATTCTCCTATACGAGGGCAGTCACCAGAAGTGGAGGGAGCGGGAGGGTTAACAAGTACCGTGCCCACAAGTTTATGGAGTACCCCTGTTACAATAGTGCAGTTTTCGATGTTCCAAGGTCATGTAAGTAAAGTTGATTTTGGGGAGTACTTCGTTGAAATAGACGAAAAAGGTGTAAGAAATATTTATTATCAGGGTGAAAATCCAAAATCTGTTGATGAAATCCACAAAAAGGGTGTAGAATGGATTACTCTTATGTTTTGCAGGCCTGAATATGAAAAACCCACTTTAGTTGGGAAGAATTATCTAGCATTTCCCAGTGATCATCTCCGGCGAAAGGATGGATACCGAGATATTCCATTCCCAGGCCTTAAAGGGCAAAAATAAGTTACAAGGTTATCTTTTCTGGTGATACCTTTGAACCCTGTCATAAATGCCAGAAGCTTTTCTTGCAGTTGAATCTAGGGCTCGCATGATGTAATGGCCAACCGGATTGCTGTCGCTAATGCCATGAATCCTATGCCTGATCTCATGCCTGATTGTCATGTGGTATTGGTCAAGGTTCCCTGTCAGCTCGCCAATGTTCATAACAATCCTTTTTGAAAGGTTATAACACATCCCGAGTATTCCGCACATCCCCAGGTTCTCGTCGCTCTTGTCCTCTGTTGTAACGAGATCATTAACCTTGCTGACATTAGGATAGCCCCAGTAATGCTCCTTAGGGATAACCTTGCCGTAAAACAAGCTGTCCAAATAGCTCCCAGTAAGGTAATTCATGGGCACGTATCCAGGAATATCATCCCGCCCAGCAGTAATACCCTTAACAATCGCTTCCAGATTTTTTTCATTTATAGGGCTAGTCGCCATTTTCCATGCTCCTCGTATCTATACTCTGGCAGTAAGGGCAGTTATAAAATGTCAGTATGTTGTACCCATAAAATTTCCTCTGGCAATCATTGCATTTCCACATGCAGCATGGATGTCATATCGGGATATAAATTTTTATATTATTTTACCACAATAAGATTATTAAACAACCATTCCCAACTTCTGATTCATGCCGAGAATAGCAGTTATAGAAAAGGACAAGTGCAACCCTGTTGGCTGCGGCGGGTACCTATGCATAAGGATGTGCCCGGTCAACCGGATGGGCAAGGAATGCAAGGTAATAGGCCCTGATGGCAAGGCAGAGGTACATGAGGAGGTAAGCACGGACGCGTGCAGCGTATGTGTGAAGATATGCCCGTTCGGCGCCATACACATGGTCAACCTTCCTGCTGAGCTTGAGTTTCCCCTCCATAAATATGGAAGGGACGGGTTCAGGCTCTACAGCCTCCCATTCCCTGTATTCGGCAAGGTAATAGGGCTTCTTGGAATAAACGGAATAGGAAAAAGCACAGCAATCAAGATACTGGCACAGATCGTAAGGCCCAACTTCGGCAAGCAGGAAGAAGCGTCAATACAAGAAGTCATAGAGTACTTCAAGGGGACTGAGGCCCATCTTTTCTTTGAGAAAGTGAAAGCAGCCCAGATAAGGATTGCTTACAAGCCACAGGCAGTTGATCTGCTGCCGAAAACAGCGTCAGGAAAAGTCGGCGACCTTTTGAGGAAAATAGACTCTGCAGGAAAATTCGAAAAAGTGATCAATGAGCTGCAAATCGGCGCAATACTTGATAATGACATAAAGACCATATCCGGAGGGGAGCTTCAAAGGGTGGCGCTGGCTGCGACAGCCCTGAAAAACGCAAATCTCCACATCCTTGACGAGCCTTCAACCTACCTTGATATCAAGCAGAGGATAAGGATGAGCCAGTTTGTGAAGTCCCTCTCAGTATCTGAATCATCAGTTGTTGTTGTGGAGCATGACCTGATAATAATGGATTACATGACAGACATCATACATGTCATGTACGGGGAAGCGGGCGCATATGGAATAGTAAGCCTGCCAAAGGCAACAAGGAACGCAGTAAACGCATACCTTTCAGGAATGCTCCGGGAGGAAAATGTCAGGTTCAGGGATCATGAAATCAAGTTCAAGCCACGATTGCCTTCGGGAATGGGAAGAAAAGAGGAGCTTGCAGGCTGGAGTGAAATAACAAAACGCCTTGACAATTTTATTCTAAGCGCAGAAAAGGGAAGCATCGCAAGGAAGGAGGTAGTTGGGGTTCTTGGCGAGAATGGCACAGGAAAAACCACTTTTGTAAAGATACTTGCGGGAGTAATTCCTCCAGACACAGGAGAGATTGGCAAGGGAATAAAGATAAGCTACAAGCCGCAATATCTGAGCACAGAATCAACAGATTCAGTTGCATCAGTGCTTCAAAAGGCTGTTGAAAAATATGAAATACAGCTAATAAGGCCATTGGGCCTGAAAACGCTGCTTCTAAAATCACTCGGTGAGCTATCCGGAGGGGAGCTTCAAAGGGTGGCGCTGGCAGAGTGCCTTTCAAAGGATGCTGACATATTCCTGATAGACGAGCCTTCTGCATTTCTCGACGCAGAACAGAGAATCATTACAGCAAAGATAATAAGGGATTTCATGGAGACATTCGGGAAGACAGCGGTAGTGGTAGATCATGACCTGCTTTTGATTGACCAGGTTTCAGACAGGCTCATGATCTTTACAGGAGAGCCCGCCAGGAAAGGCGTAGTCAGCGGCCCGTACAGCATGGAAGAGGGCATGAACAAGTTCCTGAAGGAGCTTAACATAACATTAAGACGCGACCCTGAAAGCAACAGGCCGAGGATCAACAAGCCTGACTCCCAGATGGACAGGAAGCAGAAATCCGAGGGAAAGCTTTTCTATGGGTAAAAAAATCAAGCCGGAATCCTAATTTGAATTCTGTCAATGGATTCCGGAAAAAATCCGGATTATCCTGCCTTATTACCAAGTCTCTCCAAAGCTGGGCCCGCTAATCTGCTCAAGACGTATCCTACAAAAGTTGCCCCAACTGGTGCAGAAGCAATCATCCCTGACGAAACCGTTGAAGGGTCCCTTCCGAGAACTGTAGCAACGGAATCCACAAGACCATATCCCCTAGGTATAGCGATTGAAGCGTTACCGAGCTGTGCTATGACGTTGTTTTCAAAAACCCTTGCTGTAGCATAATTGATCAAAGCAGGCACGCTATCCCCTATTATGCTGCCCGCAACATAAGTGACTAAGGCAGCCCCTCCAAGATATGCGATGGGCCCCAATATCTGCTGGATGCCCTCTCCCATGCCTTCACTTATGTTCTCACCAATATCCTCCTTTGTTTCCGCTTCGTACAGCTTATGCTCCAAAGTACTTACCATTGCCATAACAACCACCTCATCAAGTTTTTATTCGGAGGCAAAAAATTGCCTTATGTTATGGTTTAAAAATAAAGATATAGTTTTATTGCTTAGGTTAATTAATCTGCATAATGTGCTTAAACAAATACTTTTAAATATAAGCTTTGTTTTTAAGTATCTATGAGACGAAAGCTGGTGCAGCTCGGAAACTCAACGCTTTTCCTGTCCATGCCAAGGGATTGGGTCCAGGAGAACGGGCTTTCCAAGGGGGACGAAGTCGAGGTTAGCCAGGACCAGGACAAGGTGCTTGTCTGGCCGGACTGCAAATTAAAGAAAGACACACTCATGGTTGACGTTACCCGGTTCAAGGACATGCTCCCGAGATTGCTTTATTCCATTTACAGAAGCGGCTATGATGAAGTTGAATTAAGATCAGAGGACCAACAGCTGATAGGGAAAATCAAGACTGTTATGTGGAAAGAGACAGTAGGATATGAGCTGATGGAACAGACTGGAACGATGTGCAGGATAGTCAATGTTTCAGGAAAGGTGGATGACTTTAACAACCTGCTCCGAAGGCTTTTCCTCATTACCCTTACAATCTCAGAGGAAGCCCTAAACGCCATTAAAAAAGGCCTTGACATGGAAAACGTGATTTATCTTGAAAAGGAAAGCAACAGGCTTAACTCAATGCTTGTAAGGTCGATAAACAAGTACGGGTCAAATGGATTCAGGAAAATAGGGCCATTATATTACATAATCCAGGAGCTGGAAAGGATAGCTGACCAGTACAAGTACATGGCTCAGTACATGGCCGGGAAAAATTTGCAGGACAAGCAATCAATGGTCCGTATTTTCGATAAGACAAACCTGTTTTTCAGGAGCATTTATGAGCTCTTCTATACATTCAACCCGTCCAAGATCGAAGAGATCAAGAAAAGGAAGAATGAGATTGTGAATTCAATTCTTAACGAGATGAACAGGCCACAGCAACATCCAGTTATCCTGAGTTCCCTTCTATCAGTTACAACCAGGTCTTATGACATGGTGTCTTCAATAATTATCCTCAGAATGGACCCTGACAGTACCTTACAATAAAAGGCGACATTCTTTCCCTAGTATTTTTCAGCATCTCAAAAACAGGTCCTTCTTCTGCATGGGCATCATGGGCTTCCACAATCCTGCGGCCAATTAAAGAATAAGTTGAGAGAACCCGGGACAAATCAGCATGAACACACGTTGAATCACCATGTGAACTCTTGGCCCTCCCATAACAGTCTTCTGTCCTCTCCCACATTTCCTTGTATCCTCTGGGCATTTTGCCCTCGAAATAGTAAGAGGCTGTCAAGGTGAAGAGCCAAAGGCTCCTTGAATATGAAAGCGCATTCTCAACATAGTTTCTCCTGTTACGAATGTAATCTGGGGGCTGCACCATGCCTGAAGCATAACCTGTCTCGTTGTGTTCTGCAGCAATGACTGAGTAGCAAATAAGGCGGAAAAGCTTCTGGGCTGTGGCCAATGAAAAGTTTTTCATGAAAGCTTCAGTTGGTGTCCCCCTGATACCATTTATCATTCCAAACAATCCATTATTTCCGACTGAAAGCCTTGCATAGTCCATCGCAAGCCTTATCCAGTCATTGTCAATCCCCCCGAAATGGTGTGAGAATGCAGCCCTTGAAAAGTTGTCCGCAATATGGCTGTCCTTGTAGCCCTGGTCATATATCTGGAGCCTTTCCATTATCTGTTGGGCGCTCAAGGCTTTTTCGCCAGGCATGATTGAAGCACGCAGTTCTTCATTCGACGGGTTCTGTATGTTGAATCCGGCGAGCTTGAAGTTTGAAACTAGCAAATCCATTACCCTTGAATAAAATTCGCCTCTTTTCAGGTCAGGGTCGTCGAATGCACGGATCAGCGGGACAAAATCCTGCCAGGCGATCCCGAGCTCGCCCATTATTGGCAAAAGCTTCGAATATGCACTTTCAAGGGAGTTCTTGTAATATCCCACAACCGAGGCAACCCTTTGCGGTGTCATGGGGTTCCTTTTTTGCTGCCGCATTCCATACGCGACTGCTACCTCAAAAATCGCGTGCATCAGGTTTTCCCTGATCTCCCTTCCTTGCTTAACTCCGGATTCCTTGACAAAATTCCCGATGTACGCGAAGGTCGGATTTATAAAATAGGAAATCACGTCTATAAGCAGCTTGCCGTCTTCTGAAACCGCATAGAAATGGTGCCTGGCGAAGCTTGACCTCGCGACAGAAATGCCTGAATCATCCTTTATGTCTTCCACAAGGCGCTCAAGCATTCCATGGTCGCTTACCCTGAACAGCTTGATGCACATGCCCTCACCGGCGTCGTAATGGACACCAAGCCTCACAGGGTTGCCGTTAAAATTCGGCACAACACCTCCTTGATGGGCATCATACATGTCATATGGCGCAACAAAGCAAACGCTGGATACAAAATCCCTCAATGCGGCAGAAACATTTTCAGGCGCATGATGGAAATCCCTGTCTCTCGCAGCTCCCGCATATTCAAGCACTTTCATCAGGAGCCTGTAAATCCGGTCATTGCGCCTTTCTATCCTTTCATCCATTTCAGCGAGAAAGCGCCTTATACCCGACCTTTTCAAAGTGTCTGGAATTACAGCCCTAACAGCATAAGCAGTTCTATTTAGGCTGACTTCATCGCCCCTTAATCCGGGAATGGTTCTTGGATCAGTCAAAATCAGGTCTGGACGCACTGTTTCTACAGCCAAAATCGCATTCTCATTACTTGCGTTCAATACACCATACCCATTCCCTTGGAGAATCCTTTCAAGGTCTGATGTTTCCCTACTTGAAACTACCAGCGCAACCCTTCTCCTATAATAATCCGGATCAGCAGAATTCCACTCATCAACAAAACTCTCAAGTTTTCTTGAATCGTCAATCCTGCTTTTTACCTTTTTAGCGCCAAAATAAGCAAGAACAGAGGTCAGTATAGCCGAAGCCCCAAAAATTGCGAGCCTGTACTTGCTAAGAAATTCCCTCATAAAACCAGGCATTGTTTTTCCAATAAAAAAGTTCTGCAACCAGTTTAACTGGTATATACATGAATCAGTAAATATTTAAACCTGCTCGAATTCCCTCTTATGCTATGAAAAGGAAGCTCATAAAGATAGGCAACTCGACACTGCTGCTTTCGGTGCCAAGGGAATGGGCGATTTCAAATAACCTGTCAAAGGGGGACGAGGTTGAGATCGTAATGGACCAGGACAAGCTGACAGTCTGGTGCGACTCCAGGCTGCAGAAGGAAAAGCTAGTGCTGGATGTTACTGAGTTCAGGGAGATGCTTGCCAGGCTTCTATATGCAGTCTACAAGAGCGGGATTGACGAGGTTGAAATAAGGTCCAAGGACCCTGCGCTGATAGACAAGATAAAATCAGTGATATACAAGGAGGCTGCCGGGTTTGAGATATTAAATGAAGGAAAAGATTTCTGTACAATAGTTAATGTTTCCGGAAAAATAGAGGATTTCCATAACATGGTCAGGCGCCTGTTTTTGGTAACGCTGACAATGGGGCAGGAAAGCGTCACTGCGCTGAGGAAAAACAAGGCCCTGGAAAACATACTTTACCTGGAACAGGAAAACAACAGGCTGACAACGATACTCACCCGTGCGATAAACAAGTATGGGTCATACGGCTTCAAGAAGATAGGCCCAATTTACTTCATTATCCAGGAGCTTGAAAAGGTAGGGGACCAATACAAGTACCTTGCACAGCATTTTCACAGCAAGGGAAAAAAGCTTGCATTAAAGCCTAATACCATTAAGCTTCTTGAGGACGCATCACAGCTCCTAAGGACAGTCTATGAATTCTTTTACACATTCAATCCAAAAAAAGTAGACGAGATAAGGGAGCAAAGGAATGGCATTATTTCAAGGGCGTCAGAGCTTTACGCACAGAAACTTAATGAGGACGAGTTTGTCATGTTGCACCACTCGCTAAACATATGCACGCTCGCATTTGACCTGAGCACCTCTATTTTTATACTGAAAGTATAAACATTTATAAACCCGAAAGGATTACTTATTTTAGCTTCATCGTCTTAAATTCTAGGACAAAAATGAGAACAGACTATCTTCGAGGGAAGGACTCTCACAGCTTGGAAAGCCTGCTTACTGTGCTTACTTCTGTTGCTGCTGGCTGGTTTGCATTAAGTTTTGGAAGATCCCCACAAGCTTCGACATCAGTGGTTCATCGCGCACCAGAAAAAAAAGAGGAAAAAACCGGAGGCATTAATATTCTTTTACTCCATCCCCAAAGCGCTTTCATGGACTTCCTTGTTCCAAGGCTAACCGAAAGAGGTTATAATGTTGCATGCGCAAGTACGCCTGAGGCAGCTGCTCGTGTTTTCAAGGGCCATTCAATCGATACAACTGTGGCCATGTTGACCGGAACCGGCGAAACTGATGTATTTTTAAAGGTACTGGCGGAATCTTCAAAGCTAAATCCGGTAATTTTGATTACTGGCCAGGAAGGCCAAGCGCTTCACCGATTTGCAGTGGTCAGGCAAGGTGTGAACGTAGTTGACGCTTACACTCAGAAGGAGATCATGTCCACTAATTTATTTCGAAAGGGGGTGGATAAACTGGCCGCATCAATAAATAAGGCGGTCACATCCAGGTATGATGACCACTGGAACACGGTTGCAGGATTTCTCAGGACACTGGAACAGTGGCATTCACAACAGGATGATTCAAACAACGCTTTCTTGATCAGGGAACCGGGTATTATTTCAAGGGCAGAGCAATTCAGGAACTTCAGGACTTCGGGACCATTCCGCAACCTTACACTCCTTATAGAAGGAGCCACGAGAGGGGTTTCGAGCACTGCAGCTCCCAGAGGAGTTTCAAACGCAGCACTGGAAAAATTTTACAGGGGCGCTAACCTTTACCCTCATGGGGAATTTCGTGCATACCACATTAAAACAATAACCCCTGGAGAGCATTCGATGCTCTTGCAATATGCTGAAGAAAATCTCAGAGAGAGAGGAATTGTTGTACCTGTACCTTATGCTCATTATATCCCAAGAAGGCCGCAAGAAATTGTTACCATCTTTAAGACAATAATCGCGGCAAACCAGGCTCATGTATTGAGGGAATTATCAGGCAAGCCGGAGTATGTTCCTGTCGCAGAGTTCTTTTTGGAAAGAGATCTTGAAGTCTTCAGACAATGGCATGGGCTGGAAATTAACAAAGTCCACGATCAAATAGTTCAAGGCGGATTACCTGTTTACAGGAGAAGAGCTCAAGAAACACTTGAGATCCTGGCATCATTGGCCCCTAAGGAAATTCAATCAGCGCTTACAGGCCCTGCCAAATTCGCATATGTGGATTTAATCGATGAAATGACAGCAACACGCCATCCCTGGAGGTCAATGGCTGAAACTAGGTTCTGGAGGCTTATGATGGATTCAACACTTCAGAATCTTGGAGGACTGTGGGGTATTTTTCTTCCTACTTACCAGCAAATCAGGGAACATATGTTTTCGGATGGAAAATTAAATCCAAACCTTCTTGAAGTAGTTCCTGTCTTCGATCCGCAGCTCGATAGACCTGGACTGATGATAGAGGACCTTGTCCATTTCTTAAATTCTTATGAATGGACAAATATGCCTGAAGGCGCAATGGTTCATCGGACCGAAAAATACCTTACAGGCCTTTATGAAGAAAGGGATATTTCTTCATCAGTTGTTCATCTTGCATTGATGAACGCATACAAGGCTCCGAGAAAAATGGCAATTATTGATCGCTTTGTTGGTAATGCTCGTGATCGTTACAATCAAGGAACGCTGAAAACATCCTATTACAGGTCCTTGCTCCATGGCTATGAATCCGCTTTTGAGCACTGGCGAAAACTTGCGGTTGCCGCTCCTACAATAGCGTATTATGTGATGAGCGAATTCAGGGATGATTTCAGCCACAATTTTAAAATTTTTAAAGGGGCAATGCATGAGCCCGCTCCGACAACATACTCTGGTTCAACAGTTTCCAAGTTGATAAAATATTCAGTTCTCTTTGACAGGGTAAATAATCCCGCAACATCAGAGCTTGACAGGCTGCCCAAGCCTCAATAGGTTATACATCAGGAGCCCTGCAGCGACAATTGAGCTACTGACAATAAAACCTGTCCTGGCATCAGGTTTCCTGTCAACAACCACTTTTGCCTTGACCACTGCATGAAGGGAAATTGAAAGCTCGTCTTTTCCTTTTCCTTCCGGATAAACCCGGATGTCTGAATAATAAACACCGCTTTCAACATCCGGAGAAACGGTTATTATCACCTTCTCAAAACTGCCAGGCATGACTGAAAATTCGTTCTTGTCAAAATGGAACCATTCGTTTAACTCATCTGCGTCCATCCTGAAAACCCTGCTTTCGCTGTTGCCATTGTACACTATCAGCTGCTTTGAGTCTGACTTGCCGCTGACATAAAAAAACAAATTGTCAGGAGAGACTGAAATGCTCTCTGCAAAAGAACCGGGGAAAGCTAAGGCAAGGAGCATCAGGTAAGGAAGAGCTTTTTTCATCCTGACGCCGAAACAAAAATGCTGCCAGTGTAATTTCCCGGCAGGCTTGTTCCCGGCAGGTCAAGCCTGAACGAAAGGTGCTGGAGAGAATCCTGGCCAGGGGTGAGGTTTACATTAACCCGGTGCTTCACCAAGCTAAGCTTGCCTGAAAGAGGGCCTGAATATTCATCACCGAACGTGAAGCTTATATTCCCTGAACCAATATAGCTGCCCCCATAAGCCAAATCAGTGCCTGAAATCTCAAAATTGGCATGCTTGTTGCCAGTGTTCCTTATCGTAACCCTGCCAGTGCTTCCCAAATTGTAATCCCCTTTAATCTCAGCAGACGTGCCCGGAGCAGAAGAAAAATACAGCTTATCAGTATCCAGCTCAACCGAAAGCAGCCCAAGTATCTCTATATCTTGGGATCTTGATTCGCGGTTGCCATAGAGGTCATATGCATAAAAGCCGATGGTGTGGTTTCCGGAAGGGAAATAAAAAGGCATGCTTATGTTAGCCTCATAGATTGAGGTTGTAGAGTTTAAGTCGCCAGTTTTATTCATTACGAAAGATTTCGAATCGAAATTAACTGAAACATTTAGTGCACTATTCCTTATAGCGGCCTTTATCCCGATCAGCCTATCCTTCCCGGGCATCGGCAACACCTGTATTCCCGGTGAAAGAGGATCCTCATCTGAAACATTGACCCATTCGAATGCGGGTGCTGATGATAGCACCTCTGCAAAAACAAGTATCTCGCTGCCAGATGATCTTTTGAAGTTGGGCCGCGATGGGTAAAAATCCGCCGAGTTATTCTGCGTGTCAATGTAAAGCCCGGAAGCCTTTTTCCGTCTAAGGCTAAAGCCTTCTTCAGTTAGTGCTGACGGGGATCCCTCGTACAGCCCGTTATCTATGCCTGACGGATCACCCCAGCCTAAAGCATCAAGAACCATGCCGTTTGAAACCAAGGCGACACCCCCATCTGAATTTACCAATGTCATAGACTCCTCATAGCTTGCAATCACTCCCTGATTTAGGGAATTCCATCCTGAATCTGCAATAAGGTAATGCTCCCCCGGAGCAAGAAACGTGCCTGCCGGGATTGTGGCATCACCTTGTGATGACTCGGTTTTAATTGCCATGCCGCCCAAATCTATCCTATTTTCTGTCGGGTTATAGATCTCAACAGCTTCCCCGCCTGACTCATTAAACGGGTTGTAAAGGACTTCTGTTATGATTATGTTGTCGAGTGCGGTTACAGAGGCAAAAGAAAAAAGGGCCATAAAAATCGGCAATATCAGCTTTGATTTCATCCCGAAAGCTAAATCGGAAGATTTAAAATGCGTTTCTGTGAAAAAACCGGAAACGCTTCAAAATAAGTGTAAGCTTTTCTGATTTAAACCAGAGCCTTTTAACAATGAATTTTTTCCTCGGAAATTTCCCGAAAAAACCGGAGAACGTGTCAAATATAAGTTATACTGTATATCTTTTTATGCTAGAATGCGACGCAAAAATAAGGAAATGGGAAATTCATTAGGTATTGTTTTGCTTAGGAGACAAGGCATTTCAGGGAATGCAAAATGTCAAGTTCGTTAAATAATTTAAACTTTCCCCCTGCTTTCCCCGAATACCAATCCTGAGGCAATAATATGGGCAGCCCTTATTGGCTCAGGGATGAAGCTGTGGGTTGCGGTTACCCTTATGATCTCAGCAGCCTTCTCAGATGTGATATTTATCAATTGGCAGTAGACATTCCCTATTTTTTCAACCTTCCCTGCCTTTTCGATCAGCCTTATCTTTTCCTCCATCTTCAGATTTTTAAGCACGGTAATTATCCTTTCAAAATCCGGATAATCCCTTACAACGACTATTACAGGAAGCCCTGTCCTGCTGCTTAATTCGGTCACGTCAACAATGTTGAATCCGCCAACAGCAATCCCATCCAACATCAGGCATTGAAGCTGTGGACGAAACTTGCAGCCATTCACCATCTCAATAAGCTTCCAGGTGGAATCAGATCCATCAACCTCGATCCTGGTTGAGAGAACGCCGTCAATAAAACTGCCACCGCGGAAAAAAGTTGCGATCACAAGGGTTTCCCTATCCCCCTTGAACTTGTCAAAAGGAGCATCGTCAATGCCCAGAACCCTGATCTCTTCCTTGACCATTCACTCATACCTCAATGCGTCCACCGGCTTCAGCCTTGATGCCTGCAAAGCAGGAAAAATCCCGGATGCTGCCCCAAGGGTGAATGAAAAGGCAAGTGCGCCAACAATAAGATACCAGGGAAAATAAGCCTTGAGAAGCTCGGATCCAAGCGCCTGCATTGCAATGCGTTCAACACTTTTGCCTATAAGTATCCCAAGGATAACGCCGATTGTTCCCCCGGCAAGGCCGAGCAGGCCTGATTCTGAGAGGAAAAGCAGCAGAACCTGGCTATTCCTTGCCCCTGTTGCCTTCATGATTCCAATCTCCTTGGTTCTTTCTCTTACCGAAGTGTACATGGTATTCATTATCCCGATACCGCCCACAAGTATGCTAATTGCGGCAATCCCTATCACTACGGCCTGAACTACGTTGATTATTGTTGTAAAGCTTTCCAGATACTGCTGGGGAGTCTGTATCTCAAAATCCTCCCTCCCTTCCTTCTGCCCACGATCCTTTCTCATTGCCCTTCTTATATCTTCAGCGACCAGTGTCAGGTCTTCCCCCTCCTTGACCTGCGCGACGATAACCGAGATGTCATTATCTGCATCAAACAGTTCCTTCAGCACATCCTGGTTCATCAGAACAGCCTTGTCACTAAACGGATCCCCGATCCTGCTCATAATGCCTACAACCTCGAATTTTTTTTGATTGATCTCAAGCTTCGAACCAACGGACACAGGCTTCCCAAAAAGCTTGGAATATGCATAATCGTACCCCACAACAACCTTGTCCTTATCAGAAGGCTTTAGCATCCTGCCCTGAAGGATCTCATAAGTCCTTGAAGAAAGAATAAGCTCTGCCTCATCCGGCTTGCTTGGTATGCTTACTATGCTTCTTGCCTGCTGTTCGTCCCTGAAAATAATAGTGGCTGGCTTAATGACGCGTCCAGCAACCCTTTCAACTCCGCTGACTTTTTTTATCAGCTCAATATCATCCTCGGTAACCTTCCCCGCGGACAAGGTGCCTGGAGGACCAAAGCCTGACGCCTTCGCCTGAATAAGCACCTTGTCAATGCCAAAGGTCGTAAACTCCTCATTAATTGCAGCCTGCAGGCCCTGCCCAAGGCTTATCAGGGAAACAACTGCGGCAACTCCTATGAAGATGCCAACCATCGTAAGCCAGCTTCTAAGCCTTCTATTCCGGATACTTTTTACAGCCAGCGAGAGATAATCGCTAATCATTCTGTTCCTTTCTAAAAAACTTCCGATAAATCAGAAAGCCCGCAACAACCACCGATGCAGCTATGACTATGCCTACAACTGAAGTGCTTCCCATCCCATAAGAATTAATCTGGTCGGAACTGTATATCTTGGGCTCAAGGCTGAATTCCTGTGAATATTCATTGTTGTTTGAATCCCTGTAAGTCAGAACAGCAGGAATCTTTACCTGATCTGAATCAACATAAATCCTGATCGATGCAGTGTCAAAATCATCTGAATCAATGGTTCCCATATAAATCTTTGAAGGTGAAAGAATGTCAGAATCACCTGATTCATGAAGCTCAAGTGTTGCGAGCTTCGCGCCTATCAGGCCGCTGTTAACAACCTGGATAGTAAACTTCCCCGTTCCCCCTTTCCTCAGCACATCCTGGTCACTGATGATTGCACTCAGAATAGGCTTCCCTCCGACAGTAAGCGATATGAGGTCATCCCGTGAAAAGTTCTTTCCAAGCTGGTTGGAGTATGATATCTTTACAGGGATCTTGAAAACTCCAGCAGACGAATCGGGCAGAGCAACCAGCATGAATTTCAAAGGAACCGATTGCCCGGAAGGGATATCGCTCACCGATTTCTCCTGGGCATCATGAAAAGGTGCAAACGGGACTGAAGAAGCGGAAAGATCAAGCTTGAGCTGGACATTCTTTATCAGGCTCCGGGCATTGTTCACCAAACGAAGCGTCACATTCACCTTCTCGCCAGGCAGAACCTGATCAGGGGAAGACGTTACTGAGCTTATTGTGACAACAGACTGCCTTGCCAGGATGCTTATGTTGAAAGGTCCTGACTTTGAAGAAACCCCATCGCCAAAACTATACCTGAGAAATATTTCCCCAGTTCCTTCGCTCGCAACAGGATCCACCAAAAGATCATAACTCACAACAGCTCCAAGCTTGTCCCTCTGCGTTCCAGCAAGCGTTCCCAGGGTCCTAACCCCTGTTTCCGAGCCCGGGCGCGAAAACGGGTACCCATCAATAAATTCCAGTTTCATGTTCTCTGCAGCCCTGCCCCCCAGATTATCAACCCTGAACCTCGCAATAAGATGCTCGCCAGGCTCAACAGGGTTTGGTTCCTGATTGATCAGGGTAATCCTTATATTGGGAACGTTTGGAATTTCCTGCGCATAAACACCAGCAACTGCAATTGCCAGAATAGCAAATAGTACAAATGCAAACCTCACTTTAGCCTCCTGTAGTTCTTTCCGTCCATAATATACTCAACCCTTCCTGCCATCCGCGCGAGGTTTTCGTCATGGGTAACCAGTATTATTGTTTTCCCTTCTTTGTTAAGTGAGATAAGCATCTCCATAATGGACTTTCCAGTTGCCGAATCAAGATTCCCAGTGGGCTCGTCTGCAAGGATAACTTCAGGGTCGTTAGCCAAAGCCCTTGCGATAGACACCCTCTGCTGCTGGCCTCCTGAAAGCTCCCTGGGCCTGTGGTTCAAGCGCTCACCCAAGCCTACTGAGGACAGCAAATCCATTGCCCTTTTAATCCTTTTCTTTTTCGGAACATTCTGGAATACCATGGGGAGTTCAACATTCTCAACAGCTGAAAGGCTCGGGATAAGGTTGAACTGCTGGAATACGAACCCTATTTTCCTGCCCCTGACCTGAGCAAGCTCGCTTTCCCTAAGCCGCGAAATGTCATTTCCGTCAAGTAAAACAGTACCTGAAGTAGGGTAATCAAGGCACCCGATCAGGTTCATTGCGGTCGATTTCCCGCTACCGCTTGGCCCCCTGATGGCTATAAACTCGCCCAAAGAAACATCCAGGTTAATCCCCCTCAGCGCATCCACCCTCACCTTCCCCATCACGTATGATTTCCACACGTTCTCCAGGCGGATTATCGAGCGCTTCATCTGAATTCGCAATATTAAGGCAGATATAAATCTTTGCGATGTATTGAGGCGTTTCCGGGCAAAACTTAAATATATGCTTGCCATCGGCTTCTAAAATGTGTGGAATAATAGCTTACAAAGGACCGCGGGAGGCAGTTCCCATCGTTATCGAGGGATTGAAAAAGCTTGAATACAGGGGATATGACTCGTGGGGTGTTGCCTCAGTCTCAGGCAAAAGAATAGCCGTGCACAAGAAAGTCGGAAAAGTTGGCAAAGCTGTTTCATCAGAAATAAGGTTAAAGGGAAATACAGCCATTGCACACACAAGATGGGGCACCCATGGCGGAATAACGGAAAAAAATGCCCATCCCCATCTGAGCTGCGATGGCAAATACGCGGTTGTACACAATGGAATCGTTGAGAACTACCAGGAACTCAAGAAGAAGCTCATTGGAGAAGGACATAAGTTTGTTTCCGAAAGCGACACGGAAGTGATAGTACACCTGATTGAGAAGGAAGCAGGCAAAGGGCTAAAAAACGCGGTGCAGAAAGTCGCAGGCGAGCTAAAAGGAAGGTCAGCGTTCGTAGTGATGACCGCCGAAGGGGAAATTGCAGCATCAAGAAAGGGCTCGCCTCTGATAGCCGGAAAAGGAAATGGCGAATATTATATAGCTTCAGACATACCCGCATTTCTTGAGCACACAAACAAAGTAATGTACGTTGACGACAACGAGATGCTTGTTATTGAAGATTCAGAGATAAAATTCTATAGCATCGCGACTGGAAAAGAGATACAGAAAAGAACAGTGGAGATTGACTGGAAATCAGAATCAGCCGAGAAGGGGGACTACAAGCATTTCCTGATAAAGGAGATAATGGAGCAGAAAGACACCTTATGGAGGGCAATCAACCAGGATGAGTCAAAGATAATCAATGTTGCGAACGAGATAAAAAACGCATACGGGACATTCCTTGTAGGGTGTGGAACCGCGGGGAAAGTATGCATGACAGGCGAATACCTCTTCGCAAAAATCGCGGCAAAACACCTAAACCATGCAATTGCATCAGAATTCCCGAGCTACGAGCCATTCCTCACATCAAAGACCCTGATGATAGCAGTTTCGCAAAGCGGCGAGACAGCAGACGTGCTTGAAGCAATCGAATCAGCGAAATCAAAGAAAGCAAAGGTAATATCCCTTCTAAACGTGTTCGGAAGCACGATGATGAGGGTATCTGACGAATTCTTCATAGTCAATGCCGGAACAGAAAAGGCTGTTGTGAGCACAAAAGCAACCACTGCACAGCTTGCAGTCCTGACACTCCTGGCATACGCAGCAGCAGGAAAACTGGGCGAAGGCAAAAGGCTGCTCCTTGACACAGCCTCGGCAGTAAATGACATGCTAAACCCCCGATATGAGGAGCACATAAGGAAACTGGCTGAAAGACTGCGCAGCAATGAGAATATCTACATAATAGGAAGATCATTGAATTATCCAATGGCATTAGAGGCAGCCATAAAGATACAGGAGACAAGCTATATACATGCCGAAGGTTTTGCCGGCGGAGAGCTTAAGCACGGCCCGATAGCTCTCATAAGCAAGGGAACCCCTTGCATAGCCCTGGTTGCAAATGACCACGTCAAGGATGAGACCATAAGCAACGCAATGGAGATAAAATCAAGGGGAGGATACATAATAGGCATATCTCCCGAGAACAATGATGTATTCGACTACTGGATCAAGGTTCCTGATGCAGGAAATGCGAGCCCAATAGTAAACATCATACCAATACAGATACTTGCATACCAGCTTGCAGTGCTTAAGGGCCTGGACCCTGATATGCCCAGGAACCTCGCCAAGTCTGTCACTGTGAAATAAATTTATATAGTTCAAATTTCATTATTCCAAGAGTGCTCGCACATGACCATTGATACAGTGCTTGAAAATGTTATTGCAGATGCAAAAACAGCTATAAGAACGCAAGATCATACAAGTGCGCTGGGTCTTCTAAGGCAGGCATGTCTTGAAATTATAGACGATGAAAAGCAATCTAGAGAACTTGATGAAATCTATGGCATGATGCAAGAGGCAGCTGGAATAGGATATTTAAGAGTGGCAATCGTTAACCTGCAAGGTCAAGAGTATCAGGTCATTAATCAGGCAAACGCGCTTTCACATGGTTATCTCGCACTCCAGGCTGAAATAGGGATTGCAAGGAATATGATGCCTAATCCAAAAATGCGCGCCGCGATAATGGAAGATGCAAAGCGTCTTAATGACAGCTATCAAGAATTCCTGCTGCTTCTGCTGAAATGAAATAAAATTTTTCCAAACAAATAAAAATATAAAATCAGGCTTCAATACCTGAACTGGAGAGTGATTTTTATGAAGCTATTCCTTGACACGGCAAACATATCAGATATAAAAAGACTTAATGGTTTGGGCATCGTTGACGGAGTAACAACAAACCCCTCATGGGTGAGCAGGGACAGCAAGGGAAGATCATTCAAGGCAATCGTACAGGAGATCTGTGAAGAAGTAAAAGGGCACGTCAGCGCAGAAGCCACAGCAATCGACACCGAAGGAATGGTGAAGGAGGCAAGGGAAATAAGCTCCTGGGCTCAGAATGTGGTTGTGAAGCTGCCAACAACCGAGGCAGGCATAAGGGCTTTAAAGCTGCTTTCTCATGAAGGAATCAAGACAAACATGACCCTTGTCTTCTCCGCAAACCAGGCATTGCTGGCAGGAAAGCTTGGAGCAACCTACGTAAGCCCGTTCATAGGCAGGCTGTATGATGCGGGATACGATGGAATGCAGCTTGTAAGGGATACTGTCAGGATTTTTAGGAACTACGGGTTTGAGACAAAGGTGCTTGCAGCAAGCTTCCGAGAGCCCCGCGAGATAACAGCAGCAGCGATAGCCGGAGCTGATGTTGCAACGATCAGGCCAGAGCAGATGGACCAGATGATTCGAAACCCGTTCACTGATGCAGGCCTTAAATCCTTCCTTGAGAGCTGGGAGAAGATGGGCAACAAGTAACCTGTTTGCGCCAGTATCTCCGCATTGTGAGTGAAATTTCTGCTTGTTTTCTTTGATTGTGCCAACAATAACAATGGTTGGACGCTTTTTTGCTTCAGGCAAAAAAAGCTCTCGCCACCCCGGATGGGGCATCCCCCGGATCGCCAACCGTTGTTGGCACTAAGAGAAAAACGCCGCTTCAAACTCAAGCAGTCAAAACCTATTCGGAGATACTGTTGCGCACCGTTACACTTAAATATGCCTCTGTCCAATCGAAAAAAAATGAGGCTGTTCGGAACAGACGGGATCAGGGGAATTCCTGGGAAAAGCCCGCTGACGGAAAAAGAGGTTTGCAGGATAGCGCAGGCTTTCATAAGCCATATCGGCAAAGAGAAAACCATACTATGCACTGACACGAGGTCATCCGGGAAGGCAATAAGCGAGGCTGTTCAGGAAGGCCTGGTCTCTTCAGGGATAGAGGTTTATAACATGGGAATCTTGAGCACCCCTGCCGCATCGTACCTGTCAAAAAAGCTGGATTCTGCAGCGATAGTCGTATCTGCGTCCCATAACCCTGCACAAGAAAACGGCCTCAAGTTTTTTGCACCCGACGGGAAGAAACTTTCGGAGCATGACGAGGAAATGATAGAGGAAATTTTCCACTCGAAAAAGGAACTCGGATCAAAAATCAGGGGAAAGGTGAGGTACTTGAAGTCCGCGGTCTCGCATTACCTTGAATTTACAAGATGCGATCTCAAGGGGCTGAAAATCGCACTGGACTGCGCAAATGGAGCTGCTTATGATATAGGTCCCGAAATATTCCTTATGTCGGGAGCTGAAACAATAGTGACCAACAACAAGCCTGATGGCAAAAACATCAACATGAAATGCGGATCAGAGCATTCAGAGGGGCTTAGAGAGATTGTTCTAAAACAAAAAGCAGACATAGGCATCGCTCTGGACGGTGACGGCGACAGGGTAGTCCTCATTGATGAAACTGGAGGAACCCTTGATGGAGACAAGATAATAGGAATTGCTGCAATAAGCCTGGCCAGGAAGGGATTGCTAAAAAAGAACAAGATCGTAGTTACACATTACAGCAATTATGGGCTTGACAAATCACTTGCAAAATATGGAATAGGTGTTGTCAGGACAGATGTGGGTGACAGGACTGTTGCCCATGAAATGGACCTGCTGGGCGTTAACCTCGGCGGGGAAATGTCAGGGCATGTAATCCTTAATGAAATCCTGCCTACAGGCGATGGGATAATAACAGCCATACAAATCATGCAAATAATGCTGGAGGATGGAAAGAAGCTTTCAGATTTGGCCTGTCAAATCGAGAAACTGCCGCAAAAAACAATTAACGTCCCTGTAAGGGAGAAAAGGCCCATAGACAAACTCGGCATCGCAAAATCCATAGAGGTTGCGGCAAAGCTGCTGGAGGGGAAAGGGAGGGTTTATGTACGGTACTCAGGAACACAAAATGTCCTGAGAATAATGGTTGAGGGGGAAAGCGAAAAGCAGATAAACAGGATAGCCCTTGAAATCGCTAAAGAGGCTGAAAAGGAACTAAAATGATCACTCAGGCAATAATCCTCGCTGCAGGAAAATCCACCAGAACACACCCCTTAACGGTAAACAAGCCAAAATGCCTTCTTCAGGTATGCAACAAAACTATTCTAGAGCATAACCTTGACACGCTCCAGAAACTGGTAAAGGAAGCGCTGATAGTAACAGGATTCGAAGGGCATCAGGTAACACAGAGGATAGGGCGGAAATACGGGGGTTTGAGAATATCTTATCTGGAACAACGGCAGCAGCTCGGAACAGCGCATGCACTAATGGCGGCTGAATCAAAGGCGGATAAACGATTCCTGGTTCTCATGGGGGATGACCTTTACAGCAGGAATGATATTTTAAAGTGCGCAAGAAACCAGAACAGCGTGCTTGCCCAGAAAGTAAGCGACGTCAGCCAGTTCGGATCAGTTACTCATCGAAAAGGCATTCTTGAAAGGATTGCTGAGAAAACAGCCATCCCTTCCGAAGGGCTTGCCAACACTGGCTGTTATGCGCTGGGAAAAGAGGTTTTCAGGGCAATATCCCATGTCAAAAAATCACAGCGGGATGAATATGAGCTTGTTGACGCAATAAATCATTTAGCGTCCAAATCCAATATAAAGGTGGAAATATCAGAAGGCTGGAAACCAGTGACGTACCCGTGGTCCGTGCTCGAGGCCAATGAGAAGATGCTTGCGAAGCTAAGACCCTTGAAAAAAGGAAATGTGGAAAAGGGAGCCACGTTGAAAGGAAAGATATCAATAGGGAAGGGGACTGTTATCAGGGCAGGCTCATACATAGAGGGTCCTGTAGCCATAGGCGAACACTGCACCATCGGACCTAACTGCTACATCAGGGGGAGCACTGCAATTGGAAACCACTGCCTTGTTGGCAATGCCACTGAGATAAAGAATTCAATCCTGATGAACGGGACTCATGTCGGCCATCTAAGCTATGTAGGTGACTCGATACTTGGGGAAAACGTAAACCTTGGAGCCGGAACCATAACAGCGAACTTAAGGCACGACAATGGCAGTGTTAAATCATCAATCAAGGGCATACTCGTGGATACAAAGAGAAGAAAGCTGGGCGCAATAATTGGCGACAATGTTCATACAGGGATACATACGACAATTTACCCGGGAAGAAAGCTATGGCCGAACCTTTCCACCATCCCAGGAGAAACTGTAAAAAAGGATATTGAGCAATAACTGGGCATTTGAAAACCTGGTTGTTGTGCTGTAACCGATTCGGTTCATTGACGAATCGGATCATTTACAAACAGGATATGCAATAGGTTTTCAATGCCGCCAATAACTGGCAAGAATTAAATAAACCTTCTTTTTTCTGCCATGAATGAGTGCCACTTATACTGGATCCATTGTACAATCAGACCAAAGGCTGAAAAGTGCTTATGGCTCGCTAATTGAAAGCTTAATGGCACCCAACTTCAGGAGCTCAATGGCAGGGGCTTATCGTGATATTGTTAAAGCCCACCTTTGTATTGCTGCTGAAGCTGCCAAACAAGGATGTTATCTTGATGCAGTAACCCACTTAAGGCTGGCAATTAAGCAGGGATCAAATCTAGGCATCATAATCCCCCTAGCATTTTCAGACCAGGTGCTCTTCCAGGCTGCTCAAAACAAAAAAGTATGCGAAAAGGTTCCGGAATCTAAGATTGAGGGAATAATAAGGGATGCGCTTTCCGCCAGATCACGATACTTCATGGAAAAGGCTGAAGAAGCCGGACAAAGCTGTTCATCCTCTGCCCATGTTAGACAAAACCAGGAGTATCTCGAAGAGGTTGCGGAAAATCTTGGGCAGGCTGCAATTTACTCCAGGTTGGCTGGCGATCCGCTTAAAGAGGAACAAACAAAGGTCTTCTATAAGGCCCTCGAAAGTTATTTCCAATCCATCAGGAACAGGTTACAGTCGCAAGTTTTAGGTGCAGAAACAAATCCCTCGAGCATTATAAGTCTAACAAAAAGACTTTCTGCGGAAATAAGGGATGAAACCCGGATTGGGGACAGGGAAGGGCTTGACATTTCGGGAAAAATGCTTGCGGTCGTGTATTTGGGATTCTCACTGGTAATCAGCGATGCCATCGCATTCGCCCGCCACCATGCAAAGGAACACAGGGAAGGCCATGCAGCGCACAAAGAGCCTGTTGCAGGGCTCACACCATATGCAGCGTACCTTGCGTCTTACTTTGATGTCCGGATACCTCGAAGCCTATATAAGAAATAATGTATATAGGTCGAAAATATAATATTTCAAAGTCTTTTGGCCCTCCCATGAGATACTCTTTAAGTCAAATAAGCAGGGCAATAGAAAGCTATTTCGTACCGGGCCATGCATGCAAATCAGTCCCCCCTGATTTAGGGCGATGCGATCTTTACCTGGACAGATTGGCTGAAACAGGCAATACTGCAGAATTATACAAGAATGCAATTGCAGCGGCCAATGCGCTTTACATAAGCGCAACTGGAGAAAACAGGTCACGCCTAAGGGTCCAAGCTGAAAGGATGCTGCAAGAACGGCTTGGCATGGAGCCACCACATGGCGTTTCAATGACCGGGGGAAGGGAATCAGTTGAAAAAGCGCTCAATGAATATTATTACGTTGTTTTCGCAAGTGAGCTTGAGAACGCAACAGGAAGAAGCGGGATAAAGAACGCCATTCCTTATTTCAAAAGGGCGATGGCGATAGCAATAGGAGCAGGAATTCTTCAGCCTGAATTGGTGAAGGAAAAATTATATGGGGTTCTGGACGAATTCTTTGATGCATCAGGACAATGTCCAACAGGGGATGAAAACGCTCTCAGGGAAGCTCTCAACCCAACCTATGCGCTTAACAACATAAAGGAGCTTGCTGATGCAGTCAACGCATACAGCGAAATAGTGCCGATGGATGAACTGCATCAGAAGGTATTCATAGGGTATTTCAGGCTAATGCAGAGGATAAACAGATGTGCAGAATCCACAATGCGCATGCTCTTGGAAAATTCAGCAGATCTTCCTGGCAAAGCTAAGGAATCCTGAATGGCCAATAGACACTGATCTTGGCCTGACCTTCCGTTCCGAAATCTCCCAATCCCGCTCTATGACCTCAATAGTTCTGAGATGCATGTACTTAGATCCGAGAGCAGACACAAAATCAGCAACCTGCGGAATAGTGGGTGAATAGGACACCAAAAAGCCGCCAACCTTGAGCGATGAATGCGCTGCCGGAACAGCTTTCCATGGTTCGGGCAAGTCCAGGAAAACAAGATCCACCCCGGTCTCTTCCATACCTTCATAAACATCCCTGTTTTTAAGGAATACATTGGCAAGCCCAAGCCTCTTAACATTTTCTTCCGCGATCTTGAAGAAGTCAGGCCTTATTTCATATGAATGAACCTCCTTGACCAGATTAGCGAGAAAGCATGCCACCGCCCCGCTACCTGATCCGGCATCCACCACAACGCTATCCTTGCCAATCCCAGTCAACGAAACCACTGCCCCAAGGTCCTTTAGAGGAACAATCTGCGGTCCCCGCTTGATCCTGCGATAAAGATCAACGAAGCCCGGCGAAAAAACATAGAATTCCTTGCCAGTATTCGTTTTGACAACGCTTCCATCCCCGGCATTTTTCAGGTCATGCCTTGAAATGAATCCGAATTGCGTATGGAAATCCGAATCCGGGTTGCTGACATAAAAAAGCCTTCCAGCCCCTGAAGCAAGAATCCTCATGAAGGAACAGGAAAAGAAAGAAGTATAAAAAATTAATCAGGCCCACTCATCCTCATCGCCTTTAGCAGGCCCTTCATCCCCGAACTCATCTTCCCATTCGTCGGATTCCTCGTCGTCTTCCTCTTCTTCCTGCTCTTCCTCCTTCTCGTTGAACCAGTCCTCATCATCCTTCTTCTTTTTCTTTTCAACCATTTCAATCACCATGAAAACATGAATTCCTTACCAATCATCATCCGTCCCTTCGTCTTCGCCTTCGTCACTATTATCGTCGTCCTCGTCATCATCATAACCTTCCCACTCATCCTTAGGCATAACATCCACCTCCTGGTTTTGTCCGGTTGTAAGGGAGTGATATAAAAAGTTTTTGGTCCTAAAAATCGGACGTTTTCATAAGATGAATGGATCTTTCAGTTAAGCACTTTTTTATTGAATCCTTATACGGCCCAAGGCCTTTCCAGTCAAGGATTACAGTTTCGGCCTTTGGAACACTCCTTTCCAAAGCCTGAAAAAGCATGCCTTCATCAAGGCAATGCAGCATGTGCTTTGGGCAAACATGACCTACGCAGATATCATCCCTTTTCAGGATCTTCATGAAGTTAGGGCAATAATGCGGCCCACCTATTCCAACTGCCGACCTTACGGGGTCTGACGCGTGTTCAGTTGCCTTAATTATCGCGTCTGCAACCACCCTTCCAGCCACTGCATTTTGATATGTCAGAAATTGCTCTCGACGCAATCTGTGGCACTTTAGTGCGCAGTAAGGACGAGCAATTTCTGAGCATGCTCAAGAACACGCCCTGGGCTTTAGCCAAAACCTCGAAGCCATCAAGCGCCAGGCGGATGATTGAACCCTTCAGGACGGCTGATGGGACTGGGCAGAGCTGCCTCTCCACGCCTCCATGCTCGGCAGCACCCCAGTTTCCGGGGGCGTGCACGGAAAAGGAAGGTATCTCTCTTTTGCCAGAATGCTTGCTTGCAAAAATGAAAAGATCTGCACATATCCTCCTGTCCAGCCAGTCAAGGTGAATCAGCTCCTCATCGAATTCATAAACGGAAATCCTGTTTCCTGAATGAGAAAAAGCGCGGGAACCTGTGCGCTCAAAAAGCATATCACGGATATTAACGCTGGCAGGGTCACTGTTTGAGGTTATTACCGCGATATCCATTTTCAGGGAGTCCTGCATCGAAGGCTTATTTAAATTCTTCTCCAGAACATTTAAAAACAAACAGGGATTAGTAAAATAATGGCAGAATTTTTTTACCAGCTAAAAATCCCCAAGTCGAGGATTGCTGTCCTTATAGGAAAAGAAGGCGATGTAAAAAAACAGATCGAGGCTGAAACAAAGACAAAGATCACCGTAGACTCGAATGAAGGGGATGTGTCATTAACCGGCGAAGATGGCCTGAGCCTTTTCTCAACAAGGGAAGTCATAAGCGCCATAGGAAGGGGATTCAACCCTAACATAGCAATGCTGCTCCTTAAGAGCGATTATTCATTTGAGCAGATTGACCTGTCAGATCACATCACATCGAAAAACAGCCTTATCAGGATGAAAGGAAGGATAATAGGCAAGGCGGGAAAAAGCAGGAAGCTGATACAGGAGCTTTCAGGAAGCTACATTTCGATATACGGCAAGACAATAGGCATCATAGGTGAGCCTGAAAACACCATGATGGCCAGAAAAGCAATCGAGCTTCTCCTCAAAGGCAGCATGCACAGCACTGTCTACAGGTGGCTTGAGAAGAAAAGGAAAGAAATAAAAGAAAGCTGGCTAGTGCAACAATAGCATGGGAGAGGAAAAAGCATACGAGCTTGCGAAAAAACAGCGCGAGATATCCATAGCAGAATTCTTTGAAAAAAACAGGCACCTTCTCGGGTTCGACAACAAAAGGAAGGCTCTGCTTACTGCCGTAAAAGAAGCTTGTGACAATTCCCTTGACGCATGCGAAGAAGCAAAAATACTTCCAGAAGTGAATGTTGAACTTATTGAAATGGCAGAAGAGCGGTTCCGGGTAATTGTCGAGGACAACGGGCCTGGAATAGTCAAGGAGCAGATACCAAAGGTGTTTGCAAAGCTCCTGTATGGAAGCAAATTCCACCATCTCCAGCAGAAAAGAGGGCAGCAGGGCATAGGAATAAGCGCGGCAGTGCTTTACTCCCAGTTGACAACAGGAAAACCTGCGAGGATAACATCGAGGATAGGGAAAAACCATCCTGCATACTATTATGAGCTTAATATAGATATACAGTCCAACAAGCCTGAAATAGTCAAACAGGAAACATCTGATTGGGAAAGTGAACGTGGAACAAAAATCGAAGTCGAGCTCGAAGCTGCATACATCAAGGGCTTGCAATCAGTTGACGAATACCTGAAGCAGACAGCAATAGTAAACCCGCACGTGACAATCATATACACGAGCCCCAAGGCAGAGCATATCATTTACTCAAGGTCAACAGAACAGCTCCCGACAGAGCCAAAGGAAATCAAGCCTCACCCATACGGTGTTGAGCTCGGTCTCCTCATGAGGATGCTGGACAACACTGAGACCAGGACCCTGCAGTCATTCCTTACCACGGAATTCTCAAGGGTGGGGCCAGAGACAGCCAAGGAAATATGCCAAAACGCAGCCCTGCTTCCCAGCATGAAGCCCTCCGAAGTTTCCAGGCAGCAGGCAGAAAAGCTAATGGAAGGCATAGAAAAGACAAAGATCATCTCGCCCCCAACTGACTGCCTGTCTCCGATAACAGAGCAGCTCCTGGAGAAAGGCCTGAAAAGGGTAATAAACGCGGAATTCTACTGCTCGACAACAAGGCCGCCTGCAGTATACAGAGGCAACCCATTCGTAATCGAGGCGGCCATAGCTTATGGCGGGGAAATACCTGCAGACGGGCCAGTCACAATACTCAGGTTTGCAAACAGGGTTCCCCTGCTTTACCAGCAGGGTGCATGCTCAATGACTGAATCAATTGCAAAGACATCCTGGAAACCCTACGGGCTGAGCCAAAGCCAAAATTCCGTGCCTGTGGGGCCTGCTGTAATAATGGTACACATGGCATCCGTATGGGTTCCGTTCACATCAGAGGCAAAAGAAGCGCTTGCCCACTATCCTGAGATAATAAAGGAAATAAAGCTGGCCCTACAGGAGTGCGGAAGAAAAATCGGGCTTTACATAAACAAGAAGACGAAGGCAACAAGGCAGCTCGAGCGAGCGAACCTGTTTGAAACATATATGCCTGAAATCGCGGACTCACTCTCACAATTATCAGGAAAGAAAAAGGAAACGATACTGGAGCAGCTCACCAGGATGATAAACAAGCCGGAGATAAAGAAGCAGCTCGAGCAGGGCGAGAACGTGGAATTCGACGAGAAAATGAAGCTGCAAGTGGAGAAGGAAGAAAATGAAGAATGACCCGAAAAATTCGCTGATTGAACTGGGCGACAAACTGGTTAATGACATAGAAAAGGGGAAAAACCCTAATATAGAAGTCGCTGTAAGGGCGCTCTCAAACGTATCATTTGACAAGAAAACAAAGATGCTGTCACTCGGCGAGAAAAAGGCAACAAGGGAATTCTTCAACGTGGGCCACATCAAGAAATTCGTGCAGACCCTTGAGGCAGCCAAGATATCAAAAAACCTGATAGAAAGCGCCAAGCACGCCAGCCTAAGGGATGTATTCTACATGGCAAAGCGCTCCATACCCGGAACAAGAATAAACATCGTTGACGACCAGGCAGAGACCGACAACGCGATAGAGGACCTTGAGCTGATAACAGGGCATTCAAGGGAACAGCTTGGCATGAACGCAAACAAGATGGGCTCTGTTGCGGGAAAAGTGATAATAGAAGACAAAGGAGACACCATAGACTGGGGCAGGCTTGGATCAGGAGGATGGAGCATCCCGTCAAATGTCGAGGAGATAGAGTTCAAGAAGGTAACCGCAAAATTCGTGATATACATGGAAAAGGCCGCAGTATGGGAGAGGCTGCACGAGGACAAGTTCTGGGACAAGGAAAACTGCATAATAATAAGCTCACAGGGACAGACAACAAGGGGCATAAGAAGGCTGCTCCAAAGGCTGCACTCAGAGAACAACCTCCCAGTATACATACTTACCGACTTCGACCCGTATGGTATTTACATATACAGCGTAATAAAGTTCGGAAGCATAAGCCTTGCACACATGACTGAGTCAATGGCCATCCCCGATGTAAAGTTCCTCGGTATAAGCGCAGATGATGTAGTGAACTACGACCTGAAAAAGCACTTCATCAACCTAAAGGAAGTTGACATATCACGGCTGAAACAGATGTCAGAATACGACTGGTTCAAGAACTCAAAGGCATGGCAGAGGCAGTTCAAGATGATGAAGGAATTCAAGGCCAAGCTCGAAATCCAGGCATTGTCGTCAAGGGGAATATCCTTCATATCTGAAAAGTACCTGCCTGAGAAGATCAGGAAATCTGAATTTATCGATTGATTTCTCGCCAGCGGAATAGAAACCGAACAATCCCCGGATTCATCCTGCAACATGTTATCCGCCCAAAAACTTTTTATACATTTATCCGGAAATGCCTTATAACGAGATGGCTTGAAATGAAGAGGTGGATGTACAAGGCAGAAAAGATTGTGGATGACGCATTGCCGTTGCTCCTTGTACTATTCATTCTGGTAGTCGCCCTTGAAGTCTTATTTCCCGAGGAAACAAAGCCATTCCAGGACCACATTGACTTATTTGACACGATCCTGATACTCGTATTTGCCTCAGACCTGTTCTTCAAATATGAGAGGATGCACAACTTCAAGAAATTCCTAAGCAAATACTGGCTTCAGATCATAGCCATAATCCCGTTCTACGCAGTATTCAGGATGCTTGAATACCTTGAACTCGCGGACCTGGCTTCAAGGGGCGGGAAATTCGTGAACCAGACACAATTCATGCGGGGCCCGGCCCTCTTAATTCGGGAGGCGGAAAAGGTGGAAGGAATAAGCAGGACGGAAAAACTATTGAAATTCAAGCCCCTGTCAAGATTCCCGAAACTGATAGATGCAATCCCCTATTTCGAGAAGCCCACAGGAAAACACCATAATTCTAAAAAGAAGAAATAATTTATTTCTGGAAAGGTTTCTTTAGCCATGGCTTATAGTGAAATAATCGAGGATCTTAAGCAAATGGCCGCGGATCGAAAATATAAGGTCCGGCTGGTTTACGTAACACCCTTCTCTGCGAAAGCCAACCCGGAAAGAGAATCCGATGCGGTGATTTCACTCGAATACCTCGTCACGGGAAGAAATCCTGATACCCTGCTGAGAATACGGCAAAGCATTGTTGTAATGTCGAAAAAGAATGATTCGGATCTAATGAGTCTTTTTCAGCCAAAAACGATCCAGGATATCGGAAAAATAATGGGTGAATTTTATTTTGGACAGCAGCTTGAGTTGATCATCGAGCACGACCTTTTTGAATACAGCCTGACCGTCAGCATTAATCCAGAAGGCATGGTCGACAATGTTGAATACACCTCAGAGACTCCAGTTCCCGTTATCAAATTTCCCGGCAGATCTTCACGCATTCCAGTCGCGAAAATCCATGGCGGGCAGGACTACAAGTCCGCGTTTGAAACCCTATTGGACGTGCTGAAAACCAGATAGCCGATAAGCTTTATAAATGAAGCGATGAAATCCGTTCCATCAACGGGCCTGTAGCCTGGGCAACCTTTAATAAGGTTGCATCGAAATTGTTTAAGTTTGGGCGTAAAATCTTGGTGATTTTAGCCCAACGAAGGTATGGACCTGTAGCCTAGCCTGGATAAGGCGACAGCCTTCTAAGCTGTAAATCCGGGGTTCGAATCCCCGCAGGTCCATAAAAATTATAAAACAACAATAAATCCAAGGTGAATGCACTCGCTGGAATTTCTAATCAGTGCTCCGAACGTGCCCCGTCTTGGGGATCCAAGAAGAGCCCCAGCATATTGCTACGGGGAATGGGGAGTTAAAAAAGGAATCTATAGGAGAAAAAGCGATGCGTTGTACCGCGCAGAATGGGAAGGCGGGTCACAAAGGCAAATGGATATGGTGGTTGAAGCATCAAAGTTAGCAGGGCTTGGAGATTATCCGCAAATGCTTCGTGATTATTTCGCCCAGGCAGTCTCCACGATTGAAAGGCAGCGGAAGACAAGAAGTAACCTGCTAGAGATCGGCGCAGGGATATCGACCGTAAATGCCTATGAGCAGCTTATCAGGGACGGGGTTGATTTGGAAAAGGTATTTGGAGTCTACATAGAGCCTTCAAAAAAGCGCCTTGACAACTTGGTAGCGAAATTGAGCCTTATGGGCCTAAAAAGGGGGAAAAACTACATTGCAAGGAAGGATGTTGATGTGAATCTTCTAAGATACGTTGAAGAAAACTCGATTGATATCGCAGGAGCGGTAGCAACCCTGCATCACCATTCATACATTGACACGCCGCTTAAATCGCTTTATCGGGCACTTGCACCGGGAGGGCTGCTGATAATTGCTGACTGGCATAACCACGCCTGGACACATCCCTCGTATATTTATAATGCGCTGCTCAAAAATTACCAGTGGGAAACAAAGGAAGCTGACATGAATCGGTTTGTGCATGTGTATCCGAGTGCATTGGAAAAGCCGCCTTTGGTTACAAACCCCTTTGAGCAGGAAGCCAACAGAATTATCCTTGATGTGTTCTGGCCCCAGTTCGGAAAGCTAAGGGCCGGGCTGATTGAATCAGGAGAATTCAATGCGTGGGATGATTTGCTGCAGATCGAAGGGCCTAGGCCTGTTGAAATGCAAAACATGGAACTAAAAAGGACAGGATACGTTTTGGAATCGGATGAAATAGCTATGATAAAGGAAGCCCTGGGGGTAAGAAACCCGCATCAACTAAACAATCAAAACACGCTGCTGATGGGAACATTGGCGCAGAGGTATGAATGAGAAACCACCCCTTGTATAGAGATGCTTTAGCGAGAATGGAATCTGTATTCGCACAGAAACGCAAGGAAGGCACCCTGAGCCTAGCACATGCGGAACTGCATGCAACCGCTGTCTCAAATTTTGGAGCGGCAACAGCCAGAGCCCTGGCAAATGCTCAAGGGCTAAACGATGTTGCAGAAAGATGGGCCATCCTGGCAGGGGCAGCATTCCTTCTTCATGACATAGAGAGATTTCCCAACGAAATCGTTCCTCACGGCCCCGCGAGCGCCAAATACCTTCATGATATATCGACAGAATGCCCTTGGACAGAACTTTCGCCTCATGAACTCTCATCACTTGAAGGAGCAATAAGGGAACATGAAAGCAATTTCGCGAGAATATGGGGGTTCTTTGGGGAACCTTTCGGACTAAAGGGAAAAATATTGTCCTCTGTAATGGCACACGCATTACTCATAGGGGATAAGGTAATGGAGCAGTCAGGATACGGAGTCCTTCCGAGAAGATGCGTGTTTGTCGGCAAGGAAAGGATGCTTAACGACATCACGATGCTCCAATACCCAAGAGACTCCCATCTTGCGGTCCTTGCAGAGACGATGATAAGGCTATATGAAAGGAACCCTATTGACTCCTATCCTGGTTGGATAAAAGGATTTGCAGAGGAATGGCACGGGATCCAATACATGTTTTACAAGGGGCTCCTTGAATATTGTGGCACAAGCGAGGAAACCTTTGCAAGGCTAATGCATGATGTCGGTTTCCCAAAATTTAATGAAACGGTAGTGGAAAAGGTAAGTGCACAGCAGCATCTTTCAGGAAAGTATTTCAGGAGAGAAGAATACCCTGTACTCTCAAAAACCGTGGCCGACATATCAGATCTTTCTAGAATAAGGCTTTCAGACCTCGCAGAATCATCATATCAACTCGTACATGCCCTTGCAACGGCAGAAGACCCTGACGGCTTAATTTCCGCATTTAAACCACAGGAAACAAGCCTTGCATATCAAGCTGAATTCATGACAGGCATACAGGCATACAGGTCAGGATCGGGACAGCTCATAAGAAAGCTTGAGGAGGGAATTCATGCATACCATATTCAGCCTGCAAAAAATTAATGACAGATACCTGGTTATTGCTGCAAGAAATGCAGAAATGATTACCGTGGCAAGTGACACCTCGATTGTTGGGGTCGCCCAACAGTACTCAGCGATAATACAAGGTGACATCAGCCGAGCCACAATGGGTTTATTCCCCCTCTACAACGCACAAGAATGGCCAACACGCAGTTTTGAGTCAGGTTATGATGTGGCAGACGAAGAAGCGACAGCCTTTGAAGAACTTGTTCAGAAATACGTGGGCCGTTTCCTAAAACCTGATTATATTATTCTGGAATAAATTTAAAAAGATCGATTTAATTTTGATTAAAAGTGCGCGGGTACCCAAGTGGCTAAGGTGGGGGTGTTCGCCGTGGCAACCTTTAATAAGGTTGCATCGAAATTATTTAAGGTTGGACGTAAAATCTGGTGATTTTAGTCCAACGAACTGCTGTTGTGTTTGAATGTGTGTGCGCGGGTACCCAAGTGGCTAAGGGGATCGCCTGCAGAGCGATTATTCGGGGGTTCGAATCCCTCTCCGCGCTTCAAACTTCGGTAGCTAAGAACCATCGAGAAATAATTATCGGCGCTATTAAACTCTAAAGCCCTTCCGAGCTTCATTCCATTCCTTCCGGAGGCACGAAATCATCCAACTTCAGCGCACAATAAACCGCTGCAAGGGCCATTCCATAGCGGATTCCCATTTGCGAAATTAAGCTTAAAGACGCCGGACCTTTTTGGAAAGTGGACACAATAGAGTGTCCCCCAACAGGTCCAATTGACATGTACTGCCCATCAAAAACAAAAGGTCCGCCGTCTATTACGTTATCACCTACACGCAATTTATAGCCATTTTCCCCATCGACCCTGAATGTCAAGTGAGAGACGCCTTTTCCCTCCGGAATAAAAAGACTTACCAAGCAAGATAACTCGTCAATCGGAAGATCGGAAACGTCGCCTGGGACGCTGTTAACTTCTCTTTTTTCATGCTTACCATTCACGTAAACATATTGGGCGATTGCTAAAGCAATCTTTGATGGATCCTTCGCCAGCATTTTTAATGAGATTTCAAGACAATTTATATATTTTGTGTTACTTTTTAGTGATTATTTCGGGGTTGTTTATCTAAGCTGCTTGGGCTCCTCAAACTGATATGAATGATCCCTATGATACTCATCCAATGGCTTTATCAGGGTATTCCCGCCGATCCTGTCAAAGTCTACTAAATAATATACTAAGAGCGCGACAATGTTGTCCATATTAATTCGGTCATTGTAGTCTTTCGGCGTTGTATCTTCTATGAACTGGTGTGAAAAAATAAGTGTCAATCCCCAATTTGAACGCCGAGCCCGTTTCAATAGCTTGGATGCCCTGTCATAAGCATTCCTATAACGCATATGTTTTGAGGGTTAAGCCAGCTGCTTCTCTCCCTCAATAAGGGGTCATTAAGCACTGAAACAATTGCTTCATAACCTTCTTTCAGATAAGGAAACTTGCATCTGGAACGCTTTGAAATGTATCCTTTCTAGAAGAATAGATTCCAGTTTCCTAAGGTTATTGGCTGCAGACTGCACAGGGTATGCTATTTCAACCGTGCTCAGTTTTGAATTAATCGCTGCGTGAAACCTTTCTACCAATCCATGAAACATTAGTCTGGAAATATGGTTGGAAATAAAAAAGTTAAGGGCAGAAAAAACCTAGCGTGTACTGACAATACCCGCCTCTGGGGCGGCCGCCAAACTCGGTTACTATTATGCCGTATGTGTCTTGGATACTGGTTGAAACTGCATCATATTTGCCAAACTCGGCTACTATCATGCCGTTGGTGCCTTCGATCCGTACCGAAACCGGCTCCTCTTTGCCAACCACGTAAACATCCCCGCGTTTTTTGCTTCTCTGCTCAAGAGATCGGATTGCTTTCTGGTATATGTCCAAATCCATAACAGAAACGCGGTGATCCAAGGTTCCGTCAGTAAATTTGCTGGCTACACTAACATACCCGGGCTTTTTTTCCTCAATCACGATTTGTCTTAGAGGCCTGTATAAATGCCCATCATGAGTACCCAGATGAGCCTCCAAAAAATCAGTTGCACAATGAGTTAAATAGGTCACAAAATTAAAAAACCGAGCTTATTTATCATTTTTATCCCTGATTTATTGTAAAAAATACCGAAAAATATAAAAATAAACCATAACTTGGAACAAGTGTTTTGAAATGAATACAGAAACTGATCTTAGGCTGATAGAAGCCCTTAAAGAGGACGGCAGGGCAACAGTGAGGGAATTGGCAAAAAAGCTGAACCTGCCAGTTACGACAGTTCATAACCGGCTTAACAACCTGAAAAAGAACAAAGTAATCAAGAAATTCACTGTTATCCCGGATTTTGAGAAGCTTGGCAAGGGGGTGCTAGCTTTTGTGATGACATCTGTAAACTATGACAAGCTTGAAAACAAGGAAGGCCTTCAGGGGCTTAAAAGGCAGCTGAAACGGTTCCCTGAGATAGAAAAGGTGTATGTGGTTACAGGAGAGATAGACCTGATGCTTCTTGTCAGGGTAAACACGATCAAGGACCTTGATGAGCTTCTCATCGAAAAGCTTAGAAACATCAAGGGAATCCAAAGGACAGTAACCCAAATAGTGCTGGAAGAGGCAGAATAAAACAAAAAAATTTATAAGGAGAACCTGCCAAATTCAGGCATGCTTACAAAAGAGGACATTACCCGCACTTTTAAGTCCATCCCAAAAAGGAAGCTAACAGATGTCGAAAAGGAGGTCATCTATATTCTGGTTGAAAAGTCCAAGCTCGAGATAAACAACTCAGTGCAGATACTTAACAAGGGATTTCTCATGTTTGTAGGCGTATTTATTGTTGCGATGCTTATGAAGCTGTATGACGTCGTGCCACCAATAATGATAAACATGCTCTACCTGGTAGGCATATTAGTTCTTGTGGTGATAATCTACCTTTATAACAGGGAAATTGAGAACGAGAAAAGAACACTGGATAACCTGCTTGACAATTTCCTGAGGTAAAATGCCGAAAAAAAATGATGATAAAAAGGGTTCGATCGGTGACAGGGTGCCAACCGGGATACAGGGGTTTGATAGCGTAATATCAGGCGGGCTTGTTCGTAATTCTGTAAACCTTCTTTCCGGCGGTCCAGGCACAGGGAAAACCATTTTTGCGCTTCAATACCTTATAAACGGGTCCAGGATTTATGGGCAGAAAGGGCTCTACATATCAATTGAGGAAAGCGAATCTGAGCTGAAATCAGACCTTGAATCCCTAGGTATTGACTTAAAAGGTTTGGAGAACAAGTTAAAGATAGCGTACCTGCCGATATACGAAGTAGCTGACTTTATTAAATTTATAGCGGATCAAATATCAGGCTTCAAGCCCGAAAGGGTGGTTATAGATCCTGTAACCGCGCTTTCAATGTCTATGGAGGACGACCTGGAAAAAAGGAAGGTGCTTTACGAGCTCAAGGAGCTGCTTAAAAAGTCCAACTGCACTTCACTGTTAATTTGCGAGTCAGGCAGCTCATCTATCGATTCCGAAAGCCAGTCTACTTCACAGTCAGGTGTTGAGGAGTTTATCTGCGATGGAGTTATCATGCTTCATCATGCAGGAATAGGGGGAGATGCTGATAGGGCGATACGGGTGGTGAAAATGAGAAGGACCAAGCACGTAAGAGGGCCTATACAGATTGAGATTGAAAAGCTTGGGATAAAGGTATCTCGCCGAAGCATTTAAATTCAACGGAAAATTTATTAAAGAATGATATCCTCTTTTTTAAAAAAACTGCTTTTTGCAAGGCAATTTTACATCAATGAAGGCAAAATCGAGCTCTTGGGCAAAAAGCAGATAATGCTCCCGTGTGATGTAGTTGCCGAGCTTGAAAAAGGCAACCCGAAGCTTTACGATTCAGTCAAGAAGGCAGTTATTAACGATATGAAGAATTATGCGCAGAGGCTCGGAGGCAGCGAAGAGGGAATGATAAAGAATATTGACCACCTGTTCGAAACTTTCGGGCTCGGAACATTGCAGATAGTGAAGCTGGACTACAAGACAAAGAAGTGCACCGTGATAGTCAGGAATTCGCCCCTAACCGAGACGAATGTGGGTATACCGCTAACATCTGCAGTTGTAGCAGGCATGTTCAGCTTTCTGCTGGAAAAGGATATGAATACCAAGCAATCAAAGAAGGTTTCAAATAATTTCGAGTATGTTTTCGAATAAATCAAAACATGAGGTGGAAAAATGGCTTCAGGACTGATTATCTCAGGGGTTGGCTTCTCCAAGGAAAAGGACTCATACAAGGCAGCAAAAAAGGCTGCAACAGAGGCTATTAAAGGGCTTGGCAAGAAAAAGCCGAAGATATCACTGGCATTTTACGCAGGCAACAGCTACAATCCTGTGGAAATTAACAGGGCCCTTTCCGAAGTATTCGATGGCACTGAATTCGTAGGCGGCTCAACTGACGCGGTCATTTATGGAAAAGATATCTATCCGGATGGCATAGTGATTGCATCACTGTATTCAGACTACATCAGTTTTGGTGTTGCTTCAGTGGATAATATTTCGAAGGATCCGAAGAAGCTATCTAAGCAGGCAATAGAGCAGGCAGTGCAGAGGATAAAGCTTGACAAATACACAGATTCGTACATGGCATTCACCAGGGTCAGCAAGGGAAACCTTACTGACATCATAAGGATACCTCAATTCTTTGTCTTTGCACTGACAAGGGGTTTTGAGCCCACAAAGATGGGCAACGAGGACCTGATCATCGACGGCATAGGGGAAAAGATAGGGAAATATATCCCCCTATTCGGCGGAAGCCTTGGCTCGAACATGGATAACGTGTTCAGCAATACGCCTTATGAGATTGTTTCGCTTCATTCAGGAAAAATAATGAAGGACGGCCTAATCGTGATTTTCGCGTGCACAGACCTGCTTTATGCAAGTTCACTTGCTCACGGAGCGCAGCCTCACGGAGCAATGGGGTACATTTCTGAAGTGAAGGAAAAGGGATTTGTTGTAACCAAGATCAGCGGGCAGTCTATAATTGACTGGTATGCGAGCACTCTTGGGGTAGACAGAAAAGAATTTATGTCAAAGATCCTTTACTACACCCAGAAATACCCGCTGGGTTTCCCTGACGGCTATGGGAACATAGTGATGAGGGCTGGCGGGGTTCCTGCCAAGGAAGGCCTCTCTTACATAGCCCCTTTCAAGGAAAACACGCCAATCAACATAATGAACCTTGAGAACAACAAGCAGCTGCTTAAGGCGAATAATGAACTGCTCTCGGATCTTCAAAATCACCTTAACAAGAAGATGAATCCGCAAGTCAGCTTCCTCATCTCGTGCTCATCACGAAGAAGGGTGCTTGACAAGAAGCATTCGCTACAGGAAATAAAAGAGCTAAACAAGCTTTCAAAAACCCCTCTGTTCGGGTTTTGCAGCTTTGGCGAGATAGGCTCAAAGCCTGCAGAGGCATGCCACTTCCACCACCTCTGCACTAATGTATTCAACATTTATGAGAAGCTTTTGTCAAAATGAGCTTAACGGTAATTAGCAAATCAGAGCCTGAACTTGTACAATATCTAAAAACTATTGATAAGTCCTACAGGATCGATCCCATAGACCTCCCGGTTTGGGTAGCTGGATCAGCTGATTGGGAAATAATGGAGCATGAAACAAGGAATCTGATCCTGGGGGGTATGTTAAGCAAAGTAGTGGCAAGGGCGAAGCACGTTCCCTACTTCAGAGATAATCCTGACTGGGAATACGTAAGGCCTGATGATATAGACCGGCTTTCAGACCTGCATTGGCTCCCGGTAATGGCAAAGGATGATATTCCAGGCACAGCAGTTACAGGATTCAGGGCTGTTGTCAATTCAAATCCCGGCATGCTTGTACATGAGAATCTGGATGAACTGATAAGAAGACAGGAAAAGGCTAATCCTGATTACGCTACAATACTCGTTCAACATGGCGGCCAAAAGATTTTTCGATATGGTTCAGGGGGCACGCAGGGACAATCCACCACAACAATTCTTACTTACATTGATATGCATGCAGAAGAACTGGCCCTTGCAAGGTGCCTGACTTCAAATGGGCTCAATAAGGGAAACAATGGAAGGATTCTCTGTCTTTATAATGACACGCACAAAGGAGGATTCCAGCTCAAACAGGCAGCCCAAATCATGGGAATGGAATTCCACTCAAGGGCGGAACTGATGGACTGGCTGAAGCAAAAACCGAAATACAGCAATGCCGTGTCTAAACTGGAGGTAAATGAGCAATTAACCAGCCAGCAATTCGAGGACTATTCTGCTGTTGTCAGGGCTGGAATTAGGGATTTCATAACTGAATACGGAATCGAGGTTATTGAGTCAGTACAGCCGCCTCCAGAGTTCCTTTCAAGCAATGCAAAGGGCGGTAACCTGGCGTTCATGAAAATCTATGAAGAGGGGCCCTCTTCATTCAGAAACGTAAAAGAAATTTTTCTCACAGGATTCCCTGTTGACAAAAAGACTTGCGAAACATTGATGACATATGACCCGACTTATGAAACATTAATGAGCCGCGTATCAACAACAGCAGGTTCCACTGAAGCAATGGCGTGGGGAACTACAAAAAATATTCTGGGAGACGTTAACGACCTAAAATCAGCCCACTTTCCGACTGTTGCCTTAGTTGCAAGGTACAGCGGTTACTGCGTTCCAAATCTATCGACATTGTCTCCGGGAACAGAAGGACTGGTCTTTTTAACTGCACTCTCCAGGGCAGGTTCTGTTTACATAAACCTGTTCACAGGGGACTTTGCAACCAAAACACAAGCAGGGCTCAGCGGAGTCCACAGATACCAGACAACAAACATAGCGGGATCATGCGCACTTGATGCTCTTGCATTATGACATCATTAACCCATTTAATTGGATCTGAAATGTATGCACTAGAAACATTTACAGTTAGTGCCCCGTTTGCTGAAAATGGGCAGCCTATCGAAGTGCTGCTTCCCCGACTGAAAGAAGAAGACCGTGAGGGAGTCAAACGGGCAATTAGAAGGGTGGAACGTATTGATTATTCTGAAAGGGCGAGGGTAATTGGAAGCCTTGTTAATTATTCCCCTTCAAGGCAAACCCTGGAATCAATGTGCAGGTTCACAGGCATGCCTATTGCTTGGATTTCAGAAAAGATAAAGGAAGGCATACAGTTGGCAGTTGGATTAAGCAAAAGGGGGCTTGAAGAAAGCCCTTACAATAACCATGCTTTTGTGAATATAACCCCGAATGATCCGAGGGAATTCTTTTTCTTCGCAGCGCATACATTAATGGCAGATATTCCTGCTGTGATAAAGCTTAGCTCAAGGGAGCCATTCCTGGGTCATGAAGTAACAAGGCATCTCCTGGAAAGCGGAATGCCTCCGGGGTATGTTAACATCCTATATGCCGACTCCTCTAGTCGGGACGATTCAAAAATCGTAAAGGACATGCTTAATGACCCGGCTGCCATTCCTATAGTTATGGGAAGCGCACTTCTGTCACCAAGACAGATATCCTTCTATGCAGACCACTCCCGAGGACTAGTGCTTGATGCAGCCGCAGCGATTCCCCACCTTGCCACATCAATCTTCTCACCGCTTTCATGCCTTTCCGAGCATAATCATATAGTGGTAGGAAGAGAGAATTATGAACGCATAAAGCATGAGGTAATGAGCTTATACAGTTCAGCTATAACTGGCAATCTGCTAGACGAAAAAACAACAATGGGAAAGATAGAAGAAACAGTGCTGTCGCAGCTCATCGGGCTGATTAAACTAGGTGTATATTCCGGGACAATGAACGTGATATATGCAAGATCAGAAATGCCTGGACATGGAGCACTTATAGAGCACTATTCTGAGCTTGGAACCACCCCTAACCTGCTCATGACACAATCTCTGCCTGCTTATGTAACAGGCCTTAGATACGTTCCTACAATCGAAGACGCACTCAGAGATATAGCCCGCGCAAGTGCGTGTCTTCCCAAGCTTAGAAAAAGCATGGCAATAGCAGTTTATGGAAATAATATACCTGGAGATCTGACCGAAAATCTGAAAAAGCATGCTTTTACAGTATCACCCAATAGGCCCTGCGATAAAGTAGATGGCATCGAGCACCAGGGAGTAAACATGAACCATGCCTTAACAAGATATAGGTAAAAATGAAACTAACCCACTCATTCATATCGGCACTGGACATGAACGAGCAGCTGCCCTTTGCGCTCAAGAAGACGAAAACACTCCAGGAAAGCTTTGCAGAGCAGGAACGGGCCAAAGAGGAGCTTCAGAAATTCATCAAAAAGCTGGAAAAAAACCTCAACGAGGATATGTGCTACATAGGAATGGATGTCATAGGGGAAAAGTCGTATGAGCGCTTCATGCTTAAAAACTCGGGCTTCTTTGAGCTCATAGTTGAAAATCCTGTTGCGATGACTGCACACTTCCCTGAAACGAAGAGGGCGGAAAATTTCCTGAACGCCCTAAAGAAAACCCTGGACCAGACGCTTCCGAGAGGGCCTGCAAAGGATATATTCCTGAATTCCCTCGAGGTAAACCAGGACGAGGATACCTCGCTGAAAGTCGAGGGCTGGCATAAAATTAAGGAGATAAGGGGAAAATAGTTTAACTCTTCATTCTTGGAATAACTATGTAAGCAATAAGTGCGAGCAATATGGTGACAAGCCAAAACACAAAAACATCGATTGCCCTTAAAGCGAGAAGTACAAAATTCGAAATTGCGACGATAGCTGCAAAAACCGCGACAAACTGAATAGTATTCATGACAAATGGACTCATTGGGATGCGCCTTTCATAAAGCTGCACCAAAAAAGTCGGGCGTAAAATCTTTTTGATTTTAGCCCAACGATGGACTCGTCGGGACTTTCAGTGGCTATTGGCTTTTGGTTTGCAGTTCGTTACTGATAACAACAAACTACCTGCCGATAACCATTTTGAACCCGAAGCCTCACCACAGCGAATGGTGCGCTCTACCATTGAGCTACGAGCCCGAAAAAATCAGCTAGCAACATAAAGAGTCTTCTTTTTAGGAGATTCCTTTTCCCCCTCTTCCATGTAGAATTCCGGATCCTCCTCAATCGGCTCGTGATATTCTACAGGCAAAAAACGCTTTTCCTTAATCATTGATAAACGCATTGCAAATCACTTATATAAAGGTTATCATGTAGAAAAAAGAGACCACCACAATGTTTTTAAATGGCCCCGAATCTTTTCCTGAATGGGAAGGATAAAGACACAGCTCATAAAAAAATCCGCTGAAAGCATTGTTAAGGCGTTTTCCCAGAAACTAACTCCTAATTTTGAACAGAACAAGTTATTTCTCGCCCAAAACCTGAAAGTTTCCTCAAAGAAGCTAAGGAATGCGATAATAGGGTATGCAACAAGGCTTGTCAAGCTTAACAAGATAGAATAAAAATCGGCTAATTGTTTGCCACGGAACCGACATAAAATTTCTTTAACCAGACCAAGAATTACAAATAAATTTCGTTTTGGGTTCAAAGCCCCTCCCTTTATGGCGAAACCCAAATTGTTTTAACAATTGGGCACAAGAATGCAATTCTTTGTGTTCCCAAATCGTTTTGCGATTGTGACATTTGAACTCTGTTCAAATTGGGATCCGCCATTGATGTGAGATGATTTCCGAGCGGCGGATTTTTATTACTTCTTCTCTGCCTTTTCAGTCTTGGCTCCTGCAGATGGCGAAGCCTTTCCTGGCGCCGCAGCTTTTGCACCGCCCGCAGATGGTGCAGCAGCTGCTCCTGCAGCAGCTCCTTCAGCAGGCAGAAGCTCATCAATAATGGTTGCCGGAATTCCGCTTGTTGCAAGCCTGCCCTTGATAAGACCCCTCTCCTTGCCTGCCATGCTTTCAATAATTGCCTTGGCCTTTGCAAGAAGCTCATCCCTTCTTTTTGCAGCGCTCTCAGCAAGCCTTTTCTTCTCCTCTTCCAACTGCTCCAGCTCCTCTTTAGAAAGCTCGGTCTTCTCTTCCCTGATCTCCTGGTCGAAAATCCCTGAATTAATGTCCTTTATAGTTTCAGAAGCCTGCTTACCCTCTACTAGTATGCCCATGGAATTGCATGTTCCAACTATCTGCTTTACCTTTTCCCTTAGGGAACTGCCAAGAAGAGAATCCTCCTTCATCTTGGCGATCTTGATAATCTGCTCAATCTTGAGATCAGCGACCTTGTCAAGCAAAGGGTTACCTGACCCTTTTTCGATGTTTGCCTCCTTCACTATCAAGGCACTTGCAGGAGGCGTTCCAACAGTAACCTCAAATGACTTGTCTGAGGATTCAACGATGACCTTAATAGGCACCTGCATGCCTTTGAAAGAAGCTGTTTTCCTATTTATCTCCGCAATAACCTGGCCGATGTTCACGCCAGCAGGGCCCAATGCAGGCCCCAGCGGAGGCCCGGCTGTTGCCTTTCCCCCTTCAACCAATGCTGCAACTGTTTGCTTTGCCATTTTATAATCCAAGAAACTTGAATTTGGAGTCTGCCTTGCATTTATATAGCTTTTGGTGCTCAAAAAAAGCTATTTACTCTTCCTGCTCCTCAGAGCCTTCCTCTGCTTCTCGCCTGATAACCTTGACAGCATCCATCTTCAAGGTGATCGGAATAGGCACCGCTGCCTCAAGCAGCTCAACAACAACCTCTTCCTTCACCTTGTCTATCCTGGCAATCTTTGCCTGCTCCCTCTTGAAAGGCCCGGCAATGATTTCCACAATGTCACCCTTCTTTATGTTTACCTCAACCTTCTTTGCCGGCTCGAGCATGTGCTCGATCTCCGAATAGTTGATCTCCTTAGGAAGAACACCTCTGGCATAAGGTATCTTGAAAGCGCTTGCCTCAGCATCCTCCCTTGTTTTCGCCTCTATGAATATATAGCCCCTCATCCCATGAGGGCGGATTATTGAATAGACGCTGAGCTTTTTCTTCTTTGAGTTGGATGTTATGAATTCCATCACCTGGTCTTCCCTATTGGCAGTTGTCCTCAGCGCGAATATCATTGACGAACCGGTGTTTACATTCGACAACTCAGGCTCTGCCTTCTGCTCAACCACATCGCTTTCACTGGTATTTGCGTTTTCAAATTCCTCTGCTAGCTTTTCCTTGTCCATTTACTTAACCCACGTAATTGATAACTGGATTACCATCTGCATAAGGAAACCAACCAGGCCAATGATCAGTATCCCTATCCCTGATACCTTAACGATCGTGCGGAGCTCTTCATTATCAGGCTTCCTTGTTATCCTGAGAACTCTCCTGCTCTCAAGTATAAATTCCTTAATCCTTAAAAGAAACTCCATGAGCAGAGAGAAAATGGTGTTTTTTTAAATCTTGCGGTTTGCAACTTACACCCGGTCAACATAAGCGTTAATACCTGCTATTAATGCTTCTTCAAATAATAGGGGTGTTAAATCCCGGCAATAAAGCCTTTCATCTCCTTTAAGCTTCGGGTCAATTATGCCTCTTGGCGTAACAAGCCGTTCAAAAGCTGCGTTATACTCCCCGTTTTCTATCATTTGACCAGTGACAACTTTAACCCCTTTACCTGGTGTAGGGACCCCGACAAAAAATGCAAGCCTTTCCAGGGATTCTTCCCTAACGCCAAGCGTCAGATAAGCTAAACTCCCTTCTTCATCCCTGTATAACGGAACCAATTGAACATCGCCATACATGCAGCAAAAATTCCACAACGTAGTGTTTGTCAATACCTCCAGGAAGCTTTTTCTCAATTCCTCAGCAGGAAGGGATAGCTCTCTCGTTGGTGTCTCGACACGCGTAAAGGAATAATCTCCAGTGGCATAAGATCTTGTACTACTCTTTGCTTTTTCCACTGACATAATCGCATCGTTTATCCTTGAGTTAAGACTCATTTTTTTCCCCTCCTAATTGATGAAATCAATGCCGAATTCATTTCTTGCGGAAGATTTCTTTTGAGCAACTTTCCCTGAAATCTGGGATGATTTGACTCCTGTTATGATGAGCAGGCACCTTATGGTTTTTGCCAGGTCATCAGAGATCTGTGCACCCCAGATTACCTTCGCATCCTCATCCAGCTTGTCAGAAACAACCTCAACAACCCTTCTTGCCTCCTCAAGGGTCATGTCAGGGCCTCCCGCAACATTGATCAGCGCACCGGTTGCCCCATTTACGTCAACGTCAAGAAGCGGATTGGACATTGCCTTCTCAACAGCCTCTGTTGCCCTGTTGTCAGTGTCACTCTCCCCAACCCCGATCAGCGCAACACCCCCGCCGGTCATGACTGCCCTTATGTCCGCAAAATCAAGATTTATCAGCCCCGCTTTTGTAACCAGCTCGGTTATGCCCTTGACAGCATTTGTAAGGATCTCGTCAGCAACCTTGAAAGCTGTCTGGAGCGGAAGATCAGGAGCAAGCTCAAGCAGCTTGTCGTTTGGGATCACGATTAAGGTATCCACCAGGCTCTCAAGCTTTTCAAGGCCTATCATTGCATTTTCATATCTCCTGTTCCCTTCCATTGAAAAAGGAAGAGTTACTATTCCTACAACAAGGGCGCCTGTCTTTTTTGCCAGCTCAGCGACAACAGGAGCGCTCCCGGTTCCCGTGCCGCCGCCAAGCCCACAGGTCACGAACACCATATCTGCATTTCCCATGCATTGCTTAATCTCGTTTTCCTCCTCACGGGCAGCTTCCTCGCCGAGCTTCGGATCAGCGCCCGCACCAAGCCCCTGAGTGGTATTCTTGCCTATGAGGATTTTCCTGTCAGATGTAGTATAAAGAAGATCCTGAGCGTCTGTATTGATCGCGATTGTTTCAGCACCTTCAACGCCAATCTCGCTTATCCTTGTGACTGTATTGTTGCCGCCGCCCCCGCACCCGAAAACCTTGATGCTTGCGTGATGCTCAGAAAGATATCTTGCAATTTCCTCATCTGCGGGATTGGAAGCTCTTTGCTCCTTCACCCCTGTGCCTATAAAATTCTTTTCCGCACTCATTTTTCCCCCGAAAAATAGAACTACTCAAAAATAGCAATGCTTCTTTATAATTTTTTTCTTTTTAGGGCATTGTTCAAAGTTTCATTTTGAGCACCTCATTAACATATTGTGGGTGAAGCATTTGGCGTAGAAGTGTCTGGCTTGCTGCCAGACGGTGCGGCCA
>JACPBS010000020.1 GCA_016180195.1 Candidatus Woesearchaeota archaeon
GGCCGCACCGTCTGGCAGCAAGCCAGACACTTCTACGCCAAATGCTTCACCCACAATATGTTAATGAGGTGCTCAAAATGAAACTTTGAACAATGCCTAACGCTGCTAATGTTTTTAAACATATGTTCAATGTAAACAATTGTGGTTAAATTGTTGTTATTGGTCCCGACTGGAAGAAGCAAAAAAAATTAAATTTTGGGAGAGTCATTTCTGGCATACATAAAAAACTGGCGGGTGTGTTCTAACATCTTTTTTGGAAATTTGGAGCTTACCATTAACTTCAAGAATTTTAAACCCTGTTTTCTTAATCTCCCGCTCAACTTCTAGTATTGTTGGAATGTGGATATATTGCTGATTTTTATAAGTCCTTAATATATCACTCGTTTCCCTATCAAAAAATCTATCCCCAAAATCTTGTTCCTGAATATTGAATCCAATAGGTTTTAAAATGTAAAATTTTATCCACTGTTTAATCCAGAAAAAAGAATGCTTATTGAACACTCTTGGATGTGAAGTAAAGATGAAAATTCCGTCTTTTTTCAATATTCTATACGTTTCTTTAAGTGCTTTTAATCTATTTTCACTGCCCGGGATTTGAGTCCAACCCTGATTTGAAAAAAGGGCGTAATCAAAAGAAGCATCATCAAATTCAAGATTAGTAGCATCGCCAACCCCATAATCAATTTTCAGATTCATTTCTTTAGCAATTTTCCTTGCATTTTCAATCATTGCGGGAACAAGGTCTATGCCAATTATTTTGAAGCCCCTTTTGAAAAGGGGGATTGTGGTCCTTCCAGTTCCACAACCAATATCCAAGATTTTGGCATTTTTCTTTGTAAAATATTTTTTGATGAAGTGATTTTCAGAAATCCACAGCCCCTCTTTTGCTTTTTTAATATAGCGAAGTTGAGCGTTTTGGCCTGAAAATTCTTCAATCACCAGTTTTTTAATGTCAGTCTTCATCTTATTCAGCCTACTGCTGTTTCAGTTTCGACGTGATCGCTGAGGGCAATTTTTATCTGTTCTATAAACTCAGCAGTTTCAGAAACCAATTCTTTCAGCTTATTATCAGCGATAGAAGTTTTAGTCCCGTATTGGTATTCTTCTCTTAGAGAAATTAAATCTTCAGATTCTCCTTCCAAAGCAGCAATCTTCTTAACAATTAGCGGGTCTACCTTTAAATTACCTGATTCTATAAGAAATTCTATTACTTTGAAAGTGCAGATTTGATTTCTGCTTTCATACCCGAATTTAGCTAAAATTGCCAGCAGACAATGATATCTTGAGTAAAAGGAGGCTATAACAGCCCAATCTTTAAAATTGCCTTCAATCATGTAATTCATAGCAGCAAAGTTATGCTCAGCTTTTTCTACAAATTCTTTGGACAGTTTAGGATCAGGGTCTATTTTTTTAAGTCCTCTATGTTTTCGTCCTCCTTCTTTAGACTTATCTAAGCACCAGTCAACCCAGCGGTCTAGTTGCGACATTTCTAATTGCCTCCAAAAATGCACTGCTTCCCCATAAAATTTTGCCATTATTTAAAGCGTCTACGATTGCTTGATTTTTTTCTCTCAGGTTTTTTTCAAAATCTTCTTTTGTAAATAGAAGTTCCTGGATTTTTTTAGGCTTTAACTTCTTAATATCATTCAATACTTTTGATACAGGTTCTAATTGAGACTTATCTAAGATAAGTATGGCATCTATATCATTGGCTTCCTTTCCTTTTGTTAATACCGAACCAAAAAGCATGCACGATAAAGTATAAGGCTTAAGCTTCTGTAAATCATCAGCTTGAACTTTAGCGTAAGAATTGAGATCATTTTGGAGCAAAACAAATTCTCCTATTTTAATGGCGGATTCATCATCAAAATTAAAGGTGTAAAAAGCAGAATGATTTAATTTTTCCAGCTTAGCAATACTCGAATCCTCGAGTTTCTTGAGTATTTTTTCTGCTCCTCTGGGACTCAGATTCAACTTTTTAGATAGGCCATTGATACTATTTTTTTCGTTAAAATGCCTTATTAGAAAGCTAATGGTCCTAGATTCGTTTTTTGTCAAATTCAGCATATTATATACCTGCGGTATATAATTATATACTACTGGTATATAAGCTTTGTTGTTCATTCTTCGGCGGTTTTTTAAAACCTTTATTTATCAATTTCCGACAACAGAAAAGTTCCAAGTTGGCTCCCACTGGAGCCAGGCTCCTTCATCTGAATGGCACGCGATCCTCCAGAAATACAGACCGTCCTCCAAAGGCATTGGCAGCGTGAAGGTTCCGTCAGGGAGCTTTGATGCTGTCATCGGATTTGGAAAAGAAGGCCCAGAATCAACCTGAAGCCTGTAATCATCATACCCATCTTTGCCTATCAGGTTGAAAACAGGCTTTCTCGTATCGATGGTGGCTCCTTTAGGAGGGAAGACAACCCCGTTTACGCATGAGCTTTTGTCTCTTGGCTCGGGTTTGATAACTGGCATCTGATTTGCGCATTTTGAGGGTGTTTGCCAGGATAGAACAAGCCACAAAGAAAGAAATATGCATGCTGCAAGAAGGAATCCGATCGTTGCAGCGGTTATGGCGATCATCCAATTTTTCCTCATGCTAACTGCTTCGATACGGTCTCTTATATATTTTTTTCGAAAAAAATAAAAGATAAATCGGTTAGCGTGCTCCATGGCTTGATTTTCATGGAATATTCAATTTAATAGGTGCTCAACAACATGGACGATTTGCTGAAAAGTAAGTTTATAACCTATGAGGATTACGAGGGAAAATTTTCAATTGATGAACTTCTAAAATATTATTCAGACCAAGGCGCACTTTTTCACGGTTCACGTGTAGACATAAAGGATTCAATATTAAAGGCAGAACCGCGATTGTTTTGTGCAGATAATTACCTAATCTCATTGATGAAAGCGATAATATCCAACAAGAGCGCAGTATTGGAATACCCTTACTTCATAAACGAAGCACATCCCCTGGAAATAAAAATCCATGGACTGCTGCCAGATACGATAGGAGAAACCGGTTTTGTTTATGTTGTAATGGACAGGCACGCATTCAGAAACAGCCCGGATGGTTCATGGCAATTTGTCTCCGATAAACCAGCAGTTATTTCAGCAAAAATCGAGGTTGTTCGTGCTGACCTGAAAATTCCGATCTATGATGTTGATGGCAGCACCCGAATTCAGTAGTTCAATTCCTTATCTGCTTTGACCTGAAAAGGTCCCAGAAGTCATACAATGCAGTTGCCGCATAGATTATGATCAAAACCAAAGCGGAAACATTGAAGAGCGACGGGGCCTTTATCGAAATATAGATTGTTGACATCTCCAGCAATATACCTACGGCCAGCATTAAAAGGAATGTTGTAACGTGCGCAAGCATCCTCTCATACCTGCTCTTCACATTCGAAAATTCATAGGTGAATGTAAAGTTCCCAAAAAGGGCTGCAACAAGTGCCATGCTGCTAAAAATTATTACGCTGTCGAGATTTACGGGAGAAACCTTCATGACAGCAACTTCAATGGGCCTGTAAGAAAAAACAAGAATTAAAATCAGGATAAGGTTCTTGATTATGTTCTCCACAATAATCTTTTTCCTCATGTACTTTTTTCCGTGAAAGAGTATATATAAAGTTTTTGAGGTAAAAAGAAGTTCATTTCATCGAATCAAAAGAAATCGGGGTCATCAGACCTTATTTCTATCTCGCCCTTTGAATTCTTCTTGTATTCTCGCTTGGGGTTTTCCCTTTCAGCAGCCTGATTAATCTCCAAAGCCTTGGAAATGCTGATCGCACCGCAGGAAATGCATGCGAAGAACGGGCCATACTTTCCTTTTCTTACATCCAAATAACTCCCACATGCGCATTTCATATTGTCCAGGGTGTTTTTCCTATGATGGGGGCATACAGGTATGGATTGAATGTTTGTTGTTGTTGCCTGCCTGCCGCAAAAAGGGCATTCGTCCTTTCTCGACTTCCCATAGCTTTTTGGAATATGCATATTTATTGAACCGGTTGACAGCTTATATTCTTTTCCAATCAAGAATAAAAATTATAAAAGGAACAAGAACTCTGCTCAAAATGAATAATGTGCAAAAAAAAGCGGACCTGTTCTACATGAGAAACCTGGCAGGCCTGCTTGTCCACCCTAAGGTAGCTCATCAGGAGTTTGTTGCTGTCTACGTGGTTGATGGCTGTCCGGTGTCATCCCATGCAGCAAGCCTCCATGAAATTATTGTTGCTTCCCAATCAGAACCGATGGTCAGGCCTTTCTGTTACGATCCTGAAGGCGAGCATTTCATTTCCCTGGAAACACTAAGACAAACAGGCGAGCTTCCAGATTCGCTGCAACACTGCCTGATTGGAGTAGGCTTCCAGCCCTACCATGCAAACCGGGTCATCGGGATGCTGGAAAAACAGGGTTACAGCTTAACCAGGCATTATTTGAAGGCAAAATGACTAATGCCTGCCGCTCCCCCCATGCTGCTCTTTTCTTCGCTCTTCCCTTAGCTCGAACCTGAATTCATCATTGTCCCTCTCATCCCTTACTTCCAGCCTGAACTCACCGTTCCTTATCCTTATCCTCTTCTCGAATCTTTCCTCATCGAGCAAAGCCTCATCTTCCAGAGCGTTTCCAACTGCATCCCTGACTTCCTGATCAATCATCCCAAGCTCAGCCTTTATCGATTCTATGATATCATCCCTTGAAGTTGTGTCTAGCGTAATCCTTCTTTCAAGCCTGACTTTTACCATGCTGTCGTCTATCCTGACGTTCAGCCTGAATTTGTCAGGCAGCAATGTCTTGTTTGACACGTTCATGACGTCAAGAACTTCATCAATCTCGGATTCATCCATTTCAAGCCTTGATATTATCTCTTCAGCCAATTCATTGGGCGTGTCAGCTTCCGACATAAATTGAAGCTTTCTTTTGATTTCGACCTGTGTCTGATCATCCACCGTAACAGCCCTTAACTGGGACTTGTCGATTTCCTGGCCGCTTACAAACGAGTTTGAAAGGTGAGCGTATGCAAACGGCATAATGACCAAAGCCGCCAAAAGCAGCAAAATAAAGCCAAGTTTATTCCCGACAACATTGCCAAGTCTCATTTTCCACCTCCAGCCAAAGAATCAACTGAATAAACAGTGTATAAGTTCATTGTATTAGTAAAAGTTACCCCTATATGCTAAATACACCATATACCGAATTCATCGGCGGGCTTTAGACTCAGTCTCCTGCTCAACCCTTCCGAACATCCCAGCAAGTATTGCTTCAAGGCTATCTTTCATTGGGTTAAAACCGGGAAAATTAACCTCGTTAAACCTCCCTTCCTTGTAAAGCTCTGCTATATTTTCAGGATAAGCAGCCAGCCTCCTGGCCTGGATTGCTGCAATAGGGCTATCCATATTTGCACTTAGGTAATCAATCTGCAAATCATCGTTTGTATAGCTCATTTTTTCCTTTTAGATGGCAAGCCCTATCAGTTCCTTGCAACTCTCCGAGCACCTTCTGCATGTTTCAGCGCAATCCTGCATCCTTGCGTCTTTCAATGCATCACAGCTTTCTGCGCATGAATCACATGCCTGGGCACACAGGCTCGCAATTTGCTCGGCTAATTCAGAATCCCTTGCTATAAAGGAAGATGTTGAAAGGCACAGATCAGCACAGTCCTGAAGCCTCTTGATATGATCTTCCTTTACATGCCTTCCGCCTTTTGAAAGGCAATATGCAATGGTTTCCTCGCATGACCTGAAGCATTCAAGAGAATTCTGCAATATGTCCTCGCCGATCTGCACGTTTTTCATGCAAAAAGTATGCTTCGGTGCTTTTTATAATATGCCTTTATAAAATTTAAAAAAAGAAATTTTATCGAAGTTGATTGCTCGGATGGGCATACCTCGCAGCTTGCTGCGTCTGACTACTGATCTGAGGCCCAAAAAAACCCGGGCTCTCGATCTTTTATAAGTGTCAATAAAGCTTGCAACCAGTGGAAAATTCTGACATTTTAAGCAAAATGTGTCGCCTAGGTTATTTAAACCGTTAAGCTATTTTTGATCATGGTGATGGAAAATGGCAGAAAAAAATGAATGAAGGGAAATGGTGCTTGGAGTGTTCTCAAACAAATACGATGCGGAGGACGCAATCTCTGAGCTAAGGGACAAGGGGTTTAATGTGGATGACATTTCGATAGCCATGAAGGGGGATGGAGGCCGGGTAGATGACACCAGAACTGCTGCGACAAGCGGCACAACAGGAGCAGTAATCGGTGGAGTAATCGGTCTTCTGGCAGGAGCAGGAGGATTTCTGATTGGAGGGCCCATAGCAGCGGCGGCAGGACTAACCGGTGCTTTGGCGAGCGCAGCAGCAGGGGCGGCAACAGGAGGAGTAGCAGGAGCGCTTGTCGGAATAGGGATGTCAAGGAATGATGCCCAGCTTTATGAGGAATCTGTCAGGAGCGGAGGAATACTGCTGGCAGCCCCGATCATGGATGGCGACGAGGAAGAAGCAATAAGCGTGCTTGAAAGCCATGGAGCTGAGCACATCAAAACAATGAGGGTTGACATGAGCAGGATAAGGCTCCAACATTAATAGGCTTATATAATTTTAAAAAAAAGGCATTTAAACAGCTAGACGAATAAAGCAAGTCATGATTTTGGACGATTTTGTTAACAATGCAAGAGGAATCGCAACTTTTGGGATTGCCGCCGCTTTATTGTATGTGGCCAATTACGCCCATGCATCTCCGGTACCCGGCCAGGAATTGGTGAAGGCAAAATCTCCCCCTCAGGCCGAGAATCAGGGCGGTGCACATTCAACTTCAGCTGCACCGGTTTCCGGTCAAATGGCTGCGGGATTTGCAAAGCTGCCATTTAGGAGCAATATTGCATTCAGGGTAACAAGCTATTTTGATGAAGATCCGAGGAATGATATACAGAGAAAGTATGATGGAACACCAGGCCAGGTTGATCAGAATGGACAGGTTATAGACCTGCTTGACAACCATTTCGGGATAGATTATTTGCCGCTAATGAAGGCAGGAACAATCGTGGATATCCTTGCTATACAAAATGGAATAGTCGCTATTGATCCAACCAGGACTGATTACCTCCAGATAAATCCTGGGACTGCAGATGGAGTTGTGGTTGGTTATGCAAGGATGGGCAAGATAACTGTAACATCAGGACAAACAGTCCAGATAGGCCAGAAGATTGGCGAGATTGTTGCGAATCCTGCAATTGGCAGAAGACTTCATATCGAGGCTATTGCGCCATTCCAGGGTGCCTTTTTTTATTGGGACTTTTACCGGGATGTTACGGGGAAATCGGTATTCGGCACTTCAATTTGGGAAAGGGATAACTGCCCACAGCACATTGATAGGCCCGGTGTATGCATAGGAACGGTTTACGTACCTGCCTCACAGCTGCCTTTCCACGTTTATATTCCGGATCTTACTGATACTGCAAGAAGATAAAATTAATACCCTTCAAAATCTCCTCCTGAAAGGAGGCTTCCTAAACTCATTTCTGGTCTTTATCAGGAAAGGAACCTTTTGAAATTGGGGCGTTCCTTCATTTGCTATCTTTAGCGTCCTGTCCTCAAGGATCCTCCGGAAGTTGTCATGATCAATGTCTGATAAAAGGGATATAGCAATACCCTTCTTCCCGGCCCTCGCAGTCCTTCCGATCCTGTGGGTGTATTCCTGGCTGGTCTTAGGGAGATCGTAGTTGAATATGTGGCTGACATTCTTTATGTCAAGCCCCCTGGCAGCAACATCTGTTGCAACCAGTATGTGTATCTTCCCCGTATGAAAATCCCTGATAACACTGCTTCTCCTGTTCTGTGTATGCCCTCCATGTATCGCAACAGCATCTATCCTGTTCTTCTGCAGGTTCCGTGCAACCGCATCGGCCTTGTGCCTTGTCGCGCAGAATACCATTGCGAGCTTTGGCCTTTCCTGATTAACCAAGTGAAGAAGCAGCGAGAACTTATCCCTTGGGTTCACATCGTAATATTTTTGCTCCAAAAACATTTTATCGACATGAAGCTCTCCCTTTACCATCGTAGGCTGCTTCATGTAGTTTCTGCTCAAGTCCCTGATCTCCTGGTTTATTGTTGCAGAAAACAGCAGTGTCTGCCTCTCAACAGGCAACCTGCTTATTATCCTTTTCACGTCATCAATGAATCCCATCTCGAACATCTTGTCTGCCTCGTCAAGCACCAGAAACCTTATCTTGGAAAGAAGAATAGTGTTCCTTTGAATATGATCAAGAAGCCTTCCAGGCGTTGCAACCACTATCTCTGCATTCTTCAGGAACCTTATCTGCGGGTCTATAGAAACCCCTCCATACACTGCCAGGACTTTGATCTTCCTGTATTTTGAGAACCTGAAGAATTGGTCAGCAACCTGCTCAGCGAGTTCCCTTGTAGGAGTTAGCACAAGCACCTGAATACCTTCACCCTTGACTGTTTTCTCTATCAAAGGAAGCGCGAAAGCAGCTGTTTTTCCAGAGCCGGTTTCACTTTGTCCTATAACGTCCTGACCTTTCTTGATTTCAGGTATTGCCTTCTTTTGAATATAAGTGGGCTCGTTTAAGCCCATCTCATTGGCTGACCTGATTAGGTCCTCTTCAAGCATTAACTGGTTAAATCCCATTTTTCCATAGAATTAGGCTTCAAGACTAATCTATTTGTATAAGAAGAAGATCTATTCATTTATAAATCTTCCGGAAGCGAGCTTTTAACAAGTGAATAAATTAATAAAATAAAAGTACTTTAATTGCTTTATGAAGCAGCTTTTAAGATCAAAAAAGAACCGGATGATAGCTGGCGTTTGCGGGGGATTGGGGCGCTATCTTGATGTAGACCCTACTGTGGTGAGAGTAATATTTGCCGTTTTCACCATTCTAAGCCTGGGAACAGGCATTATAATTTATTTACTGCTATGGATCCTGATTCCTGAAGAGCCCAGGCAAGTCTCATAGTTGCCCATAAACGAGGGATTGTATCTTTCAAACAGCTCGCATGCGCGGGCCTGCTGTATTTGAACGTTGCTTGACCTGCTTAATCGCGAAAGCTCCTTCATGAGCCTGTCAAGATCATGGTCAGGCGTGCCATGCAGTCTTTTAAGAACGTCAAGCCATTGATATGCTGTCCTATACCTTAGCTGCCATTCTTCCCTTCTCTGGAAAAGGTCTGCTTTAATGGCGGAGGACAGATAAGTTAGCTCCTCATAGGCAGCTGAAGTCCATTCATGAACATTGGGAACCAAAAGGCCCAATCCCCTGAACTGCTCAGGTTCCTCATACCTAAGCATATTGTTAGCGCAAATGAAGGCAGGATTGCCATATTCCATTGACATTATAAGCAGTTTACCTTGTGGGAAATCACACCTTGTCCCAGCCAGGAAGCCTCCACAATAACCTTCAAGCAAATTCCTAATCACCATGGAATTTACAATGTAAGCAGTGCTCAATGCGTCAACCCTTGTTCGGCCTCCAGTGATAGCTTTAGTGTAGAAATAGCTTATTATCCCTTCTGTTAACACTAGGGGAAGATGATGAGTATTGGTTGCATCCGCAGACCTGTTCATGACAAGGATAGGAGCTTGGAGATGTTCTAATAATTCAAGACCCCTGAGTAGCGTTCTAGCAGTTTCCTCGGGGTAATAAGAAAGGGCCATTGAAAGCCTGTCCGAATCAATATACATAATGTACTGTTTTGTAGTGCAGTTAAGGGCAAGAAGCAGGGCGGAATAGTGATTCTCCTCAATCAGAGGAGTGTTGGAAGGGAAAAATTCAGTCTGCAAACACGCTGTCAATTCGCTTCTCAACATGCTGTATAGAGACTTGTCTGTTGACTCTGTTGCGGAAACATACCACTCCAATCCTACCTCCTTTACCAAGGGTATTGCGCGCTCAGTGAAAGCCTGCATCAAAGAGCCTTTAGGCTCATGGATCGTGGATGCAACCGCAACCTTTGATGCGAATAACGATAAGTTCCTTGCTGCATTCATAAGCTGGAGAATATGGTTTTTATCAAAAAATTTTCTATCTGAATGACTCAATCAAATCCTTAATGTCTGTCTTGACAGGTTCACTTGATAACGAAACTTGAGTTGCAACCTGTTCCTCATATGTCTTGGCTTCCTCCCTGAAAAAAATGCCTATTGGAAGCTTGTCCTGCTCCATTGAAATCCGCAATGCCTCCATCCTGTCTGACGTATTGTTGCCCTCCAGCTTATATACCTTTTCCCTGTACCATTGGTAAGTGTTAATGTGGTTGAATGTCACGCATGGCTGGAAAACATCTATAAGAGCAAATCCCTTATGCTTAACCCCTTCCACGATCAGGCTAGAAAGATGCGCGGGATCACCTGCAAATCCCCTTGCTACAAATGTTGCCCCTCCCAAAATTGCGGTTGAAATCGGATTCATCGGCTGCTCAATGGTTCCATCAGGAGTGGACTTTGACCTGAAGCCTTTCTGGGAAGTAGGGGTTACCTGGCCTGTTGTAAGCCCATAAACCCTGTTGTTGTGAACTATTAGTGTAAGGTCTATATTCCTCCTCATTATGTGCATGAAGTGGCTTATGCCTTCCCCATATGAGTCCCCATCGCCAGAAACAGCAATCACATTAAGGTCCCTGTTCGCAAGCTTGGCTCCCTCTGCAACGGGAAGCGGCCTTCCGTGCAGGGTTTCAAACCCGTAAACGTCAAGAAAATTGCACATATGGCCATGGCACCCGATTCCATAGGTGAAAAAATAGCTCTCAGCAGGGTAATCCATCATCCCGATCGCATTCTTTATGGAGGAGAATATCGCGAAATCGCCACATCCCGGGCACCAAGTCGGGAATATCCCGGTATCCAAATTCTTCATTTTCTGGCCACCTTTTTTGCCTCCAGTTCTATCTCTTCCGGATAGAAAGGCCTTCCGTCAAACTTGAGCAGCTTGTGGGAAACCTGAATTCCTGTATGCTCACAGATCACAAAAGCAAGCTGCCCTGAATAATTATTTTCCACAATCAGCTTTGGTCTCTTTCCTTTTAATATTGCGGAAACCATCTTTTCCGGGAAAGGGCTTATGCACGTCATCTGCAGGAAGTTTGCCTTAACACCTTTTGATGCCAGCCTTTCCATTGCCTGCTTAATGGCTCCTTTTGTCGAACCCCACCCTATCAGGGTTATTGGGGCTTTTTTTGGGCCGTGAAGCCTGCATGAGTCAATCTCTGCGTGCTCAAGCTTCCTCATCCTTTTTTCAACCATGGCCTTTCTTAATTCAGCACTTTCAGTCGAATGGCCTTTCTCGTCATGCTCATCGCTATTCGCTATGAAAAAGTTCCCCTTCTGACCGGGAAAAGCCCTTGGCGAAACACCTGTCTTGGTAAACTGATACCTCTTATAGCCAGGCGTGTTTTCACCAACCTTAAGGCCTTCCTCTATTTCAACCGATTCAATGCTGTCAACAGTGCAATGGCTTTCTGCAATGTGCTTATCGTACATGATTATCACAGGGGTCTGGTATTTCTCTGCAAGATTGAATGCCTTAACCGTTGAATAGAAAAGCTCCTCAACATCACCAGGCGCCAACACTATCCGGGGAAATTCCCCATGAGATGCATTAAGGACAAATTTAAGATCAGACTGCTCAGTCCATGTTGGAAGGCCTGTGGAAGGGCCTGCCCTCTGGCCCATTGCAATAACCAGCGGAGTTTCGGTCATGCCTGCAAGTCCCAAGCCCTCAACCATAAGGCAAAAACCGCCCCCGGAGGTTGCAGTCATAGACCTTGCCCCTGTATGTGCCGCGCCTATAGCCATGTTTATTGCAGATATCTCGTCCTCTGCGTGCTTGACAATAAGACCGTATTTCCTCTCCTGAGAAGCCATGAAATGGAGAAGGCCTGATGTGGGAGTCATGGGATATCCTGAATAGAACTTGCAGCCTGCTGCAATCGCCCCTGCCCCGATAGCCTCATTCCCGGTCATAAGGATTTTTGCAGGCGATTTAGCCCTCTGTATCTTGTATTTGAATTTACCCGGAAAATTCTTTTTGACGTACTCATAGCCAGCATTCGCCGATTCCGTGTTTTTCCTTATGACATCTTCCCCTTTTCCCTTAAACTGGTCGCGTATCACATCGAGGAGAAGCCCTATATCATAATCAAGAACAGCAACTGAAGCTCCGAGGGCGACGTTGTTCGACATCAGCTCAAGCCCTGCGGTTTCGGTTGCTATGCGCGCAAAAGGAACAGGCACCAGCTTGAACCCAGGCATTTTATCAACCGAGGTCTTGTCTGGATCAAAAATAACAGCAGCTTCCCTTGAAAGCTCGCCCTTATGCAGGTCCACTGTTTCCCTGTTAAGCGCCACCAGAACATTGACAGGAGTTACCTGGCAGCCAACCTTTTCCTCGGAAACAGCTGCCTGGAAAGAATTATGCCCTCCACGGATCAATGACGGATATTCTGAATACCCGAAAACATGAAGACCTCCCCTGCTGCAAGCCTTTGAGAAAATAGCACCTGCAGTCATTATGCCAAAGCCTGCCTCCCCTCCTATTTTCCACTGAACTATGCTTGCCATTTTACAGAATCTTCAGCTTCCCTGTCACTTTATCAATTTTTTCTTCCTTATCAGGACCTATACCGAGGCATGTTAATGTCCCGGGCTTCAGCTCGGTGTGGCCTGCATCCCTGATAAGCGCATTTTTCAGTCCTTCAGCATCGGCCTTCCTCATGAATTCCTTAAGCTCATGTTCATCATTCACTCCCAGAACAACTTTTTTGCCTCCCTCGCCAAGCCACTCAGATAATTCCTTCTTGCTAGACTTGAGGGCTGCTTCCAGAGAAGCGTGGGCAACTTGGGCTGCAAGCTTTCCCGGGCTTAACTTAAGATCGATCCTTGCAAGGATCACCTGCTTTCGCATGTTCAAGTTCTTCCAGCCTAGTTTTAAAAACCTTTCTAAAACAAAAATATTTTTATATAGCTGTTCGGAAAAATCCGTGATAACAAAGAGGTAAAAGTATGATACATGCAGTGAACAACTTCATCCAGCATTTTCTTCAAAACTTTTTCAAGAAGAAGAGGCATATTAAGCTTGGGCTTTATGGGCCGCCAAATGGCGGGAAAACCACGCTGGCGAACAGGATATGCCTGGACTGGCTTGGTGAGGAAATGGGAAGCGTGAGCCCAATACCACACGAGACCAGGGAAGTGAAGGTAAAGGAACAGATAAACATAAAGTCAGGGAAAAAAGAGCTCTCATTCAACCTCGTTGACACCCCGGGGATAGCCACAAAGATAGATTATGAGGACTTTGTGAAGGCAGGCCTGAGCTCAAGGGAAGCTAAAAAGAGGGCAAAGGAAGCTACAAGAGGAGTTATCGAGGCGATCAAATGGCTGGATGACATGGACGCAGTCATAGTCACCCTTGATTCCACAAGAGACCCGTACTCGCAGGTGAACATAACAATAATAGGCAACCTTGAAGCAAGGAAAATCCCTGTTCTCATAGTGGCGAACAAGATAGACCTGAAAAAGGCCAACATAAAAAAAATCCAATCAGCATTCCCGCAATATGAAGTAGTCGGGATATCCGCAAAATTCGGCGAGAACATGGACAAGCTTTATGAATCGCTCTTTGAGGTTGCCTGAATGCTAACACTCCAGTTCATCCCTTATTCAGATATAGAGGGATTAAGCTCAGAAAAGAGGGTAAAGAAAATACTTGATGTAGTGAAAAGCGAAAAGGTGGCACTCCTGGAAGGAAGGCTTACAAGGGAAGAGGAAACGGGCCTCATCAGCACAACAATGGAGAACATCAACAGCAATTTCAAGGGGATAGAGCTGCTCGTCCTGACAGCAGACAGGAAGAGCGTGGGCATGATGAAAAAAATCCAGAACATGGTGGTAGAGCTGATTTCGGGAACAAGACAGGGCATAACCATAATCGGCCCTGCAACAATCATAAAGGATATCAAGAAAGACCCGGACAAGATACAGCTGCTGACTGTAGAAAGAAAAAGGAAAAAACGATAACAAAATGCCACACCAATGCGTAAGATGCAATGCCTTTTATGATGAGACAGCTGACGAGATAATGAAGGGCTGCGCATGCGGAGGAAAGCTATTCTTTTTCATTAAAAAGGAAAAGCTCGAAAGCATGAAGCAGGTCGCCTCGAGCCTGACAGAGAACGAGAAGGAGCAGATAGAGGAGGATGTACTGGAGATTATAGGGGAAACAGAATACAAAGATGACCCTGTTGTTCTTGACCTGGAGACGGTCAGGATAATGAAGCCAGGCAAATATGAACTTGACCTAGTGCAGCTCTTCAAGAACGAGCCCCTGATATACAAGGTAGAGGACGGGAAGTACATCATAGACGTGATAAGGAGCTTCGGGCTACTTAAGAAGGATAAGGAAAAGGATTAGGGTTGTGAAATGGTAAGACCAGATGAATGGTATCTATTGTTGCCAAACGATGTAAATAGAGAAATCTTTCTTGTGAAGCCGTATGATTTAGTAACGCTTGAACCCGAAATACCTGAAGAAGGATCTTGCATAGATGTTATGTGCACATCAATTGCGCTGCAATTAAAGCCTGCCCTAACAAATGGATTCAGGTTCCCAAATATACATCCTGCCGATAAAACTGCATTTAACTTAACAGGGTATGAAATAGTGGGAGAAACCGAAATCTGTGCAGAGCTTGAAAAAATAGGGTTAGGCTATTATGTGCCGGTTATTGAAGCCGAATGCGGAATCAGGGCACCCCCTTTGACATATACGTCCCGTCGTTAATGTAGCCAAGCTTCCTGTAATACTCCTTGGCACCGATGCCTGAAATAACAAGCATCTTCCTCTTCCCGAATTCACCGGACGCAATCCTCTCTGCATCTGCAACAAGAGCCTTCCCGATCCCCTTATGCTGAACAGAACCTTCCATGCTTAATCCGGCAGCGCGGCCGAAAACATGAAGCTCGCGGATCCCTGCCGAATCAGGAGTTATTTCCCTGCGAAACGGCCGGAAAGGAATCCTTAGCCTGCAGAAACCCAGAAGGACATCGCCAGATTCTGCTGAAATGAACACCTCTGTGCCGCTGCTTGAATCGTAAACCCTTTTTTTCATCCTGGCGGCTTCAATATCAACATTTCTCCCCCTGGGCTCCCTGCACCTTATGCACCTGCACGAAATGCGTTTCTCACTGACCCGCTTCTCAACATACTGCCTGAGATTAGTACGATCAACGCCTGCAGCAACCGCAAAGCTAGGTATGTCCCGTTGAACCCTCATAACCCTGCAATATTCGGGAACAAACCCCTTTCCTTCTGCGATGATCTCAGCTGCTTCGGCTGTCCCTGTCGGCTTGAACAACCCTGCTTTCCAATCCTCAAACAAAGGAGTGCCTGGCATCACCATGCATGGATAAATCTTCAGGTTATCAGGCCTCAAACCGGGGTTTTCAAAAACCTCCCTGAACATGCCAATATCCCTCTCCCTGTCTGAGCCCGGAAGCCCAGGCATCAGGTGAAAGCCAACCTTAAGAAATGAATCCTTGAGAAGCTGGCACGCATCAAGTGTATCGGCCATGGTGTGGTTCCTGTTGACCCTTAAAAGAACATCATCATAAACTGTTTGAACCCCCAGCTCCACCCTGGTTGTGCCCAGCCTGAGCATTCCGTCAATATGCTCCCTCCTGCTGAAATCAGGCTTTGTCTCTACACACAATCCAACACACCTTGCCCTTGACTTCTCGTTCCTTTCCTGCTCCAACTCCAGGCTGCATGAACTTTGCCCTTTCATTTCCAGGACTTTTGACTGAACCCTTTTAACCCGGTCAGGATCCTTCACGCTTCCAGGGAGATCGAAGAAAGATTTGAACCTTTCAAAATCAAGCACATTCCCGCGGAAGAAAAAAGAGGAAAAATCATTCAAAGCCTTGAAAGAAAGCCCGATAAACCTTTCCTGATACTCATTTTCAAACGAAGGAAATGTCCCTCCCTGCACAATTATCTCGACTTTCTCAAAATTATGTCCCGCAGCAGCATACTGCTCAAGCCTGTTAAAAACCATCAAATAAGGGTCATACCCCGCCCTGATTGCCCTCATTGTCGAAGGCTCTTTGCCGGTATAGCTTTGAGGGGTATTGCCAAAAACAGAACCAGGGCCTCCAGGACAATAAACGCATTTCCCATGGGGGCAGGGAATCGGCGCGCTCATGAGGGCAATGACAGCAACGCCGCTAATCGTGCGTGTGGGCTTCGTCACCATCCCCAGATCATTGCGGGGGCTGTTCAGCATGACCTCTATGTCAGTGGGAATCCTCCTCATGCCGTATTTCTTGCAAAGCTTCAACTTGATCTTTGCCCTGTCCCCTGGATGGGCGCTCTTCAGCCTTGAAACCAGTTCGGAAAAAAAATCGGCATCCATGGAATCGGAATTGAATTTGAGGATAAAAAATTATTGGGGGGGAGCAACAGCCCTTGCGGCAGATGGGGCAGAACGGCCAAGCCTTGCCACGATGATCTTCCCGAACTCCATCATGAAAAACCCGAGGCTGGAAACAACCAGGATCCTAATCCAATCTGCCAGTTCTATGGGGGATGTCTGGAAAAAAGCCTGAAACGGCTGCCAGTAAACCACGGCCACCTGTATGGAAATCGATGCAATAACCCCGCAAGCAAGCCACTTATTATCAAAAATATTAAGCTTGGAAAAAGGATGGAGAGACCTGCTTCCAACAACAGCGAACATCTCAAACATTACGAGCGTAGTGAAAGCCACAGTCCTGGCAACGCCAATTCCCTCAGAAAGGTACAGGTTGAACATGAACAGGGTACCCAAGCCCATTATCACCCCGAAAAAGGCAGTAACCATTATCATCTCGTTGCTGAAAAGGCGCTCTTTCGGGTTTCTTGGAGGCCTTTTCATAACGTCATTCTCAGGGGATTCATACCCAAGCCCAAGAGCCGGCAACCCATCAGTAAGAAGATTCATCAGAAGTATCTGCATAGGCACAAGGGGAAGAGGCATCATCAATGCAATGGAAAAGAAAACAGTCACTATCTCTCCAAGATTGCAGGAAAGAAGGTACCTTGTTGACTTGATTATCTTGTCGTAAATGTTCCTTCCCTCGCTAACCGCGTTTACGATGCTCGCAAAGTTATCATCGGCCAGGATTGATTTTGAAACCTCCTTTGACACGTCACTCCCTGTGATGCCCATTGCAATCCCGATATCTGATTTCTTCAGTGCGGGCGCATCGTTAACACCATCCCCGGTCATAGCCACGATATGCCCATTATGCTTAAGGGCGTTGACAATCCTTAGCTTGTGCACAGGAAGGGCGCGGGCAACTATCCTGATGCTATCAATATCCCTCTCAAGCTCAGCATCGCTCATCTTATCCATCTCCTGACCTGTCACGACAATGTCATTCCTGCTTAAAAGGCCAACCTGCTCGGCAACTGCCTTTGCGGTTGCAGGATGATCACCCGTGATGATCATGACCCTGATACCTGCATCCATACAATCTCTTACAGATTTTCTAACTTCCTTCCTTGCAGGGTCCATCATCCCAACAAGCCCATAGAAAACAAGATCGCGCTCAACATCCTTTATCTCATGCCTTCTCTTTGGAGAAACCTGCCTATAAGCCAGAGCAAGCACCCGAAGCGAACCTTCTGCAAACGAATTATTGATGCCCTCTATCAATTCCCTGTCCTTCCAAGACATCTTCCTGACCCGGCCCCTGCTAAAAATCCTGCTGCAATATTTAAGCAGAACATCAGGAGCACCCTTCACATAAGCTTCATGCTTCTCAGTCTTCTCATTAACAAAAACCTTTGACATCATCTTCCTTTCCGAATCAAAAGAATTCTCCTGGAAAAACGAAATGCCCTTCTTTCTGCGAACCCTAGCCTTTGCAGCCAGGACAATCAAGGCACCCTCAGTGGGATCGCCTATTACCTCATGATTGTCAAGCAGCTTTGCATTATTGCACAGCACCCCTATTGAAAGCAGCTCATCAAGACCTTTGCCGCTGAAGTTTTTTGGGAACTTAAGCTGCCCATCAGGCCTGTAACCAACCCCGGTAACATCAACCACAGAGCCATCAAAAAAGATCTTGGTAGCGGTCATCTGATTCCTGGTTATGGTCCCGGTCTTGTCGCTGCAGATCACTGTAACAGAGCCGAGGCTTTCTGTTGCAGGAAGCTTCTTGATTATCATGTTTTTCTTAGCCAAGGAATTTGCCCCCATGGCAAGGCCAATAGTAACTATGGCCGGAAGAGAACTGGGAACAGAAGCAACAGCAAGGCTAACAGAGAAGATAAGCATGCTGGTAAAAGGCATGCTGCCCTGGGAAAGCCCCAATAAAAAAACAAGAGCAATCATTCCCATGACTGCAAAGCCAATCCTTCTCGCCATGTGCTCAAACTTGACCTGAAGGGGGGTTTTCGATTCCTCAGTCTCCTCAAGCGACTTTGCAATCCTCCCGAATTCAGTTGCCATGCCCGTAGAAGTCACCAATGCCTTGCCCTTCCCATTCGTAACCACAGTTCCCATAAAAGCCATGCAGGACTGCTCATCAACCGCAGCACCTTTCCTACACTTCTGGACAGATTTCCTGGCAGGCATGGATTCCCCGGTCAGGGTTGACTGGTCTATCTCAAGATTGGATTCCTCAAAAACCCTGCAGTCAGCAGCAACTATATCACCTGCCTCCAGCAGGATTACATCTCCTGGAACCAAACCCCGCGCAGGCACCCTGCTTTCATTCCCATTCCTTAAAACCCTTGCAGTAGGTGCGGAAAGCTTTTTCAGGGCTTCCATTGCCCTTTCAGCCCTATACTCCTGGATAAAGCCCAAGGATACAGAAATAAGAGCTATAACCAGCATTCCAACACCCTCCAAATATTCCTTCAAAAAGAAAGAAAGCCCGCTCGCAAACAGGAGAATCACTATCAGGAAGTTGGTGAACTGGGATGCGAAAATCCTTAAAGCAGCGTTGCGTTTGGAGCTTCTTATTTCATTAAACCCGTACTCTGAAATACGCTTTTCCGCGTCCCCATCTGCAAGTCCAGCCTCAGAAGACCTAAACCTGGCAAAGACCTCTCTATGGTCTGAAGAAAAATACTCCATATTCCCAAAACCTATTTCGCCTTTTCAACAACCAAAGGCGGAATATCCTTCCTGACAGCCTTCACTTCCCAATAAAACCTTTGCGAAGGATTCAAATTATCAACCGATCTAACCGAAAACCTGCCTTGCTTAACTGAAGATGCAGCAAGCAAGCTAACCTGTTCATTCCCCTCAAATTTCGGAGTGAGCAGAACAGTCCTCCCATCCTGCAAAGTCAAATCCTCAAAATAATCAGGAAGCACCACAACCGCCTTTCCACCAGACAAATGCGACTCACCGCGGTAATAAACCCCGTTCTCAGGGCCTTCCAAGGAACCATGAGCCAGCTGATAACCTGGCTTTGAAGGATGATCAATAACAAAAGACTTGCTTGTTGCAGCAAACGCGCCATTCACGTAAAGCATGTAAGCATCCTCAGGATCACCCCCTATGCCAACATGGCCAAAAGTAACATCGTTATCATTGCTGATCGAAATGGCTGTTGTCGGGTTGCCTGTCTGAAACTGGGTAACGGAAATCCTCGAGGAATACTGGTTGCCGCCAGGCCCGGTTATCTGGATATAGCTGTTCCTTGACCCCCGCCTCACCTGCAGTACACCAACGTTTGCGTCATTCACGCCGTTAATTGTTGCTATCCCGCTGAAATAAGCAGCAAAATCAGTGCCTTCGCCGTAAACACCCACATAGTTTGCAGTCGGGTGGGCGTATCCGAGCATTCCCACTGCATTTGCAACCGGAATTCCTACAGAGCCAGCAACACCTGATCCAGTTGTGGATCTGCCAACAACCCCTAAGGTTTCCCCTTCCCCCTCGATTCCGGTGCCGTCATTTGAAAAGCCTCTAATAGCAACCTGGGACCCGTCAGCCCTCCCGTAAACGCCATAAGCAGCACTACCCTGCGCTATCCCCTGAACTCCGTAGCCCCCCCAGGCATTAGCCAATCCGTAAACACCCACGCCGTTATTAGCGTAATGGCTCCCATTAACCGCAACCCTGTTGCTGTCTGTTGAGACAACATTGAATAGCCCTCTTACAATAGATGATCCAATACCGACTTCCCCGAAGTTATCTATCATTGTTCCTGTAACCAGAGCAGAGCCATCCCACCTCGGGACTCTGCCTCCCAAAATAGCTCCAACCTGAGGATCTGTCTCGGGAGCAGAGCTTGGCCAATCAGTCCTGCAAACCCCGTTAAGGCAAAGCCCAACACTACCTGTTGCACCCCCAGCCTCCCTATAATTTGCATCGATAATCACATTAGATCCTCCAGGAGGAGAAAGATGAATGTTGTTGTTGGCAGACCAGATCCTGCCATTGATGATTGATGTGCCCCAGCCCTTCACGCTGCCATTGATAAGCAGCATGTTCTGGATGCTTACATTCCCGTCAAAGTACCCTGAAACGCCTGTGGTTGAAGCTCCATAAACTCCATATCCTGAGCCTGAGACGCCGACAAGGCCTATGCCCGAATTCGATTGGCCTACCACTCCGTTACCTGTGGTTGCTTCACCGTAAACTCCGAAGCTTAAACCAGAACCAGTGCTTCTTCCTTTCACTCCTATTCCATCAGTTTGATTATTTTCACCTTGTACTGATATTGCACCGCCTGTCGAATAAAGACTTCCTAACAAACCTCCGGAACCTACTCTGTATTCAGATCTTTCTTTAAATACACCTCCTTGAACTTCGCCAGCAGAATGTGTTCCTCCTGCTGCAAAAACTAAGCTTAAAGTTAATGAAAACAGGATAGAAAATAGTAAACACCTCTTTAGCATACCTTTTTTTAAACTAAGCTATATTTAAATTTTACCTATTGCACTGGATATCAAACCTTGTGGGATTTGGAACAGCGGTCCTGAAATAGTCGTATATTGTCCCATCAGAATGAAGATATATCCTGAGAATTGCTCCGTTTTTTCCTTCTAATCCAACTATCAATCTTCCCAAATCCCAGAAAGGCTTTGCAGTTTGAGAGTGGTCTGTTGTTAAACCTCCGACTGTTACTAAATTTAAGCCAGCGGTTACCTCCCCTGCTAATCTTGGTGTTTGTGGATTTTGTATTCCATAATCGAATAAAATCGTTGTAACATCAGTAAACAGTGTGGAAGGTGTTATTTTGACAACTTCGGAATCAGAGCTTGAAGTCGTGATGTGATCATCAATATTTCCAGTAGTTAAGAAAACTGTTCCGTTCATTATTTCTTGTTGGCCTGTTACTGCATTTGTGTAAACTGTACCGAATGTTATTGCTACGGTTGGATTAGTTGAGTTAGGACATGTAAAACTAGACTCTAAAAAAGCATAGATCCAATTAGGAAGCGGCGTTGATGTAGCCGTCGCAGTAGCGGTTGGTGTATATGTTGGTATTGGTGTTGCTGTTGCGGTTCTTGTGCTTGTCGGGGTTGCTGTTGGGCTGGAATGCGGCGTTGGTGT
>JACPBS010000021.1 GCA_016180195.1 Candidatus Woesearchaeota archaeon
TCCATAGGGCCTCCTACCAACCCCGTTGTTATTTGTCACAAACAACAATAGGGCTAGGGAGCCCTATTTACCATTTACGAAAACTTTGAACTGAGCCGGTTAATGAAACAATTTAAAAATAGCAACCCCCTAATTCTGGAAAATGTCCGGGGAAATCAAGACTTTTCTTCAACCAAACCTAGCTAAATTTTTTGCTTCCATAATCGTATTTCTATACCTATTTTATTCCATCCTTGGACCCGATTTCTCATTTCTCTCCGGTCTATTAATCTCACCATTAATGCTGACCGGATCATTCGCAATGATACTGATATTCCCCTATTCCTACTTGATTGGCTGCATTATTGCTAATGGAGTCGACATGATAAAGCATAAAAAGCTGCTGCTGGCAATCACTGCCTCTGTTTTTATCCTTATAGCAGGCCTGGATGAGCCATTAATGAACAATACAATCAACAAACCAGACTATTCCTGCATCACAGACAATGACTGCACGGAAAAATTAATCCATAAAGTTCAGTGCGGCAGGTATCAATGCGTAAACTCGAAATGGGAATACTACGATTCAATGATCAACCGGGCCTTTGCCACATCCTGTCGCAATACACCATATTCCTGCTCATGCGTTGAAAACAAATGTCAAACAATTGAGAAGGATCAAATGCCTGAATGAGCTTTTCCTGGCTTTGGCTTTATTCTCGGAATTATGAAAATAAAGACAAGATACCCCATAATAACTGCCAGCGATGCGAGGGTAACCAGCGACCCCATAAAGAAAGATCTGGGCCTGTACTCAAAGTTAATCGGGCCCGACGGGTTTTCGACATAAACCGCAGAAATCGCCCCATCAGCCTGCATCAAATCATATTTATTGCGGGAATCAAAGGCAACCCAGCCCGGAACTGAAGCGTACCTCTCGCTAAGAACAAGAAACCCGCCCTTGACAATGGAAACAGACTTTGACGAAAAGGAATTTTCGATTATTCCTGAATCATCAACAGGAATGGAGGAGCCTGAAACAGAGCTGAAAAGCGCAACAATATCCTCCCTCGATGCAGTCGTCTTGCCCCTTGAAAGATCCGGAAGCATGATGCCTCCCTGGGAAGCATACCCCTTGATTAGCTCCTGATTATGCGCTGTTAAGGCGCCACCCACAAAAACAACTGCCTTATACCTTCTGAGCTCATCAATGGAATAATCATCTATCCTGCTCATTCCTCTTATAATAACCACCTTCCCTGGATCGAAGCTTTCCTCAAGCATAAGCTGGAGAACTATATTTTCAGACGGGCCAGGATCACCAACAACCAGTATTGCAGAGTCAACTATCCACGCCCTGGGCATAAATCCGGAATTTTCATACAGATAAGGACCCCAAGCCTTTTGGATAGCAGGCTCCTCAGGGAAGCAAATATTACAGTCCGCAAACCTGCCAACAAGCCTGAAACCGGATACGTTCACAGGACGCTGAGAAGTGATGTATTTTACATTAAGGACACCCCACATCTTTGCAGGCGAATACTGTGCAGCAGAAAGATAACCGTTCAGATAAGAGGCCATCCACTGCGTATCATAGCCAAAAATATTCTCAAGACCCATCGGAACCGTATAAAACTCAGTGCCCCAGTCTATGCCCCTCGTTTCAAAGGTGTTGATCCTGAAAATGGAAGATTCCCTTTCACGCGAAAGATTCCGAAGCAGAATATTAGATGACACAACCTCATCAATATCCCTAAGCTTATACCTCTCGTCCCCGGCATTGCTGTTCCCGCCGGAACCCAATACCGCAAGCTCTGAAAAAACAAGAATTGAAACAAGGACCATTATGTATGCAGACTTCCTTTCCCCAAGAACAGCTTTTACTCTGGAATAAAGGCTGGCAGCACCATACCCTGCAAGGAGCGCCATTACAGGAACAAAGATTATAATCGCCCGGTTAGCATACCTCATGCCAGACCAGCCCGGATAAAACTTCCAGAAAAGGTAGAGGAGAAAAGACCCTGATGCCAATAGAAGCGAAACCGCTGCAACCGCGGATAGGAAAATGACAGCCCTGCTCCTGAACCTCATCACGACCCCGAAAACAGCAAGCAGAAAAGCAACGATACCTATCTTGTTGCTCGGTTCCTGGTGAACCTTAGGCAGCCCGGGCTCAATAAGGCTCGAGAACATGCCTGAAAGAGGAATGATCCGACCTGAAGCCTCCTCCCAGCTTAAACTTGACCTGACGCTAGAGCCATAGTATTCATAAATCGGGAACAGCTTGAACGCGGAAACCCCGATGCACACCAATATAATAACCAAGCCAATCAACGCCGAATTAACAAGCCTTGACCTGAGCCTATTCCCAATAAGGTTCACCGCAAGGAAAACCCCGACAACAACAGAAGCATAAAGAAACTCAATACCTGAGCCTGTAACTATGAAAAGCCCAAGCACGATTCCGGCAAAAACCGAATTCGGAAAAATTCCCTCATTGCACCTGAAGAGAAAAAAAATGAGCAGCGGCATAAGCATGTATGCGTTTGCAAAAACAACCCATCCATAGAAAACAACGGTAAGCAGGAAAAAACCGCTAAACATGTAAACAAGCGAAGAAATGAATGCCGCAAACCGATTCTTCAAAAGGTAATTCGAAAGCATGTACATGAAAATCCCCGAGAACGCGGCTGCAAGAATAACGTTAAGGTGCAAAGCCTGCATGGGCTTCAGAAACAAAAGGAGCATGCCAAGCAATGGGTTGAGAGCGATCCCCTTTGCAAGGAAAAGATCGCCTGAAAATATATACGGGTTCCAAAGGGGAAGAAAATCCCCGAACTTCACAATGGACTGCTGCTGGGCAACCGCCCTCGGATAATAATAGGTTATAACATCACCCAGCGTATGTGAATTGAAGCCAATAATCCATGAGTTCAGAAACACAATTGCAAGCAGGAAAAGGGCAAGATAAGGCAGAAAGTCAACCTTCCTCATTTGGTGCCAGTGCCTCTCCAACTATTATCATACCTGGAAGAAATAACAACCTTTTTCAGCTTATTCGAGGAGAACCAATCCTCAAACTCATCTTTACTAAGATAAAAAGCTATCGGAGGAACCATATGATCGAAAACAATCGAGAACTTGTTCCTGAAATCGAAATCAGCTATTGCGATAAAGTACTTGCCGTACAGAAGCCCCTTAAGATCGAAGGGCTTATACAGATATGATGTGACAAGATGAAGAACAACCGCAACTGGAAAACAAAAAGCCTTAAGCACAGCATGCGGAAGCCTGGAGGTTACATTCTCCCTGAAAAAAGAGCCAACAGTCCTGATAAGGAAATTACCTTCACGCCCGTACACCCAAGCCGAAATAACACCGTTCCTTTTAAGTATGCGAAGCAGCGAATCAAAACCTGCCTTTGGCAAAGGCAAATGATGGAGAACGCCAATCGAAAAAACATAATCAAAACACTGCCTGAAAGGAGGATTATATATATCGCCCTGAACTATGTGCACATTAGCCATATCCTTCGTCATCTGATAAGCAGGATCAACGGACTCTGACAAATCAAGCCCAATCGCTTCCTTTGCCCCATATTTTGCAGCATAAAAAAGATTCCTTCCCATTCCGCACCCTGCATCAAGAACAACCTTGCCCCTGAAAAAATCAGGCTTTATGGGCAAAATCCAGCTGAGAAACTGGCTCTCATAATAGCCATAATGCTCCTTGAAGTGCTTCCACTCATATCCGAAAGCAGCCGCAGTATGCCTCTCAACACTCGAAAGCCCGGGAAGAATCCTCGGAACACCCCTCAAGATCGGATACGAAGAATTGCATTTACCGCACACGAGCTTTCCTGATACTATCTCCTTTCCCTCCATCTCATCCACAAAGCACCTGAACTGCTTCCTGCATTGTGGACAAGCCAGATAATCCAAAAGCTTCTTTTTCAAACAAAACCACCCGGAGCGCACATTGAATTCTCCTCAATGAAGACCCTGTGCCAAACCTTAAACACCAGCAGCGCCCATAGCTGCCTGCTGTAATACAGCCTGGACTTCTCATGATTTTTAAAAATGTTTTCAATATAACGGTAATTGAAAAAACCGTCCCGCTCACATTCCTCCCTTGACAGAAGCTGCCTGCTTATATCCCTAAGCTCACCGTCAAACCATGCATGAATCGGCGTGAAGAAACGAGTCTTTTTTCTCTTGACGCAATCAGGCGGCAAAATGCCTGACATGGATTTCCTAAGAATGTACTTATCCTGAAGCCCCCTAAGCTTAAGGCCCGGAGGCACGGAATTAAGGAACTCTGCAAGCCCGTGGTCCAGGAATGGAACCCTCTGCTCAACCGAGAAAGCCATCGTGCTCTTGTCCGAACGCATGAGCATGTCCTCAGCAAGGATATTTGATTCATCCATCCTGACAGTATTAATGAGAAGATCATCGTGGCCTTCCCTGCCGCTGAAATAATGCGCAAGCTCCCTGTAAAGATCAACACCCGCATGCCTCCTGAAAAGCTCCCTCTTCTCCTCCTCGCTGAAAATCGAAACAAGATAAAGGTACATCCTCACAGGATCCTCAGTCCTCGCAAAACTCAGAAACCTGTCAAAACCCTTGTCCCCAAGCGAGCTCGCATACCTGAACAGGACATCATAAATTGACTTCGGAAAAGCAGACATCACCCTGACCAAAGCACCCCTTGTCCAAGAAGGAACCTTCTGCAAATACCTCTTATGCAGCGAAACCAACTTCACCTGCTCATACCCGAACAAAAGCTCATCACTTCCATCACCTGTCAGAACAACTGTAGCAAAAGGCTTCACGCTTTTGGACAAAAGATAAATCGGGATGCATGTCGGGTCGGCAACCGGCTCATCAAGATGCCAAACCACGTCAGGAACAATCCTTGAAGAATCAGGCCTTATGATTACTTCCTTATGCTCCGTATCCAAAAATTCAGATATCTGCCTGGCGCCCTTCAGTTCCTCAGAGTCCTCGCTGAAGCCGACAGAAAAAGTCCTGACAGGCCCATGCCTCCTCATAAGGGCAACCACTGAAGCCGAGTCAATGCCTGCAGAAAGGTAAGCTCCCAAAGGAACCTCAGACATAAGCCTTTCCCTGACAGACTGTTCAAGCCTCACAAGAAACTCATCAACAAACGACTTTTCAGGCCTGGAATAATCAGGCCTAATTTCCCCGGCACTCCAATACCGTTCCACCCTGAGACTTGAACCATCATAAGAAAGCACATGACCCGGAAGGAGCTTGTAGATGCCCCTGAAAAATGTTTCCTGACACGGGTTGCACCTGAACGAAAGATACCAGTGAAGGGCGTCCTGATTTAACACCCGCTTAACCTCGGCATTTTGGAGAATTGACTTTATCTCGGATGCAAAAAAAAGCCTTTTGCCAACCAATGTGTAATATAAAGGCTTTTCACCAAACCTATCCCTCGCAAGGAACAGGCGCTTCCTCCTCGAATCCCAAATCGCAAAAGCGAACATGCCATCAAGATGGTTGACACAGCCGTCCCCGAACTCCTCATATGCGTGTACAATAGCCTCAGTGTCTGAATTAGTATAAAACCTATGGTTCCCCAGCTTCCTCCTAAGATCAATGTAATTGTATATCTCCCCATTAAAAACAACCCACACATCCCCATTCTCATTATGAATAGGCTGACGGCCTCCTGAAACATCAATTATGGAAAGCCTGCGCATGGCAAGCGTGCAGCGCGAATCCGAATAAAACCCATCATCATCAGGCCCGCGATGAAACATTACAGAATTCATCCTTTTCGCAAGCTGCATGTCCTCAGGGCCAAAAAACCCACATATTCCACACATTTTTATTTCCTGACAATCCTCTCAATAACATAAGGCTCGCCCGTGCTGGCATAATAGGTCCTGATCATTATCTCGCCAAGAAAGCCTACAAGAATGAAAAGCGTCCCTGTGATCACCAAAAGCACGGAAAGAAGGAGCAACGGGCCAAGGTTCAATGCGCGAACCATAAAAGCCTTGAAAACCTGCTCAACCAATATGATGAATGCAATAAAAAACTGGAAAAAACCAAGAAGCCCAAAGAAATGCAGGGGCCGGGTGTTATAACTCATCCAAAACCTGATGTACAGGACATCCAGCAGCCCCTTCATTATCCTCGTAAAGTTATACTTGCTCCTTCCAAAACGCCTTGCTCGGTGATTCACCTTCACTTCCGAAATCTTGAAACCATTCATAAAAAGAAGTGCCGGAATATAACGATGCATCTCGCCATAAAGCTTCAGGCTCTTAGCCGCATCACGCGTGTAAGCCTTGAAAGCGCAAACATAATCATGAATCCTCAACCCGATAAGATTCCTCACAAAAATATTGGAGACAGCTGAAGGAAAAATCTTGCTGAACAGCGGATCATGCCTGCTATGCCTCCACCCGTTAACCAGGTCATAACCCTGTCCAATTTTCTCAAGAAAAAGGGGAATGTCAGCAGGATCATTCTGAAGATCAGCATCCATTGCAATAACAATATCACCCTTCGAATGCGAGAAGCCAGCGCTCAAAGCAGCGGACTTGCCGAAATTCCTCCTGAACTTGATCACAGAAACATGATCATCATTCAGTGAGATATCCTTCAGGATCTCAAAGGAACGATCAGTGCTGCCATCATCAACGAAGACCACCTCATACTGAAGCTTCGTTTTTTTCAACGCCCTGATAAGCTCATCATAAAGCACACTAAGGCTTCCTTCCTCATTAAATACCGGGATCAAGACTGAAATGCTAACCATAAATCCCCCATTAACGGAGACCGGGCAGGGGGTTTTTAAATATTATGCAAAATATTATAAAACCGCACCCAAACCTCAGAACCATGGATTTTGAGGAGCTTCTTGACAGGCGAAAAAGCATAAGAAGATTTCTGGACAAACAAGTAAGCGACGAGATGGTAAACAAGATAATATCTGCAGCTGTCAAAGCCCCCACGAACTGCAACACCCAGCTGTGGAATTTCATCATAATAAGGGACATCAATGTGAAGGAGAGGCTCATAAAAGAGGCTGCATCCAATACCCTAATAGGACGGGCGCCAGTACTCATAGTCCCCACGCATGACAACGCGATTGCCCATGAAGGGCTGCAAAGCGTAATGATGGCGATACAAAACATGCTCCTCGAGGCATCAAACATAGGCCTCGGCGCAGTATGCATAAACAGCATAGGTTCCCCCAGCAAGATCAGGAAGGTGCTAAAGATACCGAAAACCGAGCTCATATGCTCATTCGTCCTCATAGGGTATGCAGCGGAGGATGACAAGAAAGCACCGCCGATACCAAGAAGGCAGCTTGAAGAGGTAATACACCGCGAAGGCTTTGAAAACAAACGAAAAAAAATATTCACCCATGACCCAGAGGACTGGACCATTGAAAACATCAGCGACTATCAAAGGTATTTCTGCAGAAAAACATTCCTTGGAAAGGAAATGGACCTTGCCGGAAAAGAGGAACGCGAACTGGTGAATAAAATACTTTCCCGCGAAAAAGGGCCATTCCTTGACCTGCTCAGCTACGACGGGTCGTACATCAACAATTTCCCTGAAAACGAACAGATTACAACATCGGACCTTAACGACCAGACAGCCCTTTACACAATGCAATCAGCACAGGGAAGGAAAATAAGGCAGACAGAACACAGAAAGCTTGCACAGAAAAAAGAGAGATTCAGGACAATAACCCTGATATACAAAGCAGAAAGACTTCCCAAAAGCGAGCTGAGGAACGCAATCAAAACCGCAAAGGACCACCTGGATGAGGGAGGGAAGATCATAATAATCTCAAGAAGGAAATATTCGGCCTACGGAATAATCTACATGATAATAAGAACATTCTTCTCAAACGACATAAGAAAGACAGGGATATTCGCGTTTTTCGGGCCATACAAGCCAATCGTATCAGGGGAAATAAAAAAAATCCTAATAAAAGAAGGGCTAAAAACAAGGGAAGAGCAATACTTCCTAATCCCCCCAATAAGCGACATGGCATACCAGATGTACAAGCAATTCAAGGCAAGCGAAGGAACCAGCTTCCTCCACAGGATAAGAAGGGAAGACATCCTTTCAAAGCTGATAAGGAAACTAATAGACCTTCAGGGCATATCAAGATCGCCAATGGGCTCTGTAACAGTCATAACAGCACAAAAATGAGCATATACACAAAACTTGCCGTCGAACAAATCCCCAGGCTTCTAACAGCATTGGACCGGAATCCGTCCTCATCCACATTCGGGTGCTTTGACCGGAACTACTGGCACTACAAAACATCGGATTTTCCATGCATGAGGCTGCAGGAAGCGTCCTTGACACTGGCACTGGCAACCAAAGCAAACACCGGGATAAAAAAAGAACTGCTCATGAAATGGGCAGAGGCAGCCACAAAGTCCTGGTCTGCCAACCTTTCACAGGATGGATCCGCAAGCGAATGGTACCCAAACGAAAAAAGCTACGTTGCAACAGCATTCTCAACATATGCAGTATCAGAAACCGCTTTTCTGCTCGGGCTAAAAAATGACGGCATAACAGAAGGGCTCAGGAAAAGCACGAAATGGCTAATACAAAGAACAGAGCACAGGGTCCAGAACCAGCAAAGCGGAGCAATCGCAGCGATACTCACCGCGAATAAGATACTAAAAGACGAACAAATCCAAAAAAACGCATATAAGCTGATAAAAGACCTTGCAAGCAGGCAAAGCCCGGAAGGGTGGTTCAGCGAATATGGAGGACCTGACATAGGATACTTGTCACTCACAGTAGACTACCTCGCAAAGGCCTCAAGACTGACAGAAGAAAAAGATGCCGAGAACGCAGCCATCAAGGCCTCTGAATTCATATCCAATTTCCTGCACCCCAACTACACAATAGGCGGGACTTATGGAAGCAGAAACACAGAATACCTAATACCCCACGGATTCGAAATCCTGAAAAACAAATCAGGGAAATGCAGGAGGATAACCGGATTCCTCAAGGAAGCATTAAGGACAAGTGCAATAGCAGGGCCATACTCCATGGATGACAGGTATCTTGCCTACAACCTCTACACATACCTGCAGGCAGGATTTGAAGATGACATGAAAACAGAAACAGAAACACCCAGCCTCGAAAACAAATCATTCCCACTATGCCAGATCTACATAAGGGCAAAAAAGAGCTACCAGATCATAATAAACTGCATGAAAGGAGGCTCCTTTACGATATTCAACGGACACCAGAAAACCGATTCCGGGCTAAGGTTCAAAACAGGGAATGCAACCTACTCAACCGGATTCCTAAACAAAGACGTGAAGATAACCCGGGAAGAAGGCGAAGTTGAATCATTCACAATAGAAGGACAATGCATACAGGCAAGCCCAAACACGATGACCACTGCAAAGCACATAGGGCTAAGGGCATTCCAGCTGACAGCAGGAAGATACATATCCATAAAGGAAAAGCTCAGGGACAAGCTTATCACACCCGAAAGGAAATCAGGCTTCCTTTTCCAGCGGAAAATAGTACTTGGAGAAAAAGCAACAGTAACAGACAGGATATGGCCTGCAGAGGAAGTAAAGGAACTATTCATAGAAACAAAAACCTCAGAGCAGTACATACCAAGCTCCAAGTTCTACAACTCATCAGACAACCAGGACTACAGGCACGAATTCCCAAAACAAAGCAAGGAGATAACAATAACAAGGACATTCGGCAATGAAGGGGCCTAAAGATCGGAATTCATCAATTTATTTCGCTTGCTAAATTGCAAAAAAATTTATAAAAAAAACAAGATTGCCCTCCTATGATGACAAGCCCCTTTGTTATGAGTGAACAAGAATATGACGATCTCCTCGAAAGGAACATGAGGCTTGGTTTCGTATTCTATACAGACATAATGGCATTAGAAAAATTTCAGGAACTACGGCCAATTGAAATCCCCAGAAAGCTGCCCCGGTCAGTGTATGAGTCACATAGGAACCTCGTGCCAATAAGTGATGTTGAATTTCATCAACTTGAAGGGATCGAAGCCTTTATTGACGGAGTAACTGTCAATTACTATATAAAATACTTTAAACAACCAACAGGGCAATTAGCACCAGTCGGGCTTGAAAAAAGACAAGTTCACCCAGTATCCGGCAAATCCGAAAAAAACAGCGTATTCAGCAGCCAGCCTTATGGGGTTGGGGCATCATACCAGATTGCAGGCTTCCCGGGAGACTGGCAGGGCATATATCATGGAATGAATTATCACTCCTCACTGGAGGATGCAGCAGATGCTCTTTTGGATAGGGCAAATGAATACTACAGCATACTGAAAGAGGCCATGACGCATGATGGCCTTTCAGAAGGCCAAGGGGTGATAAATGTTTCCGAATTTTCCGTTACAAGGAAGAAGGCACCGCTGGACCTTGCGACGCAGATGCTCTATGCATTTACATACGGTTTCTACAGGGCATCAGAACATTATAAAAGGCCAGACCTGACTGAAAACGTGTCAAAAGTTCTCGATATACTGGGCAATATTTTCGAGCCGCCACGAATGCGAAATGCAGATTTTATTCAGAATGATTGAAGCTTAGAGCAAAAATTATAAAGACTCCCTGAGCCCAAAAATGCATGAAGCTAAATAATCTCGAATATGCTTTTCTCATAACATTCTCTATCGTGTTCCTAGCCACCGGGCTAAGCGTGTTCGGCGGAACCGCAAGCCACGCATACCCCACAGGGTATTTTGCATCAGACTCCTTTTTCCACCAATCAGAAACAACCTGGCTCAAGGAACAGGGAAATATAAAGTACGCACTTCCAAGCATGGAAGGCGGGAGAAAAGACGTGTATGACTCCCACCCCCCATTCCTGTTCGAAGCGACAGGGGTTTTCTCCTATGCAACCGGACTGGAAGTTTATGATGCCATCTACATCATGGTAATCCTTATGCTCCTGCTCCTCGCCCTGCTTACATACGCGATAGCAAGCAGGGTAAGCAAGAACGCAGCTGTAATGGGGCTTCCCCTAACACTGCTTGTCTTCACCCCCCCATTTTCCCAGGTGATACATTTCGGGCAATGGCTATTCATAGCAGGCGCACTATTCATGGTCGCATCATTCTGGGCAATAAGCAGACTAGAGGAAAAACACTCTTACATCCTGCTCGCGGCATTCATGGCAGCGACGGCAATATCCCACCAGCCAGAACTTCTCTTTTCCACAGTGTTCATTGCAATATTCATCGTGGCCAGATGGGTAAGGACAAAACACGATATCCGGGATTTAATCCCCCTTGCCATAGCAGGAACGGGCGCATTCATCCTGTCAGCATACTCCCTCAACATATTCAGGCTAACATGGATGATGACCTACCTCACTGATGCAAAACTCGGACTCACATCGGGCACAGGGGTTTCCGAAAAAGGGTTCTCAGATGTATCATGGCTCTCAAGCATAATGGGCATAGGGCAGCAAACAAACATATGGCTACTGCCAGTGGGCATAGCGATAATTGCGGGCATCATAATATCGGTGCTCATGATGATAAACAAAAAGGAAGCAATGCCTGCCTGGATAGGAATCTACATAATAGCAATCAGCTACCTCACCTTCCTGGGGCTTGCAAAAAGATCATTCGCCCACAGATGGCTCTGGCACTTCTACTTCGCTTTCTTCTTCGGAATGGCACTCTATTACGGGTTAAAAATTTTAATAAGGAACTGGAACATCGCATATTCAGCAGCAATCGCCATAATCCTCACATTTTCATTGGCCGCACCCAGCTATGCCAAGATGAAAGGCAGCATAATGGACCCCTACAACTGGGAAGCCATGAAATGGGCTAGCGAAAACACACCTGAAAACAAATCAATATTCGTATTCAACCTGGGAGGCCTCCAGCAATCAGCAGCACTGTACAACATGAGAAGGGCATCCTACATAATCCACAGGAACTCCTACATAAAAGCATTCAGCAACCAAAAGGAAAAGGTAAACAGCATTGAAGACATAAACATATCAGGAACATACGAGTTCGGGCTTGCAACAGCATACTCACACCTCCTCTGCAGCAGGGGAGGCCTATTCAACTACGGCTACTACCACACATATCTCCCGACTGACAAGGAATGCCACCAGGATTTCGCTGAACCAACATCACCTGAAAGAAACATAAACCTATGCAACATGGAATATTATTACATAACCGTACAGGGAACTGACCAGGCAGTAGACCTCTATAATTACGCGATGGCGCAAAAACTGATGAAAAAAACATGGATAAGACAGGAATACTCCAACCCGACAACACTGATACTGAAAAACGAAAAACCAGGTGAGAACTGCCTTGATTAAAAAGATCAAAACAGAGACAATTTACCTTCTAATGCTATTCATAATATTGACCGCTGCCCTGAAGATAATATTCATAAGGGAGCCAATTCCAGGAATCATCAGAATAACAGCATCCCTCTTCTGGCTGTTCATAATACCCGGATACTCGCTAATGCTTTATTGGGCAGAAAAGCTGGATTTCGCTGAAAGGCTGATCGCAGGAACAGCCCTGGCACTCGCAATAACAGGGGTAATAGGATACAACCTGTCTGTTCTGGGCCTTCACATGAAATACCACCCAATAATTCTTCCTATTACAATGCTTGCAGCAGCAGGACTGATAATCGTCAGAAAGACAGCCTTGCAGGTTTCCTTAACCAAAACGGGAAACAAATAACTGAAGACAAAACCATGTTAACCAGTATCAAAGCGGAAAGCGCTATGGCAAACTCGCTTCTTATTCCAATCAGGGAGAAAAAGAACACTAGTGCAGCATCCCTTGTGCCTATGCCGGAAATGCTAAGCGGAAGAACAGACAACAGGCTGGCAATGCTGACAATCGTCGCGAGATGTATGAATGAAATCTTCAAGCCCAGGGACAATGCCAAGAAATAAACCATGGCGTAATAAACCATCCATGACAAGAAAGTAAGTGAAAAAACAACAAAAACAGGCCATGGATCAAGCATAGACAAAAAGCTCCTGTAAAACTCATAAAATGCGGTTTTCAAGTCCGTCTTCATCCTTTCAGGCACGATACGATGGAAAACCAGCCGAAGAACAGTCCTGACAAAATCCCTCCTTACCAGCATAACTGCCACAAATGCCACCAACACAAGAATCGCTATTGAAAGCCAGAAAATCTGCTGCTCAAGCGCAACGGCAAAGAAGAACATGCCAATATAGCCAGCTCCCGTCAAAAAAAGGACATCCGCAACCCTGTCGATGAACACGCTAAAAAAGGATTTCCCAAACCCGTGCTCCCTGATAAAAGTAACCCGCACAAACTCGCCAATCCTGGCCGGAGTGACTGACCCTATGAAGAGCGATGACGCAAACATCGTGAAGCTGCTTCTGAAACCGTACATTATCCCAAGCCTGCGCAAAATATAATGCCACCTCAACCCCTCAAGCAGGAGCATCGGTATCAGCAGCGCCACAGAAAGCAAGAAAAAAAAAAGATTTGCATTGAGGATTATCCTTGCAGCATCCGAAATGTTGATCCTGGTAAGTATAAAAATGAAAATCACCACGCCCACAAGATGAGTCAAAAGCCCCCTCATTTTCTCCTCAAGTAAAGCCATAACAGCCCTGATGAAACCACCAAAGCGAAAACCAGAACAGCAGACATCCTGAAGGAAGGAACAAACTTGTCAAGGTAATAAACCAAAACAGGAAAAACGCCGAGACTGATAAAAACAGAGAAAAAAAACCTTTCCTCATCATCCAGCTCCAATCGGCTTAAAAGAGACAAAGCAGGCAAAAGAAACAAAGCCCAGAAAGTAACCAGGGTAAAAAAACCCACGCTGCCAAAAATAATGAACGCAAAAACAATCGAGGCAAATGGCAAAGAAAGGTAAAAAAGCCTCCTAAACATTCTTCACCTCGAATATTTTAATCCCGTTTCGATCATACAGAACAGTCCCATTAATAGACTTTTCAAAGGCTTTCATCTGCTCAACCCTGCCCTCAAAACCCTTGAACCTTGAAACATCCGAATAGTCAAAGAGATAATGCGTAGGAACAAGGGAAACGTTTCCAAAGCTGAACCCTGAATCCTTGTTATTGGTAAATCTCCCCGACACAACATGCATAAATCTCATCTTAGGATAAGTTATCGTCCCAACATTGTAAATTACAGCATCCTCAGGCAAATTTGAAGATATCCAGGAAGAAGCCTCCAGCTCAGCATCAGAAACACGCATATCAGAAGCGTAAGCAGACTTAAGGAAGCCAAAGCTTGAGATGCCAATGGTAAAAATGATCAACAAAACCAAAACAGAAGAAAAAACCAACCTAAGGACTGCCCGGTCAATCCCCGGCACCCTGACCATTCCAGCAAGCCCGACAGCCCCTATGGCAGACAAAGCAAAGAAAAGCTGGGGCTCAGCAATAAGCATCCTCGCAACCCTCACTATGGACGCACCAAAAAACACATCAAAATGAAGAATGACATAAATTGCCAGAATCCAGCTTAACATCAAAACATCCTGGTCCTTCCTCCTGACAAGCAAAAAGACAACCCCCGCCATAATAAAAGGCAGCAAGAACACCCCGTAATTGCTGCTAAACGAAAAAAACGAATCAGGATAAGCCCCGCTCTGAAGCTTAGGATCGATTGTCCAGCTGAAAAGCCTTGAAAAGCTGCCCCTATCCGCCAGGTCACTTTCAGGACCAAAATAGATCATAAGAAACGGAAGCACAACTGCACCAAGCATCAATAAGCAAATTCCGAGATGCACAAGGCTAATGCTCCGGAACGGAACCCTCTTATACTTCAGCACCATGGCCACAGCAAAAATGCCCATCACAAAAACAGATACCAGGACACCCTGAATATGAAGGAGATACTGTGAAGCAAGAAGCAAAGAAGTCACATAGAGATAAACATTGCGGGGCTTACCCTCAAAAACTGAAGAGAGGTACATGAAAAAAGAATAAAGCACGACAGGAACAATGACGACGGACAAAAGGGTAGGCTGCTGTCCCCACAGATATGTTGTAATTTCTCTTGAAGAAAACGACAACCCAAGCCCTGCTGCAAAACCGGCAATGCTTCCATAAAGCCTGCTGACAAGAAAATAAACCGAAAAAACACCCAAAAAGGAAGTAATAGCCTTGAAAATATAAACAGATGCAAACCTGTCCCCGCCGAAAGCCTGCATAAAAGCATAATTCACATGATTGGAAGGGGGATATTCAAGAGCAAAAGGGCCAAGCACGGGATTGAAAAGATAATACCAGTAGCCAATATAAGGGGGAAGCCTGTCAATGGTTTTGTCCTGAGATGAGATGAAATCACCAACCCCAAAATGCCAGGCAGCATCACCCTCCCCGAAAGGCAGCCTGCTTTCCTGAATCGGCAATGTCCATACATAAAACGCAACCAAAAACAAAGCAACAGGGAACAAGATTCCTTTGTAATCCATTCAAAAACAGATAAAAGGAATATATAAAAAGTTAATCAAAAAATTCGAGGAATAAACCCATCTGAACTTAAACCTGCGAATTTTTTATAACACCGCAGATTCTCTCCACATCCTCCTTTGAAAGGCTCGGAGCAGAGGGCAGGTTCATGCCCCTTGCAGACAGGTCATCTGAAACAGGGAAAGGCTTTTCCAGCTTGTACATGGGAAGCTGGTGCATCGGGAAAAAGAACGGACGGGAATCAATCTTCTCCTCCTTCAGAACAGACATCATCCTATCCCTAGCCTCCCTGTCCCGGAGAAGAATGGAATACATCCAATAAGTGTTCTTGGCCCAGGGCATCTCAGGCGGCAAAGAGACTCCTTCAATATCCTTCAGCAAGGAATTATAAAAAAGCGCATTTTTCCTCTTAATATCTATAAACTTCTCAATCTGCTCAAGCTGCGCCAAACCAATGGCTGCCTGGATATTGGTAAGCCTGAGATTAAACCCGATCTTGGTATGGTAGTAACGCTTCTCGCTGCTCATGCCATGGTCCTTCAAAAAAGACATCTCCTTAGCAAGGTCCCCATCGCTTGTTATGCACATACCACCCTCACCGGTCGTAATTGTCTTATTCCCATAAAAAGAAAAACAGCTAACATGGCCAAAACTACCTGCCTTCTTCCCCTTATACTCAGCACCATGAGCCTCAGCAGCATCCTCAATAACAAAAAGATCATGATCCTTGGCGATATCCATAATAGGATCCATGTCACACGGGTGGCCGAAAAGATGAACAGGCATGATAGCACGTGTTTTTGAGGTTATTTTTTCCTCGATCCTTGAAGGATCCATATTCCACGTCTCACGCTCAGAATCAACAAAAACAGGCTTTGCACCCGTATAGCTGACAGCGTTCGCTGTGGCCACGAAAGTCAAGTCAGGAATGATAACCTCATCACCCTTCTTTATGTCAAGCGCGATGAGCGCAAGCTGAAGGGCAACAGTACCGTTCGCAACAGAAACACCAAACTTCTTTCCAGAAAAAGCGCTGAACTTATTCTCAAAATCCGTAACGTACTTTCCCAAGGAGGAAATCCATCCGGTATCCAAGCAGTCAAGCACATATTTTTTCTCATTACCCCCAAGAACAGGCTCGTAAACCGGAATAAAGTCCGCCATGGATAATCAGATCAGGCAAACCTTATAAAAAGTTTGCGAAATTATATTATCAGTGTCTCCGCATTGAGTGAAATTTCTGCTTTTTTTCTTTGATTGTGCCAACAATAACAATGGTTGGACGCTTTTTGCTCGAAGCAAAGCTCTCGGGAGCAAGTTAAACCTTGGGTTTAACTGCTCATTCAACCTATGGTTGAATTGAGCCTGAAGGGCATCACTTGGCTCGCCAACCGGTGTTGGCACTAAGAGAAAACCGCCGAATTTGAAGCTATTCATTACGGTGAGATACTATTAATATTAGCATGGAATCCTCTTTAGGATCTTGTTCCCGAAAAAAGACTCCTGAAGTATAAGATCGCCTATGCATTTCGAATGATTAAGCCTCCTGCTGCATGCGCTACCCAAATAATCCCTGTAAAGCTTAAGCCTCCCAACACATTCAGAGGACTCCCTGGGCGCCTCACACTCCCCCAACTTAGAGACATTAACCTGAACCAGCCACTGCTTATCAACCCTGCGGGCACCAAAATCGCCTGAGCCAAAAGAAAAACCCATCAGGTTATAATAGTTCAAGGCAACCATCCGCGCCTCACCCTCAGAACCTGCAGTTCCCCCAAAACCTCCAACCTCCCTAAATTCCTCGCAATGCTGAATCCCCATCGCGCCCTTAATGTAAGCAATCAGGGAAAAAATGCCCATGATCAAGACAAGAAAAACAACTATTTTGACCAGCATGCCCAGAATTCAATATCCCAAATATAAAATCCTTTCTAAACCATGGACATAAACTTGTTCCAATCAAACATGGGGCCAGGATCTGACTTGCCCTGCCCCTTTCCCTGAGAAGTCTCCTCATGACCAAGCACAGTATTCCTGTTCACCTCAAACCCGTATTTTTTAGACCACTCCCTAACGATCCGGGCAGCAACCTCGTACTGCTTGTCAGTAAAAGAATCGGTTATTTTGCCCTGCTCAAGCTCGATCCCAAGGTAATAAGGATTATGTTCCCCTGCATGCCATGCCTGGATCCCATCATCAACAAACTTATAATGCTCACCGTTAACACCAACAGCCCGATGGGCTGAAACCTTTGAGGAAGGATTTGAAAACCAGTTAACTGTTGCCTGAAGCTCTTTTCCCGGAACCTGACCGCCACGCGTTGAATGAATGATAACGCCTTTTACAGCGCCCATCTTACCTCCTTTGTGAGGCGTGTCCTTCACAACCATGCCCAAGCCTGAACCTGTATCTACATCTTTACCAGACTGCTTAACATTCGAATCAGACTGCTGGCCTGACTTAGATTCAACTAAAGCGCAGTAAGGATTCCTCGGATTTTTCCAACCCAAATAAATCCCGAAATGAAGGTGTGGAATTGTCTTGCCCGGGATCCCGCAGAGACCTGAATCGCACTTCTGATCGCAACCAATAGTCGTGCCCACGTACCCTATCACATCCCCTCCCCTCACAGAGTCTCCCTGGGCAAAATTCCCGAATCTGGACATATGCGCATAGTAATAAAAAACCCCGTCAATACCCTTTATCTCAATGGCATTCCCTCCCAGATTGTTGCAGTACCTATCAGTGATTTTTCCTGACACCGCAGCCACGATCTCAGAGCCTTCAGCAGCCATAATATCAGTTCCTTCATGCTTTCCCTGCACCCGCGAAAAACCCCAATCGTTCATAAACGAAGACCTGCCCTTAACAGGGAAAGCCTCAAGCTTTCCGCTGAAACAGTTTTCAAGCATAACAGGAATATTCTCAGGAGGCCTTGACTCAAAAAAATCAACGGACTCGGGAACATCCTCCCCCATCCAGCCGTAAACAACGGAATAAACCCCTAACTTGGAGATACCAGCAGAAACCCTGTTGGAAGCAGGATCAACAGTGCTCGCCAAAGGCTCCCAAACCTTCAGATCATCACTGTAACGGGCAAGGACAAGGCTTTCCTCTGAAACCCGGAGATTTGCCTCGCTGTACTTCAATGTAAGAACAGAACCTGAAACATCAGCATCTTTCGGATACAATGCGTAGGAAACCCCTCCAACAACAGTCTCAGAACCCCTGTTCTCAAAACCGCTATCAACAATCCTGAGCCTGGCACTGGCAACGACATTACCAGCACCGATCTCCAGCTCCGCCTTCCTGTCCGGGCTAACAATAACCAGCCCATCACCATCGAACCCAATAGGAATCTCCCTGCTGAATTGTGCCGAAAAGCGATCCAGGACAATCCTGGAGTTCTTACCTGAAATCAGAACAGGATAATCCAGAACAACGCCAAATGAATTATCAGAAAGCGTAACATCAGCAACAGGTTCCCCGGGCTTGGCATTAATGCCCCTAAACAGGGAAGAATCAAAACAATCCCCAATGCGCCTGGCAACTATCTTCTCCTGTTCAGGAACAAGCTCATCTCTCAATCCAAGATCCTCAGCTTCCAGAAGCCCCTTCTCAAGACAGGAAGTGATGTAACGCTCGACAAGCAGCGAATCCTGCTTCAATTCATTGCCTGAAATCCTGCCTTTGCCAAAGAATACAACCAAACCCGAGAGCAGCAGAACAAGTATGCCCATCAGCAAAAATGCAGCTACCTGCCCTCTTTTTCCCATAAACTCCCCAATAAAAACTTGGTTAATAAAGGTTGCGTCAGCCATGTGCTTCTGGACATCCCGAAGGGACCAACCCCTGTCCAGCGCACCAATAACCAACGACATCGTTAGTTGGCTGGCGAGCCGGGGGATGCCCCATCCGGGGTGGCGAGAGGCTCGAAGAGCCGTCCAGCCTTACTGACGCATAGCAGTTTCGTGATTCTAGTAGTTTCGGGATAACAGACCAGCCAGTCATCCAAAGAACCTGAGCTGAAATGCCCTCACCAAATACGCAAAACCATACCTAACAACCTTAAAACCAGAAGACTTTGACTTCCCTTCGCTCCTGAAATTATAAGAAAAAGGCATATCCTTCATCCTGAACCCTGCCTTCTGTGCCCTGAACAGGAGCTCCATGTCAAACTCTCCCCAAACACTCGGGTATCTAAATTTTAACTGCATGAATTTCTCCCTCTTCATCGCATGGAATCCGGTGAAGATATCCGAGGACTTCAGCCCGAGAACAAGCCTGCAGACAGCATTCAGGATCATGGGCCCATATTTCCTTTCAAATGGGGCAGAGAAATCAGCGCCCTTAACGAACCTTGACCCGATAACAATATCATGATCCTTAACCCCTTCAACAAGCCTCGGAACAGTCCCCGGAGGATGGGAGAAATCAGCATCCATAATAACGACAACCCTTCCCTTCGCAACCTTAATGCCGTCCTGCAGTGCAGAAAAAATGCCCTTAACACCCCGCCTGTGAAGAACGGCAACCTTTCCCGATGATGCAAGGCGATCTGCAATCTCAGGAGTCTTATCCCTGCTGTTGTCATCAACGATAACTATCTCAAAATCATAACCCTTAAGGGCTGAAGACAGGGCCTCCACAAGCCTCCCAATAACCCCCTCCTCATTATACGTCGGGATTATTACTGAAACGTCCTTCACAGATGCTGAAAACCTAGGCTGGCTGCCCGAGTAAAAAGACTTCCCGGACCTGTAAACATATTCCATCCCTACAAGAAGAAACAACATGTTTTAAATATTTATAGTAACAAAAATCCGCCGCTCGGAGCTATCCTCGGCCTAAAGGCACGAGGCTTTACGCTTGTCTTCAATGGCGGATCCCAATTTGAACAGAGTTCAAATGGGCCCAATCACAAAGTGATTTGGGTTTTGGAATGTCAGAAATTGCAAATAAACCTAAAGGT
>JACPBS010000007.1 GCA_016180195.1 Candidatus Woesearchaeota archaeon
TCTTTCCTAACTAACTCTTTTTTCATGAGCACCACCCAATTCAGCCAAAAAAACGGCTGAATTTAAGGATGGTGACATATGTCACTGCCCGATACACGATAACATAAATAGTTAGCTTTATGAAGTTGTTTTTGATTTTCTTATTGGTGCGACGCTTTTTTCTAAAAGAAAAAAGCTCCAGCCACCCCGAAGGGGCCAACCCCCGTCTGGCGCACCCGTTTGGAATGCCCAACAGGCCTATTTGTATTTTTGTTTAATCAATCACACAATATTTATATCCTTCTTATTCGGATATCATATTTCCCATAAAATAAGATGGCCAAAAACAATGAAGAAGAAACCCTGATTTACATAGACAATGAATTAAGTTCTAATTAAGCAGAATTAAACCTGAGCACATCAGCCTTAGTGGTGACACCCTCAAACCTGCCGTTGTCCGCGATCAAAACAAGCGGCGAATACCTGAGAAGGTCCATTACTATCTTCAGCGGCGTCTTCCGCGAGACAATGGGCGGAGCCTCCTGCATCACCTCCCCTATCCTAACATCGGAAACCTTCCTTCCCAAAGAAAGAGTGTCCAGAAGGTTGGATTCCGTGACAAGGCCGACAGCGATGCTGCCGTCAATGATTGGCAGCTGTGAAATCCCGTGGTTCTTCATGCTCTTTATGGCAATGTCAACAGTATCCGAGCTTGAACAGCTTATTATTTTCTTGATCATCAGCTCCTCCACCCTGTGCTCCTTCGCCTCATTAAGGCCGTAAAGCACATCAAGAATCTTCCTAACATTAGTGAAGGCAGGATCAATCTTCCCGGACTCTATCTTGGCAATAAGCGACTGTGAGACCCGGGCCATCCTTGCAAGATCAAGCTGCGTAAGCCCGTGCTTTCTCCTAAGCCGCTTAATCTCTGAAAGTTCAGGAAGCATGAAATTGGCTTTCAACCGCTATTTTTAAATTTTTCCATCGAATAATAAAAACCCATCATGAATATTCTTTAAAGAATAAATGGAGAAAATTTTCCACGATTCAAAAACTATATAAACAATCCTGAAACCAGGGAGAATATGGCAGATGAATGGGATACAATAATAATAGGGGCAGGATGCGCGGGCCTGGGGGCGGCCGTATACTGCGGCAGATTCCTTATGAAAACCCTTGTTCTGGGAGAGATAACGGGAGGAACAATAATCACAACCGACATCGTTGAAAATTATCCCGGATTCAAGGCGATAGACGGGATGGGCCTGGCCAAAAAGCTCGAGGAGCACGCGCGCGAATACAAGAACGTCATGATAAAAGAGGAAAAGGTGCTTGATATTGAAAAAAAACAAGGCAGCTTCAAAGTCACAACGGAAGAAGGCGATTACAACGGCAAAACGATAATCATTGCATCAGGCACCGAGCACAGGAAACTGAATGTTCCAGGGGAAAAGGAATTGGCCAACAAAGGCGTCCATTACTGCGCAATATGCGACGGGGCAATGTACAATGGAAAGACAGTTGCAGTAATAGGCGGATCAGACTCCGCAGCAAAAGAAGCTCTGCTCCTGACACAATGGGCAAAGAAGGTTTTCATGATATACAGGGGAGAGAAAATAAGGCCGGAGCCAGTCAACTATCAGCGCGTCATCAACAATAAGAAGATAGAGATAATAAACCAAACAAATGTCACATCAATAAATGGAAAAGACAAGGTTGATAGCATAAGCCTAGACAAACAATATAAGGGAAAAGACAAACTTGAAATGGACGCGGTATTCATAGCGATCGGGCAGATCCCCATAACCAGCTTCTCAAAAAAGCTAGGCATAAAAACAAACCAGAAAGGAGAAATAATCATTGACAGGAAATCAAGGACAAATGTTGAAGGCGTCTTTTCAGCAGGGGACGTGGCTGACACCGAATTCAAGCAGGCAATAACAGGCGTGGCCGAAGGGGTGCACGCATCATACTCAGCATACCAGCACATAAATGCCGGAAATGTAGTGCTGCCATCAGGCAACTCAAATCATTAGCTGTTCACATCGCGATTTACCGAAGTTGGTTTCGGAGTCGGTTAAGCCATGTCATGCTCTCCGCCAGTTACGAAGTTCTGGCGGATTTCGACCGAAAAGTCGAGAAAAAGACCGACCAATCAAGCAGCGCCATTAAGGTAAAGAAGCAAAGGCGGGACTTTATTCAAGATGTTCAGATTCAATTCTATTCATCAATGAGAATATTAAAGTTGCAATTCCTAAAAATAAAAAGGTTGCCCATAGTGAAAAATCTGCGAGTAAACCGACGATTGGGTAAAGGATCATTACAATTATTTTTTCAAGCATTGAGACTCCAGAAAGGACAGTTGCTCTATTTCTGCTTTCAATATGCCTGTTCATAAAATCAGATAATACAGGAGACCTCATTATTTTCAATCCAGTAATCAGGAATATTGCGACAAGAACAAAATAAACATTTCTAAAAAAAACCAATCCTATGAAAAATAATCCCGGAAGAATTGCAGAATAAAATAATGCGTTTTTCATCCCAAACAAGTTTTCTATTCTTTTTATATTCAAGAGCAACAACATGCTGAAAAGATTAAATCCTGCTCCGATAAAACCATTATATTTAACATCAATTCCAACAACTCCAGCCAATGATTGGTAAAACCAAAACATAAAGAAAGTTGTTGCAGAAATCAGAGCAAAGTTTAATGCAAAAACCCTTAATTTCTTATGCTTGAATATATACTTAAATCCATCAAATCCCTCTTTAATAAATTCCTCAACTTTTTCTTTTCTTTTTGGCTCACTCAAAGTTATAGCAACAAAAAAAGCAAGCAACATGAATACGCCTGAAATTATGAATGTCAAAGGAAGCGTTTTTGGATATGGTAGAAAACTCGACCCAGCAATCAATGAACCCAACGGGAATCCAATCAACATGCCCAAGGTTCCAGCAGATTCATATCTTGAGAAGAATACTTTGGCATCTTTATCTCTTTTGGTTTGGATTAGAGAGTCATAAATCAATGCCTTATCTGCTCCAGAAAGCAATGCAAATCCCAAAGCACCAATAAATTCTGCCAAAAAGAAAGCCCAATAATTATTTATGAAACCAAAAATCGATATCGATATTGCAGAGAACAGTCCGCCCAATATTATCGAGGCTTTTCTTCCATATTTATCGGCAACAACGCCAGTAGGGATTTCCAACATAAATATCCAAAACATGAAGAAAGCCTCAAGAATGAATATTCTGGCATAACCAATATTTGCCCAATCGAGAAAAAAAGGAATTGCAACTGCTCCAAAGAAGTGCAAATTTCTAAGGAAGTTTACAAAATACATCTTCCAAATGTTTGATTTAATGTCAAAATCGAACATGTTACGTGAATAAAAGCAGCATCTTATAAATACATCGAAAAAGTCATACCAAGAACTTTTGAGCTTCTCTTTTAACAAACAACACTTGAGGTGCTGGTTCACGTATACGTTTTCGGCCCAAAATGATATAGAAATACTGGCGCTCTTGCATGCTTAATCAAATCGGTAAGCTTTTGAACTAAACTCTTTTTCTTTTTCATGGTCAGGTACACTCCAACACCAAGCCAACCTAACGGCTGCTTGGGTCAATAATCTTTTCTGAAAAGACTTTCACCTCAGCCCACATAAATCATTAAATTTAAATAAAGACCACGGGAAAAGAGAAAGCATGCATGATGTGATAACAATAGGGTGCGCATGTTACGACATATTCATATACACAAACCCTGAAATAATAAAACTACGGCACAAGGGGGAAGAGGCAGAGCACATAGCATTCCCCTCAGGTGCAAAGATACTGATAAACCAGTCCTTCTTCGACATAGGGGGAGGCGCTACAAACACGGCAGCCGCATTCAGCCGCCTTGGCCTGAAAACAGGATGCATATTCAAGGCTGGAAAAGACAATTACGGCGATCAAATTTTAAGGTGCATGAAAAAAGAAGGAGTAAAATTCCTCGGGAAAATAGGCCGCGAGCGGACGGACTTCTCAATAGTACTCGACAGCAAGGGCCACGACAGGACTGTCCTGGTCTTCAAGGATGCAGGATGCAAGCTCGACATTAAAGACATAAAAGCCAGGCTTGACACGAAATGGCTATATGTATCCTCATCAATCAAAAAAACATTCAGGACATCCGAAAAGATAGCGAGGGAAGCCAGGAAAAGAGGCGTGAAGATAGGATTCAACCCAAGCACATACCTTGCAACAAAAGGGTATCTTTTCCTTAAAAAAATGCTAAAAACAGCAAACGTGCTTATCCTGAACAAGGAAGAGGCAGAGATGCTGACAGGTAACAAGCTAAAAAGAAGGAAGGAATGGGGCGCTGAAAAAAACCTGCTTTGGTCCTTATCACTGATGGGACCTGAAATAGTGGTAATCACAGACGGGCCTAACGGGGCTTATGCATTAAAGGAAGGGATTTTCTACAAGGTCCACCCCCACAAAAATGCAAAAGTCATTGAGACCGCAGGTGCAGGGGATGCGTTTGCATCATCCTTCATAGCCGGGCTCATAAAAGGAAAGGGCATGGAATACTCATTAAAGCTGGGTGTTGCAAATGCAGAGTCAGTAATAAGCCACATAGGCGCCCACAACAAGCTCCTGAACCTTAAAGAAGCAGAAGCTTCCATCAACAAAGACGCTGCAAAAGTCAGTTTACTATGATACCAAAAGAGGTGCAAAATGGACAGGAAAGAAAGCCAGATATTATGGTTCAATGAGATAGGAATAGAAGACGTCCCGCTAGTCGGCGGAAAAAACGCATCGCTAGGGGAAATGTACCAAAATCTAACAAAACTCGGAATAAACATACCAAACGGGTTCTCAATAACCGCAAACGCATACAGGAAATTCATAGAAAGCGCAGGAATAGAGGCGAACATCAGGAACTCGCTACGGGGACTTGACATAAGGGACGTTGAAGAACTGGCAGAGAGAGGGCACAAGGTCAGGAACATGATCAGGAAAGCCGAGTTCCCAGAAGAACTGAAAAAGGACATAATTAATGCATACGAAAAGCTATGCAAGGAATATGGAAGCCACACGGACGTGGCTGTGAGAAGCTCAGCAACTGCGGAAGACCTGCCAGGAGCCAGTTTTGCAGGACAACAGGAAACTTACCTGAATATAAGAGGGGAGGCAGCGCTGCTTGAGGCATGCAAAAACTGCTTTGCATCCCTATTTACAAACAGGGCAATTGTATACAGGACAGAGAAAAAATTCGACCACTTCTCAATAGCCCTGTCAATCGGAATCCAGAAAATGGCAAGATCAGACAAGGCAGGATCAGGAGTGATGTTCACCCTGGACACGGAAACAGGATTCAAGGACGTGGTCCTCATAAACGCAGCATTCGGGCTTGGAGAGCTAGTTGTGCAGGGAGCCGTGAATCCTGATGAGTTCTTCGTTTACAAGCCAACACTAGACCAAGGGTTCAAGCCAATCATCCAGAAAAAAACAGGCGAGAAAAAGATCAAGATGATATACTCGCATGAAGGCACAAAGCCTACAAAAACCATATCAGTCCCGCCAGACGAGAGAAACAGGCTGGTTCTGAACGATGATGAAATACTGACCCTGGCAAAATGGGGCTGCCAGATAGAGAAATATTACACTGAAAAACTAAAAAGATACGCGCCAATGGACATAGAATGGGCAAAAGACGGGGTGTCAAACAAGCTATTCATAGTTCAAGCCAGACCAGAAACCATCCACAGCCAGAAGGACAGGACAGTGATGGAAAAATACAGCATAAGCCAGAAAAACACCACAATACTGGCAAGGGGAAGCTCTGTAGGCGAGAAAATAGGCCAGGGAAAAGCCCACGTGATAAAGGATGCCCACAACATGAAGGAATTCAAGCATGGAGAAGTCCTGATAACTGACATCACAGACCCCGATTGGGTTCCTATAATGAAGATGGCATCAGCCATAGTCACAAACAGGGGGGGAAGGAGCAGCCACGCAGCCATTGTAAGCAGGGAACTAGGTCTTCCAGCAGTCGTGGGAACAAATAATGCAACAGAGAGAATAAAAACCGGGCAGCCGGTGACGGTAAGCTGTGCAGAAGGCGAAACAGGGTATGTATACGAGGGAATCCTGAAATACGTGACAGAAAAGATAGACCTCAAAAAGCTGCCTGAAACAAAAACCAGGGTAATGATAAACATAGGCTCCCCTGATGACGCTTTCAACAACAGCCATCTCCCTGTCCAGGGTGTTGGGCTTGCAAGGCTGGAATTCATAATAAACAACACAATAAAGATACACCCGCTCGCCCTGATAAACTACAAGGCAATCAAGGACCCGCACATAAGAAAACTGATAGAAGCAGTGACAAGGCCATACAAGGACAAGCAGCAGTTCTACATAGACAAGCTGGCAGAGGGAATTGCCACTATCGCAGCTGCATTCAGCCCGAAAGACGTGATAGTGAGGCTATCAGACTTCAAAAGCAACGAATATGCGAACCTCATCGGAGGAACACTTTTCGAGCCAAAGGAGGAAAACCCGATGATGGGCTGGAGAGGCGCAGCAAGATACTACAGCGAAAAATTCAAACCGGCATTTGCCCTTGAATGCAAGGCAATACTCAAAGCAAGGGAGGAAATGGGGCTAAGAAACATAAAAGTAATGATTCCGATGTGCAGGACAATAGAGGAAGGAAAAAAGGTAATAAAGGAAATGGAGCTGAACGGGCTGGCACAGGGCAAGAACGGCCTTGAAGTATATGCCATGTGCGAGTTGCCGGCAAACGTGATGCTCATGGACGAATTCTGCAAGGTATTCGACGGATTCAGCATCGGAAGCAACGACCTAACCCAGTTCACCCTCGGTGTTGACCGCGACTCGGAACTGGTAAGCCACGTTTTCAACGAAAGGAATGACGCGGTAAAAAAGATAATAGCGGATGCCATCAAGACCGCAAAGAAAAACAAGAGAAAAATAGGGATATGCGGGCAAGCCCCATCAGACTTTCCAGAATTCGCGGAATTCCTGGTTGAATGCGGAATAGACAGCATCTCCCTGAACCCCGACTCCGTAATAAAAACACTGATGCTCATCGAGAAGAAAGAAAGGCAGCTGAAAAGCTGATAAATCCGGACCGCTTCATATCAAACATTTCGGGCATTGTAAGCGATCCTTGCAATACGCTCAGCCTCTTCCAGCCTCAATTTCAGATCCTTAATAAAAGTAACTTTTGGCTCGGCAATGGATCTGGCAACCTCGTAGACAGAACACGCCAAGTGCGATATTTCTGCATCAGTAAGCTTAACCGGATCGAATTCCTGCCTTACCAAACCGCGAACATAATCAAGATAAGGCTTTTCCGCAACCCCAATTTCGCCCCAAAAAACAGAGTCAGAAACCACCGCCTCCAAACCAATAAGAAGGCCCCTCGACACGCCAGCAGGCAGAGTACCCCAGCTCCTTTCATACATGACAACAGAATCCCCATATCTCGCCATCAACCCCGGTAAGAAAAGCAAATTTATAACCTTTTCTAATCCAGCTCCATCATGAGCTGATCAATAAGCCGGATCGGATTAATGGCAATTGCATTGTACAGGCTCGCTGCAATGGCACCTGCATATAAAGAAAGGAGAGCGCTCGAATTATTGCTTATGTAGTCGGCAGCAATTCCTGCAGCCAGTCCAACGCCAGCAGAATAAACAACCACCTTGGCACTGGAAAAAATCATATGTTCAAACACTTGACCTGCGCTCATGCGTTCAGGACCTGACAAGCCCGAATAAGGGTTCAAGCCGCTGCAAGTTCCCCTAACAAACGAGCCTCCACCATCAATTAGGTCTGCCAAAGACATAATACCACAATTGAACAAGCTGTTTTTTAAAAAAGTTATCAGAAATCAAGCCTCTTCTGCTTGCTGTCGAATCTTTCAAAATACTTCGGCGGGCTGATAGGACGGAACTCAAAACCAAGCTCCAGGAGCATGGACTCCGCAGAAGGAGACAGCCTGGGAGCAGCCAGAATGCCTCTGACAGATGAAAGGCCTTTCGTTACCTTAACCTTTTCAACATACCTCTTCAACTGGTCAACAGCCTTAGGATCAGCCACATACCTCTTGCATTCAACAACAACAAGCACATTGTTCCTGTCAAAACCGAAAACATCAATAAAACCGAACTTTGTATGCTCCTCCATGCTCAATGGCCTGAAACCCTCCTCAATCAATCCAGGGGTGTTGTAAATCATCAACGACATATCCCTTTCAGACCCTGTTATCTGCAGCTTCTGCCCATCAAAAAGCTCATGAAAGCTGTGAAAATGAACCCTGTTGAAAACGATATTCATGAACTCCTTCGCATTGCTGCAATGCAAAACAGAACGGCAGCCATCAGAGGAGAACCTGAATGCAGTCCCGTCCCTCATATAATTTATAGGCGTACTACCTGAAGGCTGGTGAACAAGAAGTGTCCTGTCAGACTTAATCATTATTATGCGGTCTCCGTCAGCAAGAAAGCTCTCCGCCCTGCCACTATAGCTTATCGAGCAGTTTGCACAAATAAGAACTGTATTCCCCAAATCAAGGGCCTTCATCAGACTGGACATGTCCATTTCGAAACAGCAGATTCGACCAAATATAATTATTTCGCAAAAGATTTTTAACCAAACACAACCAACCCGCATTATGGGGATTTTTGCAGCACCCAGATACCTGCTAAGAAAAAACCTTGTACTGAGCATGCTGAGGATGCAGGGAAAATTCCTGGAAATAGGAACCGGAGGCGGGGACTTCACCTCAACGCTCGCCAAGAAAGGTTATCATGGCAAGGCCATAGACCTGAACATGAACTCTGTGGAAATCACAAAAGCCAAACTGGGGAAAAACAGCAACGTAAAAGTCGAAATGCGGGATTTTCGGAGTATCGATGAAAAATTCTCGACTGTTTTCATGTTTGAAGTTCTTGAGCACATCAGCGATGACTTATCCGCCCTGAAAACAATACACAACCTGATAGAACCCAACGGGCTTCTCGTTCTTTCTGTGCCCGCAAAAAATAATTTGTGGGGTCCAATGGATGATCTTGCGGGCCATATAAGACGTTATGAAAAAAGCGACCTGAAGGAAAAGCTCCGAAATGCAAGGTTCAGGATAATCGGCATATACTCTTACGGATTTCCTGTTGCAAACATCATAAAGCCAATAAGGGACTGGCTTGCAAAAAAAGAGCTGAAAATGAAAGCAGGGAAAACAACGGAGGAAAAAACAATCGAAAGCGGACTCCATGAATCCCAGATCAATCCTCAAAACCCACTAGTCAATGACATAACATTGCAGCCATTCTACTTCCTTCAAAGAGCATTCCTGAACACTGACCTCGGCACAGGATATGTGGCATTCGCCAGGAAAATCATGGACTGACCACAACGATGCGCTTGCTAAGGGACTTATGAACATAATGTGTAAATTCGCCACACACCTTAAGGCCGCATTTCCTAACAATGGGCCTGAAATCCACAGAATCCGGGAATACAACAACAGCCCTTTTCCCCAAAATGCCCTTCAGTCTCGATAAAAAATCAAAATACAGCTTGTCAATAGGCTGTGTTGAAACTGAGTTCCTGCCGTAAGGAAGATCTGTCACAACGTAATCATAATGGGAAGACATGGTGGTAGCATCCTGCAAAGCCAAGGAAAAACGGCTTATCCCCAAATGCCTGAAATTCGAAATGCAGCGATCCAGCATCCGCTCATCAACGTCATACCCGACCACCTTGAAGCCCATCAACCCGGCCTCAATAAGCAAGCCCCCTGTACCGCAAAACGGATCCAGCAAAACCCCCTTTCTTATGCCAGTAAGGTTAACGATTGCCCTTGCAAGCCTGGGATCAAGCGAAACAGGGCTGAAACCAGGCCTCAAAGAAGGCTTCCTGCTGCCGAAACCATGGGCTACTTCGGAAAGGACAAGGCAACAATAAGCCTCATTTCCCGAAACAACAAGAAGAATCTGGGTATGCGGATTTTTCAGGCAAACAGCCGGATTCTTCAACCGCCTCCACACCAATGCAGCCAAATCAGCCTCAGAGAAACCAAGCTTCCTGTTCCCGAAATTCCGGATCCTGACAGAAAAATTAGTTTCATACACCCGCGACCACTGGAATTCAACAAATCTTTTCCTGATGTCCTCAATCCGCGCCCTAAAAAGAACCCTTGCCAGGGTGTTTGAATACGCAAGCCTCCCTGCAAGATGCGGGCTACCAGACCTAAATAAGAGCAAGTTGCCTTCCCAAACAAACGATCTCAAACCAAAAACAGAAACTGCCTCGGCAGCAGCAAGCCTAGCATCGGATTTCGATAGAACAAGCAGGAATTCCATGCAAAAACAAGGCGTTAAGCCTTGCCAATGATCCTAAACATCTTTGTCCCGCACTTTGGGCAGGTTCCTTTCATCGCCTTCATCTTATTTTTCATAACAACTTCCTTAGCATCCTTCATCTCCCTTTCTTCCTTGCACTTCATGCATCTTGCCTCGACCATTATTTCCACCTCGACATTTAAAACATATAAAAATAAAGTTCTTTCCGAACCCAGTATATATAAATTTTTGGATTAAAACCGATAACATATTTAAACATCAACCTGAAAAGAAGAGCATGGCGAGGCCGGCAGCTAGCAGGATAAGGCAAAACATAGTGGAGATACTGTACTTTGCGAAATCGGGATATGGATATGAGCTTTTCAAGACGTACATCGAGCTCTACCCAAAAACAACCATGCGATCAATATACTACCACCTTAACAAAGGGCTGCAAACAGGGGAATTCCGGATTGACAAGATCACCAAGGCAAAAGGCGAGTACAGCTGGGGAAGCGAAGCGGAAAAAAAGATATACGCACTGGGCGAAAAAGCCGCGCCAAAAATAGACAAGAAAGCCAGGGACTACTTCAGCAAGAAAAAAATCAAGCAAGCAACTTAAACAGGAGCTTCAGGGTTTCCCTCAGGACAGGTGTCATCAAAAACACGATGATCAGCAAAAAAGCCAAAGACACCCTGCCCCAAATCATCTTGCCCCTTTCCTTCCCAAAAAACCTCTGCAGGGGAAGAAGAATCATTCTGCCCCCATCTATAGGCCCAAGAGGAAGAAGGTTAGCAGTGCCGATGCCCAGGCTTAAGATGAAAATGAAATAGACAATTTCGAAAACAAAGCGATAAGATGAAAAAGCAAGTGAGTCATCATTCCTGTACCTGTTTGAGATCCCAACAACACCGAAAAAAGGCTCGGAAGAATCCTTTGGATTGGCTCCAACCCTCAAACTGCGATCACCCACAGTAACCACATCACCCGGCTTAAGCGTGTCGGCAAACTCAAGAAATTCGGCCACGTTCCGGATTTCACGGCCGTTAAAACTGCCATAAACCTTATTCTTCTCCAGCCCAGCTGAGTCAGCGGGGCCGCCCGGAGCAAAGTCAGAAAACGAAACCCCGACAGGCTCAAAAAGATTAGGGGTAAGGGGAATCAAAACAAAAGAAAAAACAATGAAAGCCAAAAATGCAAGCATGAAATTAAAAAACGGCCCTGCTGCATAAATGGAATACTGGACAATATCATGCTTTTTCTGAAGGCTTTCCTCATCAGGCTCAACAAAAGCCCCGAAAAAAGGACCAAGAATGAAAGGGCCCGTGCTTTTCACCTGAACCCTATTAGCAGCGGCCACAATGCCATGACCAAACTCATGGACAACTGCAACGATAAATATGCAGACTATACCCTGCCAGAAGGGAATGAAAAACGTGGTTCCAGGAACCCTCACGCCGGGAATTACAGGGCTTATCGTGGCAGGCGAGTCAGGAACGAACAAAACAAGGTAAAGCCCGAAAAAAATAAACCCGACAACAGCAACCATGGCAACAAAACCCACGATTATTCCAATATACCCAAGAAACCGGATCAGCCTTGAATACCTCGAACCAAGAGAGGACATAAGCCTGATGCCGAATCTTGTCTTCAAAATCGCAAAAACGCCTAAATGAATCTCAAATCGTTTCCTGAAAACATAAACAAGAACGAAAATCAGGGAATAAAAAAGAACAATCCACTTGAAATCCAGAATCGAATCGATTAAAGACCCCATAGTAAAACTCTACTTTCTCCTCACAGGCCTAAGCGCCTTGCTCCCGCACTTCCTACAGTTAACCTTACCCTGAACAACCTTGAGGTTCGGAGCCCTGACCTTGGACTTGCATTTCCTGCACACGAACATATTCTTGAAAAACCTGGCCTCTGCCTCTGGAAACTTAACCATCTTACTCCTCTCCTCCCTTTACCTGCTTCATGAACTTATAATCCATAACATGCCAGTAAAGAACAATAGTCCCGGCAACGCAGCTATCCTTCATTTCCTCAGGGATCTCCAGATCAAAGGTCTCGTAGCTCTCCATGTCCATTACATTCGCCAGGTTTCCCTTAACAGACAGAACCTGTGCATTCTTCTTGTCAATAATAGGAACCTCAACATTATCATGGGCAGGCAAAACAATAACCCGCTTCCTGTTGTCCACGATACCAACACCCTCAATCCTCATCTTGGCATGACCATGCTTTCCCGGCCTTGAAGTCTGGATGCTGCCTATCTTGCAAGGCTCACCATCCATCAGCAAGTAGCTTCCGTCCTTCAGAGAATTGGCCCCAACAGTCTTTGTCGTCATAAATTCACGAAAAACAGTGAATATTTAAAGGTTTGTATTGCTGTCGAGGACCAAATATTCTATAAAAATTTTCGCTTTCTAATAATATTCCTGATCTCCCTCTCCAGGAAATCGGCGTTCTCAAACTCGCTTTCCTTCTTCCGGAAAAGGGAGCTGTGATGGACCGTCCTGCTTTTGGACTGGCCGAACTTCATCTTCTTATGGAGAAGCTCATGATACATCAGATAGTCAATTATGTCCTTCCTGCCCCGGAAAACCATGCTGACGCTAACGGTATCCGAGTGGTAGTTATAGCTTGCAAGCCTGCTTCTCGAATCATGCCAGGCAAAATTAGGCATCTCGACCAGACCATCAAAATATTTTTCATTCACCCTGCAGAAGGACTCCTCCAAGAACATGTCACGCCCTGTCTTAGGCATGCTCAAGTGGAGATTGCGGATAAAATTATTGTAAAGGCCGATGCTGACAGGCCTTGATTCAACCCTTACAAGCCTTGAGGTGAGGGACTGCAACAGCCCAAGAACAATCTCATCATTAACTTCCTTCCATTCCTTTCCGAGGCTGAACCTCAACTGATTCCCCTTTTTCCTCACATTTGCGTTATACTTTCCAAGCCTTCCCGAGTAAATGACCTCCACATCAAAGCAATACCCGTTTTCCCCAAGAAATTCCACAAATGACTCCTGAAGCGACATATCAGTAATTAATCTCATACCTCAGAATGGCTGCAATGCCGCCAAAATCACGAAGCTGGGCGCCCTCGCGTGTCTCGGTAGAAATTATCTCCACCCTTGTACCGAATTTCTTTGCCTCCTCCTCAAATTCCGCAATGAGCTCCCCCTCATTCGACTCGGAAAGCAAGAGAACATCAACTATCCCGTTCTTCAACTGCTTCATAACCTCATCCCTGCCGTAGCTAACCATTCCCTGCCTTGTCGAGAGCAAGTCAAAGAACCTGCCCAAAATCTTCTTCTCCGCAACAAGCCCCTCCTCTGCCAGGACATCATAGCTCTTGTCAACAAGCTCCTGAAGCCCGAACTCGTCAGTGTAAGAAAGATCCTTAATGGCTATCACCCTGTTCTTCAGCTCAGTCGGCATGTAACTGCCCTCGACAAAATCATACTTTGTCGGGCCGGGACCACCTACAATTATTCCCTTCAGATCAGGCTTCCCGAAAAACTCATCCTTCACATGCTCACCAAGGCGCGTATAGAACTCCTTGGCAGCGCCCTCCCTCAGCCTCTCGAATCTTTGACTGCTCTGTCCGCCGGCCTTCGTCTTTCCCGGAACATTTGAAGTGTATTTTGCAAGAGGAGTGATCGTTTTCCCCTTCAGAACGGCAATTATCCCCTCCCTGCGGTCCATAACAACGAGCCCATACATCTCCTTGACCTCAAGCATGTCCTTCAGAATATCAAGCTGGAAGGTCTTGTCACACCTGTATATCCTAGTCTGGAGAGGGATTGGGGGCTCAATGCTCCACACCCTTAGGTCAATCTGACCCTGCCTGGCAACATTCCCAGAGAAGACCGCAAGCCCATTCTCAGGGGTCTGCTTGAAAAGCTTAAGGTGCTGGATCATCCTCTCGAGAGCGGAAATCACATTCTTCCTTGTTGAAGCAGACTTGATATTTGATGCAGTGCCCTGCTCCTGCGCAAGATGGTTGATTATCTTGGTCATATCATAACCCCGGGGAATGTAGACAGAAATAAGCTCGGTATGAAGAGCACGGTGGCTGTCAAGCTCAACAACAAACTTCTTCAGGTCATACTTCTGCTTGGCAGTCAAAGACATAAGAGCAAAGATTAAGACAGAGATTTATAAAAGTTTTCTGATCGCAAAATGCACATCTCCCAACTCCCAACAATAAGTTTTAAAATAGCCAGATACTCCAGCAAAAAAAGCGAGTGAGGGAAACGGGGCTGTAGTGCAACTTGGCCAACACACAAGGTTTGGGACACGAATCTGCGCATCCGCAATAGTGTCAGAAGACCTTGTAATCGGGGTTCAAAAACGGCTTCTGGCAATCCAGGGCCGATTGAAAGTCCTCGCAGCCCCATATTTCCCATAGTCAATAACTTTATAAATAACCTTCATACTCGTTTTAAAAGCATGGCAACGCTGACTAAATATGGCTCGACAAAACGCTTCGGCCCCAGGTACGGACGGCGCGTGAAGGAGAAATTTGGAAAGATCGAGAAGGAAAGAAATGAATCATCAACATGCCCGCAATGCAGAAAAACAAGGATGAAAAGGCTTGCCTCCGGGATATGGAGCTGCAAGAAATGCAACATAAAAATGGCCGGCGGAGCATACATCATCAGAAAAATAGCAACGGAAGCCAAGGAATCCGAATAAGATGGTAGAATACAAGTGCTTTAACTGCAACAAGAAGGTTTCAGTGGATTATCTTAGGAAAAAGGTAAGATGCCCCTACTGTGGAAGCAAGATACTCTTCAAGCCAAGGAAATCGATCACAAAGATCAAGGCAAGATGAAATATCAGGCATTGCTTACTGTTGAGGGGGACAAAGACCTGATTTTCGAGGCATTTTCCCCGGAAAGCAAGAATAAGAAAAGCTCAAGGTCTGAATACACAATATCGAAGTCCAGGGAAGGCATCAAATTTGCAATCCATGCAGGGGATGCAACAGCATTTCGCGCCATCATAAACAGCATAACCAGACAGCTTTCAGTAATTGAAAAGGCAACAAGAATAACATGACAATCCCAAAAGACGTAGAAGAGAAGATACAGCAACTTCAGCTTCTAGAGCAAAATCTCCAGAATTTCATCATACAGAAACAGACACTTCAGATGCAGCTGGTGGAGCTTGAAAACGCAATCACAGAACTGGAAAAAACAGAAACAGCATTCAAGATCATAGGGAACATCATGGTAAAGGTCAGCAAGGACGAACTAAAAAAAGACCTTGAATCAAGAAAGGAGGTCTCAGCCCTCCGGGCCAATACCATAGAGAAACAGGAGATCCTGATAAGGGAAAGAGCCTCTAAGCTTCAAAAAGAAGTTCTTGGAGAAATGAAGGAACAGTGAAAAATGCCGGAAAAAATCAACTCGATACTAAATGCACTTTCGGAGCTGGAGCAGGACACCAGCGTACCCCGGAACATCAAGGACAAGATACAAAAAACCATTGGGACCCTGCAGAGCGAAAGCGAGCTTTCATTAAGGATAGACCGCGCGCTCCAAGAGCTTGACGAGATAGCTGACGACATCAACCTGCAGGCCTATACAAGAACACAGATATGGAACATAGTAAGCATGCTCGAAAAACTATGAGCGCTTCCTCTTCTTAACAAGGACTATGTTCTTCACAAGCAGTGTATTCGGCACAAATATCAGGTCCCCCTCCCTCGTCTCCAGACGCGTATCAACAAGATCTATGCGAATGATCTTCCCTTCCAGTCCGCCGGCCCTTATTATGTCACCTATCTGAATAATTCCCTTCTGGTGCAGGAAAATTCCGCTGAAGAAATTCCTTACGAAGTCAACCAGCGAAAGGGTAACAGATGCCAGAATTATGATGATTATCAGTATCGCAATGATATTAAACAACAGATCCTCCAGGTTGAGGGTGTCAACAGCCAGGGCAACAGTCAGGAAATAAATAAGAAACATCACAATCGAACCCACAATCTCATCCGCCGGGATGCTGACCCGAACAGAGCTGCTGATCATCTTATTAACCTCGATTTCGGACAGAAACCTCCCGACAAACCTTCCCATAAGCCTTCCGACAATGAAGCCTATAAGAAGGATAATCGCGGCAACCACCAGATTGTTAAGCATCCCCCTTATAAAAGGGAAAACACCCTCAAGAAACACCATTAGCCAATATTTTGAATATAATTTTATAAAGGTTTTTAATTTTTATCAATGCAAAATGCCTGATTACAATGACAAGATAAAGGAGCTAGAAGGGGAGATACAGAAAACCCAGTATAACAAGGCAACACAGCACCACATCGGGCTGATCAAAGCCAAGATCTCCATACTTAGAAAGAAGGCCGAATCCAGGGCCAAGAAAACCGGGGGCGAAGGCTTTGCGGTGAGGAAAAGCGGGGATGCGACAGCCTGCCTCATAGGATTCCCCTCTGTGGGAAAGTCAACACTGCTGAACAGGCTGACGAATGCCGAGTCAAAAACAGCGTCATACGCATTCACCACGCTCACATGCATTCCAGGAACAATGAACTATAACTCCGCGAAAATACAGATTCTGGACCTTCCCGGAATAATAAAGGGCGCATCTGGCGGCCTAGGCAAGGGAAGGGAAGTAATAGCTGTTGTAAGAAGCTCAGACCTCGCAATAATAGTGGCCGATGTGTTCGACACCAAGCAGGTGGATGCAATAAGAAAGGAACTGTACGATTCCAACATAAGACTTGATGAGACCCCTCCACAAGTAACCATCAAGCAAACCGATAGAGGCGGCATCCAGGTGGCGAGCCTTAGAAAGCTGACAAAGATAGACGCCGAAACGGTAACGGCGATACTCAAGGAATACAGGATAAATAACGGCTACGTAACCATAAAGGAGGATATAAGTGCAGAACGGCTGATAGATGCGCTTGAAGGAAACAGGGTTTTCCTGCCATCCCTTATCGTACTCAACAAATCAGACCTAGTCTCAAAAGAGGAAGCTGAAAATGCTGCAAGACTGACGAACGGAATCCCGTTATCTGCGGAAAACAAATCAAACATAGAAATGCTAAAGGAAACAATCTACAGGAAACTGAGGCTCATGAGAATATACCTCAAGGAGTATGGGAAAAAAACAGACAACGAGCCATTGATAGTGAGGCAGAACTCAACAATAATGGACATCTGCAGGAAACTTCATAAGGATTTCATAAACAAGTTCAAGTATGCAAAGGTATGGGGGAAATCGTCCAAATACCCGGGCGAAAGATTCAGGATGGAGCATGTACTCCAGGACCAGGATATTGTTGAGGTAAAACTAAGATAAAAAACTATAACTGCTCCTTCACGCTCGACTTCAAGGTATCCATTTCCTCCTCGTAAGTCCTTACCCCATAATCGTTTCCTGACTTCCCCTGCCTCTTTGGCACCTCAAAATGCAGATCTTCGTCGCTTATCTCCTCAACAAATATTCTCGGAGCAGCAACGCGCTTCTTTTCCTTCTTTACCTTGATGACCGCCATCAGGTGCTCATCAGTTATCCTCGAAGCCTTCCTGTCAGCTGCAACCTTGAAGATATCCTCACAGTTCTCAAGAAGCTTTCTTGGGTTGCTCCCCGAAAGCCTGTAAATCTTCTTAATCATGCTGTCAGAAATAAAATCAAGGCTCCCAATGCGCTTCCTGACAAGGTCAACCGCACTTTCCGGCTTAAGCTTTGAAAGGAACTTCACATTATCCTTCACAAGCTCATTTATGCCGTCACCAAGCTTTTCTCCCGGGACCTCTGTCCCGAAGAACACTATTGATTTGAAATTCCCTTTCCTGAAAAACCTGAGTATATCATTCGACTCCTGCTTCTTAATATCCTGAGCCTCGTCAACTAGCAGTATCATGTTTTTTGAAGGGCTTGAAAAAAGCCTGCCAAAAAATGATGTATTGACCAAGAGCTTCCTGAAATCAGTCTTCTTGTCTGACGTGTTGCAGCTGGTATATATGACCCTGCCCTTTCCACCAAACCGGGCAATAATATTCTTCAATATGGTTGTCTTCCCTATGCCCATGGGGCCTGAAATGTAAAGAACACCGCCCGATTCCACCTTGCCGAACACATCCTCAAGATCGTAACCAATAATCTCGGAATGGAACGCTGCGGGCTTTATGCTGAAAGGATTGTTATAAAACCCCAGCCTATTGTACCAAAGCTCAGTTTGCGACATGCTGATCACCCAAAATCTCGCTAATATGCTTCTCCGACACCTTTTCAGCCCCATCACTGACTGCCTTTTCACTTGCAGCGCTCAAGTCAGCCAGGAATTTCCTTACATTCCCCCCGGAATGCCTGAAAATCACCTTGGCCATATCATCAGAAATGATATCGGTGTTCGGCACCCTTTCCCTGACAAGGCCTATAGCCTGGTCCTCGGAAAGCCCCTTGAGCCTGATCACCCTTCCTCCTATCCTGTCCCGGACACTTTTTGAGAAATGCGCCCTGGAATAAGAGATTCCTGTGAAAACAACGGACTTGATGAAATTGTTGTCAAAATAATACTTTATGCGCTCGCAATTCTTCTTGCTCAGGAAATTCGCATTATCAAGGAAAAGCATCATGTTTTTCGGCTTAACACCAAACATCCTGCCAAAAAAACCATACCTGCCTTTCATCAGGTCTTCAATATTAACCTTTTTTTCAATCCGGCCGCAGTCAAAATATATGATCTTGCCCTTCCCTCCGAAAACATCTATCAGGCATTTCAAGACAGCCGTCTTTCCAAAACCTTCCTTTCCCTCGAGGAAAACCATGCTCCCTGACTCAACCCTGTACTTCATCTCGTCAAGAACATCATTGGCTGCAAACAATTTACCTTCAGACAAAAACGGGTCTTCATCAAAATCAAAATTATTATACCATGCCATTTAAAAACACCCCTATGAGCCCCTTGACTTAATCCTGTAATCCTCAGCAAGCCTGTAATACTTATGAGCCTCCTCTTCATTCCCTGCATCATGAAGTTCCTCTGCCTTCCTGTGGAACCTCCTGGCCTTCTCAAGGCTGTCCTCAGCACCGCTCCTTAGAAAAACAAAAGACACCAAGCCCACAACAGCCAAGAAAAATCCTATGCCTGCCAGCATCAAAGGACTGAATGAAAATCCTGACGAAGACCTGGCCTGCTGCGAAACTGTGGATGCGTTGCCAGGGGAATCGTTGATCTTTAACTCCGTCTTTTTCAGCTGACGAGCCGACAACAAGGCTGACTTGTTAACAAAGCTCCTTTCCCCGTCACATTGCTCCAGATCACCTACAAAACACTTGCACTGCCCGTCAAAATAGCACCCAAACTGATACAGCCCATCACCAGCGCCAACACATTCATACTGCAAAGCGCACCAGTAATCCATAGTTATTGAACTTGCATCCACATTACAATCCGAAAAATCGCCCTTATAACACCTGCACGTTCCATTATCAGAATAGCAGCCGAACCAAAAAGACCTTTCCGAATAGTCCGCAACCCTGCATTCAAACTCCTTTGCGCAGTCTGCGGTTTTCCTGCTAAGATCCGCCAGCTTTTTTTCGACATTCGAAGAAAGATCTGCCTTGACGAGGTCTGAAGTTGAATTTTCAGCATAGGCAAACTGCACCACTAACAACGACAATGCAAGAATAATTGCTAACCTCAAATCGCTTCCCCTCCAAATCGCTGGACAGAAGCTTGGCCCTTTCTTTTATAAATTTTTTGCAAAAAACAAAGAAAAAAACAGGAAAAATTTACTACAAAAAAAGACGATTTTTTCACAGGCTATCAACGTACATTTTCTTGCTCCTGAACCCCCTTTTCCTCGATAATTTTTCCATGGCAGAATCAAATGCAGACCCGTATTGGGCAGCAATCTTCCTCCTTAATGAAATGACCTCTGGCAAACCCAATTCGATTGCAGCCTCCCTAAGAACTGCTTTATTCCCGAGATCGGAGATTTTCCAGCACCCAGGAACCCTCATGGACGAAACCAAAAGGGCATCATCAAGAAAAGGGGTCAAGAAAGTCATGCCGAAAAAACGGGCAATCGAAAAATCCCTCAACAAATCCCTGACCATCAATTGCTCCAGGCCACGCCAGCACTCCTGATTTATATCCGGCGCATTCGAGTGCCTTTGGTAGCCTGCGAATATCTCCTCACTCCCCAACCCCGAAAACACGCATTTCACGCCCTCCTCCTGGGCTGCCAGCGATGCCGCATAAACAACTGCCCCGACACCCACATTCACCACATCGCACTCAGGGATTATTTCCTTAACTGCCATGAATATTTCCTCAGCCTCGACAAGCGAGCATACCGCTTCCCTCAAATCAAGCCCCATCAACCTCGCCGCATCCCTGGAAGCCACAAGATCCTTTGAACAGCCAACAGATGCAGTAAAGCATGAGAAATCCCGGCCAAGACCCCTGCATAAAAAAGAGATAAAAGAGCTATCAATCCCTCCTGAAAAAAAGACCCCAAACCTTTCACCAGGAATCCTTTTCTGAACAGAGCACAACAGGTCTTTTTTAAGCTCGCGAAGGGCTTCTTTCTTGTCTGAAAAAGAGCCCATAAGGCCCACTTGTTCTCTAAACGAGACTATCCTTCGCTTCCACTCCTGAGAATCCAGGAGGCTTCCCCGAAACATGTAAATTTCTTCCACAAAACAAGAAATTTGCAAATATTTAAATATTGACCGGGAAAACCCATTATATGGCAAAACAGGAAAACATGGAACAGATCGGGTTCCACAAGGGGGCATTGACAACCCTTGCAAAGGAAAGGCAGGAATTTACAAGGCTTCTAAGCGTAGTGGAACAGCTCATGCAGATGCACATCGAGGAGCTCAAAAAACTCGGCATTGACCTTGAAAAGGAGGCAGAGAAGCAGGCACAAAAAAAGCCGATTGAAGATATGCTGAAAAAATGAGATATGAGTTCTCTGCTCACGGGCACAAAAACATCAGGGCAACACACAGTACAACTCTTGAATTCACAAAGGATCCTGAACTGACTGAAAAAGGAGACTGCATCGTGGGCGTCAGGTCCGATTTTGAGCACAATAAGCTGAAAATGTTTCTTCAATGCAAAAAGATAAGGATAATACTTGCAGCACCAGGAAAAAAAGAAGAGCTAACAGCGGTTCCAAATCCCCACTTTGACTGTGATAATGAGATTGTAATAAGGAAATCAGGCTTCATAAGCAAAAGGACGTTTGCAACATCGGCAAACATTGCTGCATCAGACATTGACAGGGAATTGATTTCTTGCCTAAAAAATAACACCTGCTTAAAAATAACGGTTGAATGCATATAGGCCATATGCCTACATATATCTAAATTTAAAAACACATATTAAAAAACCACCACTAATCCGTGAAAAAATGACAACCACGAACCTCTTGGAAATCCCTGCAACGAGCCAGGAATACTACATGGGCATGCAGAATTTAAGAGATGCAATAATAAGTGCATCAAGTGCATCACCTTCACTTGGAATGCTAGCTTATCAAATCCAAAATGCGAGCTCAAAAAGAGCCAAAAGACAAAAATTGCATTCACTGGAATCTGCAATAGACAAGTTAGCATCCCAGAATGTTGTCAAAACCCTCGCTGAGCTGCAAGCAAGACAAGCGCCGGAACTTGAAGAACTGCTAATAAGAAACAGCATATTCCGGGGTATTCCGCTCTGGATGGATGGAAGTAACGACCCTCTCCTTCAGTACAGCATAATAACCGAGGGAAGGTGCCTACCCTGCTACAATAGCAATTTTGAGCTAAAAGGGCTCAAAAGGCAGACGCAACAAATAGGCCAACCATTAAGGCTTTCTGAGATCCAAAAAAAGTGGAATGAAATAATGCTCCTAGACAAGTTTTTTGATGATCCAGAAAACAGGCATAAATACACCCCAAGATGCAAGGACCATTGGGAACCAACGCTGCTCACATCCACAGTGCATAGATTCTCAGCAGTAAATCCGCGCGGAGAACTTCAACTACCCTACCTAAGGTTTGACTTCAGGGTAAAGGGAAGCGGAGAGGCTGCATTCAAGCACACGCAATGGCTAGTCGGCGAACTAAAAAGCGACGGGACCCCGAAAAGGGTTGAAGACTACCTTGCAAGCAGAAGCATAGCCAGTGAAAAGGAATTCCCGGAAAAATTTGTAGAATTCCTAAGCAGCTATTCAAATGGAACAATGATTGACTGGAACGGGCTCATTTACGCCCAGTGCTGCGGAGAAATGATAGACCGAATAGGGGCAGCTTTGAGCAGCAAAAAACTCAGAGGGGTCTACAAATCAAGGATAAAGGATAATGTCCTAAGAGAAAGGGAAGCCGGAAACGGCCCTGCAGCAAAGTTCATAGAAGGAATGCTGCCTGTCCTGGAATGCACAGACAACGGGCTTGAAAACCTTTGCCAGATAGATCATCATTTTGTGACAGAACAATGGCATACAAGCACTGAAGGGACAATGAGCACCAATCACCTAAGCTATGCTGCAATGAGGCTGACGCGAAAACTTGAAGAATGGTCCCCCTTACACTGGATTGTTTTTAGAGACATTGCCCTTCCAATATTCTCACAGGACTACCTGTACCCTTTTTACAGGGAAGTTGCAGAACGCGCCCTTAACGGAAAGACTAGCCTGTCCTGACCCTCCTGGTCTTAGGAACGAAATTCTTAATGACCCCGTTACTGTACCTGCCACACCCCACAAAATCAGATCCTGACCTGATTATCACGAACCCTGAACTATCGCACTCCCTTAACAGGTCCTCACCCCTCAACCAGGCAAACAATTCTTTCCTGCTGATTTCAACAACATTCATTGATGCACCAGGCCCTATGATCTGCGACCCCTCGATCGTAAGCCTAAGATTTTCATCCTTGAACTCCCCAAAATAAAGCCCCATGGAATTAACCCTTAACTTGGAAAAATCAAGCCTTCCAACATCCCTTGAAACCAGGAAAATCCTATCCTTGTTGTTGATTAAAAAAGCATAATCCAGCCTGCCTTCAAAACCCCACCGGTCATGCAAAATGCGCATAATATCCTTTACCTGCTTTGAATTGAGGATTTTCAGGCTTAACATGAAACTTGTTATTTAAGAAAGGTTTAAATATTTACGCAAAAAAAGAGATTCCAATCATAAAAAACACATATTTTGCTTAAATAAAACCGTAAACGATGAAAAAAGACACAAATAAATCAATTTTTTTAGGCCAAGCCTGAAAGTTCTCTTCCTGATCATTGCATTTGCTGAACTGGGAGGAATTTCAGCCATGCTCCTATATTCAAAAACTGTTGGAAATCCTCTTGATGTATTGTATATTTGGCTTGCATGGTTTATCTTATTTCCATTAGCTATCCTTATAAGATATTTTCATGCAAGCATCACAACCTGGTTCGTGTTCGACAAGTTAATTCCTTCCCTGAGAAAAAGGAATAAGTGATCAAATCCCCCATAACGGGTTATCCTTCCTCATGAATTCAGCGATCTCCTTGACAACAGCGATCTCCTCCTTGCTCAGGTATTTCGCCAGTGCCTTAATTTTCCTGAAATCATCCTCAGGAATAAAGCTATGAATGATGTCACCCTCATTAACCTGTCTCCCAACGGTAACTTGGTCAACCGAAACAGCAACCCTCTTCCCGACTTCAGCTGTCGAGATGCTCTCCTGCTCCAACTGCAACGACTTGATGTTGCCAATCAGCCTACCTTCCTTCATTATGGGCATGCCTGCCTTCATTACACCCACGATTATCTCAACACCGAAAACCGCAGGGTTGCTCTGCCTGAAAACATATCCTGGAAGTATCCGGAACTTGCATGGCCTGACCAGAGAATCAAGATCCCGGGACTCCATTTTCCTCCTTACCTCTTCCTTCCAAGCCTCAAACTCATCAATCAGCCTGTAGATCACATTATTGGAGATCAGCTTTACATTTGCAGAAGAGAAGGAAGAAGAAACATTGAAGCCCAAAACACAGGCATACAAGGGAAACCTTTCACGATTGGCCTCTGCGTCCATAAAATCCTTCCTCGTAATCTCCCCTATCGAAGCCCTTTTCACAAGGATTCCCCGGTCACGGAGGAGCCTGATCAATGCCTCAAGGCTTCCAAGCGTATCAGCCTTCACAACAATACCCTCCTTATCGGTGTCAACAAGCACTTCGCTTACCTCAGACTGAACCTCGGCTTCAACCACCCTGATTGATTCCTCACTGCAACTTCTCAGCGGAGCACCCGCAATAACATCATCAACATCCAGGGCAGAAACCTTGACTCCTGAAGCTGCAGTCACCATGTCCACAGCCTGGAATCTCGCTTTATCCCTCATTTCAGCCAACGGAGCAGGCTCAAACAATGCCTTCACCCTGCTCACAACTGCCTTGTTAACTCCTCCAAGAACTATGCAATCCCCTTTCCTCAATATGCCATCATATATTATTACATCCAATGTCGTGCCCAACCCCTTCTCTTTCTTGACCTCAAGCACCGTTCCCTTCGCATTTCCAGACACATTCATCTTCAAGGAGGACTCAAGATATCTCTGGGCGAGCCCAGAAATCACCATCAAAAGCTCAGCCACGCCTTCGCCGCTTTTAGCAGAGCAGGGAATAACCGCAACTTGTTGCGTAAAATCATCAACCCTGTCAAAACGCTCGGAGGAAAAACCGAGCTCAGAAAGCCTGCCAACAAGCTTGTAAAGCCTGGTTTCAAATTCACCCTTTACACCATCAGACTGGCCATCGATGGATTGGAGAAGGAATCCAGTTCCAGGCCTCCATCCAGGTATAAGGTCTATCTTGGTGGCAGCAACAATAAACGGGGTCTTAAAGCTCTTAAGGATGTCAATAGCCTCCAATGTCTGCTCCTTGACCCCTTCATTAAGGTCGATCACAACAATCGCAATGTCAGCGATATTACCGCCCCTTTTCCTAAGATTGGTAAACGCAGCATGGCCCGGGGTGTCAATGAAAAGCAAACCCGGAATAGTGAAATCAATCCTCATTGCATTAAGCAAATCGCCACAAATAGACCTGACTGTAGACAAAGGAACATGGCTGCAGCCTATACACTGAGTGATTCCCCCTGCCTCCTTAGCGCTGACAGCAGTACCCCTAATCTTGTCCAAAAGCGAGGTTTTTCCCGCATCCACATGGCCAACCGTGACAATTACAGGCTGCCTGATCATGATATTTTCCATGAAAAGAAAGGAAAAAAGCAGTGTTTTTAAGGCTTTTTAAAAAAGAAAAAAATTAATTTACAGCCCTCGTTACATTAACCCTTCCCCACCCGTAAAGCGTGTCCTTGCCTGCTTTACCAAGGTCCCTTGACGAGCTGAACAAAGCCTGCTCTACCTGAGCAACGCTGAATTCAGGATGGGCTAATTTGATCAGCGCCACAGCACCACTAACCGCCGGAGTTGCCATGCTGGTACCGCTTGCAGAGGCGTAAGTGCTACCGAGCCATGTGGAATAAATCTTGACACCCGGCGCAGCCAAATCAACAGAGCTTCCCCTTCCTGAAAATCTTGCAACCTTATCCCTGCCATCAACAGCGCCCACAGTCGTGGAATAGCTTATGCAGCCAGGAATCGAAACACCTGAACTTCCACTGTTCCCCGCAGCGACAACCACAATAACACCCCTGTCCCTAGCATACCTTACCGCATTTGTAAGGTCAGGCAGGACTGAATCGCAGAACCCGGAATACGTGTAAGGCCTTGAAGTTCCAATACTTATGCTGATCGCATCAACCCCGAAATCATCGGAAGTATTTGCAACGCCATCAGGGCCGTCAACAACCCAGTAAATCGCTGCAACAAGATCGCTGAAATAACCAGCTCCTGAAGAGTCAAGAACTTTTCCAGCAATTATGCCAGTGCCCGGGGCAACACCCTTAGCCCGTGATGAGTAACCATCAGCAGTTATTATACCTGCAACGTGCGTGCCATGACCATTGTCATCGTAAGGATCCTGATCGTCGTTAACAAAATCAACACCGCCAAGATAGCTCGAAACCAACTCGGGATGATTGTAATTATACCCGGTATCCAAAACAGCAACCCTCCTTCCAGAGCCATTATTGCCTGATACGTGCACAATATCCGCTCCAATCTGCCTGTTAACACCAATGTCAACTGCAAATATCCTTACATCGTCCTGAAGCCCCAAAGAAGCTGCACCTTGTGCAGTGCATTCCAAAGCTTTAAGCCCCCTTGCCTCTCTTATCTTTTTGCAACCTTTTTCAAAAGCATCAGACAGCTCCTTGTCTGTATGGGCTATGACTCTAACCTTGTCGTTCTGCGCAAAACCAAAAACTGCAAACAATAATACCAGAAAAAGAGAAATCATCACCAAAATATTTCTTTTCAAGCACAATCACCTCCTTTTTGAATATGCTAAATAAGCATTATTTATCAAATATTCCATCATCAAAGGAACAAGCATACAGTGCTTTTACCGAATTCCTATCATAAGCATTATATCGGTCAAACAATACCCCCTTAAACCCGAAATCCATTGCGCTCTTCACCACATTCATGGAATCATCAACAACAAATGAATGCTCAGGACTACAGCCCGAGACATCGACACATTTCTCCCAGAATTGCACACTCGGCTTTCCAAAAGGGTCCCCTATAATAACCTGATCCTTATTGAAAAACCGCGAGAAAACAGCCATTGTCCTCTCAAACCGCTTTTTCCACGAATATTCAGGATCATAAACCATCCTGTCCCCCTCAAACCTCAGCCTGTTGTCGCTACCCGCGATAATGAACTTTTTCTTGAAACGGCTCATGAACCTGACAGAATCAGGATAGATGAATGTTGACCTGACAATTGCATCATTGTAGAGGTCGACAATGCGCATTATCTCCTTTCCCGAAATGCCCAAACCGAACTTATCAGAGATAAACTTAAGGTAAATCTCCCTGCTGAACTTCAAGTCAGGCTTGGGGATATTTTCAGGTATGGAAACCCTGAAAGAATTGATCTTATCCGCAAAAAATGAATCCATGCTCCTGCTGCAATGATAAGAATAAACGCTTTCGAATATTTCACCAAAAAGGACTGCTGCCTCCTCCTTCTCCGGGAAAAGCCTAAGAAGCTCTGCCCTGACTGCATCGTCACCCGCCCTTGAATCAAAATTAGACAAGGTATGGTCAATATCAAGGAAAAAAACCCGTTCCATGAAAAACATAATAAATGAAGGGTTTAAATCATTTTTGAAAAACTTTAAATGCTTTTATCATTCAAGAATGCAAAAAGGAACAAGAGGAGTGAGCCTTTTATTAGCCTTCCTCACATTAGCAGCAGGGAAAGGAAAGTCCACCAATGCATGCCTACATTTGCGATGCACTCCAAATTTAAACACAACGAATGATTTATATTTGCCCTGATTCTTTTTTAAGGAAAAATGGACATAATAACCGAAGGAAAAGCAAAAATCATGGCAGCGAATTCAGGAAAGATATCAAAGAAGATGGGCGTGTTCTATAACACTGCAATGAAGCTGAACCGGGACATAAGCATCCTCCTATTGAATTCAATCCCGAAAAAAAAGCTTCAGATAGCAGACCCCCTTGCGGCAACAGGAATAAGAAGCATAAGGATGATCATTGAGCTTGAAAAAGGGAAAATGGACAACATAAGCATAAATGACTACTCAAAGAATGCGATTTCTGCTGTCAAAAAAAACCTGAAGCTGAACAAAATAAGGATTGACAGCAGGACAAAAATAACTGCAAAAGATGCTAACATTTTCCTTCTAGAAAGCACAGGATTCGACTACATAGACATAGATCCCTACGGGTACCCTGGATCGTTCATGGATTCCGCATCCCAAAGGATATCCAGGGAAGGAGTAATAGCGGTTACGGCAACAGATACAGCCGCCCTTTGCGGATCCTCGCCAGGAGCATGCCAAAGGAAATACTGGGCAAGGCCGATGAGGAACGAGTTCATGCATGAAACCGGGCTTAGGATAATGATCAGGAGGCTTCAACTATCAGCAATGCAGCACGAAAAAGCCCTGATTCCCGTGCTTTCATACGGTTACCAGCACTACTTCAGGACCTTTCTAAGATGCAAAAAAGGGCGTGAGGCAGCATCCAACATGCATAAAGAACATGGATACATATCATACTGCAGGAAATGCCTGAACCGGGAAAAATCAGAGCTGCCCATCAACAAATGCCCAAGCTGCGGCAGCAAAATGGATTATGCAGGCCCCTTATGGACTGGGATGATGAATGACAAAGCGATGGCAGATAAGATGCTGAAAAAAGAAAGCCTAAGAATCCTGGAAACTATAAGGGAAGAGGCAGGGATAAAAGAACCGTGGAGCTACAACATAAACATCATCTGCAGCAAATACTCCCTGAGAAGGCCTCCGAAAATGGAAACAGTGATAAGCAGGCTCAGGGAAAAAGGCTTCCGGGCATCCAGAACACATCTTGATCCAGGAGGAATAAAAACAGATGCCCAAATAAAGGATATTTTAGAAAGCTTTAAAAATGTTCAGGGCCAAAGAAGAGGGGAATGATCAGCCTAAACAAGCTCATTATTGCAGTTCTTATCCTCTCAGCAGTCCCTGCAGTCATGATTCTGGAAAGCAACCTGACCGGGCACGCAGTCAGGCAGGACACAAGCCCCCCTGTGATAACGATAACAAGGCTCTCAGCACTTAACAGCCAGGCAATCATCAAGTGGAGCACAAACGAAGAGGCAAGCTCCATTTTTAAGGTAGGGAGCAAGTCCGAAATACTCGGCAAGAACACTAATTTTGAGGTAACACTCGAAAACCTGAACCCTGGAACCGGATACAAATATTCAATATCGGCCTGCGACAAATTCAATAATTGCGGGCAAAAAGAAGGATCATTCACAACAACACAGAAAGCCCAAAAGGCGATGCCTTTAACCGGCTCAGCTGTCACTGACATTTCATTGTTGTCAGGAAAGGTCAACATACTGATATTCCTCCTGGTTTCCATAGCAGCATCAGTAATAGTCATTGGGGGATTTGTTCAGAAAGGAGCCGATTACCTGCCTGCGCCAATGAGGGTTGGAATCATGCTGGACAATGCAGAAACCCTGCTAAGGGAAAAAAAGCATGAAGAAGTATATGACATCTATGGGAAGATGAGGACAGTTTATGACGGACTCAATGCAAGGGAAAAAGGCAGGTACCAAAGAAGGGCGCTGGATGTTTATTCAGAGCTGCTTTCACATACACGGGCAGTCGAGGCCAACATGCTTGTAGACAAATACCTTTCAAGCAGCATAACAAAACAAGAACTGGACAGGCTCAGGGAACTTCTCGAAATCTAGCCAACAGCCCGCCTTACATCAATTACTTCCACACTACTCACACCTTCCATCCTGGAGATGCTGTCCTCAAGCGATTCCGTGCTTCCAATCTTCTCATTCATCACAAAATAGACAATCAGTGCATTCAAGCCAAAAGCCACAGGCTTTATCTCAGCCCTAGCCACATTGCCCCCGAAATCGCTGATTAAGGAAGACGAACCAGCCTCTAATGCACGCAAATCAATCTCAGTCGAAGAAGGCATTATTCTTAAGGACACAATAACATCAGCCATTTTAATTCGGGCCCGAAAACCTGCATTCAGGGCAAATATACCTGATGGCAGTCTCCCTGCAGGATGTACACCTAACGATCTCGTACTTGCCGCATGAAGGACAAATGAATCTTGTAGTCCCTTTCACATTAGTAACCCGCCTCTTGCAGGACAAACAGTGAATTTCTTCCATCAAAAAACCGGAAAAACAGATAATATAAAAAGGTTATTAATAAAGAATAACCACCATTAAGTAACAAAACATTTTTAAACTTGGTGCACGAACTTGAATCCATGGACACCTCAAGAGGTAAAATTTACAATGATCTTGAAGCAGAAATAGGAAACACGCCACTCTACAAGCTATCAAGAATACAGTTCCCGCACGGCAATGAAGTCTATGCAAAAGAAGAATGGCAAAACCCTGGAGGCAGCCATTATGACAGGGTATTCGTCAAGCTGTTTTATGATTATGAAAAAGCCGGAAAAATAACCCCAGGAAAAACCCCGGTCGTAGAGACAACATCAGGCAGCGCAGGCGTCTCATTCGCCAGACTCGGAAGACTTCTTGGATACCAATGCCTGGTCATCTGCCCTGAAAACCTTTCAGCAAGAATCGAAGCAATACAAAATGAAGGTGCTGAAGTAAGACTAACACCTAAAAAAGAGTATGTAGAAGGCTCTGCAGCAGCGCTGAGAAAGCCGGTAAAAAAGGAAAACAAGGAAAGGCTCAGATCGGGGAAGCCTCCATACTTTCCAATAAACCATTCACAACTCGAAATGTCTGCAACAGCAGTTGAAGCTGCTGTCAACGAAGCAGCAGAACAGGCATTGCAGCAATATGGAATAAAATTCGATTTGGCAATAGCAGCAGGAGGCAATGGGACAACTGCCCTCGGTTTTGGAAGGGCTGCAAAAAGACACGGAATCCCCCTGGTACTGTGGGAATCGCTTGGATCGGGTCTATACTTCAACAAAAAATTCGGGGAAGGAGCATTCCAATACAAATACGGATTAAACCCGGGGGAACTATCAACTCAGGTAGGCCACGCCATATACGGCACAGTTTACGGGCCAACCTCATTTAAACTGCCAAACGTCGACAGGGCTTTTGAAGAGGGTGTTTTGGATAATGTAAGAATCGTTGCTGACGAAACAACCAAAAGAAGAGCATTGGTGAACGCTCAGACCAGAAAATTTGACCCAAGAATAGGCAGCCTGTCCGAAGCAACTATAAGCCCTCCCTTTTCCAACAATCAAGAACCAAACCTGCGGAGAATAAAAACAATAGAGCCTGTTGTTGAACTTTTAAAAGATACTGAAGGAAAGCCTGTTGGCAGATCGTCTGCAGGGAACATAGCGATGCTGCTGGATGAACACTGGAATATTGCCGGATTCAGGAATGTGCTGACCTTTTTCTACGATGCATTAAGCAGGTACTGAAGAAAAATTTATAAATAACCAATGGAAGAATAGAATCATGGGAGTGAAAAATGGGGGGAAGCCTAAACCGAAGGCTAAACATAAATCAGACAAGAAAATCCAGGCTCCAGAACTTTCTAAAGATGTCCAGCCCGAATTCTACTTCTGGCTAAGCGACGGAAGGGTCATAAAAAATGCTGCAGAACTAGCAGAGGCCGCAAAATGCATGAGTGATGAAATCTTCTCCTACCACACCAATCCGAGGAAAAATGACTTCGCAGACTGGATAAGGGACATAGTCAAGAACGAAGATCTGGCATTTCAGGTTAGAAAGGCAAAAAACAGGAAGGAGCTTGAGGAAGCAATAAGAAAATCCGGCGCCAAAAAAACCCATGCCCCAGTCGAACCTGAACCAAAAAAGGAACAAGTGGAAGAAAGCAATATCGAGAAAATAATCAAGACAAAGCAAACTGAAAAGCCAATTCAAAAAACCCAGCATGAAAAAACCGAATCACAAGCATCAACCATTGAAAGCCTTAGAAAAAGGGAAGAAGAACTGATCAAGGCGGAGACAAGGCTAAGCGAAGAAGAACAAAAGCTCTACCAGCTAAAGATCGAACTGACCAAAAAAAGGTTCGAAGTCCTGAAAAAACGCGGCGAACTGGAAAAGGAGATGTTCGAGCACTTCATGGAAACAAAGGCAGAAAAAATAAGCGAAGAAACAAAACCAACACTAAACAACCGCATTGTACAGGACATAGGAAAGGAGAGGATAGAATCGCTGCTTTCCGAAGCAAAAGAAACCATGGCCCAAGGCAGGATAGACGAAGCAACCAGGAAATACCTCCAGGCTTCAGACATGTTCAGCAGAAGCCCGATAAGGCCTGATGAAAAAAACGCGCTAAGATTCAAGATAATGGAGCTTGAAGCGGATATTAAGCTGGCAGGATTAAAGAAAATTGCCTAATCCTGCAGCAGTCATTTCAACCAAAAAAAAAATCAGGCACTAATAACATTTCCCTCTACCCTGAAGCACTTACCCAGGAACTGCTCAATAACATAGATGTTAGCAAGGCAGTGCGGAGTCACCTGTGAAACCCTTATTCGGCCCCCGAAAAGCGCAAGAAATGGAAGAAGCTGGTCAGCCTTGTATTTGTCAACAGGCGCTCCACTGCTAATTTCGCTGACAAGCGACTCTGCAGCCTCCCTCCCAACATCCTCAGCCCTCTTACCCCTCGCGCCCAACGAATCAGACCCGAGAATGCACGGGTTTTTCTGATCAATTTCGCCCCTCAAATTGGTGAATTCAGCCCATAGGCATATCCCAGAGCCTGTAGAAAGCGAATCCGAATATGATGACTGGATAATAACAGGACAGCCTAAATCAGACAGGCCTCTTTTGGCTGCCAAAGCCTGCCTTTCAGCCACAGAGCTTTTCTGCAGATCCAAAGATGCATGCGACACTCCCTTGATAACCGCAAGGCTCCCCCTCTCCACCAGGTCAATCCTCTTTCCTGAGAGACAAGCCTTAAAGTCTCCAAAAGAACTGAAGTCACAAACCCTGTGCTCAGGGATAACCACAACCTCAGCCATGCCTCCACCCTTTGGATAATACCCCCTTCTCTCCAATGAAACATCAAACCTTGAGCAAAAAGGAGCCAGATTAGGCATTAAAACCTCCCTGAAATAATCAAAAGGCTCGCTCCACGGAACATCTGTGCCCCCAAAAAGCTTAAGCCTGACCTTGCCTGTCCCGAAGATCAGCGGAACGAGAGCCGCCTGCAATACAAGCGTAATCGAGCCTGCTGTGCCGACATCAACAGACAAAGTCCTCGATTCCATCTTCCCCGGAAAAAAAGCCAACCTCTCAGAACCAATAACAGCACCCTCAGCTTTCGCGCCCGAGAGGTTTTCCAAGACCTCAACGCATTTCAAATGCTGAGCCTTGATACCCGAATCGCACCGTCCCCTTCTGATATTCATAATTTCAAAAGAGGCCCCAGTCAGGGTGGAAAGGCCCAAAGCAGTCCTGACAAGCTGGCCTCCACCTTCCCCAAAACCCCCATCAAGACAAATCATCCCGGCAGGTAAGGAAGCCTTATTTAAAAACGCAATGTTTAAATTAAATAACCCCGAATTTTTGGGCATGCTAAAGTACATGTTAACAGGCGACGGCCTGGTAACAAAAAATGACAAGCCAGATTACAGGCTGCCCAGGAAAGGAGAGATCCTCTGGATATTCCTCATAGAGCCTACAAGCGAAGAGATCTCAAAGGCTACAAAAGACCTTAAGATAGAGAAAAAGCCTTTTGATTTGTTCAGCAAGGAAAAGCACTCAGTAAGGTACTCCATGGACCCGTTCCAATTCGTAATCGTGGACTATTTCATCGAAAACGGAAGGGTTGACCACGCACATCTGCTGTTCACAATCAAAGACAACATACTCCTGCTTGTGTCAAACAGAAACGCAAGATACTTTCACGACCTTTTTGAAGACATCACGTCCAACATCAAGAACAACAGAATCCGCGTAAAAGGGATAGGAAATGTCCTTAACCTTTTTCTCCAGTTCGATATCGAGGAAAATTACGACGTACTGGAAAAAACCGAGGAAGAGATCCGGCTAATCGAGGAAAGGGTGGCAAATTATGAAAAAAGCATGTCAATAAACGGAAAGGACATAATAAAATTCAAAAGGAAGCTGTTCCTCATGGGAAGGCGCTTCTGGGCTTCAACAAAAATAATCTTCCTGCTCAAAGCAGGCTTCACAAATGTCAAGCTCGACAAGGAGACAAGCAAGCTCCTTGTTGACGTCCATGACACATTCCTGCACCAGATAGACCTCGTGACAGCACAGAAAGAAATGCTAAGCGACCTCATGAACGTATACTCAACAAGCATAAACAACAAGCTTGCAACAATCTCGAATGAATTGAACCAGACCATGAAAACGCTCTCGTCATTCGCGCTAATAATGCTCCTGCCTACGCTAATCGCGAGCATATACGGAATGAACTTCGAGCACATGCCTTTCCTCAAAAGCCAATACGGATTCTTTATTGCAGTTATCTCCATGATATTAACAGTCTTTGCCCTCGTATATTTCTTCAGGAAAAAAAGCTGGCTTTGAATAGATTTAAATACCAAATAGGGCTTATAGACAAAAGGGGGTGAAAAAAACTGAACAAGCCGATAATCGTGGGAATGGATCCCGGAACCACTTCCAGCTACGCCATACTTGATGTCAATGGAAACACCATAAAAACCAGGTCAGCCAGGCAACTGGACATAAACACAATGCTTTCTGAGATATCGAGCGAGGGAACTGCAATCGCAATAGGCACGGACAAGAAAAACTGCCCCTCAATAATACAGAAATTCTCATCAAAAACAGGGGCGAAAATAATTTCGCCGCATGAAGACCTTGCGATAAGGGAAAAGCTGGAGCTGACAAAGGGCAAGGAGTACAGGAATGAGCATGAGAGAGACGCGCTTGCATGCGCAATAAAAGCATACAAAGAACTTCAGCCCCTGCTATGGAAAATAGACAAGACCCTGAAACAAAGCGAAAAAATGCATCTAAGGGAGAAAGTGACAAGGCTTGTGATTACAAAAAAGACAAGCATTAACAACGCAATAGAAAGGCTTTCCGAAACCCCCAAGATAGAAGAGAAAATAAAACAGCCTGTGAAACCGACAAACAACAAAAAGACAGACACTGATAAGATACTCTCCCTGAAAAGAACAAACCAGATCCTAAAAATTCAAAATACCGAACTTAAAAAAGCCCTAAGCGCAAAGCAAAGAGCAATCAAACCTAAACCAAGAAAAGACATCATACTTGACTCATTGTGGCGAGTGATAAGGGACTACAAAGCGGCAAACACGAAGCTACAGGAAAGCATAACTATAACCAACAAAATGATTTCGCTGGCCAACGGGAAATTCATACTCAAAAAATTGGGCAACCTGGGCAGCGAGGAATACAGCAAGAAACAATTTGAAATAAACCAGGGGGATATCATCCTCGTGGAAGATCCAAATATCATAAGCCAAAGCACAATCGAACGTATAAGGGGAAAGGTGCAACTGATAATACATAAAATGCCAACAAACTCCGGAATAAGCGAAAAAATAGGCATAAGAATGATAAGCTCGGAAAGGCTGAGGCTCTTAGAGAATGATTTTTTCGCCCTTGCAGACCCCAATGAGCTGGAAAGGGAGAAGGCAAGAGGAGACTTACTATCGAACATAATAGAATCATACAGAAAGGAAAGAACAGCACAATGACAAAAAACCATCCTTTAAGGATAATCGGATCAATAGCACTCGGAATCGTGGTTTACGTACTTATCATAGTTGTGCTCACACCCTTGCTTTCACCACCAGGAATGATGGGCATGATGAACCCCAACTATCTCACAGTCAACATAACATCCCTGCTTATCGGCCTGCTTGCAGGAACCGCATTCTACATGATTACAGGCCCAAAATCAACAGAAGGGATGGAATCAATAAAAAAAGCACTTTCTGCTGATGAAGCCGCAGTTATAGAGCAGCTGGAGAAAGAGACTGAAATAACCCAGGACTCGCTAAGGTTCAGGCTTGGATGGAGCAAAGCAAAAACAAGCACTGTGCTCACAAACCTGGACAAGAAAGGACTCATACAGAGGGAAAGGCTAGGCAAAACATACAATGTTTTCCTGGCAAAAACGGTATGAAAACGGTCAAGGCAGCAAAGAAGAAATACTCAGAGTTCTTAAATGCTCAAAGAGGTGAACGAAAATGGAAACAAAAAAGATAGCAGTGATGGCCGCTATACTGGCCGTTATAATGGTCATGGCAGTAGTTGCAGCTTCAGCCGTGAGCAACAACATGAACCAGGAAATGATGAACAACAAGGAGATGGAAGGAATGATGAACAACAAGGATATGATGGAAGGAATGATGAACAACAACATGAATCAAGGAATGATGAACATGCATAACATGAATCAAGGAATGAACAACAGCTCACTTGAGGAAATGCATGAGCAATGCGAAAAAATGATGGGCTAATCTTTTCTATATTTCTTAAGGCATTCACAGAGCCTATAGCCCCTGTTCAAAGCAACCCTTTTAGACCTGAAAACCAATGTGTTCTTAGGAAGCATGCGCTTCGCAAAAGGGCAACCCTGATCATGCAAAAGGTCTGTGCTTTTGCCGGCAATAAACCTGGAAACCTTCTTGACACCGCCTGGAACCCTTGACAAGCTACCAATAAGCTTGCCATTCATCTCAGAAAGCTCATGTATATCCGCCTTCAGCCTTGACACCATAGCCTTAAGGCCTGCAATCTCCCTCTTCGCAACCATGAATGAAGCCCGGACATTATCCTCAAAGTTCGCCATTTTACAGCCTCTTTCTTATTCGCCCAAACTGGTCTACAATCCTTTTCTGATCATTCTTCAGCTTTTCAATGTCCGTAGCCATTCGAGCAAGATTCAGCCTTACATCAGAAATGTCCTTCTTCACCAAGGCAAATGAAGCCCTCGTGTTCTCAAGCACCTTATTAAGATCCATGAAGCCAGAAAACCTTCAAAATTTATAAATTTTCCCAATAAAGCTTATATATGTACGCAAGTTCATCAAAAACAGAATGAAAAACAATGAATTCGAAAAGGCAATGCTTAATGAAGAGGACTGCTTCTCAGAAATAATCGGCCAGGAAGAATCGAAAGAACAGGTGAAGTCAGCGCTCCTGATGGGAAGGCACTTAATCATAGTGGGGCCTCCGGGGATAGGGAAGACAACGCTTGCCAAAAACGTGGCAAAGCTGCTTCCCGACATCGAGGCCAACAACTGCCCATACAACTGCCTTCCTGAAAAGCCAGTATGCCCCGAATGCATATCCGGAGCAACAAAAGGGAAAAAAACTGTACCGGGCGAAAAAAGGTTCGTAAGGGTGCAAGGCAGCCCAGACCTTACGACAGAAGACCTGCTCGGCGACATAGAGCCACTGAAGGCACTCGAATACGGACCAACATCAATAGAGTCGTTCAAGCCAGGAAAGATATTCCATGCAAACAACGGAGTGCTATTCTTTGACGAGCTCAACCGATGCCCTGAAAAAGTGCAGAACTCCCTCCTGCAGGTCCTCGAGGAAAAGAAGGCAACAATCGGAAGCTACACAATAGACCTGGAAACAGAATTCATATTCCTCGGGACAATGAACCCGCAGGATACAAGCACAGAGAAGCTTTCAGACGTTTTCATAGACAGGTTCGACATGATATACATGAACTACCCTGGAAAAAGCGAAGACGAAGAAAAAATCGTAATCAAAAGAGGGGCAAAAAAGGCGGAATACCCCGAACAACTTTTCAAAAAAACGATCGCATTCATCAGGTCTTTAAGGAACAACAACAAGCTTCAAAAGCTTCCTAGCGTAAGGGCATCAATAGGCCTCTATGAAAGAGCCCAGGCAAATGCCCTACTGAGAAAATCAAAAACAGTCAATCAAGAAGACATAAAAAAGGCAATAGTATCCGTACTGGCGCACAGGATTGAGCTGAAACCCTCATCAAGATACCTGATGAGCAGCGAAGAACTCCTGGAAGAGGAGATGAAGGACTTTCTAAAAGGTGATTACCGGTGACACAGAGATCAAGGACCATTCGCCCATCGAGGAATACACCGGGAAGCTCGCGCCATCGGTAGACAAAGGGCTGATGCGCTCAGTCCTCGAGAACGACAAGCAGACAATTGATCACGGAAGGCTAATTTCTGACTCTATAAACAAGGGATTCTCATCATTCACGCCCTCAACCCTGTTTGAGCACCTTGTAAAAAACTACAGCATCGCCCGCAACATTTACGGCGAATCAATAATAAGGAAGCTAACAGGGTATGAGCCAAGCGACATACAGAAAAATATCAAGGTGCCCGAATTCCAAAAGGAGCTCATTAAAAACATCGAGGAAAGATTCGAGAAGCTAAAAGAGGAAAAGCTCATAGACAACGAAGGCCGACTAACTGACAAGGCAATAGACCTGGCATCGCTGATATTATACACCGAGGAACTGGACAGGCTGATGCCAAAAGGATTTATCGGGGAAAGGATGCACAAGAAGGAGCACCCATACGGAATGAAGGACGAGGTAAGAAAATACACCAAAGACAGGTATAGGGACATAGAGATAAGGAAAACCATCAGGAAAGCCATACGAAGATCCCATATCGAGATACTGAAGGATGACATAGTCAGCATAAGAAGAAAAAGCAAGGGGAAGAAATACATCATATACGGGCTTGACGCATCAGGAAGCATGAAAGGCAAAAAAATAGAAAAATGCAAGAAAGCAGGAATAGCCCTGGCATTCAAGGCCATAGATGAGAAAGACAAGGCAGGCCTGATAATCTTCGGGACGGACATAAAGGCAGCGATACCACCCACGGACAACTTTCCAGAACTGCTGAAGGAAATAACAAAGGCAAAGGCAACAGCCCAGACTGACATTGCAAGGACAATAAGCGAGTCAGCAAAACTATTCCCAAATGAAAAAGCAACCAAGCACCTGATACTAATAACTGACGCAATACCCACAAAAGGGGAGAAGCCTGTCCAGGACGCAATAAACGAGGCAGCCATAGCCGCATCTGAAAACATAACAATCTCAATCGTGGGAATAGACCTTAACAAGAAGGGAATAGAAAACGCGGAGGAAATAGTCAGAAAAGGCAGCGGAAGATTATACGTTGCAAAAGACCTGGAAGAAATCGACCAAATCGTGCTGCTTGACTATTACAGCCTGGGCAACTCATAACAATTTTTATAAATCCCGAATCCGGAACAATTGCATGAGAATACTTGCATTCACAGACACCCACGGCAAGCCTAGATTCCTTAAAACAATCCAAAAAAAATCTGCCAGCGCAGACATCATCATATGCTGCGGGGACTTCACAGTCTTCGAAAACAACATGCCCAGGATACTATCAGACCTTGACAAAATCGGAAAGAAGCTGCTGCTGATACACGGGAACCACGAGGATGAAAGGCATGTCGAGGAAGCATGCCTGGACATGAAAAACATAACCTTCCTTCACAGAAAGAAACATAACTTCATGGGGTTCACCTTCATAGGATATGGGGGAATGGGATTTTCAGCAAAGGATGACGACTTCGAGAAGTTCTCAAAGAAATACCTGAGTGAAAAGAACATGATACTGATCACCCATGCACCACCTTACAACACCAAGGTTGATCAACTATGGAGCCACAACGGGAACAAGAGCATAACACAATTCATAAAGAAAGCACAGCCAACACTTGCATTATGCGGGCATTTCCACGAGCTTTTCGGGAAACAGGACATTATTGGGAAGACAAGGATAATAAACCCGGGGCCTGAAGGAAAAGTGATTGAGGTTTAGAAAAAACCAATCAAGTGCATCTGCAACCAGGATCTATACCCGGGTTCCAGCCACAGAAACTTGCCAATTCATACTTCCCGTTCACTATACCAACATGTGGATTAGTGCCGGTACACGCCATCCATCCGCACCTACAAAAAAAACAGAAAGAAACAAAAAAGCCAGTAAGGAAAGGGTAATTTTCCTCATTTTATTTTTTCTTGCTGATAAAGTAAACAACCACTCCTATTAAAGATAACCCAACAATACCAAAAGCAACAAGGTTGACAAGAGGGACCCCTTTTATCTTGTCAAGTGTTGGCAACAATGAAGGCGCTCCTGACTCATTTGAGGGCTTTGACGACTCGTTAACCGGAAGAACAACATCCCCAGTTATAGGCTGCGACTGGTTTTGGACAGAAACATTTGAACCAGGTTCAGTGACTGTTTTCGTAGCAGCCGAAGCCGACACGGCGAAAATGCTGAATCCGGGGGTAACTGCCTTATAGTTGACGTTTGTTGTGTCCTCACTGACAATTAAAGTAGTCAACTCGTTCCACTTCCCCGAGTAATACCTGAAAAGCGCCACCTTGTCCTTGGCAAAATTATTGGATGAAAGCCACTTCTTTTCAACATTGAACTCGATTGTCGCTGTTTTCAGGCCTGCAGATCCGATATTTGAAGCATCAATCTGAAGATACTGGTATGTGGTTCCAGGAGCCGCGCCTGATGAAGGCGTAGTGTTAATCTTGGTGACTGAAAGCTCAACATTATCAGCAGATGCAGTTGTTTCAAGCAAAATCTTCCTTATGGCAATGCTAGACTTCACAATATTCATAACATTAGCTCCTGCAGGCAGATTTCCCCACTTCCTGCTGACCTTCTCGCCGGCTGCTGCTGCTGTTCCTCCGCCACCACCTCCTCCTCCGCTGCTGCTACTGCTGCTTGAGCCGCTGTCAGTGCTGGTTGTAAAGCTGAACGGTCCTGTAGTATTACAGTTACCAACATTATCGCAAGCAGTAACGTTGTAATAATAAGTTGTGGACGATGAAAGGCTCCCCAGCGAAACGCTATGCTCTGTTATAAACCCTGTCTCTGTTGAATTTGACGAGAATGATGAAGATGATGTGCCATGGCTTAATGTAGTATTTGTTCTCTCATTAGTATGCCAGGTTATTGTACCACCGCTAGTTGTTACAGAAGCCGCAGCAGGGGTCTGGTTGAAGAGCGGAGCTGAAAGATCATTGATCCTGAGGGTTCCGATTGTTGAATTTCCAACATCACCCGTATTGGAGTTTGTGCAGCTGAAATTATAGCTGTAAGTGCCATTTGCAAGGGTTCCATTTACGGCAAACCATGTCCTGGTTGCATTTATTGTTGAATTGGTTGTTTTAGTCCCGTTTATCCTCAGGCTGCAGCTCTGGTTGGTCTGGTTAAGCGAAAGCAGGATCATGCTTATGTTAGGGGTCTGGGAAGTAAACTGAGGATTACTGCCGTCGCTCAAATTAATGGTATCAAACCAGATCAAATCTACGAATGAAGCTACCGGCGAATTATTCGCAAGGGTGATGTTGAAGTAAATCCTTTCGGCAGCTGGGCTGCTCAAGTTTATCTCAATCTTGAACTGGTGAACAGTGTAATTAAGCCTTCCTGAATTCAGAATGCTGAAATTATAATTGGTAAGGTTTGTAAGGTTATTGGCAGGTGCAGGAATCCAGTTGAGGCCATTCGAAAGATTAGCATATGATATATTGAAGTTGGTGTTGTTCAAGCTTGATGAAGTGCCATTAAGGCTAACAATAACATCAAAGATACCTGACATGTTATTCTGGTAAGAGGTCACGTTGAAGTAAACAGTGCAAGAAGGATAGCACTGGTAAGAGCTCCTGTCTGACTTTACATACACTCCTGTGTTGTTCACACCATACGCTGAAAATCCCCCCAATCCATATGTGGGAATCCTTATTGTGGTGTAGTTAGTGCCCTGATAAAGGACAGTCACGTTAGAAGTCACGTCCACACAGCCCGATCCATTCAAATCACACTTTATGATCTGATTCCCGAACTGCGAAATGTTAACAACAACAGCATCAATGCCGAGCAACTGCGCCATCTCCTGCCACTTTGTGCCGTTCATGCCCACCATCATCCTGGTCTGCGTGGGCTGGCCAGCCTTGGTCTCATTGATCTGGGTTAGCTGCATCATGTCAGTCATGTTGATTGAGGTTGCCTTTGCAAGGTCAACACCCTCAAACTCGATATTCCAGGGCTTGACAGTGCCGTTTGAATCAGTTGCGTTAGGATTATCAAACCTGAGAGTAGTATTTGATATATAGCTGATATTTGAAACACTGCTCAGGGACACAAAATGGGACCCATTGTAATACGTCAGGTTCAATCCTGACATAGACGGGCTTCCCTTAGCATCGAAGAGCATTCCGAACTTGAAGCTTGACGAGCCGCTTCCACTGGTAGTGAAGTTAAGGCATGAGCTCACTGCACAGTTGCCTGAAACATCGCAGTTCCTTGTCCTATAATAATAAGTTGTGTTCGCCTTCAAAGGCACGATTGATGTGTCTGAAATGGTTGTTGAGTCAAAGCTTACCGAATGCCAGGGCCTATACCTGTCAAACTCAAAAACAGACCCTGAAAGCACATCAGTTATGTTCGCCAGCGAAGTCACGCATGCGCTTGTAGTGTTGTAAAAATCAACAGAAAGATTGGAAGGCTCGCTGGTGCTCTGCCTGAACATCGCAAACCTGTCAAACTCATCAATGATATTGGATAAAATCTTCGGGGCACTCTTATCATTTGCCAGCAGCGTTCCCCGATTATACGCACACCATGGGGCCTGGATACAATCTGTATCAGCGCAATTGCTGGTACCATCCTGATCCTCATCAGGAGTATGCATGCCACAGTCCTCAAACGGCGTGAACTTTCCTCCACCTATCTTGGAGAAAGCGCTCCCGCAAGCCATAGGATTCGTTTCGCAATCAGGAGGAATAAAGTCAACCGCTCCAGGAGTGTAAGTTACATTGTAAATTGTATCGTTAGCCAAGTTAACATTAGTCAGATTATCAGTTGTTGCAAGATGATAAACAATCGAAGTGCTGGGGTTACCGATATCAACCAGAGGAACAACCATCACAGAAGCACCGAACATGCAAAGAGGGGCAGAATTCGGCTGGAACGGGTTAATCGGGGTTGAAAGCTTTGCAGGATACATGCCAAAAGATGTTGAATTCTGCACCATACACCTATAAGCAGATCTCTTCTCAACAGCAGCAGATCCGTTGGCAAACATAGATACATTATAGACAAACCTATACTCAATGCCAGACACATTTATTCCGCCAATCACATCCCAGCAACCTGTTGAAGTAATTGCGTCAGTATCAAGATAATAATAGTAAAGCCCTGTGCCATTGCCCTGAGTGCCGCAAACCGCAGATGAAGCGCCATTCCCAGTCATTATGCCCATTCCTATTGACTTGCCCATATCCTTGAATCCAAACCCGAGGATGTTAATCCACTGGTGTGATGCTGCTGGCTCATTATCCATATTATTATCATCCTTAAGCCTCAATGGAGGGCCTGGCTTCTCATCCATGCCCATCGCTGAATCAAAAAGCATGGCCTGCTCCTTGTTACAGCTCAATCCTGAAGAAGTATCCCTGCAAATGCCAAATTGTCGCATCAACTCAACAAAGGCCCTGTCAGTAAGCATCTTCTTCTCAAATTCACCCCCGCCGCAAAACTTGTCAGACGAACAGGAAGGGTCAGCGCAGTCAACCAAGCTGTTCCCGTTATTGTCTGCCCCATCATAGCAAATTTCAGGGATCACGCCAAGGCTCCCATTATTCGCATTAGTATAAGTAAGATTTGTGAAGTTGCTGAAGCAAAAGTTGTAGTTAGAATTCCACGCACATACACCTGATGTTTCAACAATACCCAGGCAACCTGAAGCGTTACAGCTTGAGCATGAATATGACTCAGAGTCCCTTCCGCAAGACTTCATAACAGTGCCCCTATCAGCGCAGAATGAAGCTCTTGCCATAGAGTCTGTAAGCCAGTCACATCCGCCTGAAACCCTGCTGTTAGTGCAGGAATTCTGGTTGAAGCAGTCCTTGCAATTGCCATCGCAATTTCCGCCAAACCTGAACTTGTCGAAATCCTCAACACAAGGACCTGCGGTGCCAATCCATTTGCAAGTACCCCTTGCACCGCTGTTACAGTCACCCTGAGTACTGCATGACCCGCAGAAATCAGAGCACCCATAACTCCCAGTATCTTCAAAATTCGGCCTGCAATGATTGAAGTCAGACTCCCAGATACAGCTGAAATTCCCATTCAACGCCCCGTTAGTGCAATAGGATTCACTTGTAAACGAACCGCAACCGTCCTGCCTGAACATGAAGCTGGAATTTCCGGACTTCTCAAAAAAATTGCCTCCACCAAACCCAACATCGTCAAACTCCTGCCTGTTAGCACCAAGAAGGTCAACCGGCCCCTGAGTACCCTTAGAAACAACATTATAGGTAAGGACGATCCAGCTCAATTGCGACTTGTTCACAGCAACCCTGATTGTTGAAGGGTTTGAATCGCAGACTCCGCCGGTCTTTGAGATGTTTACAAAAACAGTAACATTAGAAGATACATTAAAGCAGCTTCCAAATGTACATGCAGAAGAAAGGGACGTGCTATTATAAATCTGAAGGCTTCCGTTACCTGTTGAATTGACTACAATATGATAATCCGATCCCGGATAACAAGGATCCTCCCTGGTTCCATTACATCCAGTGTTGGCATTCCCGTCAGCATCGAACTCTATCTCGAATGCAAGGTTGCTGCCGCCTGTAGCATTGCAGAATGTTGCGTTCGAAAAGTTCTTTCCAGTAATCTTCCAAGCTATGAAGTGGGCATCCTGAGTAACCCAGGTTGCCCTGAGATCCCAAGTAGGGGCGCAGAACTGGCTGCTGCCTCCTGAACAGCTGAAAAACCGATCATACTTGCCGTCGCCATTGCTTGCGTAAGGAAGCCCGGAAAAATCAAGGCCCGCCCAATTAAGCGTGCCTGCACTACTTGTCTGCACGGAAAATTCCTCTGAAGAAAATTCGCCAATTATAAAAATCGAACCTGCCAACAATAAGGCAAGTATCAAAACTCCCAAGATAACCAGCCTAAAACTGTTTAACACACCCTTTTTTAGCATCTATCTCCCTTTTTCGTATTTTAATCTCGGCGGGGTTATATAAATTTTACTATTAGAACCTTCTCAAAGCCAGATCTACCTTCGATGCGGGCCAGCCCTCTGCGATAAGTGCAGCCCTGATTTTAGACCTGGAATGGCCCAAAGCAAGTGTCCTCTCAACATAATCCTCCAACAGCTTATCATCCCCATCCCGGCCGCCTTTACGCAAGAATACCAAAACAAGCACCATGAACAGGATTAGGACCATGGGAACGATGAAATAAACGATCACAGGCAAATGGAAACCCTGATTCAAAACAACAGGAACCTCATCATTTACGGGAATAATGCCCCGGTCATCGGAACCATTGCTTTTGCTTTCAACAGCAAGACCTGTTATTTCAGGCTTCGCTATGGGAACAAAGTCATCAACAACAGGTTTCTCTTGCCTTGAAACTGCAGTAATGGCGAACATTGAAAACCCCGGGGATTCCCCCACATACCTGAATGAAACCAAGTCCTCCCCAATCCGCCTAACAGGGAGCTCCTGCCAAACATAGGACCTGAAACGGCGAAGCACAACAGAATCGCGCTCAAAGCCATTCAATTCAAGCCACGACTTGTTAACGCTGAAATAGAAGAAAACCGTCTCCAGCTCCATGTCATCAGGGCGAGGAGAAACAGTAATGTTGAGGTATTGGTAAGCATCCTCAATCCCCGAGCCATTAAAAGGCTCAACAGAGACACTTAAAGACCTGAAAGGCAAAAGCGATGCAAACGTGATGTTACTAAAAGCCACGCTCGGGTTCTTTATGCCCATTGACAGAACCTTGCCAGGCTCCACAGGCATGAACAATTTCGTGATTTTCTTGGATGATGCCTGGCTTGCAACACCGCCGCCACCACCACCACCACCACCACTGCTGCTCCCTCCTCCACCGCAACCCTCATCAACCTGCCCGTTGCAGTTATCATCCAGGTTATTGTTGCATGACTCAGACGCGCCAGGATGAACACTGGCCCTAGCATCATCACAATCAGTCCCGTTCCCGCAGCCGGAAGCGTAATAATCATCGGCATCTGCATCAGGGCACTGCTGCCTGACAGCAGAAAACCTCAACCCAGAGATCTTCATATAAGTCCTGTTTGATGAGGTGTTGAACAGGCTACATGCATAGCCAAGGCTGGAGCCTGGGCATGACACAAGGGTTTCGTTGGCATTATTGCAGCTTCTGCTTATGTCATTAAGGCTTTCAACATCCGAATCCTTCACGCAGACTGTCGAGATCGTATCATTAACAGCCGGGATGCTCACATTCTTGGTCCTGTTCTGCTGCAAAGCCAGGCCCCTCACCATAATTGCGCCGAAAGTGCTGTTATCAGGCTCTGAATACAGAGAAAAGTTAAGGTAAAGGCTTGAGTTAGTAAAGTTCCAGTAAAACTCAACCATTGAAACAGAGCCGTTAGTAAGATTAACAAGGACAGTATCATTGAACCTCTGCGAAAGGTTGCTGGTGCCATTAACGCTGATGTTAAACACGGAGGATGCTATGCTCCCTGAAAGGGTTATGAAGGAATGGTTGTATCCGAAAAGGTAATCCTCATCATCAAGAATTCCGTCATTGTCATCATCGGAATCGTATATATCCGGAACGCCGTCAGAGTCAAAATCAGGCCGGTCAACTACGGAAACGTTAAAAAACACAGCAGAGGAACCCTCGCCATCAGTTACATTGACCATGAAGGAATAGGAGCCTGAGCTGGACAGGTTAGTCCTCCAGCTGAAGTTACCGCTGCTATCCTGAGAAAAGCCTGAAAAATTAACAGAGTAATTGAAAAACAAGCTTTCAACATCAGAAGCGGACACGGTAAGGTTTATCCAGTCAGTCTCGTTAACCGTCATATTTGAAATCTGGGAAACAGAAGGCATGTCGTTAACTGCGGTAACATTGATGAAGATAACTTCTGACACGTTAAAAGGAGGGCTTGATGCAGTCACATTAAGGAAAATCACCCCGAAATAATCAAGCTCAGAGGTGAAATTTGCATGGCCGCTCGAATTTACGGAAATGCGGGAATCATTAACAAAATAAGTAACATTTGAGCCTTCAGGGTCACTGGCTGAAAGATTGAAAGAGAGATTTGCATCCTCAATAATAGTGAAATTCTGGGGAGCAACATTCCAAACAGGAGGCTGGTCAGTATTATTTACAAGGAGGGTCCAGTTCAGGAAACCGAGCATGTGGCCGTCACTAACAATAACCGTAATGTTATAGCTGCCTGAGGAGTTGTAGGCTCCGGTGAAATTAAAATGCGAGATGTTGAAAAAGCCTGACTGGTTAGAGCCGTTAAGAAGCCAGGATATGGAAACCGGATCTGTATCATTAAAGGTCATGTTGAAAGACTGGTTGGAAGGCTCTGCAATATTAAGGACAGAGGACTCAGGATGCTTGGACAAAAATGCAGGCCCTGAATTATTCATAACAACAGACCAAAGGCTCGTAGCGCCGAAAATATTAGCAGAGTTGTTGGCAAAAACCCTGAAACCAGAATCACCATTCGTAAAGTTCCTGAAGACAACAAAAAAAACAGTGTCTGAAACCCTGGACATCGAATAATTGGATCCGTTCCACTCAAGCAGGGCATTGGAGACAGTCCTATTGGCTGTAATGTTTATAGTTATGCTGGAAGAAGAAACAACAGACCCATTGGAAGGGGTAGGGCTGACAAAAGAAACATTTGGAGCTGAAGGGTCAAGAAACAAGAGCGCATCATAAACCGAAATTCTCCTAAACGTAATGCCATTGCCTGAAGAATCATTGATGCTCCTGCCTGTCCTGTTAAAGGCATCCTCCAATGCTGCCGGAGAGATCGTGGAATTTGACAACACCCGCATGTAATTGCTTATAAGCGCAAACGCACCTGAAACATGGGGGGTTGACATTGAAGTACCGCTCTTTGTCGAGACTGTGCCCTGAAAATCAAGAGAAACTATATCCGAACCAGGAGCTACAAGATCAGTCAGGTTATTGCGATTTGTGAAAGAGGAGAGCTGGTCAGACCTCGTGCTGGAAGAAACTGCAGTTGCATTGCGGATGCATGCCGGGGCACTTATGGAAGCAGAGCTTCCGCTGTTTCCAGCAGCAATAACAACACTTATGTTGGAAGCGACAGCAGAGTTGATTGAATTCCTGAAATAAGGGAAACTGCTGTCGCAATAAGACGAATAAGAGCCACCTCCAATGCTAATGCTTATAACTGAGATGTTGAACCTTGACCTGTTACTGACGCACCAGTCAATTGAATCCAAGATCGCGGAGTCATAGCAATCACCATTTAAATCGCAGGCCTTCAGAGAGACAATCCTGGCAGATGGCGCCATCCCCCTGTAAGTCGCGTTTTCCGATGCTATGATGCCAGCAACATGAGTCCCATGGCCATGATCATCCGACGGGTCAAAATCGCTGTTAACGAAGTCATAGCCTGACGGAACCTTTGCGCATGAGCCATTAAGGAATGAACCAGCCGAACAGCCACCCATATCAGGATGCGAATAATTAACACCGGTATCTATAACACACACAGACTCTGTCCCACCGGTGATATTGGAACCGTTATAAACCAAAGGCCAAAGAAGAGAGGCATTAACAAGAGGAACTGTTGTATCGAGAAGGATATGCCTTTTATAGTCAAGGAAAACTCCTTCCACTTCCGGATCAAACTTTAGCCTCTGCAAATGAGACCTGCTTATTTTCCCATGAAAAACCTCTGCATTAACCTCAGGCTTCATCAGCACTATTACCCGAGCCTCCCCATCCTCCTGCAAAGCAGAAGTAACCTCAAAATCAACCCTCGCAGGCCTTGACTGGCCGGAAACAAAAAAAATCATCAAGAACGCGGCAAAAAGAAAAAAGAACAGCTGCCTGAATAGCCCGATAGTCATAAGAGAAAAATGATACAGGTATTATAAATTATTTATCTCTTCCGCCTCATCAACAGGAATACTGCCAGCACAACAGCCCCTATTGCAGCCACAACCAAAACCCCGTTAAAGTTTCCGGGCTTCTCTTGCCTAACCTCAACCTCTGTCTCTCCGCCAGGCTTACTCTCGGATTCCCCTACTAACGGGGTCGTTTCCTGAGGCAGCGGGCAGTCAGCAGGGCAAAGGTTGTTATTCTCATTTCCCTCACACACCGTGTCGCCGCAAAGAATCGCCTTAACCAGCATTGACTTTTTGTCCCTGCTCTGGCCAGAAGAATCAAACCAAACTGCATCAAAATCATAAGCATTAGACAATGAAGGAGCTGTTGCAACGTATTTTATCTGCATGGCAGCCTGAGTAGCGTTAAAGCTCCAGCCATGCCTGTTACCCTCAGCAGCCCTGTGGTTAACAGAAGCCCTATCAACACCAGAAACCTCCCAACTCACAAAAGAAAATGAATCAGGCAAGTCATCCTCAAGAGTGAAAGTTTTCCCAACCTCCAACGAAGCCAGGTTGAAAACCACTGTAACTGAATCACCAGGGCCAACCCTGGCAGACATATCCCTGGAAACAGAAGCTGCGAAAACACCAAAAGACAACATGATCAGAAGCGCTGGAAAAACAAGCCATTTCATTTTGAACCACCTGCGTAAAACTTCCTTATTATGTCAATGACCTCGAAAGCGGAATAAGACGGCTTTGCCGTGTAAAAGTTCCTAATCACATCAATAACCTCAAAAGCAGTGTAAGATGTCTTCTTCTCGCCGGTTATCGCGAAAAGCGAGAAACCGGAGACATCAGCCTCATAAAAATAATAAGCGCTATCCTCGCTCTTATACGTCGTGGGCTGCTTCACCCAGGCATTGCTTATGTATTTCGCAAGGGCAACCTTGGAATAGTCAACCCCCTTTTCAGAAACCCAGGTTTTCTTGACCTGAAACTTGACCTTAGCGGATTTGATATCATCATCCTTGATGTTAGCCTTTGTAATGCTCAAATACTGGTAAACAGAACCTGAACCGGAGACAACAGCAGGAGCCTGGCTGGAACCCAGCGAAGTCTGCTTAACTGTAATCTGGGGATTGGTAACAGCAGAGGCAGTTGAAACCAATATCGCAGCAATCCCTGTATCCGCTGCCTTAGTCATCGAGAAAGTTGCAGTTGAACCAGCATCAACAGTGCCTGTGACAGTCTGGCTTTCAGAGGTTGTTGTGGAGGCTGATCCACCGCCACCACCACTACTACCCCCTCCGCCACTACTGCTGCTTGAACTACTGCTTGAAGTACAGGCCGAAGCCTGGCACGATCCTGATGTCCCAGAATAAGGACTGGACATCAAAACCTCTGTTCCACCATTACAACAATAACCGCCGCTGCAAGCATTCGAATTATTGCAGGAAGCACTATTTGCTATCTCAGTAAAAGTAAGATTAAACCACTGGCCATACTCCGGGCCAGGATGAACTCCAGCGCTCCACGATTCAGGAGTGGCATTGTCAGTAGCAGATCCCCAAACCCTAAAAGTTACGTTGTCGCCGGTATTTCCATTAGCGCCAACAGAATAATAGCCAGAAAAAGGACCCTGATAAGTTGTAGCGTTAGCCTTCCAAATCCCATTGACGTAAATATCAATAACAGTGCCATGAACTGCGGAAAGATTATTGCCTGTACTATTGGTAATTTTTACAAAGCCCCACCAAATACCTGGATCAGCAAACACAAAAGAGGAAGCTAAGACTAAGGCAAAACACAGCATTAACAGCTTAAAACTTCTGCCAGTCATTTTTCCCCCCCAAAATAAAAAAATAAAGCTAAGTCAAGGTCCTGCAGCAAAGCTCAAACCTCGGACTACCGCTTGTAATGTTGACCTGATATTCCTTATCGTTAGTATTATTGATGTACTGCAAGGTGGACCCAACCCAGTTTGTCCTGCTGAAAACTCTCCAGCCGCTATCAGTACCATCAACATTGTAGTAAACAACGTTATAATTGCTGCCAAGCCCTCCAATGGATAGGATGTCGGATATGTTCCAGTTATTTGTGCTTCCAGATGACCATCCCCATGATTCTAGGGTGGATGTCCTCGGAATTGTCAATGTTGTTGTCAGTGATGAAGGCCAGCTTGGGCTCTCATGCCAGGACTTGATGTACTTGTTGGGCTGCGAGTTGTTCACCGCATTATTGTTTCCTGAAAGATCCTTAACAGCCCCTCCGTTCAAGGTAATGTTAGCCCTAGCACTCGGATCATTCCTCTGTATCTTCTTCACTGCAGCATCCTGCCCGTAAGTCAGCGTTACAAATACTGACGTGGAATTGAAAGGCGTTGCATTGGCGTTGTCAATGCTGGCAAGTCCGTCAGCATTGCTCCCATCAGAATAGTTGAAGCTGATCCTAGACCCTGTAAACGTGGATGTGTCCATGATCTCGTCAAACCCTAAAGTGAGCAACCTTGAAGACTCATTGTACGTCCAGTTTATGAGCTTTGGTGTTGACGTGTCAACAGTGAATGTCAGGTTTGAAAACGATCCCCTATTTCCTGCAGTGTCGTTACAGGTTATACTGTAGTTATAAACACCACTTGCGAATGTAACCGGGGACACATTGATAGCAGTGCCATTATCATTGTAATAATTGAATGTGGTGTTTAACTGCCATGCTCCGGTCATGTTGGTCCAAAGCTCACAGGACTGATTCCCCGCATCGCTTCTCGATGTGCTGTTGAAGTTATCTAATGCAGTAAACCTGAATGGCACACTGGTCGTTCCTGTCCTATAACCTGCACTTGGATAACTGGCAGTAACATTCGGAGCGCTTGTATCAATGTAAAATGTACTGGTCAAGCTTTCATTTGAGCGCCCACCACTGTCATCGCACCTTACCGAAAAGGTATAGACTCCTTCTGAAGTGAAATTTACAGGGCCAACAGTTGTATTCGCACCTGTTGTGAAACTGACAGTCATGTTATTGGCCATGGAACCTGTTGCATTATGCCTCAATGTACAGGTGTTCTGATGCTTGTCAGAACCATTGAAGCTGAACAGGATGGACTTGTTCACTGTATTCTTCGTATCCCAGTTCACTTGTGAAGCATTCACCAAGCTTACATACGGGTCCTCAAAGTCAACCTTCAAGGTCATATTCGATATAGAGCCGAGATTCTTGGCAGTGTCATTGCAACTGACACCCCAAAGGATGTCAGAAGTATTGGAGAAGGTCACTGCTGAAAAGTTCATATAGGTTCCATTATTATTGGACCAAACCATTGTCTTGTTCATCTCCCATGCGCCAGTCATGTTGGTCCACAGCTCACAGCTATTGTTACCATCTGATGTGGAATTACTTGAGTTCATACTATCAATAGCTATGAACTGGAACTGAACTGAACTTGAATTAACAAAGGTGTTGTTAGACGGGTATGTTGCGGTCACAGCCGGAGTTCCCGTATCAATAGTCAACTGCTGAATTGAACTGGCGATTGACCTGCCTGAACTATCATCACAATTGACCTGGAAATTGTAAACTCCATCAGAGGAGAGATTTACCGGGCCAATTGAGCTGTTTGCATCTGAAACAATTGTTTCTGTCATGTTGTTCGCGAGTGTTCCAGTAGCATTATGCCTGAGGGTGCAAGTGTTGAGATGCACATCTGTTGCATTAAAAGTGAATGTAACACTTCTTGAGCTAACAGACCTTGTATGCCAGTTAACCGATGTTGCATTCACCCAATTTATTGTCGGATTGGTGAAATCCACCTTCACAGTGTAGTTATCGCTGCTAACACCAGCATTGCCAGAAGAATCATTGCACCTGACATTCCAAAGCACATCAGCAGTGCTTACGAAGGTCAGCGTGATGTTGTTAGGCAAAGCATTCACAAACCCGGTATAATTCGTATCAGTGCTGTTCTCCATCCAGGATCCTGTAAAATTCGACCAAACCTTACAGCTCTGGTTTCCAGCAGTCGTCAGGTTAGACCTGTTAAAGTTATCAACCGGCGTGAACTGGAATGAAACAACGCTATCATTAGTCCAAGTGTTGTTTCCAGGCCCTGAAATAGAAACTGTCGGAGCAGTCGTGTCTATCGTGAAAGACAAATTGGAACTTGAATAATTCGTATTTCCTCCTGTATCGTTACATGCCAAAGCATACGAGTAAACGCCATCATTTGAAAAGGTTATTGTTGACAAAGTCACTTCAGAACCACTCGCAAACGTAGTTGCTGAAGTCAAATTTGCAGCCCAAGAACCTGTCATGTTAGTATAAGCAAAGCACTTGTCAGGAGCGGCATCTGTTGCTGTTGCCCTGAAGACAATAGCCCGAGTATTTGCAGTCATTGTCCTCCAATCTATCTGCGAGGAATTTGAAGCATTTATATTCGGAGCCTGCGTGTCTGCACTTGATGTCAACGGATTCGTGGAAGAACCATTTGTTCCTGTATTTCCTGCCATATCGGAAACAGTGAAGTAATATTCCATCGTCTCCCCGTTAAGGATAATGTTGGAAGTGTCAACCGTATTATTACAAGTATAACTTGGGGCTGTTCCATAACAGGTAAGATTGGATCCTCTCCAGTTTGATGTCCCCATCCTCCTGAACCACAAGGTCGTATTTGTGTGGTATGTTACATTAACATTGAGTTCTGCCACACTCACCTGAAATAAGGTTGATGTTCCTGAACTGAATACGCTTCCATTCGAAGGATTCACGCTTGTTAAAACAGGCGTGACAGTGTCAATTTTTAACGTCCCATTATTTGTTGCATATGCAGCATTTCCCGCTGTATCATTGCATCTTACATTCCAATAATAAATGCCATCGCTTGTTAATGAAAACGTATAATTATGCAAACCACCATAGTTTACAAAACCCGACTTGTTATTGGCAGTAGTGTTCATTTCCCAGGAGCCAGTCATATTTGTCCAAAGCTCACAACTCTGATTGCCGCCTGACACAACAGTATTCGTGACCGAGGATGCAGGCAGCGTGTTATTCATATTATCAACCGGCTCGAACTGGACACTGATGCTCCTTGTAGAGAACCACCCATTCCTGGTATGGTTTCCTGAGAGCGTGACATTTGGAGCTTCTGTATCAACTAAAAATGAAAAATTAGACCCGTAATAGCCGAGGTTTCCTGATGAATCATTACACTCAAAGGTCACGTTGACTACTGTGCTTCCAATTCCTGAAAGGTTGATCTCAGGGAAGGATACATTGATGCCACTCGAATAATTTACAGATACATTGATTGCCACAGATCCTGAAAGGTTATGGTACACGAAGCAGGTCTGGTTGTTTGCGTCCGATGCATTAATGGTGAAGTTCAGCATCGGCTGCCTGGTCGTCCTTGTATTCCAGTTCACAAAGGTCTCATTGATGCTGTTAACAACCGGGGCGGTTGTATCAAAGGTTATTGTATAATTCATTGTTGAATTCCTGTTTCCAGCCGAATCATTACACTGAACAGCCCACAAATAATCACCATCTGAAGTGACATTGAACCTCATGCTGTGAACGCTGCCATTCGTTACAAACCCACCAAGATTAGTAGATGTGGTGTTAACCATCCATGTGCCAGTGATATTGGTCCACAATTCGCAGCTGTCATTACCAGACTGAGCATATGCTCCTGTGAAGGGTGAAACTGCCTTCGTAAGGTTCATGTTATCTGATGGAGTGAAATTTATCCATACACTCGTAGCCTTAAGCTTCCACATGTTTGTCGGGGCGCTGAGAGACACGTTAGGAGGCTGATTGTCAACAGCAATAGTCAGATTCCTTCCGAAAGTAAAGTAGTTAGCTGCACTATCGTTACATGATATGCTGAAATTGTAAATTCCATTACCCAGGGCAGGTATAATAAAGCCATTTGGATCGATCACATTGAAGTTGGTTGTTATATTGGAAAAGTAATGCTGGGAATAATTTGCCCCCAAGCTCCCTGATGTGTTCGTGTAAAGGACACACGTATCATTTGACCTGTCCGAAACATTGAATGTAACATTAAATGATGTGGAGGAAGATGTCCCAGTAACCCAGTTTAGGGTTGATATGTTGAAGCTATTCAATAAAGGCTTAACCGTATCAACAGTTACTGACCACGGATTTGTGGAAGTTCCGCTGCTTCCTGTGTTATTGGCCAAATCAGAAGCATTAAGGTAAAACTGGATCGTGTCACCATCAGAAACACCGAGCTCACCTGCCATATCGACAACAATGGAGCAATTATAAGTATCCTCATAAGTGGTATTCACGTTTTGCATGCAGTCCATTGTCTTGAAGGGCTGGAAGCTTCCTGAAGTACCCCTCCTGTAGTAGAAGCTTGCTCCTGATGCATTCTTGTTATGCTCCCTGAGAGTGATTTCCCAATAAGCGCCGGCTGTGCTGTTAAGATATCCTCCGTTCACAGGGTTCTTGAGCGTCAGAACAGGAGCAGTCTTGTCAACACCAAAAAGATTCCTGCTTGTGTTAGAGGTTGTCCAGCTCTGGTTAGAATTTATAGAATCGTCCGGATTGTTGAAATATGATGTAACATTACAAGTCCAGGCAAAAATCATGCCCCTAGCTGTTCCAAGGCCGGAAAGATTGAACTGGACCTGGGTGCCGTTATTGAATTTGCCGCTTGAAGTGCCGTTAGCAAGGATAGGATCAGTGGCTGTCTGGTTTATTGTCCATGCACCAGTCATATTTGTCCAGAGGGAAACGTTGGTTATGTTAGTCGAGTCATGGTTTGCTTCGGTCTGGACAGCGCAAAAAAGGCTTATGCTTCCATTTGTTGACCATGTGCCATTGCCTGGGGCACCAAGATATACCTGTGCAACAGCAAAATATACGCCATAAATAGCCATGCCCATTACCAGGACCAAGAGAAGAACAGGCCAAACCTGCCTCACTCCACCATCTTTAGTATTCAAAAATCTAAAGCTAGAAACCACCTTGCCACCCCTTTTTTCCTAAACACATTATAATGACACCACCTTGAACATAGAGTATAAAACCCCAAACCTCTTTTATTAAAATAATTTTGGATAGCCAATATTTAAACTTTTTGGTTGACGAAATCGAGGAATTTCAATTTACAAGTATTCTTTTTTGGAATAATTTAAATAAAGGGCATAAGTTTATACGAACAATGATCCTGAATTTAACGAAGAATATCCGAATAGGAGAGGGCGTTATTTTATCAGATATCATTGGAAAGGCAAAAGGGCTGATGTTCTGCAACCGAGTGGAAAATCCCCTTATATTTGCATTCGGCAAAGAGACATACATTAACCTTCACATGGTCTTCGTATTCTGCGCGATAGATGTAATACTCCTTGATTCGAACAAAACGGTTGTTGAAACCAGGGAATCACTAAAGCCGTTCCATTTCTTCAGCAGCAGAAAAAAGGCGAGATATGTAATAGAGGCAGAGGAAGGGACAATAAGGAAAACTGGAACGGAAAAGGGCGATAAGATAAAATTTTAATACATGCACCTCAAGCTTCTATATAAATGGGGACGTAGTATAACCCGGCATTATAGCCGGCTCCAGTTAATGGAGCGATGAGCTGCAGAAAAGAATGCGGCGATGATTAGCTGCTTGGTCTGTTGAGGCTAACGCTCTCAATGAAGAGACCGGCGGATCAGGGATGCCTGAAGAAGATCTTCAGGCACTGGAATTCAAATCCCTGCGTCCCCATATTTAAAAAAAAAGGGTAACATGAAGGCAAGTTTCCTGGTGGCAATAGCAACCCTGGTTGGGGCGACAATAGGCGCCGGGATCCTTGGAATACCCTATGTAGTTTCGCAATCAGGCTTCTGGACAGGCATCCTTGCAATAGTGATATTAGGAACCGCGACCTTACTGGTTAACCTATACATGGGCGAAGTTGCTCTGAGGACAAACGGAAACCACCAGCTGTCCGGGTATGCAGGCATATATGCAGGAAAAATCGGGAGAAGCCTTGCATCGGCATTCCTGATACTTGGGACATATGGGGCACTTATAGCGTACACTATTGGAGTCGGCCATTCCCTAACCGCCATAATAAGCGGCAATTACTTTATGTACGGGTTATTGTTCTTTCTCCTTGCCTCAGCAATAGTAATCAATGGAATAAAATCCATAGGCAAAGCCGAGCTCCTGATAACAAGCCTGCTAATCGCCGTAGTAATACTCATACCCCTTCTCTCTTCGGACGTGATGGAAACAAAAAATTTCAGCGGATTCGACCTTTACAGGATCATGATGCCATACGGCGTTGTATTGTTCGCATTCATGGGTGCGTCATCCATACCCACAATAAAAGAGGAACTGAACAATAACCGGAAAGTCCTGAAAAAGGCAATCATCATAGGCACCTTGATACCGCTTGCAGTATACCTTGCATTCACAGCAATTGTAATCGGCCTTGTCGGAGGAGAATTCTCACGACTTGCTGAAAACCAGCAGATTGCAACGGTTGCATTAAGCCTGTTCATACGGCCTGAAATAGGGAACCTTGCAAATGTCTTCGCAATATTAACAATGTCAACATCCTTCCTTGCCGGAAGCTACGCCCTGTCATCAACCTTCCAGTTCGACTACAAGCTAAAAAGGCCCCTTGCTTTATTGATGACACTTTCAATACCCCTACTCCTATTCGTGGTAAATGCGCTATTCCTGGATGGGACAAGCTTCATGAAGATTTTAGGACTTGTCGGCTCAGTAACAGGAGGGATAATGGGAATCCTGATCGTAATAATGCATTTCAGGGCAAAAAAAATGGGGAACAGGAAACCTGAATATAACATGGGATTCAATCCCATCATTGCAGCCATACTGGCAGCAATATTCCTCACGGGAATAATAAATGAGCTCCTATTCAGCTTTTTTTAACCTCAGGAGCTCAATAACAGAAATTACAACGACAAGTATTATGATGCCGAGAAGCACATATACAAAATAAGACGATAAAAATGCCGCCCCCCTGCCAAAAATAGCCTTGAAAGGCGCAGCAAAGCCTGACAGATCAGCATTTGACCCGGATAAAGCCCTGTATGACACAAACACTATAGCAGCCAATACAAATACTGCAAGCAACAACAATAACAGCCTTCCAAAATCAAAACGTTTCTCAGCCTGAACACTCCTAAATCTGCTCTCCCAGGAATACTTTTTATCACTCCGGATTGTTTCATCCTTATTCCTGCGGGCGCGGAGGATTATAAAAACAAGCAATGCAAGGACAATAATTACAACAGGGAAATATATAAGCGAGTCAAGAAGCAACCTGGAGAAATCCCTTTTCTTCTCGTAAAGCGGAAAATCAGTACGGCATGAAGAATTTATGTTCATCCTTAAAGGATAAGCACCCGCAAAACCAGACCTCTCCGCCCGTGAGACAAAATCAAAGCTTCCCGATGAAGCTGAGCATTCAGGAGTCATTACCAGGTTAACTATCGCTCCCATGCCGGGCTCAAGCTCAACATCCTCAGGGATGAAGAGTGCATAATCCGAAAAGCTGCTGACTGAAAACTTATACCGCTCCGAATATGATCCGGCGTTAGAAACATTAAAAACGTATGCAAGGACATTGCACCTGCATCCAGTATCGTTCCTGTATACAAGCCTGATCCCGACGTTATTGCAGGGAGAAGACTCTATGACCTGCCTAAACTCCTTTACAAGATTCGTATCTGTCCTGATCCTGACAACAAGTTCAAATGTGCCCCTTTCACAAGGCACATTCACAAACTCCGAGATAACCGCTTTCTCGCCAGGCTTAAGCAAAAACGCATCAGGCGAAAAAGCAACATATCTTGAAGCCGGACCTGAAGCCTCTATAGTGAAAAAGTTCTCAAAATCGCCATTTGTAATGAAAAGAAACCTTTCCAGAGGCTCACTGCAACATAAGCCTATAGTGGAGTCTGAATAGGCAACGAAATCATTTGAAGCAGAAACTAACTGATAAAACGAAATAAAAAAAAGAAAAAGAAACAGCGATTTCCAGGCCATAAAACCTCCGGAAATCAATAATACGTCTTTGTCTCTGTTTCAGGTTCCTCTTCCTTTCCCCTCATCCTGCTGAATATCACAAGCAATGCTATAACGATCACGATCACTGCAAGAACAATGAGGCCTATCTCGAGAAGCCTCCTCATGTTGCCTAGACCGCCTTCCTTTGGCTGCACCCTTGCCTTCATCAGGATTTGCTGGAGGCTGTTGCCGGCCTGGTCCTTAACCGTGAGCGAAAAAGTCTTTTCTCCCTCCGATGCCTCAGGCTTGGCAGAGACAAAAAGGCTCACTGTCTTTGATTCCCCGGCATTCACGACAACAACATTGCTCGGGCTCAATCTAACATTACCCCAGTCTGTGTAGCCATCAACAACAAGCGTGTAAGCCTTCTGGCTGGATCCCTGATTAGTAATCGTTACAGGGTATACTGCACCACCCTCCCCTGCTACAATGGACTGAGCATCAGTGCTCACTGTAATAGTTGTCTTTTCTCCTGTTTTGTCAGTGCCCTGAACAGGGCAGGCATCACTTTTCAATACCTCTATGCGGCCTGTCTTTGCAGCAGCCTCAAAGCCCTCATTAAACTCGATTGTAGCCTTGATATCATAAATTCCCGGCTTGGCACATGTGGGGACTCTCAGGAAAAGCTCCTCTGAAGTTGTACTGTCCCCTGACTCAAGCTTATCCATGAAGTCTGTAGCAGATACACCGAGATCAGGAATGCTTACCTTGATCTTGACCCCCTGCTGGTCCCTTTCACCCATATTCTTTACCCTGACTGTCGCTATCAAAGCACGACCGGCAACAACAGATGTTTCCGGATTCAAAATGACATCCTTGATCACGACACTGTGCCTCGGGACATCCACCTTTATCCTGAAATTCTGTATCAACTCAGGCCCGTTCCTGTCCGTAACAAGGATCCTGAGCATATAATTATCCTCATCCGCAAGGTCAGGAAGCCTCAGCCTGATCCTTTTTACATAAGTAACTCCTGACTCGACATCGAAAACAGGGGTAACATCAGATATCGGCTGGTCTTTGTTAAATTCAAAACCGCTTATAAACCCATGAACCTCAATGTCACTGCCGTTAGAAACTGCATTCAGCCTGACCTTGACATCCAGATCCTGCCCTCTTTCAAGATCCAACCTGTTCGGATCCTGTGTTGTCACAAGCTCGCCATCCACATGAACGCTTTCAATAGTTACAGGGACTGCGCTGACCAAAGAAGACACTGAAACAAACAGAACGAATACCAGGACAAGACTGACGATGGATTTAAAAATCATTTTTCCCCCTCCGATGTTTTTGTTTTTTTGTTTTTTATAGTCGCCTTATATTTAAAGGTTTCGATATTTTAGTATAATGAAGTAGTTACATTAATTTCCTACTCCATCATGAATACTATCTGCAGCTTTCCCTTATCTCAAAGTCCCTGTGCTTGACCCTCCTCACAAAGTCATCGCTGAAAGTAATCCTAAGATCATACCTGCCAGGCTTTGCATCCTCAGGAACATCAAGCAGGAACGATCTCTCCTCCTTCTCACCAACATCCAGGTTGAACGGCCCGATCCTGTTCCTAATCTCCGGATCAAAGGCAACTGCGGTGACCGTGAAATCATCCAAAGGATGAAGGCCTATGTTCTCTATGCTAACAAAAACAGTTTCGCTCGAGCCCGGCTCAATGCATTCGGGAATGGCAACCTGCTCAACAAAAAGCTCCCTCCTGGGAATGTTAATCCTGGGCGGAAGCTTCACGTTCAAAGTCCATGCCTGGGTATCGGAAAGGCTCCCATCAGAAGCCACTAAAATGAAAAGACTGGGACCAAGCTGTCTCCTGCCAGGTTTCCATGTAACAAGCCCTGTTGACTGATCAATAGTTGCACCTTCCGGCGCTGAAGACAGCGAAAAAGTCACATTATCCCCGTCAGGGTCTATAGCATCTGCATCATAAGTGTAAACAGCACTGAAGCTGTCAAGATCGGGCTCAATTAGCTCCTGAATTGGCGTTGTAATTATTTTTGGAGCCCTGTTAACGTTGACCACGTTAATGACGATAGTCTCCGAATCTGAAAGCACACCATCACTAACTGAAAAAACAACCCTGTACGTGCCAGCCTGACCGAAGCCAGGGGTCCAGGAGAATGTTCTTGAAGCCTGATTAAACGAGGACCCGGCTGGAAGGCTTGCAGCAGAAAATGACAAAGGATCATTATCCGGATCAGAGGCGCTAATTCTAAACTCCAAAAGGCTGCCCTCATTAACAGTCTTATCGCCAATAGGGTCAAGTACAGGAGCCCTGTTCACAACGCACCTCAACCTCTTCGGCACCCCGCTCAACAATGCATTATTCGTATGAACAGCACTACACGACACACCCATACCCGAAGGAGCATCACTACCACCCGGAACAGCAACACCCACATCAGACTTCACACCCGAAACCGAACACGAAAAAGCACCACCTGAACAGACCAATCATAAACATGACCAGGAACAACAACCGCACGATAAACATTCGACGAAACAGCACCAGGAACAAAATCACCACTACCACCAAAACCAACACAAGGCACATCACGAGCATCACAACCCTCAGGAGCCCAAACATCCCTAACATCATTCACACGCAAATTATAACTCGAAACACCACCCGAAACAGGAGCACCCCACGAAAAAACAGCAAACACAACAGACGAATTATGAGCAAAACACGACACACCCATACCCGAAGGAGCATCACTACCACCCGGAACAGCAACACCCACATCAGACTTCACACCCGAAACCGAACACGAAAAAGCACCACCCCTAAAAGACGTAGACGAAACAGCACCAGGAACAAAATCACCACTACCACCAAAACCAACACAAGGCGCATCCCTAGCATCACAACCCTCAGGAGCCCAAACATCCCTAACATCATTCACACGCAAACTATAACTCGAAACACCACCCGAAACAGGAGCACCCCACGAAAAAACAGCAATCACAGAACCATCAATACCATACACAAAAATATCATGATCCTTCCCATCCTTCAAAACATCAGGAGTAACAAAACTAAAACCATGCGAACAATCAGCATCACCATTACCAAAACGATTACACAAATCCTGCCTAAAAACATCAGCCCTCGCAGAACCAATAAATCTACCAGTCCCAGCAGGCCCATCAGCATAAAAATGAACATCAACAGGAGCAACAGTATCAGGATCACGAGCCCAACCAACAAAAACACCACAATCAACAGAATCCAAAAAACCCTCAGGCTTCCTGTTAGCGGTGGTCTGGGGAGCTTCGCAGGTCACAGGCTTAGGAACTCCACTGAGCAGAGGGTTCTCTCCACCTGAACTGTCTATTCCATGAGCATAGATCGAATGCTGCTTTCCATCCCTAAGGCTGGCGGGCAAGCTGAAAACAAAGCCATGCGAACAATCAGCATTTCCATTACCCCACAGATTGCACAAATCCTGCCTAAAAACATTGGCATTCGCAGAACCGATAAATGTGCCTGTCCCAGCAGGCCCATCAGCATAAAAATGAACATCAACAGGAGCAACAGTATCAGGATCACGAACCCAACCAACAAATGAGTTGCAGTCAGCCGAGTCAAGCCAGCCTTCAGGCTTGCTGTTAACCTGCTGTGGCGGAGCTGCCGGGCAGTCGTAAGCAAAATTAATCTGATTATGGGAAAATTTTGTCAATGGCCAAACAGCCATCTTAATAACATCCCTGTTTACCTGCAGGTGCTCATACGAGTTCTTCGGGGTTTTTGAGCCTGAAGCATCTGCACGGAAAGAATACTCATGATCGCCGCCGATAGCTGAATTGAAACTGTCTGAAATACCCCACTGGCCGTTCCCATTAGTAGTTGCTGTCTTTACAACATTGCCCCTGTCATTAACAAGCTTTATGGTCGCGCCAGAAACAGCCGATCCATCGTTCTCGCAGAAAGCACGGCCGGATACAGCAACCTGATCCTTTTGCTGCTGGCAAAGGTAATTGCAGGCAGGATCATTCTGGCTCGGAATAATAACCGAATAAGAGCAATCCAAGTTCTGCCTTATACGCCTGCTTGCAGAGCAGGCTGTGCACTCATTAAACTCGCGGACTTCGCACTGCTCAGGGCACCAGTCATCGCCGCTGCACGCTGAATCAGTCTGGCTATCAATAACAACGCTAAAGCTGCAATCCGAATTCTGCCTGACCCTCCTGCTGGTCAAGCATCCAGTGCACTCATTATATTCCTGCACTTCACACCCTGCCGGGCACCAATCAGGGCCAGAACACGCAGGGTCATGCTGGCTTCTAACAATAACATCAAAAGAGCAATCAGAATTCCTCCTCACACGACGGCTTGCCTCACAGCCAGTACACTCGTTATACTCGGCAACCTCGCATGACGGAGGAGGACTAGGACAATCAGACGGACAATCAGACTCATCACCAGGATCACACTCACCATCCCCACACGAAGGAGGAGGAGGACTGCCACCACAATCAGCATCACAACTCTCACCAGGATCACACTCACCATCCCCACAGCTGATAGAAAAGCCAACACCACAAAAATCAATGTTTTCATTTCAAACCCTGTCGTCAACTAGTAAACATTCACCTTAACAATCCTATCCGGATTCCTTCTCTGGTAATCAAGCATAAATTGTCTAACTTGAGTCAGTCTATTCCTGCCAAAGTTTTCAATAACCCTTCTATTAACCCCCACACAGCTTCCATTTGGGGAATCGTAAATTCTAAGTTTGTTCTCGATAGCATCAATAAAAAGTGCAGAACCTTCAATTGTGTTGCATTTTTGCGGATTAGCATGATACCCGACCAGTTCCCGGTTAGATTGATATCCATCCAAAGTTGCAGGATCGATCTCGGGGAATAAAGTCCTGAAATTAGCTGGATCCGCAAAATACATATCCCTTGCTAAATCATATGAAACGCCAAATCTTCCTACCATGTTTTGATTCAAGGAAGTAAGCCTAGCATCCAAATCTCCAACTGGTGCAGGTGTTGGAGGAAAATAAATTGCAGTCGGAGTTGGAACTGAAGTTGGAGGAACATAAACTGTAGGCGGAACCCGGGTTACAGTTGGTGGCACAGCAGTTGCAGGAGGGCGAGCAGTTGCAGGATGACGAGGAGTATAAGTGGCAGATGGTGAAGGAGCTGGAGCACGGGTTGGAATTAGTGTTGCCAAAGGCAAAGTGGTAGGACGAGCGGTTGGGACAGGCGGCAAAACCGCACCAGAAGTCGCTTCAGGTGTTGCTAAAATAGTCTGAGTCGGAACTAAAGGGGAAGGATATGCAGTTGAAGTTGCGGTTGCGATTGGTGTTGCCGTAGGACCTGCCATGAAAAAGTTGCTTGCTAAATTGGCACCGATACAAAGCGAACCAACTACAGCAGCCACGGAAACGGCTGCTGCTCCTAGAAGCAACAGCGGAAGATTATCATTCCTTCGCACAAGCAGGGGTTTTCCTTCAATGTAATTAACAAGCAAGGGGTAATATTGGACGAATTGAGTTCTCAAAGCCTCGGCAGCAGGGTCTGTGAATCTCAATAAAGAAAGCTCAGACATCCTATTAATGGATATATTAGTAGTATGAGGAGTCTTTACCTTATCAATAATGATTAAACGGTCTTCCTTAACTTCTGAAATTTTGTAAGCCCTAGTAAACCAAGGAACAACGTTTCCCAAGACCCTCTTTTTATCAAAAATAACTTCAGCCGATTCCTTTATTGCACCGAGACTGTTCATCTGCATCAAGACCCTCTTGAAATACAATTCATCAAGAGTGTTCTCAATAAAACTTAAAGGAACATCAGGATTTGCACCAGCATGATTCAGATTGATTAGCCCTACTAGTCCATTTTTGCCTAACCAAAGTTGATAAAGATTTGAAAGATCATCAGGATTCGGAAATGGACTTGTCCTAAACAGAGATTGATCAAATAATACACCAACAAGATTTTCTGCTTCTTTATCGCCACTTGGGATTAAAAGATTTTCCAAGGAAGGACCAACGACCTTTGGTTTCCCACTCCCTAAGAATGTTGCTTTCCCATCCTCTTCAAAGGCAATACCTGGTTTATAAAAATCATCTGAATAGTAGATTCTCAATATTTTTCCTTCAAATGTTAACAATAACCTCTGTGTTTTCAAGTAATGCGAAGCTGGCAGATGATGAAGGGCGTCCGCAAGGCTTGCGTTTCCGATTCTTGTAAAAAGGTCTCTCTTGGCGGGCATAAAAAATTGCTTGATAACCTTTTATTTAAATTTTGTGGTTGTTGACTATTAATAAATAGTTACATGAAGTCAGCACTTATAAGTATATATAAGTTATATAAAACACTGGACAAGAACACTAAACAAGAAATTTTTAAAAAACATGAAACCACTGCATTGAATGATTACAATAATAGGGGCAGGCGCTGCGGGGAATTATGCGGCATACCTCCTCGCAAAGCAGGGATTTGATGTCCAGGTATTCGAAGCGAACAGCAGCATAGGAAAACCTGTTGCATGCACAGGGATACTTACTTCACATTTTGACACCCTCATCGAAATGAAAAAAGAGCTAATTGCAAATGAGATAAGCTCATCAAGAATAGTCTCCCCCGACGGCAGCGCCGTAAAAATAAACTTCAGAAAGCCAAACAAGATCCTTCACAGGCACATGCTCGACCAGCACGTCGCGAGGATGGCGATCGAAGAGGGAGCGAAATATTACACGAGTCACGTGTACCTGGAAAACAGAAATGGGAAAGCAAGGATAAGGAACCTGAAGACCGAAGAGGAATTCGAAACAGAATACAGCATGCTTATAGGCGCTGATGGCCCCGCAAGCAAGGTGGCAAAAAACAACGGCATGTACGGGAACAGGACATTGTACCTGGGACTCCAGGCAACAGCAAAGCACGACAACGACAATGTTATTGACTTCTACCCCGGCGAGCAAGGGATAGCCTGGGTAGTGCCTGAATCAGGAAGCACAGTAAGGATAGGGGTTGCATCAACAACAGGAATAAGCGACTACTTCAACACGTTCTGCAAGAAGATAATGGGGGAAGAATATTCAGAGAAGATAATTGAAAAGCAGGCAGGACCAATACCCCTTTACAAACCTGACATAAAGACCTCAAAAGAGGACGTATACCTGGTTGGTGATTCTGCAACAATGGTAAAGGCAACAACCTTGGGCGGAGTGATGCAAAGCCATTTGGCAGCAAAAGCTCTGGCAAGGTCGATAATCGAAAGGAAAGACTACGAAAATGAATGGAGGAAGGTTATTGGGAGAGATCTGTGGCTCCACCTTATGATGAGAAAGGCAATGGATAAGTTCAAGGAAAAAGACTATAACTATCTTGTAAACATATTCAAAAAGGACAGTAACAGGAAGATACTTGAGGAGAACGACCGGGATTTCCCGACTAAATTCATGTTAAAGCTGGCATTATCAGAACCTGGCCTGGCATTATTCTCAAGGTTCCTTATTTGAACCAGAATATTTATAAAATACCTTCTTTTGCGAAAAACCAAAATGGAAAAAGAAGACGACGAGCTATCAATAGATTTCGGCAAGATCTGGCCTTTTTCAAAGAAACAGGGAAAAAAAAGACCCGAACATCCTGAAAAAAGCGATCATGATACCGAAACAAAGGGAGATGAACCTGAAAAATTGCAGGAAGAACCTACTGAGCATCATAAAACCGAAAAGCACGCTCATGAACACAGGAAAGCAGGAAAGCATGAACCCCAACAGACAGAAGAAGGAGAGGAAATAGACCTCAAGGAAATAGGGAACAAGATAAAAGGATTATTCAAAGCCAAAAAAGACCAAAAGGAGAAACAACCAACAGATGAAGAAGAGCTCTCCGTAGATACAAAGGCAATTTCAGCATTCGCAGCCCGCCACAAGGTAATAATGCTGCCCGCCCTACTAATCCTGCTTGCAATCTACCTAAGCTTCACCATAAGGATGATGCCCTCCGAACTTGCATACACTGAGGACTGGGCCAGGCAAACAATATACTCATTCATAAGATCCGACATAGGAAACGTAATAAACAGCCAATACCCAAACCTGCCTGACGACAAGAAAAACTCGCTTATAGAGGAAGAGCTTAACAAGGCAATACGCAGCAACAGCTACACAATACGAACAGGGCAATTCCAGGGACAAAACATCAACATAAAAGAGCAGGTCAAAGGATCTGCAGACCAGTACAAGTCATTCTTCCAGGACGGCAAGGGAAACATGTACATGCCCGACATCGACCCATATTACTGGCTGAGGTATGCAAAAAACATAGTTGACCACGGTTACCCGGGAGACATACTGAAAGACGGCAGGAGCTACGACACCCTGCAGCTTGCACCCAACGGAAGATACATAGAGCCTGAGGACACGTTCCACCCCTACTCAATAGCCATACTTTTTTCTATACTAAGCACTCTGAACCCCAACACAACCCTGATGGAAGCACAGATGATACTTCCCGTGATAATAGCCTCATTCATAATATTGTTCTCATTCCTGATAGCGAGAAGGATAGCGGGCGATATAGGAGGACTCTTCGCAGCAGTCATGGTCGCAATAAACCCGGCATTCCTCACAAGATCATTATATGGCCACGGCGACTCCGACTCCTGGGTATTGTTCTTCTCTGTTCTTGCAGCATACCTTTTCCTTGAGGCAATAGAGTCCAAGCAAGCCAAATGGCAGATTATCCTGGCAACATTAAGCGGACTGGCAATAGGGCTGTACTCAAGGTTCTGGGGAGGATGGTGGTACATATTTGATTTCCTCATAGCCGCATCCCTTGTATATGCAGGGTATTTCGTCATTGCAAACAGGAACCAGCTAAGAAACATGAAGATAATATCAAGCCCTGAAACCAAAACACTGGGCCTGGTCCTCGCTTCCTTCATCCTCATGTCAGGAATAAGCGTCTCGCTCCTTTCAAGCCCCGACACATTCATACTATCGCCGGTCAGCTCACTCAGCTTCGCGAGGATAAAAACGCCAGTCGAGGCGAGCCTGTGGCCGAACGTCCTGACAACAGTAGCTGAACTGAATGAAGGCGATGTCAACAGCATAATAAACAACGTGGGAGGAATCTTCCTTTTCTTCACAGGGCTAATCGGAATAATGATTACGATGACAAAGAAAAGACTTGACACAACAGACCTCACATTCCTGTTTGGCTCCGCAGTTTGGTGGCTTACAATACTGATAGCGAGAAACTCGCTAATAAACAGCGGGCTCTCCCAGGTTGGCCTGATACTTTTACTGGCAGTGCCGATAGCAGCAAGAATAGCCTATGCTGCAATAAAATCAGAGCACATAGACATGAAGCTAGCTGCACTGCTGATAATATGGTTCATAGTTACGATGTACGCAAGCACAAAGGGCATAAGATTCGTAATGCTGATAGTGCCTGCATTCGGAATCGCATTCGGAGCAACAATGGGATTCCTATACAGGCAGATAAACAGCCTGCTCCCAAAAACATTCAGCCTTGACAGGAAAATATCATCGGCAGCAACAATCCTGCTTTTTGTTGCTCCAATGCTATTCTTCCTGGTAGTGCCGTCAACAAGCCTGGGAGCCATGTCAAGAAGCATCGCAAGCCAGGACGCTCCGATGATAAATGACGCATGGTATAACGCGCTCATATCAATAAGGGACAACTCCAACAAAACCGCAATAATAACATCATGGTGGGACTTCGGCCACCATTTCAAGGCACTCGCGGAAAGGCCAGTCACGTTTGACGGGACAACACAGGGAAGCCCGCAGGCACACTGGGTAGGACAAATCCTACGAACCGATAACGAGGACATGGCAATAGGCATACTGAGAATGCTGGACTGCGGCGGGAACAACGCATTTGAAGAGATGCAAAAAACAAACGGAAACGACACACTGAAATCAGTGAACGCACTCTACTCGATATTTGAAGAAGACAGGGAAGAAGCAGGAGAAACGCTAAAGGACAGATACGGGCTATCAGATAGCCAGGCTGAAAACGTGCTCAAATATACGCACTGCAACCCACCTGAAGCATTCTTCATAGCATCGGAAGACATGATAGGCAAGGCAGGCGTATGGGCTCACTTCGGAAGCTGGAATTTCGAAAGGGCCTACATATGGCAGAAACTAAGAGGAAAGACAATCGAGGAAGCAACCAGGGAAATGCAGCAAAAATTCGGCTACACCAAAGAACAGGCAGATCAAACATACTTTGACATACAAAACATGAATGATGCAGAAGGCAACAGCTGGGTGGCACCATGGCCAGGGTACGGTCAGATAGACTCCTGCCAGACACAGGGTCAAACAGCACACTGCAGCAACGGCATGAAAATAAACCTGACAAACATGGACGTGTACTTCACAAACCGTGAAGGCCAAACAGGACACCCCAGATCCGCCTCATACCTTACCGAGGACGGAGCTGTCAAAACCACCCCATACAACCAGAATGTAGGGGTAGACCTTGCCGCAACCATAATACCCGAAGGACAGGATTACAAGATAATCTTCTCATTCCCTGACCTTAACTCAAGCATGTTCACAAGGATGTTCTTCATGGAAGGGCACAGCCTTGAGCACTTCAAGCTGCTTACAAGGCAAAGAAGCATAACAGGAGCAGAGATTTACGTATACAAGGTAAACTGGGAAGGTGAAGAACCTACAATAAAGGAAGAGCTGAAAAAAAAGGAAACAATATCGCAAGGAGACAAGGTAACGTTCAATTACATAGGATACCTTGAAGACGGCAGCGTATTTGACAGCTCAGTCAACAACTGGAGAAGCATAAACATAACCAAAGACGACGAATTCGACCAGGAAACAAGCCCTTTCACCTTCACAACCGGAAACAAGGAGATAATCCCGGGGCTTGAAGAAGAAATGATGGGAATGCGGAAAGGAGAGGAAAAAACAATAAAGGTCATCCCTGAGAAGGCATACGGGACAGACCCGACAGCACACCCGATGGGAAACAAGACACTGATTTTCAAGATAAGGATAGAGGAAATAAAATAAGGAGGCAAATTTTTGAGACCTGACTTATATGCAGTGATTCCTGCCTATAATGAGGAAAAACACATAAAGGAAGTAGTGGAAAAGACAAAAAAATACCTCCCCGCGGAAAAGATAATAGTTGTTGACGACGGAAGCAAGGACAACACGTTTACTGAAGCAAAAAAAACAAACGTCAACGTGCTGAGGCACCTGGTAAACTTGGGCAAAGGGGCAGCACTAAAAACAGGATGCGACTACGCCATAAAAAAAGGTGCAGGAGCAATGATAGTGCTTGACTCAGACATGCAGCATGACCCCAAGGAAATCCCGAATTTCGAAAAAGCGCTTACAAAATCGGAAATGGTGCTTGGCTACAGGGAGAAAAAAGACCAAATGCCATTCGTGCTAAAAGCAGGAAACTGGGCGATAGACACAACCTTAAGCCTATTGTTCGGAATAACCGTAAAGGACACGCAATCAGGCTACAGGGCATTCACAAAGGAAACATACAGCAGGATAAGATGGAAAGCCACGGACTACAGCGTGGAATCCGAGATGCTTGCCCTTGCAGGAAAACATCATGTAAGGCTAACCCAGATTCCAATCGAAACAATCTACCACGACAGATACAAAGGAACAGGGGTGCTTGACGGAATTGCAATAGTGTCAAAAATGGTAATATGGAAGCTAACAAGGTGAGGAAATGATACTGATAATACAGCTGATAGGCGTGCTTTTCGGCGTCCTAATAATGTACCTATCATTCATCAACCTCAAAAAAAAGGAATTCACAATAAACGAATGGGTATTCTGGACAGCAATAGCAGCATCGTTCGCACTGATCTCACTGTTCCCGGACATGCTCAACCCATTCATAAGGGCATTCAACATAAGCAGGAAAATGGACCTCCTCATAATAACAGGATTCATGACCCTAACAACAGTAATCTTCTACACATACAACATCGCGATGAAAAACCAGAAAAAGCTGGAGCAACTGGTCAGAAAAACAGCGATGCAGGAAGCTGAAAGGAAGGGGAAATAGTTTCCATCACAAAATTTTGTTGCAAATCAGGGAGCATCCGTAGGGTCCCAGCAGGTCCTAAGGTTCTCGTTGAATCCGTCAAGAACAGCCATGTCCGCGCTGCTTATGATGAAATCAAACACATCCGCATTCTCAGCTATCCTATCTTCCCGGACAGATTTCGGGAGAACAACAAGCCCTTTCTGCAGGCACCATCTTACAAGAAGCTGGGCAGGGCTCTTTCCATACCTTGCCGCTAACGCGACAAGCCGGGGATCACTCAACCTTGCACCATGGGTAAGAGGGCTGTATGCCTCAACTAAAATGCCCTTCTTCGTGCAGAAATCAATCAGGTCCATCTGGTAAAGATAAGGATGCAACTCAACCTGATTGACAGCAGGCACAACACCCGCAATATCCAAAAGGCCTGAAAGATGCCTGACTGTAAAATTGCTGACCCCAATTGACCTGCACTTTCCCCTGCTATGAAGAGCCTCAAGAATTTTCCAGGAAGCATTGCGCTGAGGAACAGGGAAATGGATAAGGTAAAGATCAACATAATCCATCCCAAGCCTTCTCAAGCTATCCTCAAGCGCTCGCACAGGATCATCATGGTGATCATTCCAAAGCTTTGTAGTTACAAAAATTTCCTCCCTTGGAATGCCGCTCTTCCTGATCGCACTACCCACACCGGACTCGTTGCCATAAATGGCAGCTGTATCAATATGGCGGTAACCTGCATTCAAAGCAGCAAGAACAGCCCGCTCACAAACCTTACTATCAGCAATCTGCCAGGTACCGAATCCGAGAAGAGGGATTTTCACACCGTTATTCAGCTTAACAGTTGAATCAATTTGCATTACATGTAAGCAGGCGGCATATTATAAAAAAGTTGTCAGTCAAATATTTAAAGTCACCAAGAAGACCGATTACAATGATAAAGGCAGTGATATTTGACTTTGATGGAGTCATACATGACACATTGGAGCTCGCATACCGCATAAATACAGAGCTTCTCGGAGAGAAAGTTACAATAGCCGAATACAAGGACATGTTCAACGGCAACATATATGAAAACCCGAAGATAACTCCTGAAAGAACCAGAAAATTCTTCGAGATGCAGATAGAGGAATTCAACAACCTGAAAATGGAAGAGGAAATAAAAAACGAGCTAATGAAAATAAATGAGGAATACCCCATGTTCATAATTTCATCGAACAAGGCAGAAACAATAAACAGCTATTTTGAATCTAACAACTTCCTGGGGAAATTCAAGGAAATCCTTGGGCTCGAAACCCACAAGTCAAAAGAGGAAAAATTCAAGATGTTGCTCAAAAATCACGGGCTTGAGAAAAAGGAATGCCTATTTATCACGGACACACTGGGGGACATACTGGAAGCAAACAGGATAGGGATAAGGACCATAGCGGTGGATTTCGGATTTCACGAAAGGGAAAGGCTTGAAAAAGGGAACCCCCTGCTCATAGTATCCCGCTTCACCGAAATACTGCCTGCGATCAAGAGAATAAGTCACTCAGGCTCAATATGAATCGTGACATATTTTAATTCAGGAACCCTCTCTTTCAGTTCCTTCTTGATCTCCGCGGAAATGGAATGGGCCCTGACAATGCTCATCCTCTTGGGAACATGGATGTGAAATTCAAGAAAAATCCGGCTCCCACCCATCCTGGCCCTTAACTTATGATAGCGCACAATCTTATTTTCCCCAACAGCCCTATCCAGCACCTGCCTGATCTTACCGACCTTTCCGCTTTCAGGACTGAAATCCATGAAAACAAAAAAAGACCTCTTCAGAAGGCCCCAAGCTAAATAAAGCATTATCAGGCCGACAGCAAAAGCAGCCAAAGGGTCGCCAAAAGCAAAGCCAAGCTCTGCCATAAGGAAGCCCGCCAAGACAGAAAGAGACCCGAGAACATCAGTGGAAAAATGAGCAGAGTCAGCTTCCAGCGCATGGCTCCCTCCTTCCTCCCTGGCAACCCTCAAAAGATACCTTGAGGTAAAAAATGCAACAAACATTGACACAACAATAAACACGATCCCAACTTTGGTATTCGAGATCTGAACAGGGTTCCTAATCCTGTCATAAGCCTTCCAGAAAATAAAAAAAGCAGTAACAATAATAAGCAATGCCTGCACAAATGAAGACAAGGTTTCGAACTTCTCATGCCCATAAGGGTGATCCTCATCATCGGGCTGCTCAGCCTTCCTCACACCAAAATAAGCCAAAACCGAGGCAACCAGATCAAAGAAAGAATCAACCGCCTCCGCCATTATGCTAATTGACCCGGTAAAGACATAAACAAAGATCTTGCCGGAAATGAGGGCTACGTTTATGGCTATCGAGATAAATGCAGCATCCGATTTTTTCCCCATGCAGCTGAAGAACTGCCTGATATTAATAATTTTATGGGATATTTTAAATAAAGGAATCATTAACCCGTAACCAATGAATGCATGGGCACAAAACAAAGACCTGGTCCGGGAAGGATGGCATTTTCTTGCTGTTTTAGCTTCAGAAATAGCAACACCCCAATACAGGCAATCGCTGCTTGACAGGTTCAGGGAAGCAATATTCGTCAAGTCACCAAATCAAAAAAACTATCTTGAGCTTTACGTAATGGCCTATCCTGAAATTCCAGAGGATCAGGATCCGGGAGGCGGGTTCATCCAAATGGGATGCAGAAGGCCAAATGAGCCAGCAGACAAGAATTACATTTCCCGTCTTGAACAGGAATATAGACAATTAACAGGAAAAGATTCATCCTCTATGCTCATTACGCCAGGCCCTTTCTATATACGTTATTCAGTTGTAAAAGGGCAATTCGAAAGGATTACTGCCTATGATCGAATTATATGGATGCGATAAAATTATTCAACAAAAAAGCAGCATGAAAATATTATTCATACTAGACAACTATTACCCATTCAAAGGGGGGGCAGAGACCCTGTTCAGGAACCTTGCCGAAGGACTGGTGAAGAAAGGGAATTCTGTTACAGTTTTGACGAGAAAAATAAAAGGCGCAAGGGAAACAGAAGAACTGAACGGCGTAAAGGTATTCCGTATCGGAGCCATAAACAGATATTTCTATACGTTCATTGCCATACCAAAGGCAATTGAGCTTGCAAAGGAAGCAGACATCATACATACAACCACATTCAACTCAGCATTCCCTGCATGGATTGCTGCCAGGATAAGGAAAAGACCTTCAGTGATCACCATTCATGAAGTGTGGCTTGGCAAATGGAAAGAATACACCGAGATGAGCAGGGTTAACTCCGCAATACATGATCTCCTTGAGACCCCGATCTACAAGCTCGGGTTTGATGCAAACATTTGCGTTTCAGAGTCAACAAAAAAACAGCTGCTCAAAAGCTGCAACTGGAAAAAAGGCGAGAAGACAGAAGTCATATACAACGGGGTTGACTACGCCCACTTCAACCCCAAGAGGCACAATGGGGAACAAGTAAGAAAAAAACTTGGACTGGAAAAGAATTTTGTTTGCCTCACATACGGAAGGGCAGCCCCAAGCAAGGGCATGGAATACGCTGCAAGATCAATACCACTGATAAAAATACCTAATCTAAAATTTGTCTTTATCATAGCCAAAGACTACAGCAAAAAATACAAACAGCTTATTGACATAATAAAAAGAACAGACAGCAGCAAAACACTTTCTCTTGAACCTGTGCCATATTCCGAACTTCCTGAATACATTGCCACAGCAGACTGCGTGGTTGTGCCAAGCATAAGCGAAGGATTCGGGTATGCAGCAGCAGAAGCAAGCGCAATGGGGAAGCCTGTTGTAGCCAGCAATACAACATCACTCCCCGAAGTGGTTTCCGGGAAATTCGTGCTTGCTGAGCCGAAAAACCCAAGATCCATAGCAGAAGCAATCGAGAGGGTTTATAACAAGAAATACAGCCAAAGCAGGCTAAGGAAATTCACCATAGAAGAGAACGTGAGAAGGCATGTTGACCTTTACAGTCGCTTATTGAGCCACAAAAAGGCTTAAATATGGGGAATATCAAAAGGTTCAGATGGCAAAAAAGGGCAACAAGATGAGGATGGTCCTTTACTTCTGCCTTGTAACCGTCTTGGCACTGTTCCTCTTTCTGCATGCGTTCGGGGTAGTGCAGATACAGACAGACTTCTTCACCAAATTCCTTATATCGCTTCTGTTCGTGATACTTATCCTGCCAATGGTTCCATATGTAAAGATATTCGATGTTGTGGAAGTAAAAAGGGAAAGCAAGATATTCAGGGCAACAAAGAAAAAGTAGCTCATATATTGTAATTGCGATAATCAATTAAGCTCTGCCTAAGCAAGCCAACTTTTTCAGGAATGCACCAATCGACAGAACCCCATTCGTGCAAAAGACATTCAAGGTAGCTCCCTGGAACCCTTCTATCCTCAGGGAATTTCTCAGGTGAACTTAACACCGTCCTCACATAAGTGGAAAACCTATCCCTGCAACCCCGGATGGCAGCACAACAGTCAATGCCGCCAAAAAGGCTTTCGCCTGCAGAATAATGTCTGGCGAACGTAGCTGCGATAGAAACCTGCTCAAGCAAAGCCAGGTCCAAAACTTCATATGTAGAAAGCCCTGCTCTGAAATTCATATTCATAATGGAAAAGCGCCAATATAAAAGCCTTTTTCCCACCAGGAGCTGTCCTTACAGTCATCCCATGCTCTTTTGGGCACAAACCAAACCGGAAAACATCACAACATCATGATGCCTGCTCACCAGAAACTATTTCTCCTCATATGCAGAATGCAGATAGCGCGAAATCGAAACTACTTCACCCTTACCTGCATTATAGGAACTTCGAAAACCTCTTTCCCAGATCCAAGAATAACCCAGCTTTGGCCGCTTATTGAATAGATTTGGTAAGGCACGTTCCCTCCCCTTAAATAGCATGGAGATCCCCTATTCAAACAATTCTCGATAACATTCGATTCATGCTTTTGAGCATTATCCATATACATTTTCATACAATCACCGATGAGCTTGACGTGCCCAAAATCAGCCCATTCACCCGCACCAGCATACCACCCCAAAAGGCGGAGATATGAATCAGGGGCCTTCCCGTTGACCGGAAATCCATCTGGAGAATTTACAACTTCGTTTAAATAATCTAAAAAACCAGTTTTGACAGTTAAAATGAACTCCAGGAGTTCATCGGATTGCTTTCCACGAGAAGGCAATGGCATGCAAAGAGGAATGCGAAACTCTCGCGAAACCCATAATGCAGGTATTACAAATTGCGCATATAAATCCCCAAGAACATCAAAGGTATTCAACCGATTAATGCGACTCATAATAACCAGAAAACAAAAAGGCTTTAAAAATTTTACCATCCAATAATCGTTACAGCCCAAATAAGAAATCCCCATCAGAGCAAGCTCAGGGGTATTAATCCCACCTGAGCAATAAAAAGCTTAAATACTAGCTGCCTTGACACAAACCATGAAGATTGCCCTTCTCACACCAACTTTCTCAAAGTTCAGCGGAATAGACCGGCTGGTGGAACAGAAGGCAATTGAATTCAGCGGTAAAGGGCACAAGGTCACGATATTTTCATTCGAAGCCGATATGCAGCCTAAAAATGCCGAGCTTAAAATAATCGGGATGCCAAAAAACCCCCTTCTCCAGAGAATCTACAGGCTGCTGTTCTTCCTGGATTTTGCCAAGGTTGGCAAATATGTCAGGGAAATGAAGGACTATGATGCTGTTATAAGCTTCTTCTACCCGATGAACATAATCGCGTCAAAAGCAAAGAAGAAATATGGGAAAAGATACATATATTACAACGCAGGAGTTGCCTATCCAAGACTTTTCTCAACCACTGAAAGGATATACTTAGCCCTTTTCAACTTCTTCACGAACAGGAGCATAATGAATGCGGACCATATATACTCCATAAGCGAATTCTGCAGGAGAGAGCTGAAAAAGGAAACAGGCAGGGACAGCAAGGTTGAATATGTAAAGATAGACCATGACAGGTTCAACGGCGTATTGAACCGGAAAAAAATCATCGAAATAAGGAAGAAATACGGAATAACAGGAAAAGCCCTGCTATATGTAGGCAGGATATCACCCCACAAAGGGGTGCATTTGCTGCTAAAAGCGTTCCAGAAAATCAATAAAGAAATACCGGACTTAAAATTGTTGATAGTTGGAAAGCACACGTTCGGAAATTATTCAAAAGAATTAAAAAAGCTGGCAAACCAGAACGTAATATTCGCAGGATACGTTCCTGATGAGGAACTGCCATACTATTATGGCGCATGCGACGTATATGCAACATGCAGCCTATGGGAAGGATTTGATATTCCTGCATGTATCACTCCAGATTCAAAAATAAAATGCAACAATGGATTTATAGATATATCCAAATTACAAACAGACCAAAAAGTAGCTACACATAAGGCCAAAGAAGAAACAATAACATCAATACATAAGAGAGCATATAATGGAGATCTTTACAATATATCCATATATGGATGCAAGATTCCTTTGAAAATAACACCTGAACACAGAGTTTATGCTATACCTACAAAAAAATGCAAGACTAATCGTGTTTGCAAGCCAGGCTGTTCCTGTAAAAAGATGCATTACAAAGACTATAAACCTAGCTGGGTGAAGACAGAGAATTTAAAAAAAGGCTACGCACTCATATACCCTTATAAGATAAATAAAAGGTTTAGCCCAATTTTAAAAGTAACTGATTTTGTTAAGGGACTTACTCTTAAAAAAAATGAAGTCTTTTATAAATATAGCAGGAAAACTGACAGGGGGAAGGACACGTATGAGACTGTAGGAAAATCACTCGGACTCAGTAAAAATGCAATATACAGATTCTTGAATAAGCGCAACAATGAGATAAGCCTCGAGAATCAGAAAACAATCAGAATTCATTTAGAGGGGATGAAGTTCGAGCCAAGAAGAAAAAATTGTTTTCCGTCAAAAATAAAAATTGATGAAAATTTTATGCGGCTTGCAGGTTATTACCTTTCTGAAGGGTGTGCTACTTCCTCAAAAACGAATCTGATATTTTCCTTTCACTCGAATGAGACTGAATATCAAAAGGATGTATTGAACCTCATGGAAAATATTTTTCATGCAAAAGGAGTTATTTACATCAAAGGAAATGGATGCAGGATCTATTACAGTTCCCAATTATTAAATCTTTTTTTCAGCTCCTTATTCGGCAAGGGAGCAAAAAATAAACATATTCCCGAGAATTTAATCAGTGCACCCAGGGGCCATCTGATAGGGCTTATAAAAGGTTTATGGAGAGGTGATGGAACAATTCATGCTGACAAAAAAGGAAACACGATCATTTCTTACAGCACTTCATCACAGATATTGGCAGAGCAATTAAGAGATAGTCTATTAAGAATAGGCATAATATCAAATATAAGTTTCCAAACAAGAAGAGAGAGATTTAACGAATTTAAAATCGAAATAAGTGGAAAGTTTAAAATGCCATTCTGCAGATTAATGGGAACAAAATGTTCAGAAAATAAGAAAAGAAGATCTCATAATCATTATTGGATAGACGACAAATATTTATATTCGATAATAAGAAAGATAAAAAAAGAACATTACCAAGGGACAGTTCATAATCTTGAAGTGAACAAGGAAAAAAGTTACGTAACAATTCAGGGAGCAGTCCACAATTGTGAAGCTCAAGCGGTAGGAAAGCCAGCAATAGCTTTTGACATCGGCTCACATAAAGAAGTAGTTAAAAGAGGCATCCTGATAGAGGAAGGCAACATAGAAAAGTTTGCAGAAGAGGCTGCAAGGCTATTAAGAGAATGAAGGTTCTGATAACAGGGGGAGCAGGATTCATAGGATCACATCTCAGTGAAAAGCTCATCGAACAGGGTGACGATGTGATATGCGTTGACAACCTCAACGACTACTACAGCCCGGAAACAAAAAAAGAAAACATTAGCGCATGCCTGAAAAGCAAAAAATTCAGGCTGCACAAAGAAGACATCCTTAATCTGCCTGCAATGGATCGCGTTTTCGATGAGCACAAGCCTGAAAAAGTAGTCCACATGGCGTCAAGGGTCGGGGTCAGGCCCTCGCTAAAAGAGCCTGCACTATACGCAGATGTCAACATAAAAGGAACGGTACACATCCTGGAGCTGGCAAGGAAATACAAAATAAGAAACATAGTATTTGCCTCCAGCTCATCAGTATATGGCGGGAACAAGAAGATACCCTTTTCCGAGGAAGACAAAACGGACAAGCCAATCAGCCCATACGGGGCAAGCAAAAAAGCAGCAGAGCTGCTCTGCCACAGCTACCACAGCCTCTACGGCACAAGCATATCATGCCTCAGGTTCTTCACGGTATACGGAGAGAGGGGAAGGCCGGACATGGCACCGTACAAATTCACAAAGCTTATAAGCGAAGGCAAGGAGATCGAGGTATACGGAAATGGACGAACAAAAAGAGACTACACCTATATCAAAGACATAATACAGGGAGTGGCCGCGGCACTTGAAAAAGACCTCGGCTACGAAGTAATAAACCTCGGCAACTCTTCAACAATCGAGCTGCAACACCTTATCAGCCTGATCGAGAAAGAGACAGGCAAAAAGGCGAAAATCAAGTACTCGCCCATGCAGGCAGGAGATGTCCCTGAAACATACGCAGAGATATCGAAGGCGAAAAGGCTCCTTGGGTTCACGCCGAAAACAAAAATCGAGGCAGGAATAAAAAAACTGGTGGAATGGTACAATGATAAGCATCCTGATACCCGTATTCAATGAAGAGAAATCCGTAGCCCGGACAATAGAAAGAATAAAGAAGACAATGGGCAGGCAGCAGCATGAAATAATAGTGATAAACGACGGAAGCACTGACAACACCGGAGACATCATAAGGGGAATCACAGGCATCAAGGCCATAAACCATCCATACAACATAGGATACGGGGCATCGCTCAAGACAGGGCTGAAGAATGCAAAAGGCGACTGGGTACTGATAACAGATGCTGACGGCACATACCCGATAGAAAGCATACCTGAACTTTTGAAACACAAGGACGATTACGACATGGTGGTAGGGGCGAGGAAAGGCGAAAACATACCTTTCATGAGAAAGCCTGCAAAAGCAATAATAGGGTTCCTGGCCAACACACTGACAGGCAGAAAAATACCTGATTTGAACTCAGGATTCAGGGTATTCAGAAAGGATGTTGCCATGCAGTTCTACAACCTTTACCCTTCACGATTCTCATTCACCATAACAATCACTCTCGCATGCTTCACAAACGGATACACCGTAAAATACATACCCATTGAATACAGCAAAAGAGAGGGGAAATCATCCATAAGCCCGATCCGCGATTTCATAGGGTTCATGATGCTGATAGTAAGGATAATGACCTATTTCGACCCGCTGAAATTCTTCCTGCCTCCGTCAATAATCCTAATGGGCTCGGGGCTTGCATTCGGAATATATGAATTCGCAACCATACGAAACATAGCAGAACTTCCAGTAATACTTGTTTTGGCAGGACTTCAAATAGGGCTTTTAGGGCTGCTGGCTGACCTGATAACGAAAATCAGAAAATAGACTCAAAAAAAAATCATGACAGTTCATAAACATTATCCAACAAATCAGGTTTAGATACGGAAGAAAGATCACCTTTCCCTCCTTTCTTCAGCCATTTCATATGCCACAGATACAGCAATCCGACTGACATCTGCTCCAAATAAATTCCAAAAGTCCAGACGATCCCCTCATAGATAATCACGCCAGTCCAGAACAAGGATGAAAAGGCTACACCTGACTTATCCAAATAAAAAACTATGATTAGCGGAACAGCCATGAAGAGGGATGCAATTCCTGTCAGCGTGTATGCCGTGATGAACTGCATTGGGTGCCTCCTTATAACCTCAATCGCTCTCCTAAACGCGGAAAAAGGACCCATGTTTTCCCAGGCAATCGCAGGCAAAGCAAGGAAGATATACATTCTAACAAGCTTTTCAAACATCCGCAATCCCAATTTCAACCAAGAGAATGGACCAGAATCAGCACCGCCCAAAGCCAATGCCGCATCCCTTGGAGAAGGCTCTGGCTTTGAATCATCATTCTTCTTGCTGGTCAATACCTTGATTACCAGGATGATGAACCAGATAACCGCCCAGACAAGCGCTACAGGGATCACCTTCGGCAGGTCAACAAGCGCCTCTCCAAATGCTCTTGAGAAGGAAATTTTTTCGCCAGACTCCATCTGCTGCATGAACTCAAGCATCACGATGTTAGCCATGCAAACAGTCATCGTTATCAAGAAGACCACTCCAAATACCGCCAATACAGCCAACCCCAAATCATCCGGAAAAAAAATGTAATATCTCAGAAACAGAACCAAAGCGGAAACCAACGCCCATGAAAAAAATATGGGCAACAAGAAAACAGGCTTTCTGAACAAGAACCTCACCGAATCGATTAAAAGGTTAAAGCCATCAATGACGCTTTGGAAAGCCATATTGAGTTATTCTTAAAGGCCCATTATTTATTTCTTTCGCACATATATATACAATATATTTTCTAAAGAATAAGCTTAAAAACAAAATCCCCTAAATATTGAAAAATGGACATAAAATGGGAAGACTTCATGTCAGGCCAGTTTGTTACCAGCATAGGCCTGATAACAAGCAACGGGCCGTATGGACAAAACATAGAATCAGTGGAATGGACACACCACGTATCATACGAGCCCGGGATAATAGTTGCATGCATAAGGCCGGCTGACGCAACACACAAAAACATAGAGACAACAAAGGAATTCGGGGTTAACATAGCGGCCCACAACCAGGCAACAATTGTCTCTGTTTCAGGGAATTACACTGGCAAGGACACTGACAAAATAAAAGCGCTCAAAGAGCTGGGCTTCAAGTTCTATAAAGGGAAAAAGATAAACTGCATGATGGTCGAAGGGGCTGCCCTCAATGCAGAATGCAAGCTTCAGAAAGCAATAACCCTGGGAGACCACACGATGTTCATCGGAGATGTAATTGAGGCAAGCGCAAACAAGAACATAATGCCCTTCGCATACCACCAGAAAAAGTTCTGGAAACTTGAAAAAAACGTGGAAAAACCATCAGACTCTGAAATGGAAAGAATAAGAAATACAGTTCAGATGCACAGAAAGGTTAATGGGCATTGTTCAAAGTTTCATTTTGAGCACCTCATTAACATATTGTGGGTGAAGCATTTGGCGTAGAAGTGTCTGGCTTGCTGCCAGACGGTGCGGCCA
>JACPBS010000024.1 GCA_016180195.1 Candidatus Woesearchaeota archaeon
GGCCGCACCGTCTGGCAGCAAGCCAGACACTTCTACGCCAAATGCTTCACCCACAATATGTTAATGAGGTGCTCAAAATGAAACTTTGAACAATGCCTTTTCGTGTGCGATTTTTGTTATGGATATGTGTATTGTTTGACAAGAATGCGGGGAGTAGGATTTGAACCCACGAAGGCACTAAGCCAGTAGATATCCCACTAATCAGCGATTAGCAGATAAGCTTAGCTCTCCCAGAGAGCCTTGAGTTTGGGCCGTTAAGACTACCCCGATTGGCCGCTCCGGCATCCCCGCGTAATACGGGTGTTCTGGTGGGATATTTTTAAAACTTTCGCCGATCCTTCTTTGATAGTGCGCAAACAGGTCGTTCATTAAATTCATCATTTCCGATCTTCTCTCTTCAATTCTTCGATTTGCACCTGTAGCTACCATTTTATCAATCATGTGGGCTGAAAAAAGCTGTCTCTTAAGCGATAAGGCTTCGTAGTAGTCTTTCATGAGTCGTTCAAGAGAGGTGAAACCTTGGCAAATCGTGAAAGTGGCTTGAAGTTTTTTTGTGGCTTTCCATATTTGATCATAGTCCTTGCTGACATAATGGTAAAGGCCTGGTTTTGTTGCACCCTTTGAATAAAATCGGTCTATAACTGCTTTAAGTCTTTCAATTGGGACGCCTGATTTATCATCGGTTTCAATTAGGACATCTCTGAGCATTTCATAAACATTTGCTGCCCTTATGAATCTTGTGCTGAGCAGATCGTCTGGTCGTGCGCTTGAATTTGCCACATACCTTTCGAGATTCTGTATTTTTCCTTCAATTAATGCAGTATTTATTGCCATGATAATCAATTCAAGTTCATCACTTTATAAATTTTACCGTGGAAACTACTTGAAAGTAGTAATATATTCTCTGATTGGTAGTTTTAACTGTAGTGCTGAAATAAAAGATCAAAATGCTGTGCAAGGGTTTTTTTTAATCCCGGGTTCCAGCTGCAACATCCTTCAGTTTCACTCATAATAGCCACCTCGTTTTATCGTCCTAAAATCCAATACTTTAAGACGACAAGTGACTATTAAATCTTTCTAACCTTTCAACAAAGCCAATTTTTGTCATTTTTTATTGCAGAATATGCCTTTTTTAATATGGGGATTGCTACAATCAGGGCAGATATTGTAATGGCTAAAATGAAGAGGGTGTTTTTCTTTTCCTTGAAATTGATTTTTTGCAGGCTGACAAATGCCTCGACATTGATGTAGTAAATCATCTCGTTCCCATGGTAAAATTCGATCCTTTCTGCCTCTTCATTGTAGGGTATTCTGATGGTGAACTTAGTCTGGTTGTGCATATCGCCATCAAAAACCATGCTGTTCATTGAGAAGTTCATTGAGTGCAGCACCTTTCCCTGATTAATGACTTTGGCAGTGTATATTTCGCCGAAGTGCGTGTATTCCTGGTCGGGATAGCCTTCGACTATGTTTAAAGTCGAGCTCAGTACAGAGCTTCCGTCATAGTTAAGCTGGATTTTGAAGATCCGGCTTTCAGCAGCAAATGCAACAGGCAATAGCAGGATTGCTGCAATAAGCATTTTAATTGGGAATCGCATAAACCTTTTCCCTCACGTATTTGTCATATTTCGCAAGATCTTTGATTTTGCAGTTGCCGCCTTCGTTAATCAACTTTAATATGCACCTTTCATTGACTACGCCGAACCTGCTTTCTCGGAACACATCCAGGTTTTCCCTGTATGGGTCTGACATTATTGAGTATTTGGTTGGGCGTATCGGCTTCCCGGAGTAGCAGCCTCCTGAATAGTATCCTACCCTTATATCGGGCCTTTCTGGGTCCAGGTTCTCCAGGTCTCCCCACCATCTTTTTGCGGTTGCAATGTCAGGAGCGCAGTTCGGCTCTCCTATGTTTTCTCTTCTTAGATCTGCATCGTAATACTCATCCATAAGCCCTCCAAACACGTGCCCAAATTCATGGATCGAAGTCGCCATAAGGTTTACCTTTCTCCCGAAAAATCCTTTTGTTTTTTTGTCGTAAGGAATTGAAATCAGAGCTATCTTCCCAAGCTCTGCAATGCTTCTGAAATTTTTCTTTGAGAATAACACCATGGTGTAATGATGCGGGCATTTGTCCAGGAGCATACCGATCTCTCTTTCGTTTCCCGCAGCATAATGATTTGCCACGAATCTGATTTTGTCCTTATTTGACATGAACGGTTCTATGCTCATTATCCCTTCAATAGATGTTTTCGCATCTGCAATGAATTCTTCTTTTGAATCGTAAAGCGAACCTATATAATATACGGTGATTTTTGCATCATCAGGCCCTGAAAGCTTGAAGCAGTTTAGATTTTCGCTATTTATGGTGGATATTCTTGGAATAAACTCTTGGGAGTCGTGCAGTGTTTTTGTTACTTTTGTTCCGCTGATGGTATTGATCAGGTACTTTTTCCCGAATGCCAGGTCGCCTTTATTGAGTGCTAAGGCCCATGATACCCTCAATTTTTGGTCATCCTGTGTTTTGCCGACATTGAAGACCATGACAGAATCGATTTCATTCTGTTCCTCGTCAACAACCTGAAACTCGATGTTATCCAGGCTTATTGACCTTGCTATTTTGCCGACATCATCTTTGTGGAGTTTTCCGATCCAATCCGGAATGCCTTCTTTTTTTATGACTGGGTCTGTGTTGATCTTCCTGTTTAGGATAATTTCGTATTCGAGGTTTATCCATGAAAATTCATCTGTGAAGAGAAGTTCAGGTTCTGCTTCGGTGATGCGCCTGACCTCTATGATGGGGTCGTCTGTGGCCATGCAGTTTCCTGTGTCCTGCCATGTTTCTGATTCGGGGCAGCAATGTCCTCTTGAACAGTGCATGTTTCCTGTGCATTCATCCCCTTTTGTGCATTTGTCTCCTTTTTTTGATTCTGTCTTATACATTATTTCATCGGAAGTATATGTATCATAATTTTGATGTGTCCTTGTTTCCAGTTCAATGTCGTTGTATATTTCTACCCTGCACATTAATCTTTCCTTGTTGTTTATTTGATGTTTTGTGTCAAATTTGGCGGAGCAATTAAAGTCAGTGAAATCGGGATAAGTTTCCGATATGGTGCATTCGTAATTTATATTTACGCTATTTATATTTAAGCTCCTGGTATCGAGGCTTATTATTCCATTGGTGTGAGTCTGGAGATGCAGCGCTGCAGAAAATCCGTGCTTATCCAATTGGTCATTTCCCGCTCTTAGATTGAATGAACAGGAAAATTTTTTTGTTGAGCTGGTTTCTGTTTTGATTTCATTGAGTTTTGGTTTTTCTTTTAGAAAAATTTTCGCCATATCGCACTTATTCGCATGCCAGTCGTAGTGCTCCCCGATCGGGCAGCAGAAATTGCGATAGCTGGGCCATATCCATGAGCATGTTCTTTTCTTTCCACATGGGATGTCAGGATGCATGGGATTTGAGCGTTGGAAACAGGGTGTTGCTGGAGCCCTGGGTACGCAACCGTCGGGATCTGCTTTCTCAAACAGCTCTGTTCCGGGACACTTGTCATACTGGTTCGGAACCCCGTCCAGGTCCTCATCCCGGGCTTTGTATGCTCCCACAGATTCGCATTGGCATTGTTCGTTGCATACCCCTCCTTCCCCGCATTGGCCTTCGATGCCTATTCCATACTCGTCGCAGCTTTGGCTTGCACCGCATGAAGCCTCGCATTTGCCCTGGCCATATCCCATTCCCTTTGCCTGGATAAATCCGTTGCAGCCCATGCAGCTGTTGTAGAACGTTCCCGTGAAACCTGTTGGGCTTGACTCGTCGCATTTTGTGTAGCTTCCTTTGTATTGGCCGTGTTCCAGAACTGAGCAATCTGCGCATTCAGTTTCTTTGTTGCAGAACCATGGCATGTAATCCCCCGATTCAGAATCTGTGCTGACAGCCTTGCAGCTTTCCTCTCCTCCATACGGGAAGTCTTGTATGTTTTTTGCAGATGCAGCTGTTACAAGAGCCAGGATTAAGAACAGGTAAAGAACTCCATTTTTTGACATCGGTGTTATCCGAAACTCATATTATTTAAACCTTTTTAGGTAAATTTTTTATACCTGATTTTTATTAATGACAAGAAAAAAAGGTGGTGTCCATGGTTCGTGTTGCTGTTAATGGTTTTGGAAGGATCGGGAGGATGTTTCTGAGGGCTGCGCTGAATGATAAAAAGCTTGATGTTGTCGCGATCAATGACCTGACTGACGCAAATACCCTGGCATACCTTTTCAAGTATGATTCTGTGCATGGCGTGTTTCCGGGCAAGGTAGCTTCGGATAAGGATGCTATTGTTATTAATGGCAAGAGGATTAAGGTGCTTTCTGTGAAGGAGCCTGAAGGTTTGCCGTGGAAGGATATGAAGATTGATGTTGTTGCCGAATGCACTGGCTTTTTCAATAATAAGGCTGAGGCTTCCAGGCACATTACGGCAGGTGCAAAAAAGGTTCTGCTTTCAGCGCCTTCAAAGGATGGCTCAACTGTTACTGTTGTAAAGGGCGTCAATGACAAGGCAATCTCAAAATCTGAAACAGTGATTTCAAATGCTTCATGCACCACAAATTCCCTGGCCCCTGTCGCTATGGTTTTGCATAGGAATTTCTCGATCCAGAAAGGGTTCATGACTACAATCCATGCTTACACGAATGACCAGAGGATACTTGATTTTCCCCATAAGGACTTGAGGAGGGCAAGGGCGGCCGCTGTCAATATCATTCCAACGACTACAGGAGCGGCAAGCGCGCTGCATGAGGTCATTCCTGAGCTTAAGGGAAGGCTGGATGGGGTTTCCATGAGAGTTCCTGTTGCCTGCGCTTCAGTTACTGATCTTGTATGCGAGTTGGAGTCAAAAACCAGTGCCGGGGAAATTAATTCTGCTTTCAAAAAAGCAGCTGACTCTTACCTCAAGGGGGTGCTTCAGTACTGTGAGGATCCAATTGTTTCTTCCGATATAATAGGCAACCCGTATTCGTCCGTGTTCGACTCTTTGTTGACTAAGGTGATTGACGGCTCCTTGGTAAAGGTTGTAGCATGGTATGATAATGAATGGGGCTTCTCAAACAGGATGGTGGATGTTATCAAGCTGATGTCCTGATGCCTTTTAAGACGCTTGAGGATTTGGACTTTGAGGGCGGGAAAGTTATTGTGAGGCTCGACCTTAATGTTTCTCTGGGCAATGATGGAAGAATTACTGACAGCAGCAGGATCAGGGCTTCCTTGCCAACGATCAGGTACTTGATTGGAAAGAAGGCTTCCAAAATAGTTCTTATGAGCCATCTTGGGCGCCCTGATGGAAAGGTTGTTGAGGGCCTTCGCATGGATCATGTTGCCGTGGAGCTTCAAAAGCTCTTGAAAAGGAAGGTTGTGAAGCTTAATGATTGCATCGGGGTTAAATCAATCATTGATTCTTCAAATGACAGGATTTTCCTTCTTGAAAACCTGAGGTTTTATCCTGAGGAGGAAGAAAATGATGCAACCTTTGCCGGGAAGCTTTCGGAGGTGGCTGATTTTTATGTGAATGATGCATTTGGTTGCTGCCATCGTGCCCATGCTTCTGTAGCTGCAATTACAGGTCACCTTCCTTCATGTGCCGGTTTGCTGCTTCAGAAAGAGATTAAGTCGTTGTCAGGTTTGTTCAATCCGGAGCACCCTTTCGTTATCGTTCTTGGCGGGGCAAAAGTATCTGATAAGGTGGGCATTATCAGGAACCTGGGGAAAAAGGCTGACAAAATCCTTGTTGGGGGCGCAATGGCTTTCACTTTTCTGAAGGCGAAGGGTGTGAATGTCGGGAAAAGCAGAGTTGAGCTGGACAAGCTGGATGTTGCGCGGGGATTGTTGGAATATGATCCTGTTCTTCCGACGGATTTTGTTATCGCGGATAGGATGGATCCTGAAGCAAGGTCAACCATCTCTTCTTATATCCCCGACTCTTCTTTGGGCCTTGACATCGGGCCTGAATCAGTTAGATCATTCATAGCTCAGATCAGCAGGGCGAGAACTGTTGTATGGAATGGGCCTATGGGCGTTTTTGAGATGGATAAGTTTGCGAAAGGCACCAGGGATGTTGGCAAAGCCATTTCCGGATCAAAGGGAAGGAGCGTGGCTGGGGGAGGGGATACCCTTGCAGCTATTGAGAAGCTGAAGCTCAGAGGATTCACCCACAAGTCTACTGGCGGGGGTGCAATGCTTGAGTTTCTGGAGGGCAGGGAGCTTCCCGCGATTAAAGCGCTTCAGCAGTCAGCAAAAAAATTCGCCAAACGATTTTTTACTTTATAGTAGAAAACTTTATATATCCGGTTTTAGTTGTTTCTGTTGGGTGGATGGTATTTGGTTTCTGAAACAGGGTTAAGAGAATCCTTCCAAAAGGTAAGGGCGGATATACAGGATATAAGGAAATCCCTGGAGATTTACCGCAATGATTTGTCCAAATATCCTGATAAGAAGGAATTTTATGACTTTGTTAAGGCGCTCGATTCAAGGCTGAAGGGAATTGAGTCTTCTGTTGAAAAGGAAAAGGAGTCTGTTTCTGGGCTTGAAAAGGATAATAAGCGTCAGATTGCCGTGGTTCAAGGCTCGGTTGATGATTTGAAGGCTGAGCTTAAGAAGGCTGGGTTGAAAAGGGATGAGATATTCGACCAGTTGAAGCAGGCAAGGAAATCTATTGAAAGGCTGAATTCGTCAGAAAGCAGTTTTAAGGAGACTGCCTCGAGAACAAAGCATCTTTTGGATGATGCAGAAAAATCTAGGGAGAGGGTTCTCTCTCTTACAAGGCAGCTGTCTGATGTTGAGGTCAGGTTGATGGAAATGCCTGACTATGGCTCCCTGAAGAAAAGGCTTGATCAAATAGAGGACAAGCTGTCTGAAACAAGGAACTTGGTGAAGGAAGCTGATGTTGCGGAGCTTAAGGCCGAGCTTTCAGAGCTTTACAGGGATTTTTCTAAGCTTGGGAACAGGTTTGTGGGGTGGAGTGATGTCTCAAAATCGGCCAAGAAGGCTGATGCTGAAATTGAGCATGTCAACAAGAGAATAAGCGGCCTGATTATCAGCATTGATTCGCTCAGGGATAGCTTCCTTTCAAAGTCTGATTTCCAGAAGATTCATGAAGAGCTAAAAGCACTGAAGAATACTGTTAATGGAATTCTTGAGGCTGAAGTGGATTTGGGAGGTTATGCCCTTAAGTCGGATCTTCAGCATTCAATGCAGGAGCAAAGGAAGGAATTGCAGAAAAAAATAGATGAAGGCAATGACAGGGTTGGGAACCTGGCAAAGAGGCTTGATGAGTATGGGAACAGCATAGATGTATTGAGTGCCAGGGCTGAAAAGGCTGTTTCAGAAATGTCCAGGAAGATTTCGGCTCTTGAACAGAAGGAAAAGAAGGCTGAGGTCGTGGTAGGCGAGGGTTCAAGGGCTGAGGGCGGCTTGTCAGGTTATGTGACTGCATTTGTTGTCATAACTATTTTGGTGTTGGCGGGTTATTATCTTTTCAATCAGATTAATGCTCCTGTTTCATCTAATATTTCTACGCCCTCGGTGATGGAGCCTGCTTCGAACATATCTTCAAATTTTGCTTTGATGAACAGAGATTGCATTCTCCGTTTTGAGTGTGTTAATGATTCTGATGGCAACTATAACTATGACTGTTTTTTTGATTCAGGATCAAGCGTCTGCAGGTGCTTCAAGGGCGGATCGGAAAAGTGCGATGAGCAGAAGCTGGCTTCGCTGGTTGCCGCCAGGAGGAATGAAAGCGCTGTTGGAGAAAAAGGGATGGCTTTGGGGAATTATTGGCTTTATTTCATAGCCATCGTGTCCCTTCTGGTTTTTTTTGCAATACTCTTTTACCTCTTTAGGAAGGGGGAGGAGGCTGTGAATAACGAGGACGAACAGACAAAGAATCATGAGGAGAAGCACCGGAAAAAGGGAAAAGGTTAAAGATAGTTGCCCTCCAATGTTTGTATGATAGTCAAGGTTGCGATTGCGGTGATAAGGTCGAACAGGCTTCTTCTTGTGAGGAAAAGGGGTTTGAGGGCTCTTATTCTTCCTGGCGGGAAGCCTGAAAGGGGGGAATCAAGGGTAGATGCGTTAAGAAGGGAATTAAAGGAAGAGCTGGATGTAAAGGTTGGAAAGTTGAGTTATGCTGGAAAATTCATTGATGCAGCCGCGGGAATGAAGGGCGATGTTATGATTCTTCTTTATTTCGGGAGTATTATTGGAGCGCCTAAGCCTTCCTCTGAAATCAAGGCAATAGTTTGGCATGGATTGGCGGGCAGGCATTTGCTCAGTCCTGTTGTAAGGAACAAAATAATCCCTTTCTTGAGGCAGGGAAATTTATTATAGCAAAGTGCATTAATAATGGAGCTTTTGATATGCGGGGGATTAGTGTGGTTTTTGTTATCTACCCGTAATCCCTCCATGTGTGCTCGCATTTTGAGCATCGGAGGAACTTTGTCTCGGGCTCGTCACCTGCCCTGGTTTGGATAAGCCAGTAGTATGCTTCGTTGTTCCCGCATTTGGAGCATTCGGCAGGCGTTTTTGGAAGTATGTCTTCCTTTTTCTCAACCACTTCGATTTCTCTTTTTCCCTGTATTTTTTCAGTTATCTTAGATGGCTGGTTCCCGATGTGCCCGCATTTTCCGCATGCCATCTTTGTTTCGGTTGCTGTCTTTTTAGGCAGCATTATTGATCCGCATTTCGGGCAGAATAGCCCCATCAGCCACCGACCCCGCTTATCAGTTCCACGAACCAGATCTTTATGTAGCCAAGCAGGGGTATCTTAAATAGCGATTTCCCAATCACAGCATTCTCCCTGGTTTCATATTCGTTTAGGGAATCGTCGATGATCGGGGCTTTGTTATGGTCTCCCTTTGTTACATACTTTGGCCCGTTTGAGTTGTTGATCATGATTATCCTGTGTATTATCGGGTCAGGTCTTCCGCTTTTGAATACGATGATGTCTCCCACATCTGGGCTTTTTGCGCTTCCAAGAATTATTATGTCCCCTCTGTTGAACCCGTTTTTCAGGGGGAACGATTCGAACTCTTCCTTGCTTATCCCTATCCCGGTGTAGTAACCCTTGTTTTCCTCCCACCACTGGTCGAATGGCCTTTCGTGCTCCATGCTGCCTGTTACAACAGCAACTATCGGATGTGTTGTGCCTAGAAGCAGGCCAAGCCCGGGGTATACTAAAAATTTTATTATTATGAACGCGAGTACTACATTGACAAGCCAGCTTAGTACGCTGTTGTCCTCCCAGATAAAATACCATACTTTTTTCCAAGCCTTCCTTAAGCTCATCATGTCGAGGGTGTGGAAAAGAAATAAAAAACTATCGGTTTTATTGTTCAGGAATGACCAACTATTATGTTTCGATACTTCAGTTAAGGAATGTTTCTCCTGAGATTCAGGAGTTTGCGGAGAGTCAGATAACCGGAACTGCAAAGGCATTTCTCACTAAGAAGAAAAAGGTCAGGAATGGATTTGACTATTATCTCAGCTCCAACTCATTTGCGGTTGGGCTTGGGCGGATTTTGAGGAAGCGGTTTGGAGGGGAGCTTAAGGTAAGCGAGAAGCTTTATAGCAGGGACAGGCAGACCAGCAGGGATCTTTACAGGGTAAATGTTCTTTATAGGCAATTGCCTTTGAATGTTGGTTCTGTTGTCGAATTGGGCGGTAATGTGCTGGTCATTACGAGTGTCGGGAAAAAGGTTGTGGGTCTTGATTTGGAAACCGGTAAGAAGCGGTTCTTGGATATTTCAGGCAGGATGCCGGGCATCATCGAGCCATCGGGCGCTGTTGTGTCAAAGGTTTATCCGGTTACCGAGGTTATAAGGCCTGACACGTTTGAGAGCGTCAGGCTTTTTGGGCGTTTCAGCAGCCTGAACATAGGTGAAAAAGTGAAGGTTGTTGTGGTTGGAGAGAGGGCTTTTTTTGTCAGAAAATCGTGAGCAGCCACATCGAAAGTCCTGCTATTATCGGAATCATTATGTTATCATCTATCTCGATCCCATTTATCCGCATCCCGATCGTTTCGGCTGCCATTGCCAGTGTGGAGCCTATAAGCGCCTGGTTTGCCCCTACAAAGAAAACCGCTCCAAGGAAGCCTGCTGAAATGCCTGCTATCGTGCCTTCGATAAGCTTTGTGCTGAATGGCTGCCTTGTTCTTCCGAAAAATCTTCCAACTATGTGTGAGAAAGAGTCGCTGAGTGCCAGTATCGCTATTGATGCCAGTGCTATTTTGAGGGGGAAAAAGACCAGGGCTATGAATGCTCCAAGAATCATGAGTATCGCCCCCTTTCCAGGGAATATTTTTCTTTCCTCTTTCCTTTCAAAATTATCAAGGAACCAACATATTATTGGGATATCAGTTCGGATGGATGCACGTGAGATTATTATGGCGGCCAAAAGAACCATGATCATTATCGGCTGGTTTAAGTAGCCTTTGTATATTAGAAATACGATAGACAGGCCTGCTATAAGGTGGAAGGTTTGTCTTTTAACCTCTAACATGTCTTTTTTCAGGTCGAATCTGCTGTTATCGAGGAAGAATGATCCTATAATGTAGCCCAGCACTGCCCCGGCGACTGTATCGCTCATTCTGTGAAGCCCGAGATAGATCCTGCTTGCTATAACCACGAACCCAAAAATCATCCAGGCTGTATTTGCCGTTCCCTTGAGGAAGCTCAGCGGGGCAAATGCCAGCGTCGAGTGCGTGCTTGGAAATGAATAGTCATCAAGATTGGTGAACGGGATCGTTTTTTGCTCAAAGGGCCTTTCGATGCGCAAAAGCAGTTTTAGTGAGTAGCTCGCTATTATCGATACTGCCAGTGATATGTATAGGGCCGGCATCAATTTCCTGTTTCTCGAAAAGAGGTGGATTGAGGGTATCAGAAAAACAGCTATTATCATCAGTGAAGAAACGATCTCTGCAGTTGTGTCGAGAAAAGGGCTTCTTATTGTGCTTGCCAGGCTTTTTGCACGGTCATTAAGAAGGAAGCTTGCTAAAATCAGGACTAGTCCGATGATTATTTTTTTTCTCATCTTCTGTGCTTTATTATTAATGCAACTGCTGCTATTGCGATTATCAAAAGGATAACTATGCTTATCTTTTCTGTGAATTGGCGCAGGATGCCCCACTTTTCTCCCAGGATGAGGCCTGCATACGCCAGTATTGTTACCCACATGAACGAGCCTATCAGCGTGTATGTGATGAATTTTATGAAGTTCATCCTTGCTATTCCCGCTGGTATCGAGATCAGGTGTCTTACGACAGGTAAAAACCTGCTTATCAATATGGTCTTGTCTCCATGCTCCTTGAACCATCTTTCAGTCCATTTCATTTCCGCGTCGCTTATCAGCAGGTATTTCCCGAATCTTTTAACAAAGGTTTCTCCCCATTTCATGCCCGCAAAATAGGATAAGGTTGATCCAAAGAGACAGCCCAGTGTTCCCGCGATGATGACTAGTGGCATGCTGAATTTCCCGGTTCCGGCAAGATAGCCTGCAAAGGGCATTACCATTTCTGAGGGGACTGGTGTTGCTGTGCTTTCGAGGGCCATCAGTATGAAGATTCCAATGTATCCCACGAACGAGATGAAGTTTGTTATTGCACTGGAGAACAGCTCGATGATTTCAATCATGTATGATCACTTTTTTTGCCCTCTCGATTATATAATGGTCTTTCCTGGCAAGTTCATTTAGTATGCCGGATGGTTTTGTGTGCTTTCTCTTGACTTTTGCGAATATTTTTTTCCCTTTTGTGAATGCCTGGTTATGTGCTTTCCTGAATCGCATTACGTGTTCTTTCGCTTCCATGGGAGGGCCGGGAACGATTTCAACTGCAGGTATTTCCTTGTCAGTCTCTATCCAGATCAGGGGGTTTTGTTCCCATTCTATTCCTGAACAGTATACCGTGAATCCGGAATAGCTTAATGTCCTTTCAATGTGTTCCTTTATCTTCAGTATCTTTGTCAGGACAATATCTTCTTTGCCGTCCAGTGGAACTGCCTCGATCACGATGATTTTTTTCCTTCTGTATTCTTTGCTGATATCTTCAGCGGTTTTCTTTTTGCGCACGAAGAATGATTCAGAAGGTTTTTTAACGAATAGTTTTGCTGCGTTCTGGAGTCGCTGATGCGTTTCATGGCTTAGTGACGCTGTAACATTCCTGCTCTTCTGCACAGGATCCACTATTATCAGCGGGCTTTGGGTTTTTGATGCATTTATGATGGAAAGTGCGGCAGATCCTGTTTTATAATGCCTTTCAGCGTCGATTATTGTCTTGTCTTTCCATTTTGATATGGCGTTGATGGTTTTGGTGAAAGTTTTGTAGTTTGCGATCAGTATTTCGCACGCATACCCTGAGAGCCCCCTTATATGGCTTTCAGCGCCGTAGCAACCCTGCGCGATGCAGAATGCCTTTAGCAGCCGCACTTCATCAGCTTGGGCTTTTTTTATGTTCCTTCTTACCCATTTTGTGTGTAGCGGGCTTATGTCTGTTATGTTTTCCGATTTTTCGGCATTCTTTATGCCAAGAATCGGTACCAGCTCTATTTTTAGCTTCCCTTTTTTGATTTCAAAATAGTCCCTGCTTCCATGTATTCTCCTGAATTTCAGCCCTTCCTTGGATAGCTTCTTTTCAAGGATGTCTGATATGTCTTTTCTTCCTTTGTATTTCTTGTAGTCAAAGGCTGCAAAAAGGTCTACGTCATGCATCCCTGTTATCCTTGTTCCTTTTGCAAACGATCCCCCGGGGAATATCTGTGCCCCGCTTATCCTTATTTTTTGCACTGCCTTGATAGCATCGTTTGCCTCTCGTTCCTCTTCCTTTGCAGGCCTCAGGCTCTCTGTGATTTTTTTAAAATCCATGATTCGAAAGCGTGGAAATGGGTTTTAAAAAGGTTTGGAATTGTTTTTATTGTCTGGTTTCTTTTGTCAAGCCATGCCTGTCAGGAGGGTGTTTTATAAAATAAACCAAGCCAAGGGAAAGGAAGATTTAATGGCTGTGTTGGAGCATTTTAGATAATAAAATATATATATTGCTGAAAGGGTTTATTTTTTCTGTTCTATGACGCGGATAAACAAGCTTGTGCTCAACGGGTTCAAGTCTTTTGGCAAGTGGACTGAAGTGCCTTTCTGTAATGGTTTCAATGTAGTTCTTGGTCCGAATGGCAGTGGCAAGTCGAACATCTTAGACGCACTTTGCTTTGTCCTTGGAAGAATGAGTTCGAAAAGCATGCGTGCAGAGAAGCTTGGGTATCTTGTTTATAATGGCGGGAAGACCAAGAAGCCTGCGTCAAAAGCTGAGGTTTCAATCTTCTTTGATAATTCGGAAAAGCTTTTTCCTGTTGATTCCCCTAGCGTGAAGGTTTCAAGGCTTGTCAAGCCCGATGGGCAGAGCGTTTACCGGATTAATGATGAGCGCAGGACCAGGCAACAGGTGATTGATCTTCTCTCGGTTGCAAGGATAGACCCTGATGGTTATAATATTGTTCTTCAGGGCGATATAATCAGGTTTGTTGAGATGTCTGCCGAGGAAAGGAGGCAGGTCTTTGAGGAGATCGCCGGGATTTCAGTTTACGAGGACAAAAAACAGAAGGCTTTGGGCGAGCTAGAGAAGGTTGACCAAAGCCTCAGGGAGGCTGAGATAATACTTTCTGAGAAGAAGGAGCATCTTAAGGAGCTTAAGCAGGATAGGGACCAGGCAATAAAATACAAGGAGTTGCATGACAAGCTCAAGCAGAATAAGGCGACCCTCCTTAACCTGCAGATCAGGAAGAAGGACCAGGAAAAGGCTGATATTGATAAGTCAATGGCTGAAAATTCGGGCGAAGTGCTAAAGTTCAGGGATGATATAAGTAAGCTGAAATCCCTTGTTGATTCAAAGAAGAATTCTGTGGCTGAGGTTGTAAGGGAGATTGAGGAAAAGGGGGAGGTTGAGCAGGTTAAGCTTCACAAGGAGATTGAGGAGCTTAGGGTTACCATAGGATTGTCCGGCAGCAGGGCGTCTATATGTGATTCGGAGTTGGCGAAGATCTCTTCAAAGAGGGAGAACCTCAGGAGCGATCTTGAGGAGGTGGAGAGCAAGATTTCCAATCTTTTGAAGTCCAAGGCGGACCTTGAGAAGGCCAGGACAGACAGGCTCCTGGATAAGACTAGGATCGAGGCCTCGATTGAGAAGATAAGGCAGGATAACCTGGTTGCCAACATAGGCGACCTGGAAATTGAGATAGAGGTCATAGAGAAGGATCTTGACCTGAGGCAACTGGATACGCAAGGTTTGGTGGAAAGAAAGCAGTCCTTGCTGCGCGAGAAGGATAGGCTTGAAATACAGTTGCAGTCTCTGGACGCCCAGGTTTCAAAAATGGGTGAGTTGGAGCGTGAGAACAAGAAAGAGTTGGATATAGTCAAGGCTAAGAGGGATGAGTTCAAGTCCCTTGTGCTGGGCCTCAACCAGGCGCTTAATGATGATTCTTCCTTTGCTGCCAGGATTGCAGATTCGAAGAGGCGCCTTGATGCAGCAGAGGAGGATTTGGCGAAGGCCAAGGCGAAAAACATTGTTAAGATGGAGTTGAATCTTCCTGTTCAGAAGGTTCTCGAGCAGAAGGAGAGGATTAAGGGGATATATGGAACTGTTGCGGAGCTGGGAAAGGTGCAAAGCAAGTATTCCCTTGCCCTTGAGGTTGCGGCAGGCCCTAGGATTAACAGCATAGTCGTTCAGAATGAGGACGTTGCAGCTGAGTGCATAAGGTTTCTGAAGTCAGGCAGGTATGGTGTTGCATCTTTCCTTCCTTTGACAAGGTTGAAGCAGGATATTGCAGAGCAAAGCAGGTTTTCCAAGGCAACAGGGGTTCACGGTCTTGCTATGGGACTTGTGTCGTACGATCCGAAATTCAAGAGGGTTTTTTCTTACGTGTTCGGCAACACGTTGGTTGTTGAAAGCATGGACGCTGCAAAGAGGATTGGTGTGGGCGAGGCAAGGATGGTCAGCATGGATGGGGATCTCTTTGAGCTTTCAGGGGCAATGCATGGTGGCTTCAGGGCCAGAAGGCAGCTCGCATTCCAGGAAGAGGAGGCTGAGAAGGATCTTGAAGAGAAGGAATCGAGGGTGAGGCAGCTGGAGGAGACAATTGGCTTGCTCGAGAAGCAAAGGTCTGATAACGAGTCAAGGATAGCTATGATGAAGCAGAAAAAGGCGGAAATAGAGGGGGATATCATCAAGATAGAAAAGAGCCTATCCCTTGAATCTGCTGATTACTCTGTTTCGCTGAAGCAAAAGGATACATTAGCAGCGGATCTGAAAAATGTTGATGTGCAGCTAAAGTCCGTGCAGGAATCGTTGTCTGAAAAAAGCAGGATGATTGCCGAAGTAAAGGCAAGGAAGCAGAAAATCAGGGATCAGATAAGCGAGCTGAGGAATCCCGCAATAATTGCAGAGCTCAATGCTTTCGAGCAGAAGCGAAGGGAGCTTATTGAGGAAATCATGGGTGTTGATAGCCAGGTGAAGCACATCGAGGTTCAGGTAAAGGACGTATTTTCCATGGAAAAGGAAAGGATTTCATCCATATTGAGGCAGATTTCAAGGGAGGAGGAGCAGTTCAATTCGGAGAAGGCTTCCCTTGCGGGGAAGATTGAGCAGGCAAGGAAGATGCTGAAGGATGCGGAGGAAAAATCTGCTTCTTTCCACAAGAAGTACAGGGAGCTCTTTGAGTCCAAGTCGAGACTGCAGGAGGAGATCACAAAAGCTGAGGAGAAGATAATCAGGAAGGAGGAGCAGATCAACAATATGGATGTCAGGGTGAACAACCTTTCCCTGAAGAAGGCTGATGTGGATTCTGAATTGGCAGGGCTGAACAGGGATTTTGAGCAGTATGCTGATGTTCAGCTTCTTCCGGATGCTGTTGAGGAAAGGATTAAGGAGCATCTTTACAGGTATGAGAGGACGCTGTCTGAGATGGGCAATGTTAATTTGAAGGCGCTCGAGGTTTATGAGGATGTTGAGCGCCAGTATAATCAGCTCCTTGAGAAGAAGGAAAAGCTGGTCTCTGAGAAGGCCGATGTTCTCAAGCTTATGGAAGAGATAGAGGTGAGGAAAAAGGAGCTCTTCATGAATACTTTTAATGCGATTAATGATAATTTTGTCAGCATTTTCAAGGATCTCTCGTCCAAGGGTGAGGCTAGGCTTGTCATCGAGGATGAAAGCAGGCTTTTCGAGTCTGGTGTGAGGGTCCGGGTTAACCTGACAGGGGAGAAGTTCCTTGATATCAGGGGTCTTTCAGGGGGAGAGAAATCCATGACCGCTTTGGCGTTTATTTTTGCCATCCAGGAGTATAACCCTGCATCATTCTATATCTTTGACGAGGTGGACGCTGCCCTGGACAAGAAGAATTCGGAGAAGCTTTCAAGCCTGATTAAAAAATATTCGGACCGCGCGCAATACATAGTAATATCGCATAATGACAGCGTGCTGACGTCTGCGGCAAATCTTTTTGGCGTAAGCATGGATGAGCATGGGATCAGTAATTTGGTGAGTCTTAGGGTTTAGTTTTTTTTTTTGTTGTTGGGCTTTATTTGCCCGACTTTTTTTACAGCTTATCGAACGCATCTTTTATCTTGCTTGCAGTGGCTTCCCATGTGA
>JACPBS010000008.1:0-58111 GCA_016180195.1 Candidatus Woesearchaeota archaeon
CATACCATTCATCATTGATCTTGACACCGTACTTGTTGCTTTCTCTCTGATTAACAGCTGAGATTAATCCTGTTTCATTTGGCATTTTTCTCAGCCTCCTTAGAATTCCACTCAGTAAGGCCAAAAGTGCCTTTTGAGGTCCTCACAAAACGCTTCTGCGTATCCGTTATCAGTCTTGAGAAGATGCTATTCTGTGGCGTTGTTCCTGTTGATTTACTTCTTTTCATAACTTCTGCAGTTATCTCTTTGTAATGCATTGGCTTGCCGTTTTCTTTCAGAACTTGGTATGCTACTTCTCTGTGTGGCAAGTCTTGCACTGTTGCTGTTTGTTCTTTCTTCGGCTCTGAACCGACATTTTTATATCTACCTTTGTTTTTATCTCCCTTCATGGGTATTACCTCCTATGGTTTTACTCATCGGGACTGAGCCTGTCTTAGCGGATGACTCAGTCCCGTTATGATCATCTTATTCAGTCTTGCATTTCTCTTTCAAGATCACATAAACTTCCTTTCCGATGTACTTCTTTGTATAGGGAATCACAGCCCCATTTCCAGACTTTACAACGGTCTTGATTTCTATGTTTCCTGGCTCTAAAACCAAGTCTTTTGTTTTTATCTTCATTGTATTTCTCCTCGATAAGTCTATACTTTGTGAGACTATCAGGATATATAAATCTTGTCATCAAAACAGATATTTATTGTGTAATCACTGGACAAAAATTAGCAAGATTTATAAATGTAATAATTATTTTATGTAATAATGGTTACAAAAAAGAAAGGGGACAAGGAATCAAAACCAATAAACACCATTTCTTTTAGAGGAAATAAAGATAAGTGGGTTGATTTCTTATACATTGTCAAAAAAGAAGGTCATAAAAATTCCTGGTCAGTTCTTGAACCCATGATAGATAAATATATTGAAGATCACTCCAATGGGAAGGTGCCAAAATGAGTGAAAATGCGCTTAACAAATTTCTGCAGAAGAAACAAGAATTCGATAGGAAATATTATGGGCAAAGTGAAATAGTTGCTTCAATCTCAGTCCACTTAACGCTCAACAAAAAATGTAAAATTAAGGATAAGGGAAAGAAACCTAATGAAGAATATTACAAGTGGCAGTTTTTCTATGCTTTAATTAACTCTGGACTATACAAAAAAGATTATGTAGGTGCAGAAATATCATTTCCAAAAGGGAATCAAAATTCAGCACCTATTAAAATGGATGGCGCTATTTTTGATGATCCTAAATGGTTTGACTGGTATAAAAAATTTCATGAGAATAAAAATCAGTCTGCACTTGATTGGTTAAGAAAACACCTGGTTGCAGCAATTGAATTTAAGAAAGAGAATTCAAAGAATACAGAAACGGTTTATAATCAACAACTTAAACCAGCAATGAAAGAATCTGAATCGGATTACTGTTTAGGCATAATTTATGATACTGAACGATTGTATTTATTCCAAAAGAAAAATGGAGTATATTTAAGACTTGATGAATCTTTTAATTTGAAGGGCGATAAAAGTACGATCAAGGATTTATCTTTGCATCTAACTGATGCATATTATAAAATTCCTTCTTTCGAACAATTAGAAAAAAGATCAGTGTGCATAACAATTGATCGTTCAAAAAGAACAGTCGATGATCTCGATATCGTTACAGGGGTATTTAGCAATCAAATAAATGACTCGATCTCAGATATTTTAAAGACTCTGGACAAGGTGAGCCTTCTTAATCAAAGAGGTTATGAAATACTAATTCAGATGATTGCATTAAAAATCTTTGATGAAAAAAAGAACGAGTGGTTGAAATATTATATACAGGATGGAGAGCATAAGGACTTGAAAAGGCTTAGATTCTACATTGAACCTGATGAGAGGAATTATTCAACATTAAACGATAAGAACTTGCAGACTTTCATTAAAAGGATTCAAGATCTAAAAAAACAAGCTCAGACAACTTATAGAGAAATATTAAATGAGTCAATTATCGATTTAAAAAATGAAGCACACGTTGCTATTGTAGGCTCAATTGTACATAATTTGCAAGATTACAGCTTTACAAAGTCAAGCAAAAATGATCTATATCAATTAATATTCTATCGATTTGCAAATGCGTTTACTAAATCAGAAAAAGGACAATTTCTCACCCCCATACCAATTATAGATTTCTTAGTTAGCATTGTCAATCCCAAAAAACCTGATTCAATAATTGATCCTACTAGCGGTAGCGGAGATTTTCTTTCAATGTCATATGTCAATTCTGATAGTAAAATAGATGATAACAATATCTATGGTGTTGATAATGATTATCAAATGGTTACTTTAGCACAACTAAACATGCTTTTAAATGGAGATGGAAATGCAAAGATAAAATTCCAATCTGGCAGTGGTTCGATTACACATAAGTTTAATTCCGAGGGAAATTTAGTTTCTTTAATACCTGATCTTCATAAAAAAGGAAATTGGGACAATTGGAATGATCATACAGAATTAAAGAAATTTAGCGTGGTACTTACTAATCCTCCTTTTGGTGAAGATAGAAAAATCGAACCTAAGACACAAAGGGAAAAGGAAATACTTGAAATGTATGAGCTGTGGGACATTGCGAAAAGTGGAAAATGGATTGATCCAGGTTTAGTGTTCCTGGAAAATGCATATCGTATCTTGGATGATGATGGGAGGTTGGGAATAGTTCTTTCTAATTCTCTTGCCTCTATTGATAGGTGGGAGAAAGCAAGACAATGGATGTTATCAAATATGCGTATTGTTGCATTATTTGATCTGCCTGCTAATGTATTTGCAGACACAGGAGTAAACGCCACTTTGATTGTTGCATATAAACCGTCCAAAAAAGAATTAAAAAAATTACAAGAGAGAAATTATGATATCTTTATCAAGAATATAACCAAAGTGGGATATGAAGTAAGAACATCTAAACGAGTAAAATACTTTAATCCAATCTACAAAATAAATGAAAAAACATTTGAAATAGAGCAAGGGGAAGATGGATCTCCTTTATTAGATGAAGAGTTTACTGCAACCATTGAAGAGTTTAAGGATTGGTGTTTGAGTCAAGAAAAAACTTTGCAGGAATTATTCTTGGGGAAATAGTATGGCAAGCACGTCATTTAATCAAATGTTGCAATTAAGAAGTATTTTTGCTCCAAGTCAATTAGAGATTTTAGATATTCCTAACAAAAACACTAAGCTTCTCAAATCTTTATTAAGCAGACAATTGAAATCTTCTGATAAAGGATTAGAGGTTGGTTCCTCATGTTATATAACTAAATCTTCACACTTTTTTATAAGAGCAAAGGCTCTTCAAGGATACTCTTTCCTTCCTTTTTGGAACACTGAAACAAAGATACCAATTATCCCTTCAAGTTATACAGATTATGCATTAAAAAAAGGCGATATTATTATTTCTAAAGATTCCAACATAGGTGAAATAATAATATTGGATAAGGATTATCCAAATCATATGATCTCAGGTGCATTATATAAACTTCCAATTTCAGACAATAAATACTATATTTTGTCATTTATTAAACATGCTTATTTTAGAAAACAACTTGATTTATTAGTTCCCAAAGGTTCGACAATAAGACATGCTAAGACGATGTTTTTAGACTGTAAGATTCCATTTCCTAATTCAAAAAATAAAGACAAAGTTATTGAATTTGTTGAGATATTAGCGAAATCGATCATTAATAAGGAAATATCTATTCGTCAGAGATCTGATGCAATTTTTGAGATTATATCGCAAGAATTATTAAACAATCAAAAGAAAAGCAGTTTTGTTTATAAGAATCCAACGTTAAGTGAAGTGAAAGCACTGAAAAGGATAAATGCAGGAATATTTTCTGAATACTTTAAAAAAGAAGAGTTCTTAATCAGAAATTACAAAAATGGTTTTAGCAGCATAAAAAAATTAGGATTTGATGTTAGTAGGGGACAAAATCTCCAAATAACCTGCATTGGAGAGAGCATCTATTCAAATACTAAAAAAGATAATTTTTACACGGTAATTAAGCCTAAGCACATCTCAATTTACGGAACTGCAATGGATGAGGAATATTTAGGAAATGTTAATTCATTAAAAACTCTCAAAAAAGGAGATATTATCTTCGGTGCTGAGGGTTTTGAAAAAGGAAGATCGTTAGTTATCTTTGAAGATAAGGATAAAACCATAACCAATATTCACGGCATAACTCTAAACCACAGCTCAAATGACATGGGATTATCAGTATTTGTTAAATGCTTTTTGGATTATTTAAGAAATAAGAATATGATTGATTTATATGCAGTAGGAGGCAATGGTGGAAGCTTAGCTATGAAATATTGGGATGTAATCCCTATTCCCGAATTTCCAAAAGACATAAAAAAGAAGATAATCGATCTGTATAGCAATCCAACGGATTATTCTGCAAAGATATCTCTCGATAATTTTGAAAAAGAGGATGCAAAATTCAATACTTCCGCTGGAATTCATGAATTAGATATTGCACTTAGAAAACTGAAAAAGGAATTAGACTTTGTTTTAAATACAATTATTGATGATCATGATGTAATCATAAATTTTGATTTCTTAAAATAAGCTAGTCTAATTTAGACTTGATAATCATGTCAAGTCCAAACTTCCCATATCTTCGACTGTGTTTTTGCTGGACTTGAAACGGGGACACGAGGATTATAAACTACAATGGACACAGATATTCTAATGAGAGGGTTTACTCTACACCATGAAAGTCAACAATGGGAGGATGCAATTTGGGCATAGGAACGAAGCCCGGGAAAAGACCATAACTGATGAACAGTTGAATAGATTTCTCGCTGCAATCCCATTCATTGAAGAAGAAAAATATGTGTTCTTTTGGGAAAATGTCTACTGCTGTGCAGCAATGCTTGGCCTTAGAAGCGCTGAAACCTGCAGGATAAGAATCGAAGACATAGACTTCATGGACAAAACACTCACACTCCCTGAACAAAAGAACAAGGAACGATTTGAGAAAATCATAATTCCTGATGAAATGATGAGACGAATAAAAGATCACATCATGAAATACAAGTCAGAAATAGTTCTTAATGGAAGTCATGGCAAAGACATCAATCAAAATGATCTAAGAGGAGAATATTATATCTTTTGGAGAATGCGAGAGATGAAAACAGGCCACAAAGAAAAGCACCTGGCAGAACAAACCATCAGAAAACATCTCGAAGATACACGAAAGAAAGCTGGACTTGACCATAAATATGGTATGACAAAAGACGGCCACACGCTCGCAGTTCTAAGCTATCACACTCTCAGGCATTATTATCTGCAGAAGATCTGCGACAGAAGAGGAGTATTTGCAGCTCAGATAACAGGAAGACACAAGAATCTAAGAAGTACAGAAAGATATCTGACAACAAGTCTCGTGGCCAAAAGAGATATTGTCAATGAGGTATTCAATACTATTCCAGAGCAGGAAGTGGCTCAAATGAAGGCTCTTAAAGACGAAATCTCCGAACTTAAGGCATTAGTTAAACAATCCATAATAATAAGCAATGGAAGCCCAGATAACGTCAAGAATACAAGCAAAATAGCCTTAGAAGAGGCTGAGAAAAGGATGCAGAACATGGCTTTGTATGAGAGTCGTCAGATAAGAAAAGGCGGTCCCATCCAGCAGGAAAGTACTGTTGTTGTCAGCTCTATGGAGAGGTAGAGTGGACAGATAATTTTATATTGATTGAAATGGATTTCTTATCATCTTAGAGGCTGGACTTGTCCACTTGACACACTTGACAGGGTGGACATAAGGTATATATCCTAGTGCCACCTTAGAACAGATACGACTGGTCATTTCTGACGATGTTCAGAAAAAAACACCAGAAAGGCTCCCAATATCAAGCTCATCCGCTTGTAGCGATTTTGGGGAAAGCGCTATAAAGTTGTAGCGGAAATATAAATTTTTTTGTTTATTGCAACTCATTAGTGGTGATTTGTGGGGTGCAGGCAGACCACCCGCCCAAGACAAGTTATCAGGCTTTTTTATATTGGCCGCCTGCACCATTCCACATTGTTACAGGATTTTTGTTTCAATACACTGTGCTGCTGTTAGTTGGTGTTGTTTCTGTAGGCTCTCCAGCAGCCTCTTCAGAGGCTGTTTCCCTAACCACCAGCTTCCTCTCCTCAGACCATACATTCTTCCCGCCGATTATTGCATGAGCCCTCAAGTAATATTCACCGGGCTCAAGGATGCCTATATCAACTGAAAAAGACTGTGGAAGGGAACATTGTTTGTCCGTGCATAAGAAGACTGATGCTTTGGGGTAGTCTCCGGGACCTGTTGGGTTAGGCACGCTGAAAGGCCCAAAATGAACGCCTGTGTGGCTTGTGGATGCAGTGGTGCCCTCAACGCTCCATGAGACCCTGAAAATGCCGCCAGAATCCACTTCACCGGGCAATGCCGTCATTACCACTTTTGGTTCCTGAACCGCTGGTTTTTCAACAGGCACATCTTCACGCTGCTCAACAGGAGTCTCTTCAAGAACATCCGCATTGCGAACCTCAGAAGGCCAGAAAAAGACCAAAGCACTGAAAACCAATACAATAAACACTGCAACAACCGCAACCAGCGTAATGCCGTCCTTTCCCAAGATGCCCTCATCCATAGCTTTTTTCATAACAGCCACCCCCTTCAGGTTATAGCTCAAAACAGAAATTTCTTGGTTTATTAACGATTGTTAACTTTTATATTTTTCCGTAATACAATATAATAGTGAATGCAGCAATAACCTTTTTAAACCAAAACTTTTGTCTCCTGACCATGGGCCCGTAGCATAGCCTGGTTGGTGCGCCTGACTGATAATCAGGTGGTCCTGTGTTCAAAATGCAATGCTGAAAGGCAGGCAATGAAAGTCACAGCGGGCCCATTATCTTCAAAAAAATTTGAAGCAAAGGCAAAATAATGCATATTTTAGACAAAATAAGTCTTTACCTGATACCTGACAGGGCAACACGGAATTTATGCACACCAAATGCAACATACAGCGGAATCGCGGACATAAGCCTTTGGGAACTCTGGTGTTCCGGGATAAGGGGCATCATCTTCGACAGGGATGGAACACTGACAAGATACCATTCTTCCCACGTTCCTGATGAAATAACAAAAAAACTGGACGAAGCAAGAAGAATAGGGTTCAATATGTGCGGCCTGTCAAACGCAGGAAAAGCCAGGTGGAGTGAACTGGAAAAATTAGGGAATGAGCTTGGCTTCCCAATGCTTCCCTCGCATCCGCATGCAAAGCCTGAACCCAGCGCATTTTTTCCCGCCATGGATTATTTAGGTCACGAACCAGGACAGATCGCGGTAGTGGGTGACAGGATATTCACAGATATCCTGGGCGGAAACAGGGTAGGGGCGTATACGATATTGGTTGATCCTTTCCCGAACAACTGCGACCCCCTAAAGGTAAGGATCCCAAGATGGCTTGAAAATCGCCTGTATAAATAATTATAAATTATATAAAAACGCTTAAAAATAAAGTTCCTTTGTGGCGATATCTTGCGGGGTGATCAAGCCATGATTTTTAGATTTGGTTTTGGAGCGTTCGATTTACCAATAAGCGATGCACTAATTACAACAGATTATGCAACATGGGAAAAGGTAAAAAAAGCAGAGAAGCATGATAGAACATCAGGGAGAGCCCAGGCAATCGGGGATTTACAACTATTGTTGAATTATGCGTTAAAACCACGAGATAGGCAGTACTATAAGCCTACCCTTGGCGAGTATGAGGATATAACTAAAATCGATTTTGAAAAAATCAGGCAAATGGGAATCCGGCTTGTCGTACTTGATGTTGGCGGAGTCCTGACTACTAAAAAGACAGACCGTGTTGAAGACAGACTTGCTGCAAAGATAGCTGAAATAAGGGATTCAGGCATGTATGTAATCGGGTTTACAAACTCAAGAAAAGAAGGAGGAAGGAATGGCTATTTGAAGGATGAACTCAAGCTGCATGTAGTTGTTGCAGACCCGCTAAAAGGACCGAATGAAGATGCATACACAAAATTAATGGGATATCTGACAAAAGAAACTTTAGATCCTGAATTGAAGGGAATCATAGAAACGATACAAGCTTCAAGGGATGCATTAGGTGGGGTGGAATATAAAGTACTTGTTGTTGGCAATCGCGTGAGGGATATTTTTGGGGCAAACAGATTAGGATTAGGGATCGAAACTGCGATGGTAAGAACCCTGCCAAACTATGGCGATTGCCTTTTATCCAGGATTTTTGAATATTTAGAGAGAAACTATATGTTAAATCCTGGCAACAATTAAAAAGCCCCCTATTTTCTTTTTTTATCATGAGAGTCAAGATATCGAAGGAGACTGCTAACGATGTCCTTAACCTGGCGCTTGACACCCTTCGGATAGGCAAGCAGGCCCTGATATTTGCGGGAACAAAGCAAGGGGCTGAAAAGACTGCAGAGGAAATTTCCAAAAAGGCAAAAACCAACGATGCTGAACTAGATAAGCTGAGCCTCCAGGTGCTCCAATCGCTGTCAAAGCCAACAAAGCAGTGTGAAAGGCTTGCATCGTGCGTGAAAAAAGGCATAGCCTTCCACCACAGCGGGCTCACGCACCAGCAACGGGCTGCTGTTGAAACTGGGTTCCGGGAAGGAAAGATAAGGATAATCTGCTCCACACCTACCCTTGCGGCAGGCCTCGACCTTCCAGCATACAGGTCAATAATAAGGGACCTGAAAAGATACGGCAATTATGGAATGGACTGGATACCTGTGCTTGAATACCTTCAGATGTCAGGCAGGGCTGGAAGGCCGAAATTCGACACCGAAGGACAGGCAATAGCTTTTGCAGGGAATGATAGTGATGAAATCTATAAAAGGTATATACTGGGAAAGCCTGAAAGCATCCATTCAAAGCTTGCTGTTGAGCCAGTGCTAAGAACAGCACTTCTCTCACTCATATCAACGAAATTCATCACCACTCAAAACGCAATAATGGATTTCTTCTCAAAAACATTCTGGGCCCACCAATATGGGGACATGAAAAACCTGGGCCTGACTGTTTCAAAAATATTAAGGCAACTGGAGGAATGGGGATTCATAACATCAATGGAGGAATTCAGATCCGCCCTTGATGAGGATGAAAAAATAAACGCAACAGCAATAGGAAAGAGAGTGTCAGAACTATACCTTGACCCGCTAACAGCGCATCACCTGATACAATGCATGCAGAAAACAGAAACAGACGAGACATTTCCATATTTACAAATGATATCATCAACCCTTGAAATGAGGCCTGCATTAAGGGCGGGAACAAGGGACCACGACAATATCCAGGAACTCCTGACAAAAAACGAGGGAAAGCTATTGATTGAAGAGCCTTCCCCATTTGACGATGAGTATGGCGAATTCATCAACAGCATGAAAACAGCATGGTTCTTTCAGGAATGGATCGAGGAAAAAGATGAGGATTACCTTCTTGAGAAGTTCAGGGTAAGGCCTGGTGAAATACATTCTAAGCTGGAGATTGCGGATTGGCTCCTTTACTCGGCAATCGAGCTTGGAAGGATGCTTCTTTTAAGAAATACATGCAGGCAGCTGATGAAGCTCAGGCTGAGGGTCAAGTACGGCGCAAAAGAGGAACTAATGCAGCTGCTAAAGCTTAAAGGGATAGGAAGGGCGAGGGCCAGAAGGCTGTTCAGCCACGGGATAAAAGACCTTGCAGGCATCAGGAAAGAAGGAGTCCAAAAGCTTTCAGAAATCGTGGGAAGCAAAATTGCTGAAGACATAAAAAAGCAGGCAGGCTGACGATCAGTTTATTAACCTAGCATGCGTTATAAATTCATGATTCTTGAAGAATACCGTAAGAAGAGGGACTTCGGCATGACAAAAGAGCCAATCCCCGGAACATGGGTAATACAACTTCATCATGCAAGAGCCCTGCATTACGACTTCAGGATAGAGCACCAGGGTGTCCTGAAATCATGGGCTGTTCCAAAAGGCCTTCCGACGGGAAAGGAAAAAAGGCTTGCCGTGGAAACAGAAGACCACCCCATTGGATATGCAAGCTTCGAAGGAACCATACCGAAAGGCCAGTATGGAGGAGGGAGGGTGACGATATGGGACAAAGGCACCTACTGTAACAAAAGCAGCGTTTCCATGGAGGAATCTATAAAAAAAGGCCACATAAGGATAGAGATCCGCGGGGAAAAACAAACAGGAGAATTCTCGATAATAAAGACTAAAAAAACCAAACAATGGCTGATAATCAAGCACGAGCAGACAGGGGAAATTTCGAATCCAGAGAAAATAATATACCCTCAGAAAGGGTATAGCAAGCTGAACCTGGTTCAATACTACAAGGCTGTTTCCGAATACATGCTGCCACACCTAAAGGACAGGCCAATATCAATGCTCCGATTTCCAAACGGAGCACCAGGCAAAAAGTTCTTCCAAAAAAACGTGCCGGAATATTTCCTGAAATGGATGAAAACCGCTGAGATAGATGGAACCCGGTATGCGATTTGCAACGACGAAAAAACCCTGCTCTACCTGGCAAATCAGGTGATGGTACCACACACGTGGCTAAGCAGGGTGGACAAGCCGGGACTCCCGGACAGGATGATCTTTGACATAGACCCCCAAAATGGAAACTACAAAGACGCGGTAGAATGTGCAAATGCAATCAAAGTCTCTCTCAATGAAATAAGGATGCGGAGCTACCTGATGACAACAGGCTCAAAAGGGCTGCATGTAGTCGTGGCCATAAAAAGGGAGCTGGAATTCAAAAAAGTCCAATCCTTCGCAGGGGTTATTGCGAGGCACGTGGAGAAAACAGATCCCGAAAAATACACGACCGAATTCACAAAAGAAAAAAGACAGGCAAAAGTGTATATTGACATCTTCAGGAACTCATACTCACAAACATCCGTAGCACCGTACGCTGCCAGAGCGAATGAAGGAGGCTATGTCGCAGCGCCTATAAACTGGGAAGAGGCACCAAATGCGAGATATGACATTTTCACAATCAAGGAGAGGCTGGAAAAAAAAGGAGACCCGTGGGGAAAATTGGAGCCCCAATCAATAAAGAAGATCATCATGAGAGGCTAATAAGTGAAGACTCAACCAATGCCGCAATTACCAGAAGAGGCAGGATAATATACAAATAAACCAAGATCGAGTCATTAAGGCTTTTCCTTATGTAATCCAGCTTTCTCCTTTCCCTCCACCATAAACCGAGGCTAACGCCCATGCCAAAAGCAATTGCCAAGGCAGGGATCTCGAAAATCCCATGCGGAAGAATCAACAGCAAGACAGACAATCCTGAAGACCTATAAGCCTGATTAAGCATGGCTCCAACGAAATAGCCGTTAACCAAAACAGCACTAAGCGGGACCAATCCGAAGAACACCCCGAGAACAATACCTATAAGTGCGGTCCTGAGATTGTTAAGGAGAATTATAAGGAAAAGCTCAAAAAAGCCCTTTCCAAAAGTAAGGGAAACAAGCTTCCTGAGAATTACCTCCTGCTCCCTGGCAAACTCACCAGGGTAATAGAACCCGGCAACAGCAGAAACAAGTAGCAAGGCAAGCATTGAAAGGATGAAATACCTCTTATCCAGCAACACATCCCTCGCCCTCCTAACCTCGTCACTGAAGCCCATAAAACTCCTCAACCTCCCTCATAGAAAGATGCCTATACTTCCCCCTCTCCAACTTCCCCAATGACAGATTTCCTATCCTTGTCCTTACAAGGCCCTTGACATAATTGCCAACACTCCTGAACATCCTCTTCACTATCTTATGCCTACCCTCATGGATGATCAACTCAGCGCTCTTACGATCCGGGCTGATAACCCTAACCTTGGCAGGCCATGTCCTAACTCCGTCAATCAGAACCCCCTTCCTGATCCTTTCTACATCCGCCTGATCAAGAGCCCTTTCAAGCTTGGCAACATAAGTCTTCTCGATATTATGACTTGGGTGCATCACCCTGTTTGCAAAATCACCATCATTTGTAAGCAGGATAAGACCCTCCACGTCAACATCGAGCCGCCCTACAGGAAAGACACGCTCCTTAACCCTGACCAAGTCCATCAGCTTCCTTTTTGCAAAGGGATCTGACACTGTTGTAACGTATCCTGCAGGCTTGTTCAGGGCCAAATAAACCTTCCGCTCAGCAGATATCCTCTTCCCATCCACAGCGATCACGTCCTTTGCAGGGTCTGCAGACTGGCCAATCAGGGCAACAGACCCGTTTACAGTGACCCTTCCCTGGGATATCATCTCCTCAGACTTCCTTCTTGAAGCGACTCCTGCAGATGACATAATCTTCTGGATGCGCATATGCACAAAAAACCAAGACAAGAATAAAAATCTTCCTCAAACCTATAAAAACCTTAAAGCAGTTAGATAAATGAACAAATAATGTTTAAATGAATGTGCCAGTACACAACAGGACCGATACCTGCTGACAAGACCCCGATAGATGCAGCAGTCACAATATCAGAAAAAAGGCCGATCAAGACAAAAACCGCACTGACCCTTGCAGCAATCGGGCTCATACTTGCGATAATAGCAGCACCATTCAGCATCGGAGTTTCCGTGTCGATATTAGTAGGCATATTCCAGTTTTTCTACCCTTGGCTGGCTGAGAAAATAAAGCTTTTGGACAACTTCACGCTCGCAAAAATGGGATTCGATTTTTTCACGCCGATAATCATATTCATCTCATACATATTCGGCCCATGGATAGGGATCGCATCCATTATCATACTTAACATCTCAAGAGGCCTTGCCGGACAGGATCTGGACCCTATGGCCGTCGTTGAAAAAGATGCTGTCCATGCAGCAATTGCAATAATAACATGGGCGATGCATGACATATGGAACTTCAACCTGTTCATAACAGGGTTTGCCATGACAATAGCAAGATTCCTCTATCAGATAGCCATCAATGTGGTAAATGGAAGCCTTGTAAACTATGTGGTAAACATCCATGGCTTGCGAACTGAAATCATGAACCTTTCCATATCGCTAATAATTTTCAGGATGATTGGGTTCATCGGGCCTTAGGGCTCTTTTTTTGGGAACCTTCGCGCCCTTCTTCCTGGCCTCTGAAAGCCCTATGGCAATGGCCTGCTTCCTGCCCTTAACCTTTTTCTTTCCCCCGCTTTTAAGCTTTCCCTCCTTGAGCTTCTTTACCGCTTCCTTCACCAACCTTTGAGCTTTCTTCGCCATAAAACCAAAAGGACTGTTTCACAAACATAAGAATATCCTAAAACGGACATGAAAGATTTGCAAATGTTACCCTAAACGCAACAAAGCGATAGGCAATCATATAAATGATGATGAGCATATAAACATACAAGATGGCAGCAACAGGACCGGAATCCTTTGATACAAGCGTGCAAAAAACAAATGAGATTCTACATGAAATAATGGATTCCCTGGAAATAAAAGACAGGAAGCGTGCGTATACTGCTCTGAAAGCAGTGCTTCACGCCGTAAGAGACAGGCTACCTGTGAATGAGGCTGTCCAGTTAGCGGGCCCTTTTACGATCCTTCTTAAAGGGGTCTACTTCGATGGATGGAGGCCGCAGAGCAAGCCCCAAAAAATGACCAGGCAGGAATTTTTGGAAAGGATACAAGTTGAGCTTGCTGGATACCTGGACCAGGAGCCTCAGGACGTGGTCAGAACAGTACTTGAGGTCTTGATTGAAAAGAATAATCTGGAAGACGTATCCGGATTGCTACCGCACGATTTTTCAGGAGTAATTCCAATCAAAAGGTGATGTAAATGCCAAGAAAAAGGAAAGGAACAAGGAAAGAGATGATGAAGGAAGAGAAGAGAGCCTAATCTTTTTCTTTTAAAGGCTCAATAGCAGGGCTGTGAAGCACTTTCCCGTCTGCGGAAAACCTGGAACCATGACATGGACAATCCCAAGAGTTCTCGGCATCGTTCCAGGTAAGCCTGCAGCCCATATGCGTGCATTTGCGGCCCTTAACAAACCTGGACTTAACGAAATGACCAAGACCACCAGCGTTCTCACGAATCATGTTGGGAAAAGCACGAAAGCTCATTCCCCTTGAAACATCATAAATCCCGGCCCATTTGCTTTTCTTTCCAACAACAGAACCCGACAAAACAAATGCGGCAACAACTGAATTGGTCATACCCCACCCCTGAAAACCTGAAGCAACAAAAATCCCCTTTCCTTTAGACCCAACAAACGGGACGAAATCCGGGGTGAGATTGTCCTGAGTGGACCACCTATACTCAACCGATTTCACGCTGAAGTTGGACCTCGCGAAATCCAAAAGCCTCCTATACCTTTCAGATGTGTCAGATACCTGTCCGGTCCTGTGGTCCTCACCCCCAAAAATCACGAGGTCATTGTAAGTCCTGAACGAGTGGAAAGGGTAATCATCCCTGTAAAAAAGGCAGTCCGGAAAAGGCTCCTTAAGCTTCATAGCAAGAACATAAGACCTCCAGGGAAAAAGCTTGAGAAAATAGTTGTTGTCATCAAAAACAGGGTAATGGGTCGCTACAATAATCTTCTTTGCTTTGACCTCGCCATTCTCAGTCTTAACAACACCCTCCTCGATTGCCTTGGCGCGCGAATTCTCAAAAATGACCCCCTTCCCGATCAAAGATGAAATGCCGATTAAAAACTTCATCGGATGAAACCTGCCCTGATTGGCGTACCTCAAAGCGCCCTTTCCAATCAGCCTGAGGGGCGGATCATCAACAAGAACGGCCGGAAGCCCAAGCATCCTGACAGCTGATAGCTCGCTTTCAAGCCGTCCAAAATTATCTCCGACATAGATGTAAGAATCAGACCTGTGAAAGTCGCAGTCAAACCTGCGGGACAGGGAAGCGATCCAGTCAAGCGCCATTGCATTTGAATCGGCATAAAGGCGCGCATTCCTGACACCGAGATAGGAAATAAGAGACTGATATACAAGCCCATGAGCATAAGTAACCTTGGCGGTTGTATGACCCGTCACCCCGCCGCCTATGCTCCCTGCCTCGACAAGGACAACCTTCAAGCCAGCCTCCTTAAGCATGAAAGCTGTAACAAGCCCTGTAATGCCGCCCCCAACCACTGCAACATCTGCGACAACAGAGCCCTTAAGGCTAGGAAATGAAGGTCTTCCAATGCCGTCAATCCAGAAAGACTTGTGCAGCATTAACAGCACCAAACAATATAGGCATAATAAGCTGACTTTATAAAATTAATAAAGATTCAAAGCTATCCTTAATAACCAGGCAAGCTTTCACAACCCATGATAGAATGGGCATTGATTTTCCTTATAATAGCAATTATAGCTGCTTTCTTCGGGTTCGGAGGCATAGCAGGCCTTGCAGCTGACATAGCAAAAGTCATATTCATAGTGTTCCTCGTGCTTTTCATTTTATCCATAATAAGGAGATACATAAAATAACGGTATCTGCTTTAGGCGAAAAATCTTCCAGCAATAAACTTCTTTGGAGGTGGTTAGCATGGATAAAAACGAGTTAATGATAAGCTGGCTTAACAGCGCATACGAAATGGAGAAATCAATAGAGCAGACTTTAAGAGGACATACATCCGATGCCAAGGACAACAGGCAGCTGCATGATTCGATAATGACCCACGTGGACGAAACAAGGATGCAGGCTGAAATGATCAAAAACAGGATTGAGCAGCTTGGAGGATCAACATCGGCAATAAAATCCGGGGCAAGCCAGATGATGGGCATGCTTCAGGGCTTCAGGGACTAAGCACAAAGCTGGCAGGAGACAAGGTGCTGCTGAACATGGCTATCGAATTTGCAACAGAGCATTTTGAAATGTCAGAAATTGCTCTCGACGCAATCTGTGGCACTTTAGTGCGCAGTAAGGACGAGCAATTTCTGATCATGCTCAAGAACACGCCCTGGGCTTTAGCCCGGGGTTCTTGACATAATAACTTACAAGAAGATAATACTTGCAGCCGAAAAGCTCGGCGACACCGAGACATCTGATCTGTGCAGGCAGATACTGAAAGAAGAGCAGAAGGCAGCTGAAAACATAGAGATAACTTACCCGGCACTTGTAGAGGATACGGTGCTGTCAGAAGTTGAGATGCCTGCAGTATAGGCGGAGGTAAAAATGAAACTACACTACCTATTGATTTTCTTGGTTTTAGCCTTGCCTGTAGCTGCATCCGACAGCACCGAGCAAATTGCAGAAAAATGGATAAAGGAAGCCCCCACATTCAGCTTTGACGGCTTCAACCTTGAACTTAAAAACCACGATGAGATTGAACACGTCCTTGAATACACTTTCATGAGCAGACATGCAGGGTATGGGGACAGAACGGACAAGTACACAGCGGAGGTGCTGACACCCCATACAATAAAAATAAAAATAGTTGGCGAGGAAGTTGTGTCTGCAATAATAGACGGGATTTGGGACGAGATCAAACAGGAAAAGATATGAAGCTCATAGAAACAAGCCTTATAACCTTAACCGCAATAGCTGTTATCGCCTTCGCCTACTATTACCAGGGCTCCCCTGCCGCGCTCGAAATAGTTGCAGACAGTCTGGAAACACCCTGGGAAATCGAATTCCTTCCTGATGGAGACATCCTGATAACGCAGCGACCTGGAAGCCTGACAACGCTAAAGGGCAACAAACAAATTAATGTCCAGGGAGTGGAGCAGATAGGGGAAGGAGGCCTGCTGGGCATGGCATTACACCCAAAATTCGAGGAGAACAAGTGGATATACTTGTATTCCACAACAGGGTCTGGAAATGGCATCACAAACAGGGTAGAGCGGTTCAGGCTGATCAATGGGACACTTACAGAAAAATCAACCCTAATAAGCGAAATCCCGGGGGCGCAATTCCACGATGGTGGAAGGATCGCATTCGGCCCTGACGGATACCTATATGTGGGAACAGGGGATGCGACAGAACCGATGCTTTCACAAGACACAGGGTCGCTTGCAGGAAAGATACTGCGCGTCAAGGAAGATGGCACAATACCAGAAGACAACCCGTTTGGAAACGCAGTTTACTCCTACGGGCACAGGAACGTGCAGGGACTTGCCTGGGATAGCCGGGGAAGAATGTGGGCTACAGAGCACGGAAGCTCTGCCAAGGACGAGCTCAACATAATAATCAAAGGCGGCAACTACGGCTGGCCCACAATAAAAGGGGATGAGAAGAAGGAAGGCATGATCACGCCAATAATCCACTCAGGAGAAGAAACATGGGCGCCATCCGGCCTTGCACACATCGAAGGCAAACTATTGTTTGCAGGGCTTCGAGGAGAAGCAATATATGAGGCGGACATCGACAACAAAACAGTCAAGGCGCACTTCAAGAACGAATTCGGACGGCTGAGGACAATCAAAAAAGGCCCTGACAACAAAATATATGTGCTGACATCAAACCGCGACGGCAGGACAATACCGAGAAAAGGGGATGACAAGGTAATCAAATTATCTTTCATATAAAATCGGACTATAAAAATAAAAACTTTCATCGCAACTCTTTTCCTGATGTTCTGCCTTTAAACTAATATCATCCGCCAATTGGATAAGTATCCTGCCAGAAATTGGAGGGGCAATACTAACTTGCCTGTGGCTACCGCTTTGATAGCAGTAAATGTTCCCATCCGCCCTTACCTCGCTCGGTTCCCTGTTAATGAAACCCTCATGTTGAGGAACGAAATCAATCGAGCCGTGATTTGTGAGCGTTCCAGCAATGCCTACCACGCCGATTGAGGGATCTATGTTGTCATGGACAATTCCGAGAAGAACATCATCAGTTGGCGAAGTTCGCTTGTCTTTTACTATCCAATTTCCCTGAATAGTGCCTGACAAATCTTGCATAACTTCCCCACAGCGGGGCGGGACTGTTCGCGTGAATTTTTCGTAAAGTTCCTCCTTAAGTGGAGAAGGAAAATAATCAATGGGACATGCAGTGTATGCAGTCCGCTTGTCAGGGAATGTCTCACCCAAAAACCCGAGCTTGGGAATGCGAAAATCATAAACACCCCAATCCAAAGTTGCGCCACTGTAATCTGGCCCGCCGGCAGTATGGACCGACGGTGGAAAGCTCGTCGTAACAAGCACTGCAGGAGCTTCTGTATCCATTTGGAACAATTTCCCTGAAAAGAACAGCGGGCCTGATATAACACTTAAGGCAAATGGCCAGTTTGGAACCCCGCGCAGCATATCAAGCGATGGCAAGAGCCTCATGATAGGTGACCATAACGCAAAGCCCAATGGCGGAAGGGCAGGCAACTTTTTTTGGAAAGAATTCCCAAATAGCGACACGCAGCACGATTTCTTTGTTAGCGAGCCATTCCGAATGGGAGAAGAAAAAGGCCCGGAACAGCATGCAGCAGGCGGGGATGTGCTATGGGGAGGGATGACAACTGATGGAAAGCTAATCGGGGTTTCAAATATGCTGTACATGTGGAATTCATTTCCGGATAACCAAGGAGACGCAGCCGACATAGTGATTGGAGCCTTACCGGGCCAAATGGGGTATGACTTCGGCGGAAAACAGTCAGGCGATGGCACAGGAGCTGTTGTAGCCGATGGCAGGCTCTATATATCGCTTGCAAACGGAAACAAGATAGTCGGGTTTAGCTCATTGCCTGCAGGGAAAGGCCAAAAGCCTGATTTCGCCATCGGCTCTCCAGACATAAATACGAACACCCTTGAAACGAATTATATAATTTCAAATCCCAGGCCTCTCACAGATGGCAATAGCCTGATTGTAGTGTCTGATTTTGATGGAATGATGCACGTATGGAAATCTCTTCCCGACGAAAGCGGTGCACATCCAGACATCACATACGATTTCAGGAACGGAACCTACAGGCCAAACAGCGAAACGCTGCATGAAGGAAAATTAATCACTGCATCGGCTGACGAAATCCATGGCTGGAGCAGGATCCCCCTGAATGGAGAGATGCCTGACATCCATTTCAAGAAAAAGATAGGAAATGCAGAACTTCAATCAGTGGGCGGCATAGCCCTTGACAGCAAATACTTTTTCATTGGAGACGGCAAAAAAATATATGTTTGGGAAGGAATTCCTTCCAACGATACAAATCCAAGATACACGCTGTCTTCAGACTACATTGGCAGGCTATCAAGCGATGGCAATTACCTTGTAACAACGACCGTTGAAATGCCTGGAGGGGCGGTTATTATCTTCAGGTTAAATGACATGACCAATACTCAGCAAATCATGCTGACTAAAAAATTCAACCTTCCTCAATCAGCAATGGTATGGAAAAACCGCCTTTTTGTTGCGGATACAGGATTCAACAGGGTTCTTATATGGAACAACATTGAAGATGCAATAAAAGGAAAGGATGCAGACATAATCATCGGCGCAGAAAGCCTCACAGAAGTCAACCCGGAAATCGGAAAAAACAAGCTGTTCTGGCCGGGAACGATGTCATTTGACGGAAGCTATTTATGGGTGGGCGAATTCAAGTTTTCAGAAAGGCTGCTAAGATTCAGTGTCAAGCCTTAACAGAAGGAAATTGCTGGGACACTTATGGCAAATGTTCCCATTGAGATTTTAGCACCTTTCCAAGGAGACAACCCTTAAATCTATGCGATCCCTTAACAAATCAGTCAGAATAATATTTATTAAGAACTTCAATTATTTTCCCAACATAACATTGCTCTAATGCGTTCTTGAAAGCTGCATTTGGCCTGATCCAATGGCTCCCTGGTTTCCTTTCAGATAACTCCGGCCTGTTAAAACATTCCTTAGCAAGCCTATCAAGCTCAACGCCATTAACCACCTCAAATCCGCTTTTGATGTAAAATAAAGCATCCGGATGGTTAACACGAAAATCGTCCGTGTTTACTCCGATAAGCCTGGGTTTACAGCCCAATTTATTTCTATCATCAAGAACTGAGTACAGAAATTCTTCATCAGGAAAAAAAGGCCTGATTTCCATTATTATTGCACCATATCCATCAAGCTTAAAAGAAGAGCCGAGTCCAACTGCTTCTTTAAGATCTGTTACACTGTATTTTGCTTCCCTTAATGCATTGGAAAGAACAGGTTTCCCATCCAAAAAGCCACAATAAAGTACATCAGACTTGAAATCCATTACAATGGAGAACCTGAAATCTTTAAAAAATTATGGATCGGGTTAAAATTCAGCACACTTTACAACTTTTCTTGTCTTGAATGTGCTCTGAACTTCAATCGCCTATAAAAAATAGTATAAAACAGCAATACCTGTATAGCTGGACACACGAATTAACTGTTGTTGTGATAGGACCCTGGGCTAAACCTTTAAAAATGGATGTGGTTCTTGATTTTGTGCCCCTATGGTCTAGCTGGGCACACGAATTAACTGTTGTTAATTGTGCACAAGAATGCAGGCATTCTTGTTGTGATAGGACCCTGTGGGCTAAACCTTTAAAAATGGATGTGGTTCTTGATTTTGTGCCCCTATGGTCTAGCTGGACATGATAGGACCCTGCGGCTGCATTAGAGGGCTGGAAGGCCCAGCAAGCAGCGAGGTTCTGACCCGGGTTCAAAATAGGGGGGTTGGCGGGATTTTTGCTGCGAGCCCCTTGATGAAATTCCCGGTAGGGGCGCTTTCTTTGTATTTTAATGTCCTGTATGACAAATGAATACTGGTTTTTATACCAGAATATGGAGACAGGACATTATGGCAGAGAACGATATTTATGACAACCAGAGAAGGTATGAAGGCTTTAAGGCAGGGCTGCAGGAGCTCTTAATACCCCCTACGGTGGTCAATGGGAGAAAGAGAGGATATAGGAAATATTATGTCAAAAACAAGTCCAATTTGGCTTATTTTGGACATCTGTTCAGACATTGCGAGTCAAAGGATTATAGCTACATAAGACGCATTCGCCTTGCTTCAACTCTGTTGGTGGTATGTCATTTAACAGAAAAAGACCTAAGCCAGTTAGGAAGAAATGATATTGATGCTTTAATGACTGAAATTCATAAAATTTACCCCAGCTCTGAAAGCAAATCAAGCGTCATCAAGTATCTCAAATATTTCTGGAGGCTATTTTTTCCCGAAACCGACCCTCAGGGTAGAGCAGACGAGAGCATTGTTCCTCATACTGTCAGGCACTTGAGCATTAAAATAGACAAGAGCAAGCAAAAATTAAGAGGCGACAGACTGACTGTTGATGAATTTGTCAAGCTTGTAAACTTCTTTTCTAAAGATCCTCGGATGCAGGCATACTTGACCCTTGCTTTGGAAAGCTTGGGTAGACCTCAAGAAATCCTTTTCACAAAGATTAGGGATCTTGAGCTTTATGACAACTATGCCAAGGTGTGGATAAGTGAACATGGTAAGGAAGGAGTTGGATTCCTTCAGTGCATAGAGAGTTTTCCTTACCTGGCTAAGTGGATAAATCTGCATCCGTACAAGCAGAATAAGGCTGCTTATGTGTTCATCAATGTAGGGGATAAAAAACAAGGCAGTCAAATGACTCCCTTCACCGTCAATGCTATGATTAGAAGAGCCTGCAAAAAGTTGAATATAGACAAGCCAGTAACTTGCTATTCCTTGAAAAGAAATGGCGTTACTTTCAGAAGATTAAGAGGAGACTCTGATGTTGAGATACAGCACGCTGCAAGATGGACAAGCACAAAGCAGCTGAAAACGTATGATATGAGCCAACAGGAAGATGCGTTCAAGCTGGAACTGGTAAAGAAAGGACTAATCAAGCCAAGCAAGGAAATGGAACATTTAGCACCTGCATTGAAAACCTGCTTCTTCTGTGAAACTAAGGCAGGGTTTAATGAAGATATTTGCCCTAATTGCAAGAGACCGCTTGATAGAGAAAGAATAAAGCAGCAAGAGATAGAACATCAAAACAGGAATTCAGAAGAGATTAGAAAATTAAAAGATAGATTGGAAAATATAGAACAGTTTATGGTTGAAATATTGTCGTATGAGCCCACAAAAAAGCAGCTTATTGAAGGAATTAAACTTTTGAATTTAAAGGAAAGATTAAAAAAACTCCAAGATTAGTAAGTGTCACAATTGGTGGCGACATATTGCTTACTGTTTTTGTCAAACGTCACTTCTACATTTCTTCTTTTCACTATGGTTCCCTGGTCTGTATATTGAGCTACTATTGGTCTTAAAAAATCGCCGCAATAGACAAGATTTGCACTTTGTCCTTCGGATGAACCTATATCGCAATAAATTATGCTGGCTGAGCTGTATGTGTAAAAGATTTCTACATTGTCTGATTTGTAAGGAGATGCTTTAGCTGTCCAAGACTGGAATGCGGCAGTATATCCCTGTAAATTCACATTTGTTGCTAAATTAGGACATATATACTCCGTCTTGCTTGTTGATTGAGTTTGAACTTTTGGGGGTCGAACAGATGATTGTTCTCCAATTTGGCTGTTGTTTCCTTCCTGTATACAACCAGCCAACCCCAACATTAGAAGACTGACCAAAACTAAAAATTGTGTTCGCATATCAGCACTCCGTTACCATAATATTGTGGAATATTACTATATAAAACTTTCTACAATATTGTAGTATGGGCAAGAGAACACACAGACAAATTAGAAAAGTCTTGCTGCAAGTTTTAAGTGATGGTAAGGAACATTCTTATGGTGATTTAGAAAGACGAGTGAATACAAACTGGCAGACTATTAGGCAGCACTGTGATGATTTATTACTCTTTGGAGCAGTTACGATAAGCGATAAAGGTGTCCGGATGACAAAGGAAGGTAGAACTGTTCTTTCAAGAATAAAGTAACGATCTAAACCATCTCAACAAAAGCAAAATATTTATATTAGTGTATACAATTTGTATACGGATGGTATACGATAACGACCAGACAACAGCAAGGGTTTTTAAAAGAACAAAACCATTGATACGTAAAGCGATAAACATTTTAAGCCAGGAAGCTGACGGGAAAATTACTGAAGCAGTTGTTATTGAAGTCGCGATTAAAGATTATCTGATGAAAAAGAGGTAGAATGGAACAAGTTGAATTGCCCCCTTGGAAAAACACTTCGCATAATATGGGTAGGAGTATTTATCGTCTCTGCGGATATATGGCGATGTTCCCGCCAAATGTTCCAAACCATTTTATTAAAAAATATTCAAAAAAGGGAGACGTAGTTTTTGATCCATTTTCGGGCAGAGGTACAACTGCTATTGAAGCTTGTTTTGAGGGGAGAATCGGAATAGGGAATGACAAGAATCCGCTCGCCTACGTTTTGACAAAAGCCCAAACAAGCGTTCCCAGTTACAAAAGAATAATAAAGAGAATTCAAGATTTAGAAAAAGATTTTCTTTCTTGGAATGATACAAAAAAAGCTGAACCGTGGGAAATAGAAATGATATTTCATCCACACACACTAAGTCATCTTAGATTTCTTAAGACATCTTTGAACTGGAAATCCAGTTCAGTTGACAACTTTATAATGGCGATGCTTTTAGGTATTCTGCATGGACGTTCGGAAGGGTATTTGTCTCTGCCTATGCCAAACACCTTTTCTTATAGTCCAAATTATATTAAAGGTTTTGTTGAAAAACACAACTTGATTCGTCCAAACAGAGATGCTTTTGAATTGCTCAGGAGAAAGCTCCAGAGATGCTATGATAAGCCAATAAATAAAGGGAAAGCCTACATAGGGGATGCCAGGAAAACGTCAAAAATAAAAGATAGTTCAGTTGATCTTATTATTACAAGCCCGCCATATACTAGATTAATTACGTATGCAAAATTTAACTGGATAAGGCTTTGGGCATTAGGATACGATGCTAAATTATTGGAAAAAAAATTATTCACCACAAGCTCTCAATTAAAATATTATGATTTTATGAAAGAAGTCCTTAGAAACTGTCAAAGAGTTCTAAAAAAGGAAGCAAAACTTGTATTAGTTATAGGGGATGTTCAACAGAAAGATAAGTCAAAAATTGTTAATCTCGCAGAAGAAGTATGGATGAATTGCGCTCAGCCTCTTGGTTTTGTAAAAGTTGAGGAAACAATTGCGGATCCCATTAGTGATGATAGGAAGGTAACAAAAATGTGGGGAAAAACCAGAGGGAATGCAACAAAAATTGATAGAATATTAGTCATGAAACAAAAATCTATTCAGTAACGAATCCCATCATTGTTGAACAGACTGTACGAGCTGCTCTATCAAGTTCTGCTCTCTTAATTTTTTCTTCGGCATCTTCTGTTAAATTCAGCGAGTTTTCTTTAAAACCTAAATGTTGAATAAATGAATGATAAGCTATATGAAGCAAATACTGGTTCTGTATTCGATTTGACCTTTGTTCACTATATCTGCCTTCTTTCAGCATACTTCTGAAGTAAATGTTGCTCATATTAACATATATTGTGGTTTTGGAACCTTCTTTTACTTCAGCAACTGTCATTTCATTCCATCCAAATTGGCTGTAAAGGGAATCCTTCTCAGTTAGCTTAATTATTTCCGGTGCATTTACTTCAAGTTGCCCCGTTTTGTCTGCTTGAATTGGTTCCGTAATTTTTATTGCTCTTTCATTGCTTGTCAAAGTTTCCCCACCTTTATGTTTTAGCCTAAGAGTAACTCTATGAATTTCTCCTATTTTTGATGACTCGTCACATTTTACGAAAATTTTCATCCTTCCCCCTGTGAAATCTGAATGGCTGTGAATTGATATTCTTGGTTGCTTAGTGTCGTTTACATCCAAAAGCCATTCGTTAAATGATAGCAAACCATTTGGGGCATCAGATTCAATGTTTAGCCTACTTGTACGCCCCTTTTTGAGTTTTATTGGATCATTGATATTTGCGATCTTAATGAATGAAGGTTTTTCTTTTGTTTCCAAAGGTTCTAATCCAGCTTTTTTGCCTCCTCCTGATGACTTAGTTGCCGACCCGGATTCAATTTTCTTTTGACCTGCTAATGTGATCTTGAATTTTCCTGGGTTAAGCTTGTTTAGCATCTCAGCTAATTTTCTTCTTATTTCAGTTGTATCCTTCCCAACCTGTTCTGATATTGATTCTTGTTCTCTTGCTTCATTTTCCGCCTTTAGATAGTCATCTTTTGAAAGAATATCTATTATCCCAGAAGAAATTTCCTCCTGAGCTGCTTTTTTTAACCGATCTCTTCCTGATGTAAAAAAGAACTTCTTACCAGCAGCTGTTAATTCGTCGCACTCAACTTGAACAATGAGTGATTTATAGATATAGCCGAACTTGCAATCATCTTTTAGAATCGTTCTTGGTAAATTCCCCTGAACTTGTCCATTATATGTAATTACAATAGGATGCTTATCATCAAATAAATACCTATCAGCTTGAACTGGTTCCCTTATTTTCTTGCCCTTCTTTTCTTTTTCTTCGTATCTTTTTAGCAGAAAAAATCTGATTTTTACTTCCCCGAAATTTTTATCTATCAATTTATATCTGTATTCTTGTTTATATTGATTTAGTTTACTTGTCTCAATCCTCCTTCTTGCACCTAATAAGTTTCTTCTGCTTCCTGGTTTCCATTCGTCATAAAAAAGACTGTAAGGCAAAGGTGGGTCAAAGAGATAATGATCTAAAACCTGAAAATAATTTATGAAGCCTTTGTTAATATAAGTTTCATAATTTAGATGAGCCACCAAGGTCCCCGGGTCAAACTGTATGCCGTCTGATTCTATTGATGGGGGGATTTTGTTTAACACCAAATATTCGTATTTCCCATCTTTTGCTAAATGATCGTCGCTTAATTCATTGAAACGAATTACAGTAAATGCGATTTCGTGACTCTCGGCTTTTCTAGTTATTATTATGCTGTATTTGCTAAAAGCACACGTTGTAGATCCTCCTTGACCATATTGACCTATTAGGAATGGTTTTCTAAACTTATTGCTACTATTTAAAGCCAAAATTGTATCTGGCATTTCTTCTTTTATTAGTCCAATACCTCTATCTCGGAAAAATAAGTTTACGCCATCCCCTACCTTCACAAAAACTTCTACTTGGATTTTATCCGGAATGATTTTTGTCTCTTCACTTTGTGATAGGTTTGAAAGATAACCATCTTTTATGTCTAACAATCCCTTTACCGCTTCTCTGGGTGAAGTTGCATTTTTTATTTTTCCATCTTTCATTGCGCTTAATTCAAGTAACGCATCCATACCATTGGTGATCCTTTCAATAATTGTTGACTCTGGATTGGAAACAATGTTTACTCTCGCATGGTTTTGTTCAATATCTCCCAAATCTCTCCAACTGCACCCTTTCTCTTCCATTTGCTCTACGACTTTTTCAACAATCTCTACAGTTAATTTCTCGGCGTCCATTAATTGAACTAGAAGTTCTTTCATTTAAGGTCTCCAATAACTGAATAATCGTCTCTTTTATCGGTGATTGCACCAAGTTCCCTTAACAAAGCTATTTTACTTGAACCAAACGTTGCTGAAAGGTTTTTTATTTGGGCTTGAAATTGATTCTGGTTCCCGATTTTGGCTTTTCTACTCCAAACATTTATTGAATCAAGAAATGGTTTGTATTGCTCAAACCAAGCGTAAATTTCATCTTTATTTCTCTTATGTCTGCTAAGAAATTTATGAAAATCATTCAAAACAGTATATTCTCTGTAGTCGTTTGAATCAATTTCTTTAAGGTGTTTTAATATTAGTTTTTTTTCTTCATCAGTCAACACTTGAATTCCTTTTCCTTCATCAAGGAGTGTATTGTTCAATTTTGCAAAAGCAAAACCTTGGGATGTTGGCATGACAAATACTTTTTCCCAATTTTTATCGGGTATTTTGCTTATGTTTACACCCTTTTCATCCTTTGCTGTAAGAAGCCCCATTTCATGATAAGTTCTGATAAAGTGCCATACCAATCTACCTTTGGCTGAAGGATTGTTTGGATTGCTTGGGAACCCTCTGAACTTTGACAGTGTTTTTGAACCGATGTGTGTCGTTGCTGACAATTTGCAAAGATCTTCTACTACCGCGTGTAAATTTGCCCCTGCTTTGTTTTTTAAAGAGTGTTCCGACACTATCCTGAGAACTGCTTTTCCTGGAAAAAAGCTGTTAAACATTCCCCATGAACCCATTAGTTTGGTGAATTCTGAAATTATAGGGTGTCCTTCAGGAAGACCCGATAAATTGGCAGTAGTACTTAAAGAGGGGCTAGAAGTAAGTGAGTGCTCAGGATTTATTAAAAACAGATGAGGACCGAAGTTACACATTGGACAGGCTTTGTTCCGTGAGAAGTCAAATTCTGAATTACATCTACCACATTTTACTGGGTTAGATTGGTCTGTTCTTAGAAACTTTATGCTAACCATTATTCACCCCTAATAAATATTCTTTAACCATTAAGGGTTGAATTAACCATTAAGTATTTATATTTTTCGGAATATTTCCGGGGTTCCGGGTTCCCAAACATTTATAAATAGGTAATCACTTTCATAGTGAATTCATGGTGAACTGTGATGAGTGAATATGATGAGTTCAAGAAAATTGAAGCAGAAGTTGGAGCCCTTGGAAAAGCTGATCCTTACGCAAAGTTCAAATTAAGACCGTTGTTAGACGACGACCCTTTTGATGATAAGCTTTTCGTGAACTATAATGAGGAAAAGCTACAGCTATTCAGGCATGTAGCCAGGCACATCAACAGCGGACCCGAATTGAAAGTGCCCAACAAGGTCATTGCCATTGTAGGCAAATCTGGTTCTGGGAAAACCTCTCTTGTTAACCAACTGTTCGAGAAGCTTGAAATGTATTCGGGTCTGTCGACTGCTAGAAACTTGAAATTCGCGATAAAGTTCGGGGCTAAGTACGGTGACGCTAAATATCTGGAAGACAGGCTTCCAATAAAAGGGCTTACAAGAGGCATAATTTTCCTCGACGACGCCCACTTTGGATACTATCCAGAAAACGATGGAAGCCGCAAAGACCCGCTTAAGACACTCTCCAGTAAAGTGAGCGAGTCTGTCATAATAACTACTTGGGACATTTTTGGGTGGTCATACGTTATGAGTGTTGTGCCTGATTTCATTAAATATTTCGACGAGGTCATTTATCTTGATGGTCTCAACTATGGGCACATGATTGAGTTGGTCAAGAAGAGAACGGAGCGCTACAGTTTTGCCGAAGAACCTTTTGACTATTACAACACCTTTAACGAGGCAGGCGTTACTCATGCGTTCGATACCTCACAAAGAAACCCCCGGCTTTTTTTGATTATAGTAGATGGTTCTCTTACGTTTGCATTTAAAGAAGGTAAAGACAAAGTTGATGATGTGTCGTTTGAGAATGCTGTTTCCGCTTTGGGCTATGAAGGAGAAGTTGAAGACCTACTCCATGACAATGTGGTTTACTATATGCTAAGCGCTCCTTCAAACACAATCAAAGACTTGCTGAAGTTCATCAAGGTCGATAGGTCAACTTTGCAAAAAAGACTTCAAGAGCTTGTTAAGCGGAAGATTGTTTTTGTCCATGAACACGGAGAGGGCGAAAGTATTCCCAAAGGGAAATACTACCAGATGAACCCTCTTGCAGCAGTAAGGATGGAAGATAAAATGTGCGAAGAGGTAAAAAAGAGTATTCACAGGTTCCTTATAACTAAGGTGGGTGGTGAGAACATGGGGAAGAACTGAATTAGCGGAGATACCCATTGGAGGACAGCACCCGCCGCCTCATCAGTTACTAAGCATAACCTGAAGCGGGAATACTCCTTTATATTTTTTTGCATTTTTGATTTTGCAAAAATTTTCATGAGGCACATCATAAAAAATTTACGGAGATGATAGATCATGACTATAGTTAGTATTAATGTACAGAATGTAAATGGATTGAGGTTCGGAACACTCAAGGTAGATGATTATTTCATTGAGCAGTTCCCAAAGCAAGCGATAACAAGTACAAACATAAATCATTTAGATGTCCTTAACCTTGGTGAGAGCGCCCTTGGGACAGAGATAACTGAAATTTTGCTAGAGCCGGCAAGGATTACAGCAGAAGCAATCGATGAAAAGATATCTTCCAATGGGTTGAACTTGCTAATGGCCATTCTTCCGGCTGGGGAACAGCTCTCTTTTGATCAGGTTAGGGACATAATACAAGCTCAGAAGGATTCAAACCTGAAAGTGATACGTGTATTCCTCACACCCAACATTAGAATCCAGCAAGCAAAAGAGCTCATCTCGCTGGCTGCCAAGAACAAGACTGCAATGCCTGTATTTGACATGCACATGGACATAACAAAATTAATCGCACTTTATGAGCACTGTCTGGAAATTGGAATAAAGTTGGTTGGTTTCATAAGCAGAGGTTTCAACTCAGAAACAGAAGCGCTTATCATGTCCTACATAAGAGACCGTCCCAATGATGCCGTCATCAGACACGTTTCTTGGATAAACCCGAGAACAAGGCTTGAAAGGGACTACATAAGGTCGTTTGTTTACTATGTTTTCGGATTTGACCTTTTCAGCTTCCAAACCAAAATTGGGCGGCAGGACGCACCTATTGAAAGAATTGTTCAGCTAGATAGGGGACAAATGATTTACGTGCCAATTATAGACGTAGGTGTATGTGGATGTGTTGTTCATACCGGCAGGAGCTGCGAGCTGGTAGCAAGGTCTTATGAGCGACAAAGAAAGGCAACGGTTCCAAGCTCTGCGCACACTTTGCGAACCATAAATGACGTCTGCATTGACATCTATACTTCTCTTGCAAGAAGAGAAGACCCTCGAGCTTATTTTGAAACAGATGAGGTAAAGGATGCTGTTGAGCTAGTCCAGTCTATGATTTAGAGCATTATTTAACTCGGCACTGGAGATTACCAATGCCGCTCTAAATTGTTTTTTTATTCTTGGACCAAATTTTTTGGTCCTATCTTTTTGTAGGTGCTTGCAGACAATAAACTCCCCATCTAAACATTCGCTATCCATACAACTACAGAGCTTAGCTTCATTCCATTCTTTGCAGTGTTGAAAGATTTCTTCAAACAACTCAGAATGTTTCACCTTCCATATAGCTTCCAGCTTAGTGAGATGGTTCATTTTTTTGTCCCCTCCAGTATGAAAATAAGAGCTTCATACTTAGCATAATCTTGAGATACAGTTATTCTGGCACCGCCATGGTTTTGTGCCTTAATTTTTGTCCTAATCACTAGTGGTTTAACACGTAGTTTTTCATTGTTGAAAGTAATAGTCGTAGGTTTCTTAAGTATTATTTCTTTCATTATCATTACTTAAGTATACTTAAGTATTACTTTTAAATATTTTGTGTTATTTTAGGATATAGATTAAGCAAGAAGTAATTTCAACTTAGAATGAATAAAAAAAGATTAAGTTTTATGAAATTTTCTTACTTTTTTATAAATTCGCTTTCTACATTATCTTGTATTTTAGTGAAGTTTAACGATTTATTTAAATACCTGTTCTTTATAAGGGGTTTATGGAATCGAGAAATGTGCTTTTTCTAGGATTTGTAGTGGGGTTTATAACCCAACCATTGATAAATAGGAACTAGTCTTATTTTGGTATTTAAGTGCGTTCCTTTGGCGAACGCCTTTTTCCTTATCTTTTCCATCTTTCTGTTAAGTCTGCCAAGCTCAAAGAATTCAGAACCCTTCTTTTGGCGATCCCGGTATGTCAGGTTAAGACAGTGCCTGCAGTAAAGGACTAATTCACCTTCTGGGAAGTACAGCGAGTATACGCTTTTAGAGCAACCAGGGCAGATAAACCACAGCCTGAACCCACCAAGATAGCAGCTTTGAGCCTCAAAATCAATGTGAACTGATTTATGGTCATTAGTACCCCCAACTGTATGAGTTAATGGCAGGTCCAATCCTGATTTAATGACAATTTCCTTTGTCCACTCATAGAACTCTTTATCTCTTTTCTTGGGAGGTAAGACTCCCCTATGTTAACCCCGTTAGCTTTTTCAATGCATCGCTTTGTCATGCTTATTTTTCCGAAATCTATTGGAAAATTTCCAGATTTCATATATGAACTTGAATGTCACCGCTTCCAATGTTCTTGGCACAGGGGTCTCCCCTCTTTTGTCATTTTGCATTCATAGCTTCCACAATCTTTAGCCGAGCAAGGCAAATAGTAGGAAACAGCTTCGGTCCATTCAATGCCATCCTCAACTGCCTCTTCTTTTAAATAAGGAGTAAGGTTGACATCATTGACTTTATTGACATCTGCATTGTCAGCCAAGTCAACCTTGTCAGGGCTGCCTGGAGTATTAATTTTAATGCCTTTCCAGCATTGGATTCGCTCCTGCTTCCCGTTTATCCACAGTGAAGGTCTATAATCCTCGATTCTGACAATTTTTTGGAGGTGTCTATGGAAAGTGTTCTCAGGTACCGCAGGGTAGCCCATTTCTCTGCAGTATGAGGTGTATTCTGTGTAGAGTAGTTTTTTTGGAACATGGTCTTCACTGGACACAAGGATCCTGTCCATTCTAAAAGAGGCTACGCTATCACTCTTTCTGAGGTAAACTTCCCTAGTTCTTTCTATGCTGGCAGCGTTTGAAAAGTCCTGTTGCTGGAGCAATCTTTTCAGTCCTTCCAGGGAGAAATTCAAGAATCCGGAAAGCTCTTCTGGAGTCGTTAGTGTATTTATTAGGCACTGATTGGCTTCTTTTCCTACAAATTTGTTCGGAAAATCAACAATTAGCCATCTCCTGAAAAAGCCATCACTGTCATCAGGGCTTCTCGGTATATAGTTGCAGCTGAATATAAGCTTAGCCTTGTTCTCAAAGAAGAAGCAATGCTCAAATTTTCTCTCCCCGGGAAGCAAGTCTTGCCCCGTAGCCATCTTGAATGTTCCCGTTTCCAGCAATGCCTTGGCAGACAGGTCTGCGCATATGTTAGCCATTTTTCCAAATAAGCCTGCTGGTGCAAACCTGTTATTTTCAAGTTGCTGAAGAGGAATGCTGGCGCAGTTTTGTGATCCCAAAAAGTTTTTCAACAATCTGAGAAATGTTGATTTCCCATTCGCTCCTGTGCCGGTTAAAAGTATGGCTTTGTGAATGGGGTATTTCGGAAAAAGGCAATATCCTGCCAACTCTTGCAAAGCCGGCACATCTGCTTCAGTTACCACTTCTTTCAGGAATTTTTTTATTTTAGGGCAATCAGTAGACTCAGCATAATGAACAGGAAGCTTGTTAAAAAATATGTATTCTGGCGAATGATTTTCAATGCACATTGTTTGAAAATTAAGCACCCCATTAGCAAGGCAAATCCTATCTTCTGGTTCTTGAATTTCTTCTCTACTTTTATATGTGCTGCGCCTGATATGAGCCAATGTCTCGTTTACTAAGTAACTGCTGCAAAGCTCGCCGAGCAAGTCTTCTGCTTCAGCTGCTAAGCGCTTATCTCCTGACCCTCCATAAATGCCCTCGTAATATACGAAAATTTCGTTATTGTCGCTGAGAGTGAGTATTTCGTACTTTGCAAGAAAGTACCGTGCCAAGATAAACGGCACTTTACTCTTATTTTTTTCTATCTCCTCTCTTAAGTTTTGGATTTCATTTGCTTTCTTTTCCTCCTCGCTAATTTCTTTTGCTAATTCTTCTGCATTATTCAATTTTCACCCCCTCCCTCGTTTGAGAATACAAGTTCTTTTGGTCGCCCTGTCTTCCAATGAGGCGCATCCTCCAGAGCTATCAAGACATTTTCACTGACTTTCAAAGCATCGCAACCAAAGTGTTGCGTCAGCCTTCTGCGTAGGTTCTTCCTTTTTTCAGGGGTCATCAATGGGAAATCAGACATAATCAGTCTAAAGTGAAACCCTCTGCTGCCAGTCCGGTAAGAGGAAAAAACAAGGCATTGCCCAAGCAGTTTTTCAAGAACTTGGGAGTATAGATCGGGATTCTCAAGATCAAGGCAAAGTTCTGGTTCAAATAGGGAACGATTATTGGATTTTTCAACAAACCACCAGGCTGGAACGTAATGTGCCTTGTAAAGCTGGACTTCTTGGAAAAGGTCATCCAAATGCCATAGTTCCATCACACTATGGCGCAGGCTCCAAATAGAGTTCCCGTCAACTAATTTAGCATGAGCCAGCTTGAAATCCCCGAATTTGTTTGCCAAACGCTGCAGCTGCCCCCACTTTGCATTAACATGCCATGGTATCATCTGATCACCTCGTAACTTAATGCCCGTCTAACGACTTGAGAGACCGTTAACTTTGACCTGTCAGCAGCTTCCTTCAACAGAGCATACTCTCTGGCAGAAAGTCTTACACAGACAACCTGCTGTCTGTTTCCCTGTGTGATTATAGCTGTAGCTATCATTGTATGACGCTTCTATATATCTTTAAGAACCGAAGAAACAGACCTACGTTGGTACTGTGGTTTGTTCTTCGGGCTTCTCAAAGCCCTCTTCCTTTTCAAGCTCTTCCAAGAGGATTGTGACCCACTTCATTTTCGGATGGCTCCCTTTTCAAGTAGAAACCTCTCAAGGCTAAGGGTGACCAAACCTGAAAAAGTATGTCCGTTTTCCCTTGCATAGAGCTCAACTTTTTGGTTGAGGTGTTCTGAAATTGATATGGACTTTATCATGCGGTTATGGAAAATTATTTATAATTATTAAATGTTCTTTCCCAAATAATGGGTAGGTACAAAGATTTCAAGCAAGAAGCTACAAAGCCAATACTTTCTGCGTCGGAAGACTTGGCATTTTTACAATATTTTGAAGGTTGGAAGACAAATAACCAAGTGACTGAGAACCTCAAGGAGAAAAAAAAGTTTAAAGTAAGAAGCAAAAAACCCATTAAAAGCGTCAGTTCTTCTGTTGGGAGACATTCAAAAAAATTTAAAAGAAAGGGTTGGTTAGAATGTCAACAAATGGAACTTGAGCAAGTATATAAAAATAAAAACGGAAAAAATGTTCATAGAAACATAATAGTTCCATGTTATAAAGCAAACATAAATCCGTTTATTTCTTATTTTTTTCAATCAGCATCGCAATTTCAATTTGAATCAATTAGAAAATCTTCAATAGCAAAAATTGAAATTTTCTTTGAATTGAAAGAAGTGAGAGATTATTTTAAAACATATTTTTACCTAAATTCTCTTAAAAGGTTTGGTTTATTTGACGCCTTCTTGAGGACATTGGAAAATGAACTGATTGAAAACTGGATATATTTTAATGAGAGATTTAATGCAAGCTTATTTCTCAATCTTGAGAGATATTTTCTTAATTTGTATATTTTGAACAATAAAAAGTTAGAAGAAGAGCTTGATTATTTCATCAAATCCAAAACTAAAACAGTGGAACAAAGAGAGGAAATTATCTACTTGTTTGAAAAAGGATGGAAAGAGCTCATAAGAGATCCCAAATTCGTAGGTTACATAAATTTCAGAATTAAACATGAATTTCCTGATTTCACTCAACAGATGATGCAAGAGAATGCTAAAATCCGATTTTTGGCTTTTCTTCTTTTTTCGGAGTCTGATTTAAAAATCATATCTGAATCTTTTTTAAGCGACCTCACTATCAAGCTTATTAAAAATATTGAGCGGAAACCAGGCACAATTCAAATTTCAGGCGACAAAAAATTTAAATAGAAGCCTTGCGTATAAAAGAAAAAGTAAAATAAGGGCATTAAAATACAAGATTTCTGCCCGGTAGGGGCATCTTACCCTAGGGTATAAAATAGGCCGTAATCAAGCGTTCTTCTACTTTTGTCCTCCTTCTTGTTCTAATTCTGATTCAGCTCTTCTAAGGAGCTCATCATTGTGAAATTGCTCAGCTTCCTCTACCTCTTTATCGATTTCTGAAGTTCTGAAAGGTGCCTTCATAATCAAAAACTCTGGCTGTCTTGAGTATAAGTGGCTGTATTCAAGCAGCAATTTGCTGAATTCCTTTATTTCCTTATGGATTCGCTCATCTGGCGTATTTACAATGAACAATGGGCTTGGAAAGCCATGATTATCAAACAGGTTAAACAGGAACCCTCTGATAATTTCCTTTAATGGCTTATTGTATTGGTTTCCATAAAGGAGTGTCATTATGTATGACCTGAAGGCATCAGAAATATGAAATATGGTTTTATGGGATAGCTTTTTTATTTCTGGTAACCCTGATTGTATCAGCTTTGACTTTCTTAGCTCGGCTTTTGCCTCATATTCAAAGTCTTGAAGGGCTTTAACAATCCTTGATGAGAACAAAAAGCATTTACTGATTCATCTTTTTCTTCTGGATTAAAAAATGACTTCCTTGCTTGAGTCCTTTTTTCTTTCAGCCTCGATAATGAGGCTTTTAGCCCTTTCTTTGTCGCCGGTTCCTTTTCTAATGGTTCCTTCTTTTATGAATTCCTCAAAAGGCCTTAGATATCTCATAAGCTAACGCTCCCGTGCAGCAAAATGCCGTTTAAAATGTTGTTTTTTAGGTGTTTATCCATGTCTTTCCATGAATTGTAGAAGTTTACATTTATTTTCCTTTTAAGGCTTTTTTCATATTTTTCAAGCTCAAGCATTTTGTCCTTACTTTCTATTACTGCTATGTCTATATCTGATGTGTAAATGTCATGCCCTCTTGAGTAGCTTCCAAACAAAATTATAGTTGCCCCTGGAAGCTCATTCTCCAAGTACTCAGACAACCCTGATATGTAAACGTTTCTAAGGTTTTCAACCCTTTTCAGCTCCATGGTCCTTTGCTCATCCATGTTAAGGGAGATAAAATTTATTGTCTTTGTTTTTTCAAGCTTAATGATGCGTCCCTCTTTTAGCTTTTTTACCGAATTGGCTACTGCTGTAGGTGACACATACAGGTATTTTGCAATTTCCCTCTGGCTTAGCTTCTCTCCGGCCCTTAGGCAGAGCAAGGAGAAAACCTCCTGTTCCAGTGTTGTAAAGTTAAGTTTATATATGTCCATTTTAGTTTATGTATGTAAATTATACTTTATATATCTATCGATTTTGTTTTTAGGGATTAATGCCGGGTATGGTACCATTTTCCCATAGCCCGGCAGGGATGTTATCTTTCTATTTTAATGTCCTGCATTGGAACTTGATGCTAAAGCCTTAGCAAACCTCATCCCGCCATATCCAATGAGCACAAGCCCTACGATCAAGTTCAATATTTGGATCAGCAGCACCGGAACATTTGCCTTGATTAAGGAAAATAAAATTACAGCAGAGCTCATGAAAAGGAGAGTTGCTAATCCAGTCCCAAAACCAAAGACAAATAGCTCTTTCTTTGTATAGTTGTATTCAACAGTTTTTGTTGTAAATATGCTGGTAAAGAGAACAATCGTCAGCGGACTGGATAGGGTAAGGAAAAAAACAGAGGCGAAGCTTGACAGCAGGCCGGCTGAATTTGTGTCAATGGCGATTGAAATGTTGCCACTTGCTCCCTTTATGATCATTATTCCGAAAATAACCAGTACAATCGAGCTGATAATTCCAAAAACTTTCTTAATCCTCTTGTTCTCCAATAGCTTTCCAATACCTAATATTGACAAAGCAATGTAAAAGAAGTCAACAATAGTAACTGCCAAAACACCTGCCATGCCATCAAGAAATGTTCTTTGCAATGCAAGATTTACAATGAAAAAGAAAACAGGACCAACTGCAAGCTGTAGGATGAATCCTGTTGATAATCCATTTTTAAGAATCTTCAGAAATGCATCTTGTTTTTTATTTCTCATTTTGTTCCAAAATCAAACAGATTCAGCCCTTGAGTTCTCAAAAATATCATCCAGCCTTCTTTCAGTGTAATTTTTTATTGCGGAATATCTTGCTATTTGACTTCCTCGGTTGGCGTTTCCCTTGTCAGGCTTGATATCCTTGAGATGCTTTGCGATAAGCAGGCTATTCTCTCCTTTCTTTAGGAAAAGCTTGATTTTAAATGTATCGGCGTATTTTGTGATTGCATCTTTGTAACTATTTATCCAAAAACCTTTTATTCTTGGGGCATTGTGTTTGAAGGATGGGAAAAGAGGCTGTATTGGTTATGCTGCTTTTGTTTTCTATTTCAGGTTGCTCTGGACTGAATCCCGAAAAGAAGGCTGATGAATTTTATAAGGATATTTCGCCGCCTCAACTGCCTGCTGAGGATTTGTCGATAGAAAACAATACAGTTGGTAATGACGAAATTCCGGAACTGCCATCCATGCCTCGGCTGCAAGAGCCTTTTGGCAATGAATTGGCAGCACCGGTAAAACTGAACATACCTGAAGAAATTGAACAAAGCTGCATAGGCTTCAAGATAGGCTCATTGAACAAGACAGGCACTGTTAGCGGGATGGGTGTAGGCTGGGTGAACATGAACTGGCCAAAATTCAGGTGGGGAAGCATTGAGCGCGCCCCAGGTGTTTATGATTTCAGCGAGCATGACCTGCTGGTAAAGGCTGCACAAAAGGACAGGCTTGTGTTGTTTGCAGAGCTGCTGCCATACGCAGACTGGGACCAGGGAGGCGATTCCAAGTGCAGGGCAAAGGAGCATGACTACCTGTGCAAGCCAAAAGACATGGAAGCATACAAAAAGTTCGTTTCGAGACTGATAGAAAGGTATGATGGGGATGGGGAAGATGACATGCCCGGGCTTGAAATCCCCGTTAAATACTGGTCTATAATCAGCGAGCCTGATATAAAAAAAGACCCTTATGTTATCTTTTTTGTTGGAGACGAACAGGACTACCTTGAGGTTATCAGGGAAAGCTACGTTACAATAAAGGAAGCCTGCGAAGACTGCAAGATCGTACAGGGAGCGGCTGCCGGGATCGAATCCGAATTCATGTCATTCTGGGATAAATTTTTCAGCTTGGGAGGGGCAGAATATTTTGACATAGCAGATGTCCATTATGTTGGCATAAATATAGCAACAGGAGGAACAGTGGGCCTGGGGGACAAGTCAACATTGAATGCAAAAACATTCAGGGAACTGCTTGCCAAGCATAAAATAAACAAGCCATTATGGGTTTCAGAGGCTGTCATAAGAACCTCTGATGCAGAATCCTCGCTTAGGGGCGCCTTGGAATCGGGAGTGTCAAAGGTATTCTTTGTGGAATCCCAACATTCAACGCTTGAACAATACGGCTCATTGGAGCTAACGAAGCTGTGCAAGAATTAAAATGAAGGATATTACAAGACCGCACATGGAGGTTTGGCTTTTCATTTTTATCCTGATAGCAGGGTGCACGACACAGGATAGGGGAACGGTACATCAGGAAAATATACAAGAGGTTGAGCAGGAACAACTGAAACAAGAAACGAAGCCTCAGGAAAGCCCTGCAAAAATAGCCTTGCCAGAAAACAACTGCATTGGATTCCTGACAGGAATTCCTGAAGAAGCAAAAACAATAGCCTTAACCGGCGGAGCCTGGGCAAGGCCCCATCCTGGCCCGTTTGTCTGGGACCTGATTGAGAAGAACGGGTTTGATGAAACAGATGACTGGGTTAAAAAAGCCCAGGAAAACAACGTAGCGCTTCTGGGCACAGTCTGGCCATACTCCGAAAAAGACCAGGCATCCTGCCACCAAACCGGGTGCGATGTTTCCAGCGAAGACCAATTCTACCAGCTAATTCCAAAATCAAGGTGTGCTCCGTGCAGCTACGAGAACTACAAGAAGTTCCTGACAGGACTTGTTGAGCGGTACGACGGGGATGGGAAAGAAGACATGCCCGGCTTAAAGTTTCCAATCAAATACTGGGAGATCCTGAACGAGCCTGAAATGAAGGAGCCCACTCTAACATTCTTCAAAGGGACTGAACAGGAATACGTCCTGATCCTGAAAGCCAGCAAAGAAGCAATAAGGCCTGCCTGCGAAGACTGCAAGATCGTACAGGGAGGAGCAGCAGGCATAAGGCAGGACATGATTTCGTACTGGGAAAGGGTGCTTGATCTGAAAGGGGCGGATTATTTTGACATAGCAAATATACACTACATCAATTCGGGCGACTTAAGCACTCTCAATGTTAAAAACTTCAGGGAACTCATGGAAAGGAAAGGGGTGAACAAGCCAATCTGGGTCACAGAGGCAGAGTACAGTTCAGAATCACAAGCAGAAGGGTCTGTGGAAGGGGCACTGGAAGCAGGAGCGTCCAAAATCTTCTTTACAAGGTTCAAGATAGGACAGAGAGGGCCTCCTGTTCCAGGTGAATTCTCAAAGGCTTATGAAAAAATGGCATTGAAATGCTAGTTCTTTTCGAACACAACAGCATCCGCAAAGGCCCTCTTGGCATTTGCAAAGGCATAGTTATCGCGGTGCTCTTCAGGAAGCGAAGCCACAAGGTCGTTGCTGAAATCAATCAGTCGGCTATAGACAGCCGGGTCAACGTGCCAGTCTGCCACAACATCAGTTCCCCAGAAAACACGGTCAGGGGCGGCTTCAAGCAGAGGCAGCAAATCCTTCTTCGATGAAACCAGGTATCCCTGCCTGTTTGAGCCGAGCCATTGCAGGAACTGGTCCTTGTCCTGGATCCTATACATGTAACCATCAAGCATCGTGGCCAAGTCGTGAGTCCAGTAAAGATTCTTTTTTTCTTTCAGAAGCCTGGCCAAAGTTGGGTTGTTCTTGATCTCATAGCCATGCAACATCACTTTGGTGTCTGGATACCTTGATAGCATGCGCTCAAGGTCATCAAGCTGAAGCTCGGTGATGTGAATCATCATGAAAAGTTTGTTTTTCCCGGCAAACTCAAACATTTCAGGCCATGGGTCGTCCTCCAAAGAAGTTCCCTTCAGCGGACCCATGTAAAATGCAACCTCACCAATCCCAAAAAAAGAATCCTCCTTTCCCATGTATGACTGCATAACTGCATCTGCATCCGATAAAACTTCCATGAAAGGCACATAGCCTACACCGGGGTCAGAGAGAGAATCACGCATCGAATCAAAATCCTTGTCCATATCAAAAGAGGCAACAAACACAACAGAACAACCAACGCCATTCTCCTTCATCACCGAAGCGAAATCACTGAATTCAAAGTTTTCCATGCCGAATGAGCCGTGATTGGCCATTGCCTCGAAATGTGAATGTGTATCGAAAAATTTGCCGTTGCATTCGACTTTCTTAGCGGTGTAAGGCTCTTTCAAAACAACAGGTTCTGGTGCGGCAATGTTCTCGACCGGTTTTGATTCATTGATTTCCGGAACAGCAATTTGCCCTCCTGGCATAACTTCAGCAGGCTGCTTGATTTCGGGTGTTTCCAATACAGCGGGTTCTGGCACTTTTTGTGCAGAAGAGCAGCCGAACAATAATAAAATTAGCAGCAGGAGAAAGGTTTTTATCATGTTTTTTCCGGGAAACCATGTTTTAAATAAATTTCGCTTTACTATATTTTAATCAGTAACAAGGGAATCACGGTGATAGGTCTTTTCAGAGCCGCTAAAGCCCGAAACTTCGGCAGCTTTCTTTCCAAGAAGAAACTCTGCTTTTATTCTGCGGCCTGAAATCATCTGGACGAGGAATGTTCCGAGAATCTTATCTTCAGAGGCGCCATCCCGCTCCAATGAAATCAATTCATACTTTACAAGCCCTGTCTCAACCCCAACAGTTGCAGGGTCAGGCTTATTAGACCTGACAGGGTAAGATCCAACACAACCCCTGCAATCCTCAAATTTAATCCCTGAATTTGGAAATGAAATTCGAATATTTTCAGGGTTTACATTGTTATAGGCTATTGCCAGGTGGCATTCATAATAATTGCAGGAAGTTGAATTTCCCTTATAGTCTGTGCCTTCAATAAACCAGTTGCCCACCAACCTGCCATCAATGTCGTAATCTATCTTTCCGCCAACAGGAGGAATCCTGCGCAAACTCATGGCCTCCAGATTTGACTTTAGAGGACCTGCAAAGTAACCGAACAAATCAACAGTGTGGACCTTCCAGGGCTCGGCATCATAAAGAGAAGGGGTAACAAACCCTGAAAGGTTGACTGAAGTATCGTGGACGCTAAAATCAACGCCTCCCTTGATCTTACCTATAAACTGCCCAGCCTTGACCTGGATTGGCAGGATTCTTGCGTTTTTTGGGCCCTGTTCGCCTGCCCAATGACCACCGGGAGGGATGTTTCCGGTAACCGCCAGAATTTCAGGAGCGAGTTCGTAAACATGGATGTATATGGTGGCAACGGTGCATGAATGCCACAAAACCAGCCTGTAATTGTTCGGGGTGTCAAAGGCTCCTATCTCCAGGACATATCCGTCAGCCGGGGAGAAGAGATCGACAGGGAATACATTCTTTTCATCACTGTTAATTATGTAACCGTGATCAGTCGGGGTTACATGGCTTCCAGCCATCTGGCCCAAAGGAACAATATGATGAATATCTTCAAGTCTGACAGGAGAGCTTGTAAAAATAACTTCATGTCCAGAGCAGGATGATGGAGGTTCCCAGCTACCCTTTTTTTTGGGCGGCTTTAGCTGGCTGATTATTGTGATCAAACTGTCAATCTCGCTAGAAGGATATCCCTGGACCCTCAAATCCTCAAGCCTGTCCAGAATATCATTATAGCGGACAGCCTCCAGGTAGCCGCCCTTGCTTTCAGCATCCAACACTTCTCTTTGAATCTCAGAAAATGGAGCTTTAAGCTGAAGATACTTATTGACGCTGTCTTCTTCAACCCGCTGTCCTCCGACTTGAAGCTGGGAAAGCGTAACACGAAGAGAATTAATTCTTTCGGGAGAAAAACCTGAATCCTCCAAATTCGAAATTCCCTTATCGATCCTTGCATATTCTTCAGGGCTTATGCCCCCTGATTTTAAGGCTGTTGAAAGTTCACCCTCAAGGCTTGCAGCAAGCTCATCAGCACTTTCCTGTCCAGGATTATTAGCTTGACAGCCCGCAACAAGAATAACCAAGAAAAGCCACACATACTTCATCTGCCTTTTTTAGATGGGCAGGATTTAAAGCTTTCTAGTTGACAAGTCCAAAAAAAATTTAAAAGAAAGCAGGAAAATAGACTAAATGGACATACGGGCCAGAAGCATATGAGTTTCTAGACTTGATAAAAAACATGGGTTTTGGCAAATACTTCCGATAACCTCCGCAAGCTAAAATAATCATCCACTTCTCGGCCTGATGGCCACTTCCATCAATGCAGAATCCCTGAGAACCCTGAACTTCACGCTCCGGCCAATTAGATCCTCGTCAAGCACGCTCAAAAGGTCATCAATAGAAGCTATGTTGCGCCCATTTACAGAGATTAATACGTCGCCCTCAACCAAACCCGAGTAATCCGCAGGCCCCCCTTCTGTTATTCCTGCAACTGCGACACAAAGATTTGAAGCAAGGCCGAATTTCCTGGCCATTGCGGGATGGATCATTACAGGAACAACAGTAATGCCTATAAACGCTCTCGAAACTTTTCCTTTTGACAACAGCTGGGGAAGCACCTTGCTGATGAGGGATGAAGGGATTGCAAAGCAGATTCCCTGGGCTCCCTGGATCATAGCGGTGTTGATTCCAATTACGTGGCCCAGAAAATCTACAAGAGGACCTCCAGAATTGCCCGGGTTCAAGGGAGCGGTGTGCTGAATGATGTTTTCCACCATCCTTCCTTCCTTGTGCCATTTTCTCCCCGTGGAACTCACCACCCCTGTTACGACCGTTGACTGGAAACCCAAAGGATTTCCAATTGCAATAACCAGCTGCCCAGGCTTCAGATTTGAGGAATCGCCAACAATCGCGTATGGCAGTCTTGAGCTGTCGTGAACACGTATAACCGCGAGGTCAAAAATCCTGTCTTCACCAACAAGGGTTCCTTCAAGCACCCTCCCGTCAGTAAGGGAAACTGAAATCCTGTCCCTGCTGTCAATTACATGGCTGTTAGTCAGAATATACCCGTCAGGGGTAACTATGACACCTGACCCGGAGCCCTTTCCCGACCCGATGCTTACAACTGCCCTCCCGACATCCTCAACCACCCTTGTTACGGTCTGTGAGAATGGGTCGAGCAGTTCTTCCTGCAAGCTTAATTTATCCATCACAACAGGTATTTGCAGCTATTATTTAAAGTTTACAAATAAATTTCGCCTTTGGTTCAAAGCCCCGCCCTTTAGGGCGAAATTTATTGTTCCAAAAATCCGCCATTGAAGTGAGGAGCGTAAAGCCTCGTGCCTTTAGGCCGAGGATAGCTCCGAGCGGCGGATTTTTGTTACTTTGGGAAGATTTCAATCCAAATTGAAACCATGAATTTATTTAAATACTTCAATGACATTCCAGAAGGCATGATGAAGCTAGCAATTTTGGCGATTATGGCGGTTCTTCTGGGATGCGCCCAGAAGGCTGCGGACACTGATTATTCGGGAGCAACAATAAGCTTCAAAACCCACAGCGGGTTTGTCCCTGAAGATGCTGCTGTCCAGATACTAAGGGTTGAGCCAGGCAGATCAGTATATGAATTACAGGCATCAAACGGAACAACTATGCTGGTTCGGGAAAAAATCCTGCCTGAAGAAAAATATAACCAACTTGTAGAATCCTTGGAAAAGGCGAAGTTCATGTCGCTAAAGGAAAAGCTGGAGGTTGATGCCAGAGTAACCGATGTTGGCATAGCTGAGATAGAAGTTGAGCTTAAAAATGGAACATCGAAAAAAGTTGTCATAGACCCGTATTATGTGGATGAGCTTTCACCAGAAATAAGAGAATTAAACCAGAACCTGCTTGGAATGATATCCTTCAGCCGCTCAATCACAAAAGAACAGGCTGAGCAACTCGCTGAACAGTGGATAAGGCAGGCGCCAACATTCAAATTTGATGGCGAAGGGCTGGAGCTGATCGGCCATGAGGTACTCGAATCGTTCCCGGAACAGCATGTCCTCGAATATTCCTTTACCAGCAGGCACGGAGGATACGGAGACAGGACAGGGAAATTCATCACACAGGTAATCACGCCCCACAAAATCAAGTTAAGGATAGTTGAGGACAGCGTCATCTCTGCTGTGATTGATGAAAAATGGGACGAGATGAGCCAGAAAATGATTTCATAATCCATTGAGGGGTCAAATTTTTGTCATTCAAGTTTCCCTTCTATCAAAGGCCTCAGTTTCTTTATTTCATCAACAATAAGCTCTGCGGTCATGTTGACTCCTATCTCGTTCCAGTGAGTGTCGTCACTGAAATACAACAGATGCTCATCAGACCTGCTCCTGGCGCTCATGAAAGCAGCCTCAACATCTATGACCGAAACATTGCGCTGCTTCAATCTACCTGTAATTTCCCTTAGAATAGTGGGCCTCGGGTGCTTGATGCTTATTGGCTTGTTCATGAAGTACATGTCCGATTTCATGAAGTCGTAGTATACGGTCTCCTTGTCAGGGACCGGGAGAAAAATAAACCTGATCCCTTTTGATTTGAAATAAGAATCATACGCCTCGATAACCGAGGATGCGTTTTCAACCGATCTTGGAGACTCCCACGCCTTTATGGATTCAAAATAGAAAAGCATCCTTTTCTTCCGGTTAACAAGCAGCGGGTTAGTGTTTGTCTCGTCAGGGTTAATCAGGAATCCGTGCGTATTGGGGTTTATCCTGAACCAGAAGTCATCGGTCAGGTTAACAGTGCTTGGGGGCTTCGCGCTCTTGTTTTTCCTGAAAAGCCCCCACAAATCCATGGACTGGTAGTACCTGAATGCGCTCATCTTCCTGACCTTGTCGATCTGCACCTGAAAATACGAGGCAGAGCCACTGCTCTGTTTCACATCATAGCTCAAGTTGTGGGCTGCCAGGCTGTACAAATTCCTCTCCACAACTTGAAATATTACGACCCTTGGAGGACTATTTTCAAACCTTTCGGATGACAAGTATTTGTCCATGTCAACAGGGCTAAGCGAATAGAAATTAAGGCCAGTTTTCCTTTTCAGGACCTCTGAAAGAATCTCATCCTGGCTTAGCTTGTAGCCCAAAAGAAATGAATCGCCAACAATGACAACATCAACGCTCCTGTTTGTTGGCGTGTTCCTGTACCCGTACCGGTCAGTCTGCCACACAACCTTCTTCTTAATAGCGTACTGGGTGTTATACCCCAAGTCCCCGACATCCTCCTTTTCAAGAAACGAATTCGGGTAGAAGGGGCCCATGTCAACCTTGCCCGAGAACCCAAGGGCCCCTGCAGCACTTTTGCTAAAAGCCCCTGGAAAGGCAAGTGGCGCAAGCAGGGGAATCGAAAGAAGCACCAGGAACAATGCGCCCTCAACAAAAAACCTTTTAGACATTATCAAAACCTCGCATAGATAAAATTACCGCCCGAAGACAAGCCGGACATCAGGAATATCAGGACAGCCCATATCATTGCCGCATATACAGGCCATGTGACTGGTCTTGGGATAGAGAAAAGCAAGACCTTGTTAGACTCAGCAGAATAATGGATGAATTCGATGACCAGAATCAAAGAGCCTACTATTGCGATCTCGGCAAGACCGAAAGTGGAGTTAACTTGCACAAGCACTTCACTGACTCCAACCCATCCAGTCAACAGACTTGAATAAATGAGAAGAGCCTCATTAAGGCTGTTAGCCCTGAAGAAAACCCATGCGCCGCTAACCAGGATGAACGTGCCGGGAATAGCTACTAGATGAGGCACCCTTACCTGCTTGGCTATGCCTGATATCGACGCAAACAATCCATGCATGAGGCCCCAAATAACGAATGTCAGCGTGATTCCATGCCACAACCCGACTACCATGAAAACAAAAAGAGTGTTCAAAACACGCCTTGCTGCAGATCCTCTGCTGCCCCCAAGTGGAATATACAAATAATCCCTGATCCACGAAGACAGGGAGATATGCCACCTTCTCCAGAACTCGGATATTGACGATGAAAAGTAAGGAAGCCTGAAATTCTGAATGAGATTAATCCCGAATACCCTCGCCCCACCAACCGCTATGTCGCTATAAGCAGAGAAGTCATAGTAAATCTGGAATGCGTAAATAAAGGTTGCAATCAGGAAATCAGGCCCCGAATGGGCCCATACATTATTGTAAACAGGATCAACCAGCCTTGAGAAAAGGCCCACAACCACTACTTTCTTGAAAAACCCGAACAACATCAGCTTCAGGCCTGATGATATTCGGGGACCATCAAACCCAACATTTTCCCTAAGTTGCCTGAACATCCCTTCAGCCCTCTCAATCGGGCCCGCGATAAGCTTTGGGAAAAACGACACGTACAGTGCATAGCACAGGAAATCCCGCTCAGCCTTTATCTTGCCCATATGAACATCAGCGAGGTAACCAACCTGGGTCAAAGTATAGAATGACAATCCCAAAGGCAGGAGGAGCCCGAAACGACTGATAAGATTCCCTGAAATGAGCTTGAACATTAAAAGGCAGGCAGCGTTCAAAAGCACAAAAAACCAGAAAGCGAAATTCCTTTCCCTACCATTCAGCCTCTCAACCAGAAAAGCCGCGGCAAAATTCGCAAAAACAGAAATGGCCAAAATCGAGAGTCCGCTACCGATGAAGAAAACAAGTGATGCTGCCACCAGAAAGAGCATCCTTGAGCGACCAGGAATAAGAAAGAATACAACAGAAATAATTGCAAAAAAGAAAACGAAAGTCAGCGAGACTATTTCCATGCCCATACATCAAAGCCACCGTATAAATACTTTTTTAAATGGCAAACTGAAAAGAGCACACAATGATTCCGGTCGTAAAGCAGGATATCATTGAAGTCCTTAAGGGTGCTGAAGACTGCATATCTGAAGGGAATGCATCAAAGCTAAGAGAGCTTAGCGACCACACGATACACAACTCATCCATCTTCCAGGATGAGGATTCAATCTCTATAGCGGTTGTGATATATTCGCTGTTCAAGATCTGTGAAAGGACAGGAAATTCAGGGATAGGCGATTTCAGGAGCTATCTGCATCATGCACGCAAGCATCTCGAAAAAGAGGAAATGGAGAAATACAAGCTAATCATAAGGAAAATCTCAGAAAAAATCTCCACCATTGACTCAAAGTTCAGGCTTTACGTCCAGGACGTCATGGAGAAAGCACAGGTTAAGAAAGGCTCAAAGCTCTATTCCCATGGCATTTCCATAGCAAAAGCATCAAGCCTCCTGGGAATCTCACAGTGGGAGCTCATGAATTACATAGGCAAGACGCAGATAGTGGACAATTACGGCCAGCCGCTTAACAACGTGCGGGAAAGGCTGAACTTCGCGAGGAAGCTTTTTTCAAGATGAGATCCGTTGTCTTCGATGCAGGCCCTGTAATAAGCCTAACAATGAACAACCTGCTATGGCTTCTTGAGCCCCTCAAAAAAAGGTTCTCAGGGGAATTCTACATTTCAGAGCCGGTAATGAACGAGCTGGTTGACAGGCCCCTGACCATCAAAAGGTTTGAATTCGAGGCGCTTCAGGTAAGGGGCGAGATAGACTGCGGAATAATCAAGATAGCAGAAGATGAGCGCATCAGGAAGATGGCGGAAGAAATGCTAACGCTTGCAAACAGCACATTCTCGGCAAAAGGAACTGGTGTCAACATAGTCCATATCGGGGAAATGTCAACTCTTGCCCTTTCAAAGATAATGGATTCAGAAGCAGCCTTTATTGATGAGCGCACAACAAGGGACCTCATAGAAAACCCGAGGAGGATAGCGCACCACATGCAGTCCAAGCTTCACACAAAGGTGAAAGTCAATGAAGGCTGCCTTGAGGAATTTTCAAAGATGGCAAAGGGAATAAGGGTGTTGAGGTCGGTGGAGCTTGTCGCTGTTGCCTACGAGCTTGGACTTATAGACAAGTATGTTGACAGGTGCAAGAACCCGAGCCCGGAACTCAAGGCCCGCCTCCTGGACAGCGTCCTCTGGGGGGTAAAGCTGGACGGTTGCGCAGTAAGCGAGAAGGAAATCGACCAGATGAAGAAATTAATACTTAATTGATCGCACTTCCACACTTGCTGTGATTCAGATGGTCGTGAGGCAAACCCGGCGCGGTTGTGTATCGCTATCGAACCATTTGACAGTATCTCCTGAAAAGATAAACATTCACTTCAAGAACTTAGCGACAAAAAAACCTTCTGTGTTATTATCCTGTGGCCAGAGCCTGAGGCATTTTCTAACCTCAGGATTATACGTTTTGCCATCGAACTCCTCAATTACAGGAGACCTCTTGATGTCCAGGTCAATCCTCTCAAGCCTTGCATCAGGCTCCTTTTCAAGCAAATAATCAACAACGCCCTCGTCCTCCTCAGGCTCCATGGAGCAGGTTGAATAAACCAGAACACCATTTTCAGCGAGAAGGTTGTATGCAGTCCTGAGCAGCCCTTTCTGAATCGAGGCAAGCCTTTTGACCGTGCCATAATTGTACTGCTGAAGCACTCGCAAATTCCTTCTCACGGTTCCGGTAGCTGAACACGGCGCATCCACAAGAACCCGATCAAAAATAATCTGGCGTAGCTGCCTCCCCTCGGAATGGGTTATCACAACATTAGTAATGCCTGACCTGTTAAGGTTAAGCCCAAGTGCCTTTATCCTTTCCCCGCTAAGCTCATTGGCAACAAGAACCCCCCTATTTTCCATCATTGCAGCAATCTGGGTAGTCTTGCTTCCAGGAGCTGCACAAAGATCAAGAATTGTTTCGCCTGGCCGAGGATCAAGAGCGATCGGAGGTATCATGCTTGCAGCTTCCTGAACGTAGAAATAGCCAAGAACATGCTCACTCAAGTTCCCAATATCCAGCCTTTTCCCCTTTATCCAAAAGCCCTCCCTGCACCAAGGAATCTGGGTAAGGGACCATTCATCCTTAAGCCTTTCCTTAACACCATCCACCCCGATCTTCAACGTGTTGACCCTAATGCTGCGGTCGAGAAATGAGGTTGAATGCTCCATGAATTCATCATATTTTTCTCCAAGAATTGACCTATACCTTCTTTCAAAATCCTCCTTGATGACAATTTCTCCAGGTATCTTTTTCATATGTGCGATCTGCCGCCAAGCAACAAGTAACTGATGGAAGCGGACAGTATGCCTGCAAAAATCATGATCAATCCGGTCTTAACCATATTCTCCTTCGAGATCCTGCCAAGGTAAGTTCCAAGCAGGAACAGGGAACAAAAAGCTATAATCACGGAAGAGACATAAAGAGACTTTAGGGGTAACCCTGAGCCGAAGAAAAGAAAAGGGGACAAGATAAATGTTGCCGCAGCAAAAGGGGCAAGCCCGTCGATTGTGGCTATAGCCAGGACAGCAACCGATGCAGCCCTCCCAATCTTGGTCTCCTTGAGTTTTGATAACGTTGCCCTTTCAAGCTCATGAAGCTCCCTTTGCCTCTCTGCACGCTCTGTAAGATAAGCACCCCAAACACCGGAAACACCCATGGCAATGCCTGCTGCAAGCCCTGTGCTTATAACTACATCCTTGCCTGAGCCAACAATAAAGCTTCCAACCAGGATCCCAAGTATTGCAAGCACCCCGTCAAAAGCATTCATGACAAAATACCTTCTTGCAATAACATCAATCTTGGCAATCCTGTTATAATCCTTTAAGAGCCTTAACTTATCCCTGATTAAAGAAAGCATGTTTTAGCTGCCTATCAGTTTTTTGCCTGTTGAAACCCTGTCAATACTCTTCACCGTTGCACCATAATCATTGATGATCTTAAGAATGCTCTCATAGTTGAAATCAGATCCTTCAAGAGTAATCTTGGCGGTCTCGACCTTCCTGTCAACGCTCATTATCGTAACATCAACACCTTCAACACCCTTGACAGTTCCGATCTTCTTGGCAAGCTCTAAAATAGAGGGCTCATGCGGCTTCAATACATCCAACACCATGAGCTTAACAGATGCCATAAACAAAAAGAAGAACATGGATTTAAATAGTTATTGGTCTTTTCATTTCCCGCTGATTATCTCAATCACATCCCCGTTTTGAAGCACATGCTCCTTGCCGATTGTCTGCCTCCTCTTTACGTCAATTGCCCGAATGAAGCTTGACCCTATATCAGTATGTATCCTGAAGGCAAAATCGAGAGCTGTGGAATTACCAGGCATGAGAAAGCAGTCCGGGAGAACCCGGCCATACTGGTCAGAAAGCTTGTTGACGCCACCAGGAAAAACAGCCTTGCATCCAAGCACATCGAAAACAGCCCTGTTAAGGGTTTCCTGAACTCCTGTCCCACTGTAAACTGAAAGAACCCTGTCTTCCACAAACTTCAACGCAGCTTTCTGCTTCTCATTAAGCTTTCCTTCATCCAGCATCATGAAGCTTGATTCCCCTGCAATATAAACTATAAGCCCTTTTTTAGATGCCTCCTTCAATGCGAGCTCGCACTCCGCACTGCAAGGCACGATGGTATAACCGGGAAAGTCGGAAGACAGCTTTTTTATATTTGCCTGGGCGACCAAAGAGTCGGCCTTGTTGGCTGCAATTATAATCGGCTTTGTTTCTTTCCTTAATTCGGTCGCGAACAACCCCAGGTCATTCTCCGACCATCTTGTTGGGTTTTCGCTGTCAAGATGAAGCCTTTCAATAATGGCACCCACCATCTTGTCATTGGCATTAAGCCCGGAAAACTGCTTTGATATGGCAATATCCAGCTTCTGGTGCTCCATGAAAGTCTGCCTTGAGAATTTTTCCCAAGGCCTTTTAAGGATCGAAAGGTACCACAAGTCCATCTCCTTTTCAAGGAACAGGATATCGTTAGAAGGATCATATGAGCCTTCAGGAACAGCCTCCCCATGGGCATTTGTTGACCCGGAGGCATCTATCACATGGATAAGCACATGAGCCTGCCTAAGGTCGTCAAGGAACTGGTTTCCCAGGCCTTTCCCCTCATGCGCCCCGGGAACCAGGCCTGCAACATCAAGCAGCTCTACTGGAACAAACCTGTTCCCGCCAATGCAGTAACCTTCCCGCGGGTTGCACTGAACATTGAAAAACCTGTCAGCACACCCAACCCTAACATGCCCCACCCCCCTATTTGGCTTTATGGTTGTGAATGGGTATGAAGCTATGGCCACGTCTGCTAAGGTCAGTGCCTTGAAAAAGGTGCTCTTCCCGCATGAAGGCTTCCCTACAATCCCTATCAGCATATGAAGAAGGAGGTTTCAAAACCTTTATAAATTATTGTCATGAAAATCAGATCATGGGCGACTCAAGGATAACACTTCCTGACCTGGAGATCATATACAGGGATGTGTGGGTCATGCAGTACCTATACAGGGTAACCCATTACTGGCTCATGGAAAACGGATGGAAGGACGCAAAAGGCAACGTAGACCATGAAAACATGGAAATACTATATCTTGAAAGAAGAGGCACAACATTCAGCCCACAGCACCGCGAGCTAAGGATCTGGTGGAGGCTCAGGAAGCAGCCGCTCTTTCTAGGGGGCAACTACTACATGTACCACATGGACATAGACTTCAATGTCATCCAGATCACGGATGTCGAGATAATGAGGGAAGGACAGAAAATAAAGGCCCAGCATGGGGAGCTGAGGATTATGATAAAGCCTTACCTGGAAACCGAATTGTCAGGAGCGTGGAAAGATCATCCAATCCTAAAATACGTTGAGCAATATTTCAAGGCAAGAATACTGAAGAGAACACTTGAAGACCACAAAAAAGAGCTGTACAGGGAAGCTTACAGGCTTCAGGGCATGATGAAGAAATACCTTGAGCTGAAGACATTCCTGCCGGAAGTGGAGATGTTCCATCAGAAATTTGAATACATATAATCAGGCATAACTAAACCAGTAGAATTGTTATGTCTGACGGTAGGCCTAAAGGGCTTTTAATTCAAGATCAAGAAACATTGATGCCCACAGCATGCCTTCATCAGCATGATAAAAAGGGGTGTTAAATGGCTTTCCGTCACGATCGAACACCTCAATGTAATTCCCATGCGCTTCTATAACCTTCCTGTACATCTCCATATATTCACTTGCATCTGATTTCCTGGCATTCCAGATAACGCGCATGAATATCGGGCCCAGATTGGACCAGACAGCATCCTTCTGCCACCCCCTCACAAATAATTCATAGGCTATCATCCTCTGACTGGCCCTTGCATTCGCATATTTCAGCGGGAACGGAAAATCAAGCCCTGCCGAGCAGATTGAATCCGCGCTCTTCCGTATCATACCGCTGCTACTGAACAATCCTGAAGAGTAAGGGAAAATATTTGAATCGCCTGAAACATAACCGCTTCCCTCCAGCTCGTCCTCGAAGTATGAACCATTCCAGAAATTATCCCGAATAAGCTTTCGATAATTAAACTCGCTGAAAGGATTTTCGATTCGCAATGTTTTGAGGTCCTGGCAAAGCATCCCGATCATCACGTTATCATAGCATGAGCATTTCCTTTTTGCGTAGTCCTTGATGGAAGAAAAAAACCTTTTTTCCGTAACAAGCCCTGTCCTTCGGTCAATCGCCAATGAAAACAGCCTGGATACCTCCGAGTCAATAAACTCACGATACCTCACCACGGTTTCAGGGGAATTGGCCAGCCTAAGGCTTCTTATCAGAAAAGCAAGCGAATCGATCGCATAGAATGGAAAATCAAAAGGTGAGCCTCCAGGCGTTATAGCAACAGCAACACCCCTGTTCCGGCTGAAATTCGAAAGCGCAAACTCCACAGTTTTGATCACCTCTTTCCTATAGCCCAAATTTATCAGAGATTCCGTGCAAAAGCCAAAATCACGGGAATAGAACTGGCAAAAATGACCGATGCTGGTCATCAAATAAGTCCCATTCCAGCATTTTTTCACTATCTGGCCGCATATTTCAGCAGCTGTTCCCCTGAACCTTTTATGCCCTGAAAACTTCCTGTCAAGGGAATGCCTGAAAATCCTGGCCCCTTCCTCGACATGTATCCTTAAACTCATTTTTAAAGCGAGCCTGCGGGGACTTTCAGGCAAAGATGCCATTCGAACCCCGAACCTACAGCTTAGGAGGCTGTCGCCCTATCCAGATTAGGCTACAGGCTCGTAATCATCAGGATAATAAAATCATTTAAAAATTAAACTATTTTCATCACGAAAGGCGCGATTCTTGAAAAGATTATGAAATTGAAAAGAAGATTTGAGCCAACATATATGGCGCCATAAAGCAGGTTCCTTCCGAAAGCAAGCTGGATTGGCACTGTTATCAGATGGTAAAGAACCACCAGGCCAATCCCCAGGGAGAATATATCAGAATCCCTGAAAAATTGGGCGGCAACCGCCATTGCCACCACTCCGACAACGGATGAAAGCGCAGTGTGATCAAGCTTCTCACCCACGATTTTGCTTATCAGGGTAGATATTATCCCAACAAGGACGCCTGCAACCACCCCGTATGCCACTGCAGCAACAACCGTTGAAAACTTGATCAGCTCAAAATTAACAGGGCTCCTGAAAAAATTATGGTAGAAGGTAGATATGGATGCAATTGCAACCAGGAGCATGACAACCAGGAGAAACTTCAGGCTTTGCCAAAAAGAAAGCGCGGCAAGGATCAGGATTGCAGCGGCAACAATCAGTTTAGGATAAAAAGAATCCGGGCTTTTCATATTAACAAATAATCGGCAAATTTTAATAAAGTTTGCGATAACCCTGCAATCATGTACACGATAAAAAACCTGCCAGAGGACTTCGTCGTTGACGAGGAATACAATCCACCGGACCTTGATGGTGGCCGGTTTTCATACTTCCTCCTAAAGAAAACGAGCCTTGATACATCAAAGGCCCTTGAGATCATATCAAGAAAGCTGAAGCTAAAATCAGGCATGATAGGATACGGGGGCATGAAAGACAAAAATTCCACATCAACCCAGATGATTTCGATAAAAAACCTGATCCCGGAAATGGCAAAGGACATTAGGCTGGAAAACATGTCACTATGCTTTTTAGGAAAAGGATCGGTTCCTGTAACGCTTGGATCACATGCTGGAAACAGGTTTAAAATCACAGTAAGGAACCTCGAAAGCACCGAAAACCTGCCAAAAGGCTCAACTATCGTGCCTAACTATTTTGGAGAGCAAAGATTCGGGAGCTCAAATTACGTGACTGGAAAGGCCTTAATCAAGGGACAACTCGACCCCGACACAATCAAGCATCTCCAATCAATGGACAGGAGGATGGCCATGATTTACGTGCACAGCTACCAGGCACTCATATTCAACAAAAGCCTTTCATCATTCCTGAGAACCGGAAAAATCATCAAGATAGCCCATCAGGATTTGATCATACCCCATGAATGCATAAAGGAAAAGCCATTCCCCATGGTGGGGTTTGCAACAGACCCTGAAAAATTCGAGCCTGAAATAAAGAAAAGCGTATTGGAAACAATGAATGAAGAGGGGATATCGTTCAGGGACTTCATTATAAGGAAAATACCGTGGCTGACATGCGAGGGAACCGAAAGAAACATGGCGCTAAAGGCAGACTGCCTCGAGTGGGAATACGGGCCGGATGAGATTCACGAGGGAATGAATAAATGCACAATAAAATTCAGGCTGCCTAAAGGCGGATACGCAACAGTCCTTTTGGCTGCCTTGTTTGGCTAGCCAAAATATGCAAGCCTGTCAGAAACCTCTGACTCCCTACTCCAGGATTCCTCCAGCGAGGAAATTATCTTCATCATCTTAGGCTTCAGATTCTCCCATTCCGAATAAGTGCTCCTGATAAATTCTATATCCGCCTGCTCGCTGTTGATAACGAAAAGGCTGTCAGACCTCCTCTTAAGAATCATGAACTTCCTGTACACATCAAAGATGCTTTTCTTCTCGATCTCGGTGAAAACCCTGCTCTCATAAAGACTGGACAGGTTTGTATCAGGTTGCAGGATATCCTCGAGAATTTCGCATACCTTCGATATCTTATCGCCCATGAATTCCCTTACGCTCTTGAGTATATTCCTGGACTCCTCACAATTTGAGATATCGAATTCCCTTTCGACAGTGGCAAAATCAGGAAGCCTGTGCAATTTCCTCAGCCTTTCATACTCCTCTATCGGGCCAGCCATAATCAAAGGATCAGCCACGCATTTAAATACTTTTTCAAACCAGTTTTTAGGCAATTAATGCAACTGCAGGAGGGCCCAGGAAGAAAAAGATCAATGAGTTGAAAACTATGTTAGTGAAGGAATAAGCAGCAACAAAGCCCGGATTGTCGCCCATTGCTAGACTGATAGGAGCAGTTATTGCATGATAGGCGATCGTCAGGATGAGCCCCAATTGCCGTATTTCAAGCCCATTGAGCGCAGAAGCCCAAAAGGACACCATGATTATCCCCAGAACAGAGGGCAAGATCCTGTGATCTATCCTTCCGCTCCACAGCCTGCTGACTACAGTGGCTGAGATGCCAAACAAAACCGCAACAGGCCATCCGAAAGCCACTGACATGATCACTGTAGAAAACTTGACAAGCTCGAAGTTAATCGGACCGTGAAAGTAGTTGTGATAAAAAGTGGAGAAGGATGAGACAAGCAAAAGAACCGCGAAAGCGGCAAGCAGCCTTAGGTTCTGTCCGAAAACCAGAAAAAGAAAGGCCACCGCCAAAAGGCTGGCAGCTGCTTTTACCAATACAGATTTCAGCCTCATTTTTTACCAAACATATATTCCTCTTCCCATTCGCGAATCTTTTCCTTGCTTAGCCCGGGTTTTTTCATTATCTTCAAAGGAGCCTTTCCCCTCAGGAAAATCCCGAATAAGGCTCCCGCTGCCAAGCCTGCAAGATGGGCGGCATTGGCGATTTCTCCAGGCATGAAGAGCCCGAGCACGTCACCCACAGCCCACACAACAGCCGCGATGAACATCGGCATCGGGATGTAGGACACCCATACTATCATCATCGGAGCAATAACCGCCAGGACACCAATAACCCCGAACACTGCGCCGGAAGCGCCGATAGTGGCCGGATAAAAAAATGCGGCAACTATCCCGGATATCAATCCTGAAGCCATGAAGACCCATAAGAACTTCGCGGATCCTATCCTTCCCTCGAGAATGCTCCCGAACAAAGCGAGCCCAAAAGAATTATAGAGCAAGTGAAGGATTCCTGAATGAAGGAATATGGAGGTAAGAAGCGTCCACGGCTTCCCAACCACCTCCCCGGATTTAAGAGCGAAATTGTCGGTCAATGATGGATTTACCTGCTGAAACACGAAAACAACAATCAGTGCTGAAACAAGGTATAATGAGAAATACCTCATTCAAAACGAAAGCCGAGCCAACTATAAAAAACCTTTGACTATCCAGAAAACCTTATTCGTCCTGCCGCACCTTTCCTTCCGAACTATGCCCTTTTCCTCAAGCTTCATTATGATCCTCGTTGCCTTGGCCCTAGAAAATTTGAATTCGGACTGCAGCTTGTTCTGAAAAGAAACCTTGTTTGATTCAAGGAAATTTATAGTCTTGCGCTCATCCTCCCGGAAACCCTTAAGGAAAGCCTCTTTTGACTTTTTCCTGAAGTGAATCACGGAAAACACAAAAGCGCCTGAAAATGTGAAAAATGAAACAACAGACGCAAAGACCCAGTAATTCCTGTTTTGGTCCAGCTTGGAAAACTTCACAGACAGGAACAAAGGAAGCTGGGAATCAGCTTCATCCCATAATAGAACTATCTGCTTTCCGTCAGACGAGACTTTTGCGTCAGTAGGGATGAACATGTCCTTATATATGCCGTGCCCTGAGGGGAGCCTAACCTGCGCCCGGGTGTGTTTGGCTTCAGGCGAAATCTCTGCAAAAAAGTGGTTGACTTGCTTTCCCCTGAAAACAAGATCACTGGCAACCTGCCTGATAGTAATCTGCGATGTCATCCCTTTCGGGAAAACCTTTATCCTGATTCCGCCACCCCCATCAACGACAGAATAATCAAGAGTTACATTATCCCCAGTAACCTCAATTATCCTTGCCTTATGCCTGAGCTTTATTTCAAAAGGCTCATTTACAGGCTCTTCGAATCTTAACCTTGAAACCTGAATGACAGAGTAATCACGAAGAACATCAAAAACAATATCCTCATTCTTTATTCCCGTATTGCCTGCGTAAACAGGAACTGAAATGATTATGAGCAGAAACAAGAAAGCCAAATGCTTGATCACCACTTCCATGCATGTGAAAGGTGGCTGCTGATTTTAAAAACGTTTTTTTAAGGTTTTATATAAATTGCATTGTTCTTTTAAAATGTTGATTCGTTTATGATAATTTTTGAACGTTTCATATAGGTTTCAGCGCAGTTAGATATAACTGAAACGCACAATAAACACTAGATCAAAAAAATCGAGGTGGTTAAAATGGTATAGAAAGAGCGGGGTGGAATTGATGGTAAAGAACAACCCACTTGCCAAACTTGTTACAGCTTGGCTGGTGTTAGTTTTTATGATGCAGCCGCTTGCATATGCAGCAGGCGGGAATGGCAGCAATTGGTATGATGGAGTAATGGACCTGGTGTATAGCATCCAGTCTATTTTTGGAAAATTATTTTCATTTGGCTCTGTTTCAGCCGAAGCAGTTGATGACTGGCAGAACGAGCCCCTTGATTTCAGCGATGAGATTGATCTGCCTGAAAAACCGGTAGAAGAAGTTCAGGCAATAGATGTACAGGAAATTCCGAATCCTGAAGAACCACAAAATAATGATTTCGTGCCTTTTGAAAACGCGGTTGACAATGGCCAGGGAAACATGGGGTTTGACACTGGGCATATAATATCGAGCGGAGGATCTGGAGGCAGTGACACAGGTTCGCCCCCGACAACAAGCGCAAATATCGCTCCTGAACCAGTAAATGAGCCTCCGCAGGAAGAGGCGGTGGTTGAGGAAAACGTGACAGAAGACTTCGTTGAGGATTGCTTTGCCGAACCACAAAGCTGCTTCCAGGACTGGATTGACTCAATGAATGCTTCGGAAGAAACCTCGTCCTCCGACGCACTGGATACTGGAGATAATGAAGAAGGATCCTTGGGCGATGAGGCAATTCTTGATGAAAGCAACTTTTCAGACTCAGAAGAAGACATATTTAACGGAGACCTGTTTAATGACACAGAACTTATCATGGATGAATTAAATAGTAGTGACTTATTTGGATATGACAGTTCCTTCGGAAATGATAGTTCCGGCTCATCCGACGTGTTCAATTCGACTGATGAGGGTGTGTTGACTGATGAGGGTGTGTTGACTGATGAGGGTGTGTTGACTGATGAGGGTGTGTTGACTGATGAGGGTGTGTTGACTGATGA
>JACPBS010000008.1:58145-90856 GCA_016180195.1 Candidatus Woesearchaeota archaeon
GGTGTGTTGACTGATGAGGGTGTGTTGACTGATGAGGGTGTGTTGACTGATGAGGGTGTGTTGACTGATGAATCATTGGATGATAATGATATAGAAGTTGTTGATGAGTGGTCTGATGGCGATGCACTGGATGAAACTCCCGATAAAGAATCCAGTTCAGGTATCCCCAACCAGGAAGAAATAGAAGCCTTGATTGCACTAGCGGAAGCTGAAAGCAATGCAGAAGCAGAGGCAAGGAGCTTGGCTTTAAATGAAGGAAATGAAATGGCAACAGCCCAGGCTGAAGCTGAAGCACACGCCATGGCAGAAGCTGCTGCTCTCAGGGATGCAAACGAGCTTTCAGAGATCTGCTCTCCTGTAAGCTGCATACCATCCGAATCAATGGCAGTTGCCATATCAGATTCAACTTCGAAGGCATTCAGCCAGGCCACAGCATTAGCAAATGCGGCAGCCGCATCACTCGCTGATGCAGAGGCGGAAGCAAATTCCCATTCAGAATCCATTGCAGCTGCCAAAGCACAGGCAATGACAGCTGCAGCCTCAGAAGCTGATTCAAGAGCAAAAGCTGAAAGCGAAACAGACAGCGACCTTAAGGCAATAGCCCATTCAGAAGGCGCTTCATTCGCAAAAGCCGAGGCTGAAGCATTTGCAATCGCCGAAGCAGAAGCAGCAGCGCAAGCTAGCTCATTTTCAAAAGCCGCCGCATTTGCAATGTCAATGGCAAAGGCATACGCAGATGCCACTGCAGAAGCAATGGCTGAAGTTCATGGATTGGCAAAGGCAAGCGGAAATGCAAAGGTAAACATAGTATCAACTGCCAAGGCAAACGCGGAAGCTGCAGCTTTGGCTGCAGCTGATGCAGCTGCCAAGGCAAACGCAATGGCAGCCGCAGCAGCCGAATCATTCGCAAAGGCAAGCGCATTTTCAGAAGCAGCCTCATTTGCAGCCGCAAAGGCAAAAGCACATGCAGAGGCTGCTGCAGACCTGGGCTCCAGTGAGGCATCAATAAATGCCCATGTTGATGCACAGGATGCAGCGGAAGCAGCAGCAATGGCATCGGCAGATGCAAGCGCTGCAGCAGAAGCTGTCTCAAGCGCCAAAACCTCGTCCGAATCAGCATCACTTGCTGCGACCCAGGCAAAGTCCACTGTTGAATCAAAGCTGGAAATCGGAGCAGAGACCGAAGGAGGAGGCGTAACTCAAGTGTGCATACCGATAAATGATGCAATAAGAGCTGGCGAAAGGGCAAAAGCTCAGGTGCATGCAGAAGCAAAGGCTGCTGCAGAGCTAGAGGTAGCCGCTCACAAGCAGGCAATGGAGGAAGCAGAGGCTGAAGCACAATCCCACGCTGAAGCATCCGCCGACGCCCTTGAGGAAGCCAATGCTTTGTCAGGAGGGACGCTCTTTGAGGAACTTTTCGGAGATGAACTGGACGATACCGGTGATTTCCCATTGGAAACGCAAGGTTCCGCAACAACAGCTACAACCAGCCAAGCAGTTGTGGAGGCAGATGACACGTCAGCAGCCTCAAGCGCAGTTTCCACTGCGCAGGCTGATGTTGAAGGCGTTGGGGACGCAACTGCATCTGTCCAAGCACACGCGATGTCTGCCTCAATAACAGATGATGCAGGATCAACAGGCTCTGCAGAGGCAGAATCCAATGCAGACGCTGGCATCTCCAATGAGCAGGGTGGAGCAGCTTCCGAGACATCCACCGAAGCCATTTCAGGAGCTTCGGCAGGAGAACACGGAAACCAGGATGATATGGCCAAGGCTGTATCCGATGTTCAGGTAACTATCGAGAACGCAGGAAGCAACCTGATCATAAGGATAAATGCATGGGCTGTTTCGCTTGTGAATAAGGTCTCAAGCATTTTTTAGCCAAAATGAGACTTTTTTCAATTTTTTTTATCATTCTTCTTTTAGCCCTGCCCGCTTTTTCATTTTCAGAGCCTGAGCGCGTTTCCCTGATGCAGATAAGGATGATGCAGGCAAGGGAGACCTGGTCTGATCTGGTTTACTCGGCAAAATTCCTTTTTACATTTGACGATCATTCAAAGCTCAGGTTGCTTATGGATAGGAACGAGGAACTAAAATCAAGGCAGCAGGAATGGAACAGGATAAAGCAAGACATAATCAATCAAACTGATACCAGCACGCTGGAACAAACACAGATGGCAGAGCTTCTACGCAATGCCCATTGGAAGCTGATAAGTGACGAGGTAAGCATTTCAAACAGGGTGGGGATGATACAAATGAATGCCAACAAGACAGAGAATACTGGGCTGCTTGCGGAAGCGCAGAATGCATCGAGGAAAATTGAATCTTCAAGTGTGCTGCACGGGCTCTCCATAATAGGAACAGAAAATTTTTCACAGGCAAAAAATTCAGAAACAGGGATATCAATAACCTCGGGGGGAGAAAAAGGAAAGGTGACTGCAGAAGAGGCAAAAAGGCTTGTGGAGGAAAAGACGGGAATCGAAGCATCAGAAGGGACCATACAGACCAAGGAAGGGAAAGCTTTCTTTGTCGTCACAGGAAACAAATCAGATGAATCCGGCGGAAAGAAGACATTCAGATCCTATGAGGCATGGGTTGATCCTGAAACAGGCGCCATAACAGCAGTATCGATAACGTCCTCATCTGCAAGCGAGGGAACAGGATCAAGGGCGGCTTCCCGTGCTGTTGGTGACCAGGTCGAAACCAGCACTCAGGTTTCCGAACAGGGAGCCTATGCGACGAGCAGCTCAAAATCCCGGGGCTGATTTATTTTCCTATCCCCTTCTTCAGCGACCTAAAAGACTGGGGACCTGTCAGTTTTTTCCCGTTTATGAAGAAAGTGGGTGTTCCCTTCAGGCCCAGGCTGACAGCTGATTCGTAATCCCTCCTTACCTTTTCCCTTGTCCTCCCGCTCTCAATGCATTCATCAAAAGTATCAAGGTCAATACCTGAATCTGAGGCCAGTTCCCTGATGTTCAGAAGGGCCTGTTTGTCACCAACTGAATTATTGATGATGTGCTGCCTCAAGAAGATCGCATCATGCAGAGACCAGAATTTCCCCTGCTCATGTGCACAAAGCCCTGCCTGCGCTGCAAGCTGCCCATTATTGTGCTGTGGAAGAGGAAAGAATACTAAGGTAAGCCTCACATGTTCAGGGTATGCATCCAAAACTTGGGTGATCGCAGGCTGGGCCTCCCTGCTAAATGGGCATTGGAGGCAGGCAAACTCAATTATGTTGACCGGCGCTGACGCATTCCCCCTCACAGGGCTTCCATCAAGGCTCACTTCTGTGACTGAAATGGACCTGGCTCCGGGAATCTGGCTAAACGGGCAGAAGCCGGAAGAATCCGGGCCATTGCAGTTCCCGTATGAAACGTAATTGAATACGCCCAACCCTATGGCAAATGAGGATGAAATGAAAAAAATCACCAACATCCAGGACAACAGAGTAAAATGCCTGAACACTATTTTCGCCATCAGGGGGGAAACCCTCAATGCCAGTGCTGTCGAATGCGCCCTTGCTCTCTGATCGAAAGTGCTTTCGCATTTCCTGAATGTCGCCATCCTGAAAACGCAATTGAACGATTCCGAAGCAAGGCCCCTGTATTTTGCAGAAAAAATTCCAAGCAGTCCGAAAACCACCAGTCCGATAATGCAAAAGACCATTTTCTTACCTGAGCCCTGCCAATTTTTTTATCTCTCTCACAAAAAGATCGGCTTCAGATTCCGTATTGTACAGGTATAGGGAAGCCCTCACTGAGCCCTCAATGCCCCTTGAGTTAAACCAGGAATGAACGCAGTGCTGGCCTGAGCGAACCATGATGTTGGCATTCCTGTCGAGAATCATGGCTATTTCATGATGATTCATCCCTTCCAGGGTGAATGAAATTATGCCTCCCCGCTGCACGGCATCCTCCGGTCCAAGAATCCTCAATCCCCTGATAGAGCTGATGCCCTCGCTGATTACCCTGTTAAGCCTTATCTCGTGCCTGATGATGTTTTCCTTCCCGACCCTATCAAGGTATTCACAGGCAGCAGCAAGGCCTATTGAGCCAGAATAATTCTGCAACCCTGCCTCAAACCTATGAGGGGGCTTGAGGAAAGAATGGCCTGAGTAAGTCGTATTCTCCACTGTTTCGCCTCCGACAATAAAAGGACTCAACGCCTCAAGCAGATGAGCCTTCCCGTAAAGGACGCCTGTACCATACGGGCCGAGCATCTTATGCCCGGAAAAGGCAACAAAATCAGCATCCAGTTCCCTGACATTTACCTTCTTATGGGGCATTGCCTGGGCAGCGTCCAGCATCACCAACGCGCCAGACTCGTGGCTGATCTTTATGATTTCCCTGACAGGCAGGCTGTACCCGTCCAGGTTTGAGGAAAACACAACCGAAACCAGCTTAACCCCGCCGCGATTAATCAAAACCCTGAAAGCATCAAGGTCAAACAGCCAGTCAGGAGATGAAGGCAAGACCTTGTGAACAATTCCCTTCCTATCCGACAGCAGCTGCCAGGGAACAAGATTCGAGTTGTGCTCCCGGTCAGACGTGACAACAATCTCCCCCTTCTTAAGCTCGAGACAATTTGAGACAAGATTAAGCCCTTCGGTCGTGTTCCTCGTGAACACTACCTCGCCGGGCTTAGCACCAAGAGACCTTGCAATCACAGCCCGGGCATTCTCGTACTCATCGCTCATCCTCGACCCGAACCTATGGCTGCTCCTTCCTGCACAGGCTGTATATTCCTTATAAGCCTCGTTCATCTTATCAATTACCTGAACTGGCTTCAGCGACATGCAAGCAGAATCAAAATAAACAACGGGCTTGTCGCCTTTAAGAACATCAAAATCCTCCCTGATCCTTGCAATGTCCATTCCTAGGGAAACACGCTTCTTGTTTATAATCTTTCTTAAATAACAGTAAGCGATCATAGTATGAGTTATTTTGTCGCTTACTGATTTGTCAGAAACAAGCAGCCCATAAAATTGTTATTCTGATAAAGAAAACAGCAGCGACCGGGTCTGCTTCCCGGCGCCTGCATTCCAACCGCCTCCGATCATTACAAGGAGAATCACATTAAAATGTGATTTCCAATGTTTTTTTTTTAGCTGCTGGCAAAAGCCCTGGCACTCGACATTGCAGAGGCGAAACTATTGCGTCCAGAAGCGAAAGCATTCGCGCTTGAGTGTGCGCTAGCTGAAGCGAAACCTCCGCCGCCCCAAAAATGCTTTCCGCCCTTTTTGCCCATGCTAATGGCGGTTGCGCTTGAGTGTGCGCTAGCTGAAGCGAAACCTCCGCTCCCAAAATGCTTGAATCCGAAATGCTTAAAGCCTCCCGTGCTAATGGCGGTTGCGCTTGAGTGCGCGCTTGCTGTCGCAATTCCGGATCCAAAATCGTGCATAGCTAACGCTGAAGGCACAAGCGCAATGGCCAGAACTGCCACCAATAATAAACCAATAATCTTCTTCATACCAATCACCCCTTGAAATATTTATAATCTCTCGGCTTTTTTCAAAGCAAAACTATATTGTTGATAGCATTAATAAAACCAATCAGGCATTTTATGCAATAAAGAATAATCGGGTTAACCAAATAATCAAAATGTTCAATCTGATATTATAGCAAAGTGCATTAATAATGGAACTTTCGATATGTCAGAAATTGCTCTCAACGCAAACTGTTCGCTTTAGCGCGCAGTAAGGACGAGCAATTTCTGATCATGATCAAGAACACGCCCCGGGCTTTAGCCCGGCGGTTCTTGACATGCTGCAATTTCTGACATTCCAAAAATCAATGCGATTTACTATTAGATCTTGAAGAAGCCTCCGAGGGGAGTTGCACCCCCGACCTGCAGATTACAAGTCTGCCGCAATAGCTACTATGCTACGGAGGCAATGTGCTTGCGAAAGAAAACCTCTGCTTAAATATTTATTGCAGGAAGTGAAGTCTGCATGAAGAAAGCAGATGTGCGGTCAACAACGGCATCGAAACCTGGCTCTTTGAAGATTGACCTTGTGGATCTTGAATAAATATGATTGCCCTTATCTACGAATATAGCCGTCCCCGGCCTTTTACCCAACCACCTTGCCTTCAGCTCGGCAAGCAAGCCCTCTGTCAGGGTCTGATAGATGAATCCGTCGTTGTCTAGGAAAGTAAGCATGATTCTCGTATCCCTCGGAATGGCATCAATATAATGATCAAGGGGAACAGAACCCGCTATCTCGTGCAAAAGGCTCCTCGGCGAATCAATCCTGAAAGCCCCGAGCCTGCTGCACGAAACAGTACCGAAAGCGTATTTCAGATTTATGCCTGCAATCACCAACTTGGCCAGTTTATCCTCCATGAACTCATTTCCCTTAACGCGATCATAAGCAGTGATGAGCCAAGGAGCCATGAACTTTAAAACCTCCAATGGGCTCATAGGGGTGCCAAGAAGGGATAGCGACGAATAGTGAACCTGGGATGCTGAAATCGCAATCGCATACCCGCCAAAAGAATGGCCAAACCCGTTAACTTTCCCGGGATGCGTATCCGAAAGCCTCCTGTTCAACTCGCTGCAAGCATCAACATAACTTTCGATGCTGAACCCCGATGTAGACCCTCCATGCTGCGGCGGAGAAAAAATGGCTGCCCTGAACCCTCTTTCAGAAAGAAGCCTCGCAGGAGCGTCGGTATTGTTATTCCAAGGATGGCCTGCACTGATGAAACTATCTATTTTCGCAGACAATCCCGGTGCTGCTACAACCGAGCCCTTAAGATTGACCGGGTCGCGTGGCTCATAGATCCTGTACTCGAGCACGCCATCCCTTAAAGGCGCGTAAAGAGGGTCAATGTTAAAAGCGATGTCCATTAGAAGAGGGCGGCCTATACCTGTTTTTTAAACTTTTCCAGAAGATCCACGATCTTCTTCCCATCAGCCTTCCCCCTTAATCTCTCCATGGCCTTTCCAATCAGAGCATTAAAAGGCAACAACTTGTTCTGGGAAACTATCTCCCTTATCTTTTCTTCAAGCTCATCGTCAGTAAGCTTCCTGTATTTCCCAATGGCCTCATCAACCCGCACTCCCCTTGCACAATCCACCAGTATCTCAAAAACAGCCTCCCTAGCAATGGATCCCTTGCTAACATGCTGGAATATTTTTTCGAGAACTTCTGCAAAAAGCCTGATTTCGAGATTATGCCTTTTCTTTATCTCCTTAGGCGAAGTGAGGATGACTGACGCAATGAATGCTGGCTCAACATTCCCAAAGCTTCCTGACAGCCTTTCGAAATCAAGTGCAAGCTCAGACCTGGACATCTGCTGGGCCAGGTCTTTTGCAAGTCCCATCCCTTCATATTTCCTCGCCTTATCGGCAATCAACTCAGGGATCATTATGCCCTCTGCGTCGGGGATAATGGGCCTGATGTCGGTCTCCGGATACATCCTCGCCGAACCAGGCATGGGCCTCAGGAACGAAGATGTCCCATCAGGATTAGCCCTCCTAACCTCCCCGGGCACTCCACGAATTGCTGTCATTGCCCTTTCCAGGATCGCATCAATCCCCTTCCACGCCTTCTCCTTCACGTCAGCAACGAATATGAACGCATCTTTTTCCCCGCATCCCAATTCTTTCCTAAGCCTGACAAAGTCCTTTTCATTTACCCCATGATTCGGAAGCTCATCGGAATGAATCGCCCCGCCCACGCCTGCAGAATTCCTGGCATGCTCGGACAATTCCTTTCCAAGCCTTCGTCCAGGCACTATTTCCTTTCCGACAAGCCCTGCGAAACCCTTCAGCTTGACTGCCAATACAGAGCCTCCTGACGCTGTTACTTTTCTGATGAGTTCGGATTCCCCGCCAATCAAACCTGTCACGTCAACATGCTTGTCCTTCACATCCGCCTTCCTTTTCCTAAGCTCTTCTGATATTTCAATAAGCCCCTTCTGCCTATTCACCTCTGTCTCAGCAATCCTGGGCAGAAGCCTCAGGTCCTGAGCACCCTTTATCTCAACGCGTGCGCCCCCTTTTATTGAAACATTGATATCCTGCCTTATAGTTCCAATCCCCCTTCTAACCTTGCCTGTGCTCCTGAGCATCATGCCAATAGTCTCCGCAACCTCCTTAACGTGCTCGGGGGATCTTATGTCAGGTCCTGTTGCTATCTCAATAAGAGGAATCCCTAGCCTGGAAAGATTGTATGTTGCGAAATCAGGAAATGAATCAACTATTTTTGCAGATTCCTCCTCTATGCATATTGTTGGTATTGTTACCTCCCCGAACGAGGTTTTGATCCTCCCGTTGATCGCTACAAGGGCGGTCCTCTGGAATCCGGAAGTATTTGATCCGTCAACAACAGTTTTTCTCATGACAAGAACCCTGTCCAAAACCTTTGCATTGGCCATCCTTGACAACAGGATAGCGGCAGCAAGCGCATCCTTGTTCATGTCATGTATTGGCTCCTCATCCATCTCAATAGCACATGTCGTGCTGTTGTATGCGTGGTAAATATAGCGCCTTTCCCTTCCCATCTCGTATTCAGCTGCAGAGTCGGTTTCACCTGTCTCCCCCGCAGCAGCAAGAAGCCTACGGGTAAAGACGATATCAGGGTCATCGTCCCTTATCTCCGAGGGACAACTGCAGAACAACTTTCCAGTGTTCAACTGCTGATGCACCTCAATCCCTATCCTGATCTCAAGCTCACTTGATTCCATAAACTTGATACCTCTTACTGCTTATTTAAATCTTTTTCCGGAAAAAATCCAAGCAGTCACAAACACCAATCCGGAGACCCGCAATCATTCCAACAACTGTTTTTACATTTTGTGGAAGCAGACGTGTTAATGAGGAGTCCGTTTGACAAAGAATTCCGGCCTTCATCAAGGATACTCGATTTTGTTGTATGCTAAGCAGCCTTCCTTTCCCGATTACCCTGCAACTTCTGGAATACCATCCCTATCTGCTTTTCAACCAGCTTGCTGTCAACCTGCAACTGGCCTAATCGAACAGCTTCCATCCTGACAAGGGTATCAAGCTCCTTCCAGAGCGCAGGATGGCCTGATTCGCCGCTGAGAATCCTGCTTACCTTTCCCTTTCCGAGCTCATTCTCCATCAATATCAGCAATGCCGACTGCTTCTCAAGATCCTCAAGCATCAGATTAAGGAGGGATATGTCCCTATAAATGATCTCTGCATGTTCCCTGTATTCAGGCAACTGCCTGATATGCATATATTCAACACCAAGCGACTTTCTTAACCTTCTCAGATCATTATCCTGCCTCGAAGCAATCGCCCCGATCAAGGCATTGGCAACTTTCCGGGCAGACTCCAACTTCGACCGAGCGTCAGTCTTGTGCGACAATAACATCTGAGCCTGCATTAACAACGGGAAAAGTGTTTCATTCAAAACCTGCAACTTCTTTGACTCGATGGCATTCTCCCGATCCATTACCGGGGAATTGCCTTTCATTTCCTTTTCAAGGAAACGGATTTGCTCATCAACAGTTGCCATTTTAGTCCTTCCCAAGTGTATCTGCAGTGCAAGCCCCAATAGTTGCTATAAGCGAAACAGTTGCCGTCTGTTTGTACGCCTCCTGAAATGAATGCCCAAAGCTGGGAAATAAAAGATATAACACCAGGATTGACACGACTATTGATACGCTATAGAGAACAATCATTCTCAAGGGCAGGAACACAATAGCATTTGACTCCCTGATCTTCCTGAACCCAGTGACGTAAAGAAAAACTATTCCAAGAATGAAAGAGACAACATATATGATAGAGGCTCGGGTCATTGAAAGGTTGTTTGCGATCTCAACCCCGTAATAAACTGTGTAATGCAGTGTTGTGCCCACAAAAGCTCCAAGGCTTCCCCGAAAAACATCCTTGGTAGTTACCTTTGTAAGAGGATGCTGCTTCACCTCGTTCTCAACCTCTTTTTCTATCCTCTCGAGCTTCTCGAGCTCGGTAAGCTGCTTTTCCTCGAGCTGCTTTACCTCTTCCTCTTTTTTCTCCTCATCAAGTCCCTGCTTCTCTATTTTCAGGTCCTCCTTAAGCAGCCTCTCCTGGCCTTTAAGAACAAGATCCAGCTTCTTGCTTATTGAACCTCTTTTTCTCTTTTTCATTTATATCAGGAAAGCCTCTTTTTCTGACCTTTCTGCAATCTCACCTATTAAATTTTTCGCTATAAGCAGCCTTATCTCATCCTTGCTGTGGTTGCTTAACAGCCAGGCAAGCTTGATGAATGCGGTTTCAGGAGTCATGTCGCTCAGGTGACCAAGCACCCCTGCGGCCTTAATATCCCTCCCCGTGGAATAAACATCCAACTGTATCCGCCCATAAATTGACTGCGAGGACATCACGACAGGCATTTTCGCGCAAAGCAGCCTCAGCTCCTCAAGGTTCCTCGAATGAATATTTGTTTTTTCGTCAACTGCATTAATCGGAAGCTGACCCAGTGCATATCCCTCAATGACAAGCCCGTCAAAATCCCTGTAAGACGAAAACTCCTCAGGATACATGTTCGGGTGTGCCTTCAGGATGCCTATTTTAAGGCCCTCATTAAAGAGCTTGAGGCCCAGCCTGCTTTTCTTATCCCTCTTCCTGTAATCACCTTTGAATTCTATACCCCTCTCATCATAACAAACACGGGCAATAGGCAGAGCATTAATCGGCCTGAAAGCATCCCTCCTGCTTGTATGCATCTTTCTCGATTTCAACGCAGGAAGTATGAGGCATGAAGTGTCGCTTATTGTCTCATGCATGCAGATCGCAACACCTGCAAAATCCGAATTCGCTATGAAGTAAGCTGCGGAAAGAAGATTAAGCCTGGCATCAGTGCTTCCCCTGTCAGAGCTCCTTTGGGCGCCCACAAGGATAACAGGAATGCCCAAGCCCTGCAATGCAAATGAAAGCGCTGCTGAAGTGTAATGCAGCGTATCAGTACCATGAGTAATAATGATGCCATCAGCCCCGCTTTCCACTTCTTTCCTGACTTCCATGGCCATTACGTTGTAATGGGCCAGCCTCATGTCCTCAGACCACATGTTGCTAACAAGCCTTGAAGTAACATTTGCGATGCCATTCAATTCAGGGAACATAGCCAGAATCTCCTCAGGGCTGAACCTCGCAACAACACCACCAGTCCTGTAGTCCACCTTGGAGGCGATTGTGCCCCCAGTGTGCAATATTGAAATAAGCGGGAGGCCTTTCCTCATTTCCACTTGGCGCGGCTTTTTAATGACCGAAGCTTCAACAAGTGGCGAAACAAGAACAGTCTTCCTTACCCTGCTTTTTTCCACGGCAACATTATAGCCGTTGGAAAGCTTCAAAACTATCGTTTCAGGGTCAGGGCTCTGAACAAGCGTGCCCTTCAGCACTTCATCATCAAGAACCAGCTCAATCAGGTCGCCTGGCTTCATACCGAGGAAAAAAATAGCCTATTATATCAATCTTTTCAATGTCAAGCAGCCTTCTTTATTTCGCGCGATGCATGCTCCACCCTTCTCTGCCTTCGGTTTGCTTCCCCTGCCCTTTCCTCAAGCTCCCGTGAGAATCTTTTCTGCATTTCCAGAAGACCCTTCTCCGACTGAACAAGCTGCTGAAGGTAATGGATCTTGTCAGGGCCGCTTGGACGGGTATTCATGTCACGTATGCCTGCATTGATTGCATCTATGCGCTTATGTACATGGCTTATCTGGTCAGCAAGTGCCTTTTCCCTTTCAAGAAGCGCCTTAAGCTTGTGGTATTCAGAAAGAATGAGAGCTATCTGAGCATGAAGCTTTTCCTCTGATTGCTGTGAAAAAAAACCAAACAAGCCCATTTTATTATCCCATATAAGCAGGCTTCTCCTCCTTGAGCTGCTTCGCCCTTACCTGCTTGAACTGCTCTCTAATCGCCTCATAAGCCTCCTCGATTTCCTTTGTGACAGACGACCTCACCTTCTTTAATGCTTCCTCAAAATTCTTCTCAGTGATAATCTTGGCATTCATATCCTTCCTCAAGGCAAGTATGGCAGCCTCCCTGCATACAGCCTCGATATCAGCACCGACATAGCCCTCTGTCTTGGCAGCAAGGCTTTCCAGATCAACATCCTTTAACGGCATGTTCTTAGTGTGAACTCCTAATATAGCAAGCCTTCCCTTCTCATCCGGAACAGGGGTAAGAATCAGCCTGTCAAACCTTCCGGGCCTCATGAGGGCAGGGTCAACTATATCAGGCCTGTTTGTAGCAGCTATAATTACGACATCATACAAGTCTTCAAGCCCATCCATTTCTGTAAGAAGCTGATTCACAACCCTCTCAGTAGAATGGCTGTCGGATGACATTCCCCTTCTTGGCGCAAGGCTGTCAACCTCATCAAAAAAAATCACTGTAGGGGATGTCTGCCTGGCCTTCTTGAAAATCTCCCTCACAGCCTTCTCGCTCTCCCCGACCCACTTTGACAAAAGCTCAGGCCCTTTAACCTGGATAAAGTTGGATTCGCTTTCAGTGGCAACAGCCTTCGCCAGCAGGGTCTTCCCTGTTCCCGGAGCCCCGTAAAGCAGAATGCCTTTTGGAGGCTTGACCCCGAGCCGCTTGAAAGCGTCGGGGTGCTTTATGGGCCATTCAACAGCCTCGATCAGCTCCTGCTCAACATTCTCAAGCCCTCCTATATCAGACCATTTAACATTCGGAACCTCAACGAGAACCTCTCTCATGGCAGAAGGCCTTACAACCTTGAGCGCCTCCTTGAAGTCCTTCTTTGTGATCATAAGCTTCTCAAGAAGCTCTTTAGGAATAGGCTCCTCTTCCTGCAAGGTCAATTCGGGCAAAACCCTCCTTAGGACGATCATGGCAGACTCCTTGCAGAGCGAGGCCAGGTCAGCTCCCACAAACCCGTGGGTTATCGCAGCTATTTCCTTTAGATTTACATTTTTTGCAAGGGGCATATTCCTAGTGTGGATCTTAAGTATATCAAGCCTGCCTTCCTTGGACGGCACGCCGATTTCGATCTCGCGATCAAACCTTCCAGGCCTCCTCAATGCAGGATCCAGAAGGTTGGGGACGTTTGAAGCGGCAATTACAACCACCTTTCCCCTGCTTTTCAGCCCGTCCATCAGCGCAAGAAGCTGCGCAACAACCCTCCTCTCAACCTCCCCATGCACCTCTTCTCTTTTTGAAGCAATTGCATCAATCTCGTCTATAAAAATGATGCTTGGGGAATTTTTTTCCGCCTCCTCAAACTTTTTCCTGAGGTTTTGCTCACTTTGACCATAATATTTACTCATTATCTCCGGACCGTTTATCAGGATGAAATGCGCATTGGTCTCATTGGCAACAGCCTTAGCGAGAAGGGTCTTTCCAGTCCCCGGGGGCCCGTGAAGAAGCACGCCCTTCGGGGCCTCGATCCCAAGCCTCTCGAAAATCTCAGGGTGCTTAAGCGGAAGCTCGACCATCTCCCTTATCTTGTTCATCTCCTCGCCAAGTCCTCCAATATCCTCATAGGTAACCTCGAGGGATGCTTCCTCGGAAATCTCAACAGCCTCTGGGTTGAATACAACCTCTGTAAGGTCGCTGACGATAATCGCCTGCTTAGGAATTGTCTCAACAACAAGGAATTTTATATCGCCGAAACCGAACCCGTAAACATCCTCGTCAAGCATCCTGAAAATGTCCTCAAAAGGGCTGTGAGCCATTGTTGCCCTTCTCCTGGTTCCTCCTCCCAGGGCAACAATATCGCCCTTTGTGAGAACCCTTCCTAGAAGCCCTTGCTTGAAAAGATCTGAAGAAGCACGAATGATTATGCCTTTCCTTGCAGGGGCAATGACAACCTTCTTTGCCTCCTTCACGTCAGCCTTCTGTATGCTTACGAAATCGCCAATGCTTGTCTTGGCATTTCTTCTTATGATGCCGTCCATCCTGATGATGTTAAGGCCAATATCGCCGGGGTACGCCCTGTCTGCTATTGCAACAGTTTTCCTTCCCCCCTCGATCTCGACTATATCACCAGGCCTGACACCTATCTGGTGCATGAATCCGGTGTCCATCCTGACGATTCCCTTGTTAACATCATCCTGAACCGCCTCGGCCACCTTGAGTTTCATGTCTTTGTCCATGGAAGCCGAAAAGAATCATTTGGTAATAAATAAAGGTTTCGGATGGCATTTTTGCAAGCCCGTTCCTTTTTTAAGCAGCCTGTTGTAAATGTCCACATGTGCTCTGACAGATTTTTCTATTGAGAATGCCCGGACCAGAAATCTCGATTCTTTTCCCATTTTTGCCAGGGAGGCTTCACTTTTGCTGTTCATTTTTCTTATGGCATCCGCCAATGCCTTTACATCATCCGGATTGACAAGATACCCGTTCACGCGGTCCTTAACCAAGTCAGCAGTTCCGTGGGATCTCACACCCACGATCGGCAAGCCCGCTGCCATTGCCTCTGCAGTGACATATCCAAAAGTCTCTGAATCACTTGCATTTACAAAGAAGTCGTGGCTCTCAAAGAATTTTTGAAGCCTGCCCCTCCGGACCATTCCGGCAAAATTTATTTTTTCGAATATTCCCAGTTCCCTTGCAAGCAGTTCCAGGCTTGGCCTGGCAGGGCCGTCCCCGACAATAGTAAGAATCAAGTTTTGGTCTTCCAAAATCGCCATTGCCTTGATCAGGTTGCCGATTTTTTTCTCGAATCCCAGCCTCCCGACAGTAAGAATCCTGTTTTTTTTCCTGTAGGAATTCTTTTTCCTGAAGTTTTGGATATCCACGGCATAAAATGCGACCTCGCAAGGGATTTTATTGCTCCTGATCTTGGCAGCAGAAAGCCTTGACGGCGCAATCACAACATCAAACTTATTGAAAATAGCCTGCATAATCTTCCATATCATCTTTTTCTTGAAATAAGTCATCCCTATCCGCTTATCGAGACTTAGCTTTTTCATTGAGTCGCTTATCACTTTCGGGTACATGCCCGAAAGATCCGGCATCCTGATTATTGACATGTAGGAATGATACTCATCAAGGAATGCATGAAATGTCCCGACTGTGGGTATTTTTTTGTATTTTGCAACGGCAAGTGCCATTATGTTCATGGGGCTAAACGCTGAATGAAAATGAATGATATCAGGCTTTTCCCTGACGAGCAGCTTGGCGAAGGACAGCGGGTTTGGGGTGCAGACCCATGCGTTCCTGTAAGAGGGCACATCAATTGCGTTAAGTTTCACTATTTTTACCGCAGAATCCCCAAAAGGATTTTTTGCCTTGGAATTCGTGAAAACCGTAACTTCAAATCCATTTCTGGCCAATTCGGGAATGATTATCCTCAGAAAAACTGCGACTCCATTCGGATCCGGATAGAAGGTATCGGAAACAAAAACAAGCTTTTTTTGCATGTTTGCCCCTCGATTAACTTTATGGTTGCGCTCTTGCCTATTCTTCCCTTTTCACCTTCGGCAAGGGGACTGGGGGAGGAAGATTAATATCCCTGCTTAAAATCAGGGCCTCGATGTTGCACCTTGAAAGAACAGTATCAATTATCTCAGCCATAATCTCTTTTGGAAGGCTCTTATTCTTCTTCCAGCCCTTCAACAGGTTATCATTATCCTTTGGCTCTCCAAGATAAAGGACCTCGCCCTCGAAAAGCAGGTTTCCAACGTCCGGCTCATATTTCGAGGTGAACTCGAAGATGAACGAAAGCCCTTTCTGCTTCTGCTTGCCCATTGAAAAGTCGTTTTCCTTCACGTCGGTGATCGCCACGTTATTATTTATGTCAACCTTCCCAGTCACTGAATTCTTCTTCTCAATATTGATCTTCTTGAAGTTAAAGCCGATTATCATGGTTCAAGGCAAAAACAGCTTTGCTTTTTAAAGTTATTGGTAACAAAAATCCGCCGCTCGGAGCTATCCTCGGCCTAAAGGCACGAGGCTTTACGCTCCTCACTTCAATGGCGGATTTTTGGAACAATACACAAATTGCCCTAAAGGGCGGGGCTTTGAACCCAAGGCGAAATTTATTTGTAAGTCCGGCTTCGGTGAAAGCACCGTTCGGAAGGCAGTTTGTCACCTCTTCATCCTGTGCGTCCTGATCAGCACTTTTATGTCCGGAGACAAATGGCTTCCGAACACACAGAAAGAAAAGACCACTGCCATCAGCAGGTACCATAAGGTGTATTTTGGGAAATCTGCGATGGCAAAGAAAGCAATAGCTGCAAAACATGCGACTTGTATTGCTAAAAGGTTTTTTCTTGTGTATTTCATTAGCGTCTTGCGGGATTCCCATCCCTTAATATCCTTTTCCATGAGAAAAAACATGGATGCAAACCCGATTGAAAATGCAAGATACGCTAAAACAAGCATGAATGGGATATCGCTCACTACAAGGAAGATTCCCATCATCAATCTCAGCGGGTGTGTCAAGCTGTTGAAAAGTATGTCAAGATACGGTATTTTCTTGGCGATAAAAGTGAATGCCAGGTTGCACCCTATAAAGATGGAAAAAATGTAGACGAACGCCATGCCGAAGAAGATGTAAGCTGCCGCAAGCCCTGCAATGATGAACGCCGTGGCAAAGATCCAGGCTGATTCAGGGCTTACCTTCTTTGATGGCAAGGGCCTGTGCTTTTTTATCGAATTCTTTGCATCAGATTCCATGTCTGCTATGTCATTTATTGTATAAAGCCCCCCATAGAGCAGGACATTAAATGCGATGTAGAGCATAAGCAGCGATTTCGCCAGCAGCAGTGAAAGCCCGTCTGAAAATGCGATGGCCCCAAGTATCACTGCCAAAAACGTTACATGGTACTTGAACCTTATCAGCCTAATGTAATCCCAGCATGCCACCCGACAACACCCATATAAACGTGCTTACCAGTGCCGATAAAAAGGCACCGCCCAATACATCCACCGGAAAATGCTCCTTAAGATAAATCCTCGAATAAGCAACCCCTAAAGTAAGCAGGGCCGTGACTGCAAAAAGCATGAAGTCGCCATACTTAAAATTCACCATCATAGAAACTGCGGCAATCCTGGCAGTATGGATGCTGGGGAAGCTGCCTGCATCATACCTTTCGTAAAGGCTCTTGGCTCTTCTCGGAATCGGCCTGCTCTTCGGATATGCCAGCTTTATTGCGGCACATGCAATCTCAACAAGGACCAGCGCGGATAATAATGCAATTGAAAAATCGAAGTCGATGCGCATAAAAAAAAGCAGGACTATTGAATAAAAAGCAGGCATTCCGAATAACGTCATTGAATTAAAAAAGTCATTAATCAGGTGCTTGTGCAATTTCATTTTATTACCGGCAACTGCGCTGTTTATAAACCTTTTTGGGCCAAGAAGCCCAATATCTTTTTTTTAACCGCTTCAAAATTATTTATGACTAGCATATGATTTGCCTCGGGTATTATCGCGAATTTCGAATGTTTCACATGCTTGTGGATAATTCTTGAAACAGGGATTGGAAAAACAGTATCCATGCCGCCTACGATAACCAGGCAGGGGACCTTTATGCTTTTCAATACGCCGATGCTGTTCAGGCCAACGAAGTTCTGGAAAGAAAAGAACCACGAATTAAAGGAAGTGTTACTGATGTCAGACCATATCCTTCTCGGACTCCAGCACGTTGTGCCCTTGAAAGCCTCAAAATCCCTGCGAGACTGCATCGGTCCCAAATGCTTCTTCTCCAGGATCAGGTTAAGAAGCTTGTGAAGCCCGGTAGGAGCTATCATCTTTACGCCTGTCGGGGCTTTGAAAGTTGTATCAATCAGGATGTAAGCTTTCGCCTTGTTAGGAAACAACTTCTGGAAATTAATCGCAACGATCCCTCCGAAGCAATGGCCAATAAGTACAAAATCACTCACCCCTTCACTTTCCAGGATGAAGTGAAGATCCCTTGAAAAATTGTCCAGCGCGTAAAAGTGCCTTTTGTTCGGCCTTCCCGACATCCCGTGCCCTCTATAATCCACTGCGAGCGTAGAATACCCTTTGCGGCCGAAAAACCTCAAGTATTTTTCCCAAACCGCCAGATCCCCCCCAAGCCCATGAAGAAAAACAAGGCATGTTTTAAACCTCTTCCTTATTCTGTAATTTATCAAGACATCATCAAAGCTTACTGCTTTTTTTTCCATCGGCACCTGCTGCAAATCCTGATTTTATAAATTTGCTGACAAACTTTTATATATCATCTTTGTTCCTAAAACGAAATGCAAAGAAAAGTCTCCCAAATCAACACCGAGAAAGGAATGACAGTCAATGAGCTGGTGAAGGAAATGTCAGGCTCTGGAGTTATGGGCGCAGGCAGCCTCGCAAGGTCCGTTGACATACTCGAATCAATGATAAAGGACAAGGAATGCAGGGTCTTCTTCGGCCAGGCAGGGGCAATGGTTCCGGGCGGCATGAGAAACATACTGATAGACATGATTGAATCAGGATGGATCCATGTATTCGTGACAACAGGAGCAACACTGACGCATGACATAGTCGAATCACTGGGCATAGGACATTACCAGGGATCGCCCCATGAGGACGATGAGAAACTCCATAAAAAAGGGCTGGACAGGATGTATGACAGCTACATGCCTGATTCTGCTTATCCCAAAATGGAGGATTTCCTGAATCAGGCAATAGCAGGTATGGAAACAGGGAAAACCTCGATAAAGGATTTCCTCCAGGACATTGGCGAAAAAATCAAAGGCCCATCAATCCTTGCATCATGTGCCCGTAAAAAAATCCCTGTATTCTGCCCGGCACTTGCAGATTCAGGATTGGGCATTCAGGCATGGGGCATGGTCAGGAAAAAAAAGATAGAAGTATCCGCGTTTGATGACCTGAATGACATCATTGACATCTCCTGGACTGCGAAGAAAAAAGGGGTCTTTTACGTTGGCGGGGGCGTGCCTAAAAACTTCATACAGCAGGCAATGCAGTTCAGCAGGCAGGCGGACTATGCGGTACAGATAACCACAGACAGGCCGGAGCCAGGAGGAAGCTCGGGGGCTCCGCTTCGCGAAGGCATTTCATGGGGAAAGCTTGGGGCAAAATCAATGCACGCTGACCTTTTCTGCGATGCAACAATCGCGCTTCCAATAATCCATGCAGCACTTAAGGAGAGGCTATGAAGGACCTAAAATCATTCGTATCGAAAACCAAAGTCAGGCTAATGAAGCCTGTTTTTGTTGTAGTTGAGGTAAAAACATCAAAAGCCAACCTTTCATTCAGCCCTTTTGTGGAAGTTAATGAAGGTAAAGCAACAACCATGATCATTGATATTAAACACAAGAGGCTTCTAAAAACCCAAAAAGATTCTTTGCCTCATAGGGCAATACTGCTGGATGCTGTTCTGCCTTTTGGCCTTGTTGGATACGAATTTTGTCAAAAGTGTGCCTAAATGATTTACGCAGACATTCACGCCCATCTTGACCTTTTCCCTGAAGTTGAACTTGCAGCGGTTCTGGAGCGAGCAGAACGCTCAGGGATCAAAAGGATCATAACGTGCGGCATTGACTTAAAGAGCAACAGGTCAGCACTCAAGATCGCGGAAAAACATGATCTGGTAAAGCCCGCACTCGGAATTTACCCTGCTGCGGGTGTCAGTCTTTCTGACGACGAGATCGAATCCGAAATATCCTTTATCAGAAGCAAAGACATCATTGCGGTCGCTGAGATAGGGCTTGATTACCATGAATGCCTTCCGGAGACATTTCCAAAGCAAAAAGAGGTTTTGGCCAAGCAGCTTTCCCTTGCCAGGCAGCTCGATAAGCCTGTTGTTGTCCATACAAGGAAGGCTGAGGCTGACACTGTTGAAATGCTTATCAACTCGGGTTCAAAAAAGGTTGTGCTTCATTGCTTCATGGGCAAGCTGGAGCTTGTAAAAAAGGCAGTTGATGCAGGATTTCATTTTTCCATTCCACTCATCATCTCAAGAAGCAGCCACTTCAGGAAGCTTGCTGAAGCAGTCCCTCTTAACAGGCTGCTCACAGAAACAGACGCGCCTTTCCTAAGCCCAATGCCCGGAACCAGGAGCGAGCCAGCCATGATTCAGGAAACAATAAGGGAAATAGCCAAAATAAAAGGACTGACAGAAGAAGACTGTGCCAACATCTTGTATTCCAACCAACAAAAACTATTCTTATAAACTTATAATCAAAGCTCGCATACCAAATCGGGCGTCACCCTGATCACATTGTTGCCATCAGCAAAGTTCCCGGGATCAAACATGATATCAGTGAATAACCTATGGCAGATTGCATCCAGGCCCCTGGCACCGGTTTCTTCAGGGCACAGGAGGGCTATCTTCTCAGGGGTTCCGGGAGCTATTAACAGCTCATAGCCCCTAAGCCTCAGCATTTCAGTTATGCTTGTGATCACAGACCTCTTAGCCTCTGTCAAAATCCTGACCTTATCTTCTACAGTTAATGGACGAAACACGGCAGTGAAGGGAAGCCTGGATACAAGCTCAGGCATCAACCCATATGCAATAAGGTCTCTTGGCTCAACCCTTGAAAGGGCATAACTATCCTCGCATGCTCCATCACTGAGGAATCCAAGCCTCCTCTGGCCTATGCCGAGCCTCCTCCTGATAATTGATTCCAAAGATGAATTAGTGCCACCCCCATAAAAAGCCCCTGCTGCGACAAACAAAATATTCCGGGTGTTTAAGGCATATTTCCTATCCTTGCCGGTTTGGACAGTAGCCTCCTCAACCCACCCTATCAATTCAGACTGTAGCTTCTCACCAAACCCATTAACTCCATGCTCGTCACGGGCCAGCTTGTCGATCTCATCAAAAAATACGACCCCGAAAGGAATCTCGCTTGTAGTCTTGGCTCTCATCTGGCCCAGAACGCTTGAAAGATTATCACCGACATACCCCTCACTGGACTTCCCTGTGACTTTTGTCTGCAAAAAAGGGAGACACGCATTTTCCGCAAGCAATGAGACCATATAAGTCTTGCCCACTCCTGTAGGCCCAACAAGCAGCAAATTTTCCTTCCTCATACCCTTTCCCTGGTTCCTGACAAAAAGCATGTAATCGCAGAAAGCAACAGCAACACATTTTTTTGCCTCATCCTGCCCGATGATGTACTGATCCAGGTAAGAAACTATGGACTTCGGACTTTCCCAATTAATCCCCTTTCTGGCAATATTATCCGGTTGTCGCAATGTACTGCTTTGTCCAGCAGGCTTAGACCTGCTAAGAAGACCCCTTATTTGCGTGCCTGATGCTGTAATGTTATAACTGGCAGGGGAACCAGCCCGATTCTTATAAAACCCGATCTGCATGGTAGACTTTTCGTTCTCTGCAATCAGGATAACAGGATGCAATCCATAGGGACCTTCCAGGCCATATACAGGGTAAGTAAAAACAACTGTTTTTCCCTCCTTTTCGATAGAAGCTTCGAATTCCAAACCGGTCAGCTTCAAGGGAAAATAAAGAACATCATCCTTATGTCTATGCTCTTCCACCCCTCCTGAACGGTTAAGCGTGTAATATCTTGCATGCAAAAATTCGGTTCTTTGCACGAAGCCTATAGCGACCTCCGTTAGCTTTCCGTCAATAGTGAAGCGGCCATGTATAACATCCTTGTTTGTAACAACAGGAAGAATATAAGCCGGGGACTCCGCTTTTTTGTTCCTTGCACAGCCATAACCGAACCAAACGCTTTCACTGAATTGAATGCCTCCCAGGGCCTTTTCAAGCTCAGATTCCGGCTCATGCCTGAAGGTTATTCTTCCCACACCTACTGAAAATTCAGTCCATTATTAAAATTTTTTTAGAAAAGTTTATATAACTCTTTTCCTGATTTTGGCTTATGGCTGCATCCAACTTCGGGAATGCGATTGATTTCTTTGACAAGATCGGGATATTTGACGTTGTCATCCCATTCCTCTTTGTGTTCACGATAGTATTTGCAATACTCGAGAAAACACGGATATTCGGAGTCGAAAAGTTCCCGGGGGGAGAAGAGTACACAAGGAAGAACCTGAATGCCATGACTGCATTCTCAATAGCCTTCTTCGTGATAGCATCTGCAAACCTTGTCCGGGTAATAAACGAGGTTGCGGGCAACATGATACTGCTGCTGATAGGCTCAGTATTCTTCCTCATGCTGGTAGGCTCCTTTCACCAGGAGACCAAGGAAGGCTTCTTCCTGGAGAAAGGGTTCACAAGGAACGCATTCATAGGGATAATGTTCACAGGGCTCGTGGTGATCTTCCTGCACGCGATAAGGACAAAAGACGGCAAGACGTGGCTTGACCAGATATTCGAATGGATCAGGGACTTTGGAGTGAATGATGCAGTGCCTTCCATAGTGCTGGCATTGGTAATGATTGGCCTGATCCTGTACATAACCCAGTCACCAAAAGCACCTGAAGGGCAAGCAGGCAAATGATTAAATTTTTAAAGAGGCACGTCTAAAATTCATCAAAAAGCGGTGATATGATTTGGCTGAAGGGTTCAACGATGTTTTTTTAATGCTGGATAGCCTTGGGGTCCTTGATTCACTCCTGCCATTCCTTCTCATATTTACGATAATATACGCGATTTTAAACAAGACAAAAATAATCGGCGAGGGGAGGAAGAATTTTAACGTAATAGTGGCGCTGACACTTTCCTTGATGGTGGTTATACCTCACATAACAGGAAGGTATCCCAATCCGCAAAGCGACCCTGTGGTGATAATCAACACGGCCATTCCAAACATATCAGTCATAATAGTGGCGATCCTGGCAGTCCTGCTCATCATAGGTATTTTCGGGAAGAACCTGGATATCGCAGGAACATCCCTTGCAGGATGGGTCGGCATCGGGGCGTTCATAGCTGTTGCTTGGATCTTCGGATCCGCAGCCGGGTTTTTCGGGGAAGGCTTCTTGGCATTGCCCGCATTCCTCCAGGACCCTGACACGCAGGCGCTAATAGTCATGATACTTGTGTTCGGCCTCATAATAATGTTCATAACATCTGAAAGGGAAGGTCCTAGCGTAACAGGAGGGCTCGGGAAACTCATCGATGGGATCGGCCGATCAATAAAATAATAAAATGGCAACTGTCCTCGACTTGTCCTTGTTGAACACATTCATGCCAGTATTCAGCTGGATTTTCTCATTCCTCCTGGTTTACGGGTTCCTTGAAGTGACACAGATATTCAAGAACAGGGGAATCCATGCCATGATTGCCTTTGTGTTCTCGATCATGGTCGCCATATCAGGAACTGCGACAGCCACGATAACTGCAATGACACCATGGTTCCTGATAATGATATTCTTCATATTCATGGTTTACCTGATCTCAAACTTCATGGGCATTGGCACTTCAGAAATCCTCGGGGCCATAGGAGGGAAGGGTGCAGTATGGTGGATATTGATAATAGGATTCATAATACTGGCATCCGGATTAAGCCAGACCTTTGGACAGAATCTCCTGGCTGCCCGCCAGGGAGGCAACGCCACAGAGGTTCCAACAACAACCGGACCTGGCTCAACCCATGGGCAGGCAGTGCTTTTCGTGTTCTCAAACCCAAAAGTGCTAGGAATGGTGCTGATCTTCTTCATAGCTGCGCTGACAGTGGCAATGATGACAAGCCCTGTCAAGCCTTGAGCCTTATTTGGACTTCTTCAGTTCCTTAACAGTTCTGGAAAGCTCGTTGACGTTTTCCGTAAATGTAGGCAGAATCTTCTGGAACACCTTCTCCAGGGCCTTAAGCTCAGTCCCCACGTTAGTGATGTTCTGATCATAGTCGCTGATCTTGGACAACACGGCCTTCTGCAAATTGTCAAAACTCTGCTTCAGTTCCGTCTGTCTCTGCTCGAGCGCCTTCATGTTTGACTCCATGGTGTTTTTCCATTCAACTATCTTGTTAATATCCTTAAGAAGATCATTCCATTTCTCCTCAATAATCGCTTCTGCCATCTCCTCGATCTTTTCATCATATCCCTGTTCAGCATCCTGCGGTGCCTGTTCCTCAAAAGCAGGCTCCTCAGGCGGGAGATTTGGCATCTGCTGGGGCTGCTGCCCCTCGTTGAAGAATGGAGCCCCGCTTATCTTCTCGCCAGACCTTCCGATCTCAGCCTGGTTAAGAGCATCAAAAATCTGATGGGTCTTGTAGCCGCTCCTCTGAAGGCTTTCAATGACCTTTGCATTGGAAGCTCCCTGCTGCCTAAGCCTTACAACCTCATCCAAAGCAGAAACCTGGGGTTGCTGGGGCTGCTGCTGGTTAACCTCTTTTTTCCCCATTCCGAATATTGCCATTTCAGACTTTACCTGATGAAGATTTATAAATTTTGTTTATTCCCAGAATCAACAGCCTCCCTCACGATTTTCTCAACCTCGTTATGCGTAACAAAATTAAGCGGCTCCCAGAGATTCAAGTATTTCTTCAGGACATCAACTTCCTCCTTTTTGGAAAGCGTTGAAAGCTCCTTCGCTATGATATCAATTTTTGCGTTTATTGACTCAAGGCCTTTTTTTATTTCTGCAATCTCCAAATTAATGGCCTTTATCTCTGAATTCACCTTCTTCCCAGACGACAGGGAGTTCTGCTCATCCACCTGAATCCTCCTCACCAGATTGCTGTACCTCTCTTCGAGAGTCCTCAACCCCCTGAGAGATTGCTCGGTCTGCTGGGTTTCCTGAAAGTTTTGCTGCATAGGAACATATATAAACAGGCTGTCCGATAAATAAATGTTTCGGTGGTCAGATAATGGAGGGTCTAAAAGAGGAGTGCTTCGGACACGACATAATAAGGGAGGGCGAGGACAATGTACTTAGGATAAGCTGCGACCAGTGCCCGTATTTCCCCTCAATAGAGGACAATGCCCTTGTCATGTCCAAGACAATTGACCTAATGGCTTCTAACCCGGGAATAACCCGGCTTGTTTTTTACCAGCGGCGGGATTATGAGTATGATTACGAGCAGACCAAGATACTTATGGAGATCGCCAAGATACAAAGCCACCTGGTGAAAAAAGGATTGGGGTCTTACGGGTCTTTCGGGTTTAACGCAAGGTCGGACAAGAGCTTCATAGAGCTTCAGAACCTCATACAAAACACCCTGAGATCAGACCCGATAGCAGCATACGTTGAGCTAAAGCGAGTCCACAGGAGGGAAATGCTGCTTCTCGACTCGATCCCCGCCGAATATGCAACCCAAATCAAGACTTACATGGGCCTGCTGGAAAGGATAATCAGGCTGCTTGAGGGAACAAGGTTGATTGCCCTGGCAAAATCAAGCATAGCAGGCTACAAGCTTGGAGACAGGTCAGTATATAGGGAAATATTCAGGCCGATGACAAAGCCTGATTTCATGTTCACAAAGATCATGGCATCCTTCCCTCCTGAAGGCGAGGAAATAGACAGCTACAAGGTTGGGAACACAGACATACTAATATTCAGGGTACCTGATTCCATCAAGCTTCTTTACCACATGACCCCTCCCGAGTTTAAGCTTTCCGAGGAGAAATACGAGCTCCTTGACACCGCCCGCTCAATCATTTCCGAGCACAAGCCGCAGAGATCTGAATTCGTCGACCCAGAGAGGCTCAGGCAAGTATTCACGAATGTCGGCTCTGACCTGATTGAGGAACTTGCATCTTTCAGAGGCATGAAGCTTAGGAACTCGGAGATCAGGGAGCTCGCAAGCATACTTGTAAGGCACACTATTGGATTCGGACTAATAGAAGTCCTTCTGCAGGATGAGAAGGTGCAGGACGTAACTGTCAACAGCCCAATGGGAACCATACCAGTATTCCTGGTTCATCAGGAATTTGATGACTGCTTCACAAACATAATCCCCACACCCAATGAAGGCGATTCCTGGGCTTCAAAGCTCAGGCTCCTGTCAGGAAGGCCTCTTGACGAAGCCAACCCAATACTTGACAGCGAGCTTGTAATTCCGAACGCAAGAGCAAGGGTGTCAGTAGTCAGCCCGCCGCTAAACCCATCAGGGTTGGCATTCGCACTAAGAAGGCATCGTGACAAGCCGTGGACGCTGCCCCTTTTCGTGAAAAGCAGGATGATGACAAACCTTGGTGCCGGCCTTTTGAGCTTTCTGATTGACGGGTCAAGGACTATTCTGGTAGCGGGCACTAGAAGCGCAGGAAAAACATCCCTCCTCGGAGCTATAATGACTGAAGTGATGAGAAAATACAGGCTGATCACGATTGAGGACACGCTGGAGCTTCCGGTCTCGGCGCTAAAGGATCTTGGATACAATATACAGTCCCTAAAGGTTGCGAGCGCAATGACAAAAGGGACGAACGAGGTTTCCGCAGAGGAGGGGATAAGGACAACGCTCAGGCTCGGCGATTCAGGGCTGATAGTAGGAGAAGTAAGGTCGCTGGAGGCAAAGGCCCTTTACGAGGCAATGAGGGTCGGGGCCCTTGCAAACCTGGTTGCAGGAACCATACACGGGGATTCACCCTACGGGGTATTTGACAGGGTGGTCAATGATCTAGGCGTGCCCAAAACATCGTTCAAGGCCACCGACATAGTGGTAGTGGCAAACCCGATAAGGAGCGCTGACGGGCTTCATAGATGGAGAAGGATAACCCAGATCACGGAAGTCGGAAAATTCTGGGAAAACGATCCAGTCCTAGAAAAAGGATTCAAGGACCTGATGAAGTACGATTCACAGACAGACTCGCTTGAACCAACAGTTGACCTCCTGAATGGAGAAAGCGATGTACTGAAAGCCATAGCAGGAAATGTCAAGGAATGGTCTGGCAGCTGGGATGCTGTATGGGATAACATCCTCCTCAGGGCAAAATTAAAGGAAGCCCTGATCGGGTATTCAGAATCCGGAGGCATGCCTGAACTTCTGGAAGCACCCTTCGTCATCCAATCAAACGACCAGTTCCACAGGGTATGCGACTCGATAAAGGATGAAATAGGCTCCCTTGACAGCAGGAGAATTTTCTTCGAGTGGAATGAATGGATGAAGCGGGCTGTGAAAAAAACAACACTTGCAAAGTGAAATAATGGCAGGGGAAGAGGAGCTTTTAAAAAGGTACAGGAGAAAGCTTGAAGAGGAATTCTCACAGCAGGCATCCAGCAGGAATACGTTCTCTGCAAACTACGTTGACTTCAAAAAGGAATTCCTCCCAAAGCACCTCTCAGCATACGAAAAGCTGTGCAACCTCAGTGAGAAGATACTGAAGATAAATCCTGACAAAAAGTCGACAGAGGATCTTACAGAGCAGCTTGAGCTTTGCCACCTGGGGGTAACCCCTGCAGGGGTATACAGCCTTGCCATACTTTCGGGAATAGTCATCTTCGTCGCGGTAAGCCTCACAGGATTCCTGCTCTTCGGCTCGATATTTTTCATTGCCTACGCCCTTATCGTAGCATCTGTTATCCTGGCAGCACTGATAAAGCTGCCTGAATTTTTCGGAAACAGCTGGCGCCTAAAGGCATCAAACCAGATGGTACAGTCAATTTTCTATGTATCTACGTACATGAGACACACGTCAAACCTGGAGCTTGCAATAATGTTCGCCTCAGACCACCTCTCTCCGCCGCTCTCAATTGACCTGAAAAAAGTATTATGGGACGTGGAAACAGAAAGATATGGGTCAATAAAGGAAAGCCTTGATAACTACCTTGAACGATGGAAGAAATGGAACCCTGAATTCATAGAGTCATTCCACCTGATAGAAGGATCCCTCTTCGAGTCGTCGGAGGAAAGAAGGCTTTCCATGGTTGACAAGGCCCTCAACGTCATGCTGGAGGAGACCTATGAAAAGATGCTAAGGTATGCACACGACCTGAAAGGGCCAATAACAATGCTCTACATGCTCGGCATAATACTCCCTATCCTCGGTCTTGTAATACTGCCACTAGTTGCATCGTTCATGACTAACGAGAAAGGAGGCCTTGATTCAGGCCAGCTCGCCCTTTACCTAATCTTGCTGTATAACATAACAATGCCGCTCGGAATATTCTACCTCAGCAAGATAGTGCTCTCAAAGAGGCCGACAGGGTATGGTGAAACAGACATAAGCGAAGAAAACCCTGAGCTGAGAAAATACAGGAATTGCATCATTAAAGTAGGGAACAATGAGACTGCGATAAACCCGATATACATTTCAATAGCCATAATAACCCTTTTCCTGCTCATAGGCCTTAGCCCGATCCTGGTGAAGCTGGTTGTCCCAAAAGAACTCCTTGTATCAGGGCCTGATGCTGAAGGATCAGTCGACATTTTCAAGAAAATGATGCTTGATTACAGGCTTGATTCGAACGACAACCTGATCGGCCCGTATGGGATAGGAGCTGCGATAATAAGCTTCCTTATCCCCCTCGCATTCGGTGTCGGCATAGGAATATACTACTCCGTAAGATCATCCAAGGTAGTGAAGTTCAGGGAGAACACCAAAAAACTAGAGGACGAATATGCATCGGCATTATTCCAGCTGGGAAACAGGCTTGGCGACGGCATGCCTGCAGAAATCGCCTTTGGAAAGGTAGCTGAAACCACCAGAGGCTCAGCTTCCGGAGACTTCTTCGCCCTGGTGAGCATAAACATACGAAAAAAAGGGATGGGAATCCAGCAGGCAATCTTCGACCCCATAAAAGGGGCGCTGATATATTTTCCATCATCCATCATAGAAAGCTCAATGAAGGTCCTCCTGGAAAGTTCAAGAAAAGGCCCTCTCATAGCATCCCAGGCTCTCATAAATGTGTCAGAATACATAAAGCAGATCAACAGGGTAAATGAAAGGCTCAGGGACCTGATGGCAGACGTGATATCAGACATGAAGCAGCAGACCCACATACTGGCACCCGCAATAGCCGCCATTGTAGTGGGGATTACCTCGATGATTGTTACAATACTTGGAAACCTGAACCAGCAAATCGGCAAGATAGGCACGGATACACCAACCCAGTCACTAAAAGGAGTGGTTGACATCTTCGGACAGGGCATACCGACATACTATTTCCAGATAATAGTCGGCATATACATTGTAGAGATCGTGTACATACTCACCATACTAACCAATGGGATAGAAAACGGGGCGGACCACCTCAGCGAGGAAAACAATCTCGGGAAAAACCTGACCCGAAGCACGATACTCTACTCAGTAATATCAGCGATAGTGGTCATAGCATTCAACCTCATAGCTGCAATGATAATGCAAACACTCACCCCTATGTGAGAAGAAGAATCAAGCCTATGATGATGAAATACAGCCCAACAATATAATTAAGGAACCTTGGAAAAATAACTACCAGAAGCCCGAAAACTATGCTGATGATCGCCTGAATCAACGTAAAAGTCGTTGGCATTACGCTATAAAGAATTAGGGAAAATATAAGCCTGTCTATATAATTTTCAAAAAACCTTAAATATAAAGATAGTGCAAGAGGAAAAAAAGAGGTGGTTTTAAGTGCTAAACGACTGCAATTACAGTAAGATAAGGCTTCTCCACGACCTGAGCAGGATCGTGTGGTATATAGACAACCATGCGAAGAAAGACGCTGAATCAACAGGGCATGTTCTTTGCGGAAAAGTTTGCGAAGAGCTAAAGGCTGACATTGAAAAGAACATGGAAAAACTGAGGGCAGCCGTAGAAGGCCTGTCAAAGGAAGGAAAATTCGATTAAAATCAACAGTATATGCTATAATATAATCTCAAATGCTCATATCACAATAGAACAATGCAGACAAAAAGTGGCTGCTGCCAACAAGTAAATATTCTTTGTATAGCGAGCGCATCAAAATAAGAATGCAATGCGCCGGCCGGGACTTGCGATGCAAAAAGGACCGCTTTCCACAATTCGAAATTCCGGACAATGGCATCGCCATCATCTCCCGGATAAACGGCTTGGAAGGCCATTGTCATGCCATTAGACCACCGGCGCACAAGTGGAAAAGAGCGTTATCGCATATTTTTAAATTTTTGCAATTCCAGCAAAAGAAGGCTTTTTACAATGCCAAAAATTGAAAATAAGCCTCTTTTTCGGAATCGTTTCAAGAAACTAATATGCTTGTGAAACAATGATTCTCCAGGACAATATGAACTTGGAGGTGAGATTGATGAGGCTATTTATTGCAGGAGTATTAGTTGCAATAATGTTGTTAATGCCTGTAGCCATAGCTGATGGAACATCCATGGCTTTAATACAGTCAAGCTCTAATGCAGGAGCTATGTCACAGGCTGAGGCAGAGGCATTGGCAGCAGCAAAGGCCATGGCAGATTCATGGTCGACTTCACTAGGACACGCAGCTGCAGCATCAGATGCACAGGCAGCAGCCAAAGCTAGTGCGGCCTCAAAGGCAGACGCAGCTGCAGACGCAGTTGTAATACAAGACCCAATGGCAGCGGCAGAGGCATTCGCAGAGGCAGCCGCATACGCCAGGGCAGAAGCTGAAGCATGGGCAACAGCAGCGGCAGAATCAAATGCCCAGGCAGATTCAGCAGCAGACGCAATTGGATTTGCAGTGGCAACATCCAAAGCTTATGCAAAGGCAATAGCAGAGTCAAATGCTATGATAAATGCACAGACACAGGGCAATGCAATGGCAATTGGAACAGCTGATGCGTGCGCAAGAGCAAGTGCACTTGCCAAGGCATCGGCAGAAGCAGCAGCCAAGGCAAGCGCGATGGCAGCATCCGTTGCAACAGCAGCCGGCAATGCGGACGCATTTGCAGCGGCAGCAGCCAAGGCAGCGGCAGATGCAAGCGCATATGCAGCGGCAGCAGCACAACTTATGCCGAATTCAGACGCCGCAGCTAGCGCCAGTGCGGACGCAATCGCAGCAGCGAATGCAGCAGCAGCTGCAAAGGCAGCAGCATTGACAGCGTCTGAAGCTGTTTCAGCATCCAACACATACCTTCTTGCAATAGCCAAGAATGTATCCAATGCAAAGGACCTTGCTGATGCATGCGCAAACGCACAGGTAAATGTAGTTTCCAAGGAACCGACGAAAATCGTCAAGAATGTTCCCAAAGTAAAATGCAAGAACATTCTTTGGAGGGGAAAAGTAGTGAAGAGACTGTGCTACAGAAGGTAGATTTTATGGGCTGTTTTCAGCCCTTTTTTATTTTCATAATCATTCGGGGTGGTACTTAATGAGAAACTGGACTTTGGCAATCGTAATGGTACTGATAATGATGCCTGCAGTTAACGCCCAGTCATCATCTTCAGGATACATAAGCGATTTTTTGGAAAGAATATGGTCTATGATCGAGGAAACGCAAACCTTTGAACAGCCCGATCAGGAAGTAATTGAAGACGATCAAGGCGATGATGTTGCAAAGGCAAAGCAGATTGTCTACAGACAAACAGGAATAGACATGGATGATGCAGAAGCAGAAGTGTTAGAGTGGAATGGAAAGAAGTCTGTTCTTATCACTTCAGCCAAATTCGATGATTCGGGGAGTGGCAAAATGCAATCCAGCTTCATCGAGGCGATGGTAAATCCGGAAGATAATTCCATCTCATCAATTACGATGAACACATTTTCCAGATCAGAAAATCTTAATCTCGTACCTGAAGAAGCAGCCCAGACAATGGCTGACATGATCTCGGATTTGTTACTGAAAGGGAAAAATATACAGGCTGCAATTGCAGAAGCTGAAGAAGCAATAACGGCTGACAGGATTGCCAGGCGAGAAATAAAGGATAGGTTTGAGGACGATGCAGAGATCGAAGACCTGTTTGAATTAGAGGTTGAGGATGAGTTTGAGTTTGAAGTTGAGGATGAGTTTGAATTAGAGATTGAAGATGAGTTTGAGGATAAGTTTGAGTTTGAGGATGAGTTTGAATTAGAGATTGAGGATGGCGTGATCAAGAAAGTTAAAAAATTACCCAACGCAACGAATATTACGAATGTCACGGAGGCTATCGCAAATGCAAGCGCGAATGCAACAGCTAACGCGACTGCAAATGTAACTGTAAATGTTACAATAAATGCCACGGCAAATGCGAGTGCAAATGCAACAGCGAATGTAACAGTTGTTGTTAAAGTACCTGTGCCTGTTGTAGTTGTTCCAATAGTGCAGCCTTTACCTCCGGCTGTCCCTCCAATTCCTGTTGTGATTGTGCAGGTTCCGCCTCCGGTGCCTCCGCCGGTTCCGCCTCCGGTGCCTCCGCCGGTTCCGCCTCCGGTGCCTCCGCCGGTTCCTCAGATACCTCCGCAGGTTCCGCCTCCGGTACCAGAAATACCTCCACCAGAAGCGGGCGCTGAAATACCTGTCCTGATTGAGGTGCCTGTTCCAGAGGTATTGCCTGAGGTTCCAGAAGAGATACCTGAAGTAGTGCCTGAAGAGATTCCAGAACAGCTTCCAGTTTCAGGCGAATGGATGGATCCTGACGTGTTTTATGTGCTCCTTGAGGATTATGTGCCAGAAGCTGAGGAAGCTGAGGGAGTTGAGTCAGATAGTTTTGATGAGCCTTATGAGGACTATCAGGATGAAACATCTGAAGAAACATACACTGGGGATGATTACATTCAGGATGAAACATCTGAAGAAACATACACCGGGAATGATTATGACATATCTTCCTATGATTCCTATGACGGACAGAATTATGCCGGCGAGGGATATGCTGTTCCTGAATATGAATCATATGGTGGCGATAATTATGATATTCCTGCCTATGATGAATCAGCATACGAAGGAAGTTCAGAATCAGGGGCAGTGACCGATATGAATGATGTTGGTGGTGATGTTGGCGACGCAGGTGGTGATGTTGGTGATGTTGGCGACGCAGGTGGTGATGTTGGTGATGTTGGCGACGCAGGTGGTGATGTTGGTGATGT
>JACPBS010000008.1:90869-120071 GCA_016180195.1 Candidatus Woesearchaeota archaeon
GTGGTGATGTTGGTGATGTTGGCGACGCAGGTGGTGATGTTGGTGATGTTGGCGACGCAGGTGGTGATGTTGGTGATGTTGGCGACGCAGGTGGTGATGGAGGGGATTGGTGATAGCCCTAATAGATCGCAACACCAAGAATTGAGACAAAAAACCTTTTTCTTTTATTTTTATTTTCAAACAACACCCCAATACCTTTAAATGACTCTGTTTCTTACTGATCTGCTGGTGATTGTTGATGTGAGGTGATAATAATGATAGAGAAATTCGCCATAATGCTTGTAGTTATGTTGTTATCAATTCAGGCGGTTTATTCGCAAAATGCAAATATTTCTGATGAAATAAGGTCAAGGCAAACCCGGGATTCTGTTGATGATTTTCTCTTCGGTGCCCGAGTGTTCTTTTCTTTCGATGAAACGTCAAAATTAAAACTGTTAAGCGAAAGAAATACGCAATTAAGAGAAAGAAGCAGGTTCCTTAGCAGTAACGTCCTTAAAGCCGATGAAACAGATTCTGATCTTTTCAGGACCGTAAATGAAAAAAGGAATAAAATTCTAAGGGAACAATTTAGGCGCACTTTGGAATTGAGGAAAATCCAGGCAAAAGCAATGTCTGAAGCCAGAACAGATATTGAAAGGATGGCTGCTTCTGTTGCAATGGAGTTTGAGAAGCCGATGTTTGAAGATCTTGATTTTGTACCTAAAACAGATGATTTGATGATAAATGAAAGCACTGCAAGAGGGATAGCTGAGTCTCAGCTTGGCTTGACAAATGCAAACATAACAAGCAGGGATTCTTCTTCTGATTTTATTGTTGAAAGCGTTGAAGTGCAGCCACAGGGTGATTTTCGAGTTGTGAGAAACGTGAAAGCCAAGGTGCAGGCTGAAACCGGAGCAGTATCCAGTGTTGACATAACCACCCGCGTGGTATCAGCAAATGCAGCTGCTTCAGAAATTGCAGCTGATGTTAGCGGAGAGCAGTTGTCATGCGAAAATCTACAGGTTATTGCATTCGCACATGCAACGGCTATTTCAAATGCCGCCCAACTTGCACAGGCAGAGGCTAGAGCTGCGGCATTTGCATCAACAGAGCAGGAGGCAATAGCTGCTGCAGACGCGGCAGCAACCGCATCAGCAACAGCATCCAATCTCCTGTCAGAAATCAAAAATATGCAGAATATGGATCAAACCATGCAAAATTCTGTAATTGCCCGGGCTGTGGCAGAAGCAGAATCTGAAGCTGCAATTGCATCCCGTGCTGCAGCCGAAGCCAGGTCTTCAGTTGAAACAAGGTCTTCTGATTCCTCCAATGCATCCGCATCTTTGGTTGCGTTTGCGCATGCAGATGCTGTTGCCCGGGCATCGGAAATTGCAATGGCTGAAGCAAGAGCGTCTGCATTTGCCAGCAGCACTTCACAAGTAAATGCTGCTGCAAGAGCTTCCGCGACAGCTTCAGCGCTTGCTTCTTCAATCACGTCCAATCTTCAAAACATAGAAGCTTCTGCATTTGCATCAGCTGAAGCACGAGCAATATCCGAAGTCATATCGAATGCCGAATCCAATGCAAGGAGCGCTGCACAGGCCTCTGCCAGCGCCCAGGCAAGAGCGAGAATAATAATTCCTGACAACAGGACTCAAAACATGACTAATGCCACAGTTAATTTGACTAATGTTACGAATCAGACAACAGGGAATTTAACTAATGTATCTAATGTTTCCCAGAATGTGTCGAATCAGAATTTGAGTAATGTTTCCCATAACGTGTTGAACCAGGATTTGAGTAATCTTACTGACCTGAATACCAACTTAACTGAAAACACGACCAATATCTCTGAGAATTTGACGAGTGATAACTTGACTGATGTGTCTGGGAGTGATAACTTGACTGACATGTCTGATAATCTCTCTGATTCGGTTGGTGTGTCTGATAACTTAACTGGTTTGGAAACATAAATCATTTTTTTTATTAAACGAATGATTCATGTAGTGGTAATTTTATTAAACGAACCTTTTGGTTGCTTAATTCTCACTTTTCATATATTGCAGCACAAAATTATTCATGGTGCCTAAGTGTTGCATTGTTTTTGACAACCTGAAGACCTGAAAATGGGTGGTTTTTGGTGAGAAGCACCACTGTGAATAATTGGCAGGCATGCCTTTGGGCAGCATATTGGTGTAGCTTGACCAGAGCAAGATTAAAAGGCACTTCGAGAAGGATGAATGTGGATCGTTAACAGCATATTCTGGAAAAGCTTGATCTGGGTGGTTGGCCGAGCATAGTTTTTTCAATGATTTGTTAGGCACTAGTCGAATTATTAGTGAAAAGTGAGCTTAAATAAATTATACGAACATTTTTTTATCGAATGGACATGCAGATAGCTTGATTTGTGGGCTGGAATGGCCTGGGCCGGCTTGGTTTATTGGCAATCTTTTTATTCATGAAGCTTCTTCATCCTTATATGAAAATAAGAGGCTTTCTCAGGTATTATCTTTCAGGCATACTTGTTTACGGAGCAGGGATACTCTTTTTAACGACCAACAACTACTATTCATCCTTCCTTGATCCGGCGACAAAATCTATCCTCATGCATATATATGCGGTCTATTTTATCGCTTCACCGATCCTGTTTTTAATTGGCTCGGCAAAAAATCACAAGCCTGCACTATTCCTTTCAGCAGTGAAAAAAATAGTTGCCTCTAAATTTGAAAGGATGGAATTGACTAATGACGAACGAAATGCAGCGCTTTTCATGGCGGTGAAGCTGTTTTTTGTCCCGTTAATGATAAATTTCCTTGTGCTTAATTACAGGGCTCTTTCAGGCTCGTTAAATGCAGATTTTGCCTTAACTGTCGAATCATTCATAACCATAGCCTACCCTCTTATCCTTACAGCGATTTTTTTGTTGGATACCTTTTTTTTTAGTTTTGGCTACCTGGTAGAGCTTGATTTTCTAAAGAACAACGTGAAGAGCGTCGAGCCTACTGCGCTTGGGTGGTCAGTTGCATTGATATGCTACCCCCCATTCAACACCTGGTTTGGCTCATTTGTCCCTTGGGCACCGTCGGAATATGCTGATTTCGGATCCTCATACATAACATTCATCGTTCGCCTTGGGATATTGGCGCTGCTGGCATTATATCTTTGGGCAACGCTTTCGCTCGGAGCCAAGTGCAGCAACCTCACAAATAGGGGAATCGTATCAACAGGAGCTTACGGACTAGTCAGGCATCCGGCTTACATATCAAAAAACCTGGCATGGTGGATAATGGCCATTCCTATAATGAGCATAACAGTATTTTTCAGCCTAGTTGCCTGGACATTCATTTATTATCTCCGGGCTGTCACCGAGGAAAGGCACTTAAGTAAAGATAAAGAATATTTAATCTATTGCCAGAAAACAAAGTCCAGGTTTGTCCCATTCATTTATTGATTCGCCTAGCAGCATATAAGATTCCCAGAATCATGAATGATGAAGCCAGGATTACAATGCCAGTTCCAAAAATATCCCTCTTTCTTTCAGGAACGGACAACTCCTTGCTGTCGCTGCCAATAGTGATCCCGTTTTCGTCCTTGGCATTTGCAGAGACCCTGTAATATCCTGGTTTCGTAATCTTGAGCTCGAATTGGGAAACCTTCTCTTCCACTGCTGAAGAAAATATGCTCTTGTTGTTCCTGAAAATGCTGAGTGTGGTGGTCAAGTTTGGCTCAAAAACAATAAGGCTTATGCTTATCAATTGGCCGCTTAATGACTTGATTAAGTTTGCATTAAGTAAAAATGGATTTTTGTGGGAATCTAGCCTGGTGATTCCGATTGTTTCGTCCTCATTTCCGTATACGCTCCTGGACAGGTTTCCCCCTGCATAGCCTGCCTCGATCATCTCAATCACAACCGATCTCCCGCCTCCTTTCCCTCCGCCAGTGCCCCCTGACCCGCTTCCTGACCACCCATCCACATCCCCTTCCGGGAACGTGAAGCCTTGCCTGTTATCCTTTATGAAATATGTTGTTCCCATGATCAAGAACATGCTGTTTGTATTGAAGCCTGAAAATGTCGCGACCCTGTTTTTCATGCTGAAGTTGTACCTTTCCGAAACGTCAGTCCAGGAACCTGCGCGCTCAAAAAGCCTCCACTGCCTCATCTGGGAGTTTACAGTAACTGAAATATTGGACACCGAAAGGTTGTTCTCCGCAGAAACATAAAATGATTTAATATATGTAGTTGAATTTGAAAAAGCATATTGGCCCTGCTTCCTGGGTGGAGGCACATCAAACAGCAGGTAGGCCTTCTTGGAGAAATCCGCAGCCCAGGACAATTCTTTCCCTGACTGGTCAGGAAATATAAGCATCCCCGACTGGTTTACCCTGAAGTTTGACATGTTAACATAACCTGGCTTGATTACCCGTACAGTGCCATTTCCAGAGCTGCCATTGTAAATCACCTCAAAGGACAGAGTGGCATTAGGCCCGTCAATATACACTAATTGGTCTTTCGGAATCAGGAAGGCATTCTCATCTGCAACCACGCCAGCAACCAAGATTACAATTAAAACGGCCGCAAGCAAAAGGCGCGTAATAGTAAATCGCATTGATTTTGGAATGTCAGAAATTGCAAAAACCATGTGGCAAATCTCAGCTTCCATGTATAAATAGGTTTTCTAAGTTTCGTTGAAAACAGATTTTACAAAATCTGCGTTCAGATCCGCCACTGAATTTATCACCTTGTCTGAATTTGCCAGCAAATCAGTTTTTCCAGGTTACCAATTCCCTATAGGGGAGGTTGCTAACCCAATCTTCAAGCAGCTTCAGATTTATGTTGTCACGCCCAAAGACTGTAGAAGACCAAGAAATGTCTTCCGCAAGTCTTCCATCAATTATATTGTAAAGCCTTGATCCATTTTCGGACGCGATAATGTCAGGGTAAGGCATCCCGGAAGAATCAAGCTTTCTCCTTATGGAGTCCAAGCTACTGCCTGATGAATAGCACAAAACAATTTCACCCGGTTTTGATGAAAGAAGCTTTCTAGTTGCCTCCGAAACCTTTCTTTCATGCATCAGCGTATCATCGATATCGCTCACAACAAAAACGCACGAATTTTTCATATGAATTCACACTTTATGTGATGATGTAATGGTGCTTCTATTTAAATTTTTCCGGCCTTTATAAAAATTAAAATAATTTAATTATATCTCCAATACATTTCTTGCTGTTGGGGTGGTACACATGAGATGGATCGTTGGTTTAGCTGTTCTTCTTTTAGTTGCAGTCTTGGTATATGCCCAGCAGGCTGATCAGAATACGGGTCAGGGCAATCAGGGAATGACCTATACTGTATATGATTCAGGACAGCAAGCTGGTGTGCAGTCAGAGCAGCCTGTCCGGCAGGCGGGGGTTCAGGTTGGCGGTGAAAAGCGGGCCGGATGCGTAAGGCCTGAGCCGAGCAGGTTCGTTGACGCATGCGCAACACCAGAGCCCAGCAGGTTCAAAGATGTATGTGCAGAGCCTGAGCCGAGCAGGTTCGTTGACATTTCTCCATGCGAGAAACAGCCTGGAAAACAAACCCTAAAGTGCCCGGGCAACTGACAAAAAATGGACTTATAAATTATTTAAGCCAAAAGTATATAATCATCCAAACAAGCGCTGTCCTGAATGAGAAAATGCATTTCTGTGATGGCACTTGCAGGCTTATCAGCTTTAGCCCTTGTGCAGCACCCAAGCATAGATGATCTGGCATACGCACAAAGCTTAGAAACAGCACAGGTGCAATCATTCCACAATGCCCCATACATGTTTTCCGATGACCCTCTCTCTCTTGAGTCAAGGCTCGTAATTCCCGCTATAGGGGTTGACGCCCAAATAGTTTCAGTTGGCCTGACCCAAAACCGGACCATGGAAACTCCTCCGGACTACTGGACAGTAGGCTGGTATAAACATGGGGCAAAGCCGGGCAATGCAGGCAACTCTGTCATTACAGGCCATGTTACATCAAGAAGAGGCCCCGCTATCTTTTGGAACCTCAATAAGCTAAAGCCTGATGATTTGATCTATGTCATTGAAGATGGCAATGAGATGAGCTTCGTGGTCGCTGAAGTCCAATCGTACAATGCCAAAAAAGCACCCATCGACCAGATCTTCGGAGCAACACGAGAGCACAATCTCAACCTTTTAACCTGCACAGGCGGATATGATCCGCGAACCCAAGGCTATGCCGATCGCCTGGTTGTCTATGCAAGACACATCGAATAAGCCTATTCACTTCTTCCAATAGCTTCGCTAACATCAATAGGGCTTTGGAACGTGTCTCCAGGCATCCTTCTCAATGTCTCCAAGACCCTTTCGTCCGCACCCTCCTTCTTAGCCTTCTTTATCAGGTCTTCCTTAGATGCAGGATAATCCATGCCCTTAAGGAATTTCTCGACCTGCACAGGATTCATTTGTCTTGTCATTTCAGCCATGCTAACCACCTCCAGAAAACTTGGGAGTTTTGTGGTTTTTTAAAGCCACTTTTTGGTAAATTGAAAATAACGAAATCCTAAGGTTTCTTGCCTGCAATTACATTAAGGTTATCGCCCTGTCCCATAGCCAAGAAAAACCAGTTTAAGGGCTGCATCACTGCGCTGTGCTCAACGCTCGTTATCTCGGTCTTCAGAACCCTTAATTTGCAGCTGCCGAGCAGCGATTTCAGGGTCCTGGGCGAATACTGCCAAACATGCTGCGTGTGCTGATATGGATACCATGATTCCCCCTGCAGCCTTCTCCACCCGCTATCGTAGTTGGGAAGCCCGATAAAGAGAATGCCATCGTCAGCAAGAAGATCTTTTGCCTTGGTCAGGATCTGCCTGGGATTTTCAATGTGCTCCAAAACATGATTCATCACTATGACATCGAACCTGCCTTTTATTTTTGCTGACAAGAAATCTTCAGTAATCACGCTGACTCCGAGAAATCTTCTTGAGTATTCCGAGTCGTACTTGCTGATCTCAACCCCCAAAGCATCGTATCCCAATTCTTTCGCCACGCTGAGCACCATCCCCCTCCCTGAGCCCACATCAAGCAACCTTCCGGACTTCTTGAACTTCCTTATCATGCCGATCACGTCGCGGGCAAACTTCCTGGCATAGCGCTCTGTCGGTATATCCCTTACAGGCTGGCTTTCATTGCCTGTGTAATCAGGTCTTGGGACAGGATAGGTCCTTGCCAGCCCGCATAGCCTGCATTCGAGAATCGAGAACTTTTTCCCCACCAACGCCTTCCTGTAATCAGTACTGCCACAGATGCATTTATCCATGCTTAGGAGTTTCTTGGATAAATATTTAAAGTTTGCTTTTGGCTCAACTGGCATGCTAAGAGGCCGTTTCTGGCTGGCAGTTGTCCTGCTGGCATTTGTTCTGGGAGCATCTATTGTGAATCCCATAGGGGATTTCGCGCTTGACGACGACTTTGCCTATGGAAAGACAGTCCTTAATTTTTCGCAGGGAAACTTCAGGATCCATCAGTGGATATCGGCAACGGTCATCTTCCAAACCCTTCTTGGCACAGCCTTTGTCAAGATCTTCGGGTTCTCATTCACCGTCTTAAGGTTTGTATCCATCCTCACAGCCATCTCAGGTGCTGTTGCAGCTTACCTGATCCTGAGGGAGATTGGATTGCCTGACAGCGTTTCAGCCTTCGGAACAGCAGTACTGGTCTTCAATCCCCTATACTTCAGCAAAGCATTCAACTTCCATTCGGACGTCTACTTCATGTCGCTTATGCTTTTCTCGCTGCTTTTTTATGTCAAGGCAGTCAAGAGGAACAATGACGATAAACTTCTCCTCGCCGGAAGCATCTTCTCAGTCTTTTCCATACTTGTCCGTCAAAACGGGCTGTTCATACCGCCTGCAGTTGCTGCATACATGTGGCTGAACAGGCGCAACGCAAGGTTTTCAATAAAACAGTTCATCATCGTTGCGATAATACCCCTGATATCATTCCTTGCTTATTCATACTGGTTTTACTTTATCCATGGATCGACTGAAAGCTCAAGCCTCATGTCGCAATATGATTTTGCCCATTTATCAGACCTTGCGACAAGGCTGATTCCTTACAGGATTTTTGCCATATTCATGTATATGGGGATGCTGCTTCTGCCCCTTACCATTAGCAATATGATGAAGTTTCATGGATTCTATTCAGGTCTTGAAAGGACAACAAGGATGCTTTTCTGGGCTTTCATTGCAGCGGGCATTGCCTCAATGATCTTCATGCACAGGTATTACGGCAAGGTCCTTTTTTACCTGCCCACAATTATCCACTCGACCGGAATAGGCCCGGCATATCTTCAGGGGACAAAGCACCCCCAGTTTCCTGTTCTGCTTCTTTTTGCGCTTTCTTTGATATCGCTGATATCGGCGGCAATAATTGCGGTTTCCGCATGGAAAAAGTCAGTGGTTCTTGCCAGGAAAATATTCAGGCAGTTTCCAACCAGCGACCTCCAAAACCTAGTTTATTTTGTCGGGGTCGGGCAGATCGCTTTTCTCATGATCCTTCTTGCCGTATTCGACCGCTATCTCCTGCCATTATACTTCCCGATCATTGCGCTGATGCTTAAGGAAAGGCCATCCATCCCAAAAGCAGGGCTTGTTGTCCTGCTATTGGTCGGCCTTTTCGCGGTGGCAGGAACACAGGATTACCTTGAATGGAACAGGGCAAAGTCTTCTGCCATCTCTGAACTCATGAAATCAGGGGTGCCCGCGGACAAAATAGACGGTGGCTTTGAACATGCAGCCTGGAATTTTTATGAGTTCAGCAAGGCAAACCCTGACATAAACATTGCAAGAAAGACCGATCCGGGCTGGATAAGGGATTATTTCCCGGTCATAGATTCGGTTTACGTTGTATCTTTCAGCCCCCTCGAGGGCTACGAGGTCGTGTCAAAAAGGCCATATTACTCGCTTCTGGCAGGAAAACAGCAAATTTTCACCCTGAAAAGGGTCAAAACTTTTATATAGCGCCTTTCGATAGCACTCTCAATAGGCGACACTAACTTGCGAGGTGGGAAATTTGGACAACTCAATATTTGTGGGGACAAAGCCTTTTATGAACTACGTGACTGCTGTAGTCATGCAGTTTACAACGAAGAACGCAAACGAGATAGTAATCAAGGCGCGCGGGAAGTTCATCTCACGTGCTGTTGACATTGCAGAAGTCGCGACAAAGCGCTTCCTGAACGGGCAGGTTGCCGTGAAAGCAATACTTATTGATTCCGAGGAATTCCAGAACAAGGAAGGAAAACAGGTCAGGGTAAGCACAATTGAAATCACCCTTGGAAGGACTGACTAGGCAAGGAACCTGTAAACAACAGGGGCGACAGATGAGAATAGCCAGAAGCTGAAGACAAGGTGCGTCACCAGAAACAAGCCGCTTCTCAACGGGCTGCTTCCTAGAAGGATGTAGCCCGGAATTATTATTGCATTATAGATGATCACCAGAATGATCCCTTCAGTTGTTATTGATGCTGCTGAGAAGTATTGGGTGAGGAAGCCGATTGTCACAATACCCGCGAACGAGACAATGGTCTTGTGCTGCAAAGACCCTGCGAAAAGCTCGGCGAAAAGAAGCGAAAAAAACCCGACCACCATCGCTGGAAATGGCCCGTAAAGCCTCCCTATAACCACAACGCCCAGGGTTATCAGCTCAAACCCGATCGATGTCTTGATGAACCTGTTATAAAAAAGCGATGCCGAACCTAGGGCGATGAAAAAAGCGATCAGGAAAAGCTGCTTGAGGAAGCTGAAAAGGAAGAAGACAGCAAGGAGCAGGATTATTGCTGCAAAAAGCGGAGTCCTCTTCCTAAAAGCCCATGCCACAGCATCATTGAAGCGATGCTGCAAAACTGACGTAGACCTGGCCCACTGCCTGATATCCGCCCCTTTAAGCATTGCCCAAGAACATTCCCTGTCTTTTATATAATTTGGCTAATTGGGATGAAGTCGCGACTACTTGATCCAACAATACACAACGGCACAGGATAAGGCCCTTGGAAAATAAGTTTTTTTCTAAACAGAAATAAATAAATAGCAACTCAAAAGTCTTTGAATCATAAAAGGGCCCGTAGTGTAACCCGGACAACACAACCGGCTTCGGACCGGTTAATTGGGGGTTCAAATCCCCCCGGGCTCATTGTTGTTGGGCTTTTATGCCCGACTTTTTCGCTGCAACCTTGTTTTAAGGTTGCGTGTGTGATCCCCCGGGCTCATTGTTGTTGGGCTTTTATGCCCGACTTTTTCTTTTATGCAGGAATCCCCATTATCGCTGCCACATACCTGCTCAGCACAGAGAAAATGAAGAAGTTGAACAGCGAATAAGCTATAGTGTAATAAATGGTCTTTGCCTTGAGCTGCACGTCACCCACAAAAAAGGAAATGGGCTGAACCATGAGGTTATAAGCAACAATAGCGAGCATGCCGAGCCAAAAAAGGCTTGAAATGCCCAGCACATGCATCCCGAACCACACCCATGCAGCTAGAAGAGCCCTTGCCGGGACGAATATTATTATTTGTGCGTCAATAGCTCCACTTAACACCTCTGAACTAAGCTGTACAAGAGCCCCATAGATCAACCCTGCCAGAAAACCGTAGTTAATGGTAACGACAACTGTCGTGAAGGTCATCAGCTCGAAAGCGGGAGGAGCCCTGAAATACCTCTTGTAAAAAGTTGAAAAGGCACCTATGACAAACAATACGGATACAACAACCAGGCTCTTTACCGACTGGAAGCTGATCCCGAGGAAATACGCAGCAGCAAGAAGGCCCACTACAAGCAGGATATAATTCTTGTACTCATTTGCAATCACCCACACAGAATTAATGGCTCGCCCAATAGAAGTGCGAAGCGTATGATCCATGATTCAGGGGGTAGCAGCAACATTTATAAATTTTATTGGGCAACGAATAAAAATGAAATCATTCACGGATTACATTGTTTTCAGCACGAAGAACAGGAAAGAGATGATAAACATAACGCCCCGGATCGAGCATTTCATCTCCGGAAAAATAGAAGATGGCTTTTTGATGGTTTCAGCAATGCACACGACATCAGGCATCTTCATAAACGATGCGGACTCAGGCCTCATAACAGATATTGAGGAGCTACTCGAAAGGCTTGCGCCTTTTGGGAAAGGTTACCATCATCACCACACCGGAGAGGATAACGGGGATGCGCACCTTAAATCAATGCTTGTACACCACCAGGTAATACTACCCATAACCTCCGGCAAGCTTGACCTTGGGCCGTGGCAGCAGGTTTTCTACGCGGAATTTGACGGGCAAAGAAGAAAACGCGTGCTGCTCAAGGCAATAGGCGAGTAAAAATTAAATAATAGCCTTGATAAACCCAAGTCCATGCCCGGATTTTTCGATGACAATACATCCAGATACATTTCTGACAAAACCGTCAAGCACGAATATGAGCTTGATGAACACGAGAAGAAGTCTGTTGAAGAGATCAAGAACCGGCTCAGGCAAAAAAAATACAGGGAAAAAAGCGAAATCCTGGACGCAATAGAGTTCCTTGAGAACCTTAACCAGAAAATCGGCGATATACTCAAGAACGAGGCTAATGCTGGGAACGACAACTGGACCCTTAAGGTTGCCCAGGAAGAGGTGTTTGAGCTCTTCCAGCAGCTAAGGCAGGAATACAAGAGGATGTAAATGGCAGAAAAACAGGTTGGAATAACTGTCCCGAAGGAAAAGGATTTTTCAGAATGGTACACGCAGGTCGTTGCCAAGGCAGACCTTGCAGACTACACTCTTGTATCCGGCTGCATGGTATTCAAGCCCTACAGCTATGCGATATGGGAGAAAATCCAGGGGCTGCTTGACAACAAGTTCCGGGAGATGGAAGTGAAAAATGCATATTTTCCTGTCTTCATCCCGGAAAGCCTGCTCAAGAAGGAAGGTGAGCATGTAGAAGGCTTCAGCCCAGAAGTCGCATGGGTCACAAAGGCAGGCGATACAGAGCTCTCCGAGAAGCTGGCGATACGCCCAACCAGCGAAACAATCATGTATGATTCCTTCTCAAAATGGATCAGGAGCTGGAGAGACCTTCCCCTGCTTATTAACCAGTGGTGCAATATAGTAAGGTGGGAATTCAAATACCCCAAACCCTTCCTAAGGACAAGGGAATTTTTGTGGCAGGAAGGCCATACAGTGCACGAAACAGAGAAGGAAGCTGACAGGCAGACCATGAGGATGCTTGAGGTTTACAAGGAACTGATTGAAGGCCAGCTCGCAATTGCAGTAATCCTTGGGAAAAAAAGCGAGGCAGAGAAGTTTGCCGGGGCGTTATACACTACTACATTGGAATCCCTCATGCCTGATGGGAAATGCCTGCAAATGGGAACAAGCCACAACCTGGGCCAGAACTTCGCAAAGGCGTTCGGGATAAGCTTCCTTGGGAAAGACGGGAACAGCCACATGCCATGGCAGACAAGCTGGGGAGTCTCGACAAGGCTTATCGGCGCTGTCATAATGGCGCATGGCGATGACAAGGGCCTGGTGCTGCCTCCCAACATTGCCCCAACACAAATAGTCATAATACCTATACTCTTCGGAGAAAGCAGGGATGCTGTTCTTAAAAAATGCAAAGAGCTGCAGTCCTCCATCAAAAAGAAGTTTTCAGTTCTTGTTGACGACAGGGATGGGTACACGCCGGGCTGGAAATTCAACGAGTGGGAGATGAAAGGGGTTCCTTTAAGGATCGAGATAGGCCCAAAAGACATCGAAAAGGGGCATGCAATTGCTGTCAGAAGGGATACAGGGGAAAAGGAGACCATCAAGCTTGAAAAACTGAAAGAAAGATGCACAGAACTGCTTGCGGAAATCCAGGAAAAGCTTCTGAAAAACTCGAGGAAAGCGCTTGATGATGGAATCGAGGATGCAAAGAACTGGAAGGAATTCCTAAAAATCATTGAATCAAGGAAGATCGCCAGGGCATTCTTCTGCGGGAGAAAAGAATGCGAGGCAAGGGTCAAGGAGGAATCAAAAGGCGCAACATCAAGAGTCATCCCTTTCGAAGCCGAACAAGGGCTTTGCGTGAAGTGCGGAGAGAAAGGTTTAAAAACCTATTTTGGCAGAAGCTACTAGGCAAAAAAGAGGTAATATGAAGAAGGGCAAACATCACCACTCTAGGAATACTCATCACATAGCCAAAGGGCAAGCTGCCATGGAATTCTTGATGACCTATGGCTGGGCTATACTTGTTGTCCTGGTCCTGATAGGGGCCCTGGCTTATTTCGGAGTCCTAAGCCCGGACAACTTCCTGCCTGAAAAATGCTCAATGCCAATCCAGCTGTCATGCAAGGATTTTGAAGTGGCCAATAAAGCTGATGGCTGGGATTATGTTCAAGTCATATTCTCCAACAATGCAGGTAGGTCGATGATACTCAGGGATATTAATGTTACCAGTTCTGAAGCCATAGCGGTGCCAGGGGGATGCCATAATGCAACGGTAACATCGAGAATACCAGGGGCTACCATCGTTTTAGGAAATGGCCAGTCAACAACTATTGCGCTTGACTATCAACGTTCAGGCGGACCAACGATGCCGTGTTCAATAGCAGATACAGGAAGGCAAAAAGACAGGTTCAAATTCAAGGTATTATACAGCTGGCAGGACAGTCCCGGCATTATTCATGAACTTGAAGGTGAACTGCTTGCCAAGGTAAAAAAGTGGTAGCGCTTGTTCCTTAAACTGTGCGCCGGGAAATGTTTCACGCGCAAAAATGAGGGGTAGTAATGGCTGGGAAAAAAAATCGTGCCAGCAGGAACAATCGCATGGGCAGGGGAAACCGCAGCCAGGCTGCCATGGAATTCTTGATGACCTATGGCTGGGCAATACTTGTTGTTCTTGTTGTGATAGGCGCCCTGGCTTATTTCGGAGTCCTAAGCCCGGACAACTTCCTGCCAGAAAAATGCACAATATCAGCAGGACTCAAGTGCAAGGACTTTTCAGTCATGGACCGCACAGGGGCAAATGATTACATAATAGTAAGCTTTGTAAACGCAGCAGGAAGAGGCATGATAATAAGGGATTTCAATGCTTCAGCGGATATCATCCAAAACACAGTAGGCTGCTGGAATGTTACAGCATCAGGGGTTGGATCATGGGCTACCCAGATAACCGTTCCGAACGGAGAAACAGCAAGCCTTATACTGGACAGAAGACAGTATACAGGCTGCCTTATCCAATTCGGCTGCATAGACAACTGCGTGTTTACCGATTCGTGGAAACCCAAGCAAAGATTCAAACTAACAATAATATACAGCTGGCAGGACAGCCCTGCAATAAGGCACCAGCTTGATGGGGAGCTTCTTGCCAGGATTGAAAAGGGCTGACCAAGAAAAGAAAAGTTTTATATATATGTAACTTCAGGGGAATAGTCAATATTTGATAAATCTATAAAAAAAGGAGGTCGGTATAATGATCCAAAAAAGTAAACGCGGTCAAGCCGCAATGGAATTCTTGATGACCTATGGCTGGGCTATACTTGTTGTCCTGGTCGTGATAGGCGCACTTGCTTATTTCGGCGTGTTAAGCCCTGACAACCTGCTGCCTGAAAAATGTACTTTCCCGCTGCAGCTTTCATGCAAGGACTTTTCCGCTGCAGATACCGTAGCAGGTCCTGATTCAGTAACTCTGTCCTTAGTCAACGGTGCTGGAAGATCTATGATAATTCGTGACATGAACGTGACTTCCTCTGAAGCAATTGCTGTTGCAGGAGGATGTTTCAGCACTGCAGCAACTCAAACGGGTCCTGTAACATCGCTTACTGTTGCGAATGGTGACACTGTTAACATCGTGCTAAATTCACAAAGACCTGCAGGCGCAACACAAAACTGTGCATTTGCAAACACAGGAAGGCCAAAAGACAAGTTCAACTTCAAGGTGATTTACAGCTGGCAGGACAGCCCCAGCATAAACCACGAGCTTAATGGAGAGCTTCTGGCCAAGGTAAACAGGTAAAATTAATTATTTCTTTTTTTTCTTTTTATGAACAACATAAACACATTCTTCCTGAAGTACGGCATCTATGTCCTTGCTGGCATCATTGCCCTTGGCGTGTTCGCGGCATTCTTCCTGAAGGCAGAGAACCTTGTAGCCAGAAGCTGCACAGTCCAGGGCTTCATTTGCGAAAACCCTGAAGTCAGCGTACAGCAGTCATCCCTGGCTATTCAGCTTACGAGCGAAAAAGGAATCATGGTGAAACGCATAACCGCAACCGGAAATGGAATTGCCTGCACAAGCTCCTATGATGATGGTTGGGGGCCTTTTGCAAACGGAAAGCACACAAACCCAAATACCCGCACAATCATGAGTGCTGACTGCACAGGGCTTAAGGAAAGCATGGTCAACTCAGGCAACATAAGGCTTTCGCTTTCAATAGACTGGTTTCCGGATGATTCCTCAGAAGCCTATTCAACAACCTCGAAAGGCAACGTGTTCGTAAGCATAGGCCCATAACTTTAAATAATCTTGGCCCTAAGCAACAATTGATGAAAAAGAGGTCAGGCCAGGCTGCAACAGAATACGCAATGATAGTTGGATTTGCAATGCTCGTCATACTGCCAGCAACTTATTTCTTTTACGTGTACAGTTCATCTTCAGAAAAAAGGATCGAGGAAGCTCAGATAAATAAGGTGGCGAGGGACATAACAGTCTTCTCTGAAAAAGTTTACTACATGGGAGGCTACCCGTCCCAGACAGTACTGGACGAGCAGTTCCCTGACAACATAAGATTCATCTGGGTAACAAGAAACTGGTCAATAAATCAAAACCTGCTATCCTTCTGGATTGAAACAGGAGACGGAATTTACGAAAGGTCATACCCTGTTGATGTGAACATCATGGGGCTCTTTACAGAAAGAGACTATAACCCGGGCAACAGGAAGCTTAGGATAGCTGCCTCCCACAACAGAACCGGAGCCCCTTTTGTCCTTATAACCCTTGATTCCAATTGCTACATCTCAACCGATTACGACATCAATAATGATGGGGGTTACGACGCAAACGACCTTGCGGTCTGCACATCAGTACCATGCGGATCCGGAACACCTGCAACAGGAGTGTGCGAGCCATGCGACTACAACGGGAACTGCATAGTGGATAACAACGACCTGGTGATGTGGAATATGCTTTCCAACGGGAACAGCCCGCCAACAGCCTCAATTTACGCCCCGAAAAAAGCCACTGTAGGGATACCGGTCCAGATATCTGCAACTTCGGTTGACGTAGACAACAACCTCAACATACATAGCATTTTCTACACCCCCACATCAACAAATGCCTCTGTACACATAATTACATGTGGAGCGGCCATGAATCCTTGCGAAACTGCATGGACCCCGCCAGCCCAGGGCGAGTATTACATATATCTCCAGTCCACTGATACGGAACAAATTAAGTGCAGCGGAAACCCTTTCGGATACATGGACGGCACAGCTGACTGCGGGTTTTCGGACTATGTAACAGTTACGGTAACATAAATGAAAGCACAAACATGGAGTACTGACGCGGTAATAGCAGTAGTCATATTCATGCTTGCCTCGCTATCCTTCTTCTACATCACAGGGAAATCAACAGAAACAAAAAAATTGGACGCCCTTGCAGCAGAAGCAGCCAGAATCCCAGACCTCTTCTCCCAGTCAAGCAACAACACGCTGGGATTCATAGAGAACAACAGGATCAACAAGGAAAAGCTTGATAACCTGACAGCAATTGACTACCAGCAGATCAAGTCCCAGCTAGGCCTGATAAATGATTTCTGCATCCATTTCGAGGATGAGAACGGAAACGTCATATTTATAAATCTGACAAACAACATTACGGGGATCGGAAACTGCAGGATATGATCATGGCAAGAAAAATAGGTATATCCCATGTATTCCTTCTGACAGCAATCGCGCTACTGATATTTCTAGCTTCAAAATCCGCAAATTCAGACATTAACATGGAGAAGCAGGCTATAATCGACAATTTCGTAGCTTCAGAAAATAATCAGAAAGACCTTGCGTTTGTGATTGACGGACAGGTGGACAGGGAAAAGCTGGAGGCTGTTGCAGAGATACCGTATGACGAACTAAAATCAAGGATAGGAATCAAAAGGGATTTCATGATATACTTCATTGATGAAGGATACCAGCCAGTCCCAATAAGGGGAAGGCGATGCATAGGCATGCCCGGACAGATTGATTGCCCGGCATGCAAGACACTGGAAGTTGAGTGCTGATTTTTTTTAAGCAAATTTTATATATAATCCACAAATCTTGCGATTTTAGCCCAACATGCCTCGCTGGTGCTGGTCTGCAGCCTTTAGTAAGGCTGCTGCGAAACTATTTAAGTGGGACGTTACTTGCGTAAGTCCCACGAACTGCCTCGCTGGTGTTCCCCGGCACCTTTTAAAAAGGTGCATCAAATAGTCGGGCATAAAATCTTGCGATTTTAGCCCAACATGCCTCGCTGGTGTAGTCCGGCCAATCATGCGGCCCTCTCGAGGCCGCGACCCGGGTTCGAATCCCGGGCGAGGCATTTTTTTATCTGTGTATTGGAATTAATCTGAAGGCTCATTGACTCACGGATGCAGTTAAAAAAACAAAATAGAACAAAAGCTACTGCATTCCCTTCCATAACGTTCCCTTATTTGACAACTACTGTTCCGAAAAATTTGGGATTTGTACAGCAGTTAAGGTGGTCATGATATTTCCATTCCCCTTGCTGGTTAAACTGGAATGCAAAGGATTCCCCTTCTGCAAGACCTTTGCATGCGTCAAACTTGCTGTTTGCGCATCCACCCATCTCAGGGTAACCCTCATGTGTAGGGTGCTGAGCAGATGCAGGCCAATGTGCCTTGTTGTCCTTGTTTACCCAGGCAACTGTATCGCCCGCATTTATGGTCACCTGGCTCGGGTTGAATCCTTCTGATGTTACCTCGACAATTACCGCTCCGTCGGGAATGGACTGGCTGGGTTTTCCCGTGCATCCTATTAAAAATAGCAGCAATCCCATCAGCAACAAACTTGTTTTCATTGTTCTCACCCCGCATTTGAGAAAAAAAGGCAGTTTTAATCCTGCCTTCTGTCTTCTCTCCTGTCGTCTCCGGAAAGATCGTCATTTCCTGACAGGACATTGCTCCTGCTGTTGTCGTCGTTCTGCCTGTCCGGGTTGTCTTCCCCGTTCAGGATGTCATCGCTTCCTCTGCTTTGCCTGCTGTCGTCATCTGAGCTGCCGACTGAGGAGTCATCGCTGCTCCTGCTGTTGTCGTCGTTCTGCCTGTCCGGGTTGTCTTCCCCGTTCAGGATGTCATCGCTTCCTCTGCTTTGCCTGCTGTCATCTGAAGAGTCATCATTTGTTGATGTGCCATCCCTTCCCCTGTTTTGTCTGCTTGTGCTGTCGTCTGACAGGTCGTCTCCACCCCTGGTTCGGGTTCTTGTTCTCGTCTGCCTGCTCTCATCTTCCAGCTCTATCTCGATTTCCATCGAAGAGCTTTCAAGGGATCTGATCAGCTCATTCAAACGATTAAAGTCAGCCTCTGTCATCTGGCCTTCAACCTTGAATTCTATTTCCCTTTTTACATTCACAATGTCATCCCTGTGATGGTTTAGTTCCTGCTCTATCTTCAGGGAAGACTCAACATCACTTTCATCAATTGAAATGAAATTGTGCCTTACTTCTGCAAGCATTTTGTTATGCTCATGCTCTGCTTTTTCTGCAAGCTCAAACTTGTTCCTGTCAGCCATCACTTTGGCTTCTAGAAGCCTTTCCCTTGCAATCTCAAGGCCTTTTTCAGCCTTTTCGCTTGGACTGCCTGAGAAAATAAGTCCAATCTCATCAAACAGCTTGTCAACGCCCCAAAAAAGGGAGTCTGGAGTGACTCCAGCATCCTCTGAGCCGTCGGCATAGGCAAATGGAACTGCAATCAAGGCAATTACCATCACCCATAGCATACTTATTGATTTTTTCATTGTTTCCACCTCGGTTGTTTGAAAATAAATACAAGAGCCAATGCAACCAAAGCTGCAAACCCGACCAGGACAGGCCTGATGTCAAAGCCCTTGGCATCGTCCGATACTGCCACAACGCTCCCGGTTATTGGGGATGCGCTTTTTGTCTCAGGCGCTAGAGCCTTTGTTGCATTTTGGTCCTTGGCCGGTTGTTCTGCCTTGAAAGCCGCCCTTTCAACAATGGGCGTTGCCGTCTTGGCTTCCTGTGGGGCCTTTTCAGACACTATCGCGAAAATCGAAAATCCCTGTGTTTCAGCTGAAAAGTAATGGAACTGGCTATCGCTGTTTATTCTTGTTGTCGGAAGCCTGTTCCATTTCCCTCCATTCAGCCTGTACAAGGCTATGCTTTCCACGCTACTATTGCTGAACCAGCTTACTGGCACTTTAAAGCTTACAGTTGCCGAGCTCGGGTTAACATTCGTGACGATGCTCAAGTACTTGTAAACTAGGCCTTCAGGTGTTACTTCTCCGGCTGCAAGCTTTGCCTCTTTCACGGTTACTGAAGGAGCGCTTATGCTTGCGGTTGACCTAACTGACACTTCATAAACCACAGACCTCTTCAAAGAAAAAAGGCCGTATTCGCCTTCTGTTATGGAAGCAGCAAATGCTGATTCTGAAGACAGCGAAGAAGCTCCTCCTCCGCTTCCGCCTCCTCCTCCACCTCCACCGCCTCCTCCACCGCTACCCCCTCCTCCAGTTGAGGTAGGCTGAGGGGTTGCTGCTGTAGTGAAATTCTGATTCTGGGACGTATTGCAGTTCCCAGCCAGATCACAACTGGTTACGTTGTAAAGGTACAACGTTGAAGCTGACAAACCGCTTATCTGGATGCTGTGGGCAGTTACCGGGTTGGGGTTTATCAAGGCTGATGGTGTGCCCAATGAGGTCATGTACTCGACACGGGTGTCCGATCCCTCGTTGCTGGTCCAGGTTATAGTCGCGGAGTCATGCGCTATGGACGCAAGGCCAACTCCTGAAATTACAGGAACATTTGTATCAATAATTATGTTCCTGTTAGCCTCCAACAAGCTCAAAGGCAGAGTCAGGTTTGCACTGTTGCCTGCTTCGTCGGTTATTGTTCCCGCGTTCAGCGTGAGGGCGTTTGTCCCCGCATAGTTCAGATCAGGCGAGCTGTCGCCGGACTGCACAGTATACGTGAAAGTCAATGTGCCTGTCCCTGAACCTGACGCGTATACAGCCTCCCTGTCAACAGCTCCTGTTTCCAACAGGAGGACCGGAGATCCAGCGACAGATATCGCCTCGTTGAATGTAACTGTCAGGTTTACTTTCCCGCCTGTGGTGAATGCACCATCATTTTCGGACGAGACGTTGGTAACAACTGACGGCACTGTATCATGGATGATGGTAATCAGGATTGGAGTTCCTGAGTTCCCGTTCACGTCCCTTGGGGTTATGTTGAACGAATAGCTGCCATCAACCGGGCTCGCCAGTATTACATTGATGATTGAGTTCGCCGAATTGGGCCCGTTGCTCCTTGTGAAGCCAGTCCCCTCAGCCAACAAATTGCCGTCCCTTCCAACCGAAAGCACTGTGTTAACTGTATCTGCAGCAGTATCGTCGCTTATCGTTATTGCAACCGTGTTAAGGTTGTTCACCTTTGAGTTCGCTGCGGGCACAGAGCCTGAAACCGATGGCATCGCGGCATCCACTGCAATGTTCTTGTTGGCAGACAGTGAGCTGCCTACAGGCATTCCAGGGTTTGCGTTGTTCCCTGCAGCATCGGTTATTGTCCCCCCGTTCAGTAAGAGGGCGTTAGTATCCAGGTCAGCAGATGAATCTCCCAGTTGCACGGTGTACATAAAAGTCAACGTGCCTGTCCCTGAGCCTGAGGAATAAACTGCCTCCCTGTCGTTGGTTCCTGTTTCCATTATAAGCACAGGGCTTCCAGTAACTGTTACGTTATCATTGAATGAAACGGTAACAGGAATGGATGAAACTATTCCATACGTTCCATCTGCAGCTGAAGAGCTTATGCTGGCTATAACCGGCGAGTTTGCATCAATGGCTTTTGCCACGTCATTCCCTGAAATAGCAGGGCTCGGGTTTCCCGCAGCATCGGTCAAAATAACATTTGCGATCTGAAGCGGAACAGCCCGGTCAGCGTTTCCTTCAGTTACAGTGTACGTGCCTGTAAAAGTCGCTCCGGCATCAGCAGTGGCCCATGAGAGGGCAATGCCATTGTAAGAGCCTGAAACTGATGCGCCAGGCTCTGCTGATGAAGGTGTTAAGGTAAAAGTTATTGCGTCACCTACCTTTAACTGCCCGGCAACGTTTGCATTTGAGGCTATCTGGCCATTCGGGACAACGCCATCCACAACGATGTTCTTAGTCCCGCCCAATGAATTAGCGTTTGTGGGAAGGTTCAGGATGGCTGCGGTGGTTGTCAAGACCGCATCATTGATAGTGCCTCCATTCAATGCCAGCGCTGAAATCAAGCTGTAATTAAGGTCAGCTGATGTATCACCTGCCTGCACTGTGTAAGCGAATGTTAGCGCAGATGTCCCGGAACCGCTTATATAAGTCGCTGTCCTATCAACCGATCCGGTCTCAAGGGTCAACAACGGAGTGCCTGTCACTACAACTGGCGCGCTAAAGTTTGCTGTGATGTTTATTGCGTCACCTATTTTGTAGGACCCGTCTGCATTTTGGGATGTGACGCCAGAAATCACTGGCCCGCTGTATAGCTTTCCTGATACTGTGAACAGATTGGTTTCGATAACAGTCTGGATACCCGCAACAGCAGGGTTTAGGTCGACACCTGGAGGCCCTTCTATCCTGAAAAAATTGTTCCCAGTGGGGCTTCCGGTGACTGCATGTTCAACACCCGGATTTCCAACGTGGCCTGCAGGGGCTGCTGGTAAAACAGCGGGGTCCCATACTAGGTAAGGCCCTACTCCTGAGGATAATGCTGATGCAAAATTGAACCTGGGGTCAGGACTTCCTAATGGGTCGTTTGGGTTGCATGAGCTTATTCCTGGTTGTGCAAAACAGCCTATATCAGCCCCTTCGTTCTTTACTTCCGGCCCTGGGCCAACTGATAATACGTCAAATGAAACGGTTCCATAGGGGTAAGTAACCGTATAAGTTCCTGGTTCGGGGACATCTATCCTGAACCTGACACGTCCAAATGATGATTGCTCCCCATCAATTGCCTGCTCTCCAGCAAAAGCGCCTTCCATGGCCAATACCATCAAGGCATCTATCTGGCTGTTAGTAATCGAGGCATCCCCTGCCCACCAGAAAATTTCTGCAGGATAATTGTCAGGGAATGATAGCGGAGCTGCAGGGTTTGGAAGGTCTGCAGCAGCCAGCAGGCAAAGCCCGCTGTTTACATCAAGACATTTCTCAAGGGCAACATTATTCGTGTCCTGGTACCATACCGGGAAGCCGTCTGAATTATCAACAGACCCTACTGCCTGTAATGCAGCGCTTCCGAATACCGCAGCGAAAATCAAAAATACGAGGCTAAATCCCAAAAATCTTGCTTGTTTCAATTTACTCACCCCTTTCCTCATACCCATATATGAATGCAGCTTCCTCAAGAGAAAGCTCATCATTATCCAGTTCCTCTAGTTCCAAATCCATGACGTCCAGGTCATCTATTTCCCTTTCGTACCTTCTTTTAGATTTCATTTTGTTCACCCCAACATTTTTAATCATTTTGACATTATTGAGATTTGATTAATGTCATTTTGATTATTATTTGTTTTTTCAATATATAAATGTTTATCATTTAGAATGTATCTGTTGAATTATATAGTTTGAATACTAGTTAAAAAAATGCATTTTTTAATCAAAATGATAAAAAATATACGTGAATCAGAGAAAATGGCTAAAAATCAACACTTAATCCAAAAATTTTGCTAATCAGGGCTGAGAAATTCATTCTGAATACCTTAACACCCAATATTGGATGAAGGCTGGTTGCAACTACTTTTAGCTTATGCTCATCATAAAATCTCACATTCCTGTTCGTTGCAGACTCATATTCCGTATAGTCACTAAAGACATTCAGCGAAAAAAGCTCATTGGAAGATGCAATTATGGAGCAGCAATTCACAGATTCCTTCAAATGCCCTATCACGTCGCCCATGAGGTCTGCAGGCGCATCATAGTCCAAAACTATATGCTCCAGCTCAATTAGTTCTGAGCCTAGCTTTAAGAAGTTAGGGACATTAACCACCTCCAGGAACCCATCCGCAAAGAGCCTTGTCCTGGCTTGGGAAATGCTCGGCCTCGGAATCTTCGTGATGCCTGCAATTTCAGAATCATTGAACGAAGGAAACCTGACAAGCGCATAAAGAATAATCTTCTCGTTGAAAGTCAGATTCCTCTTTTCCTTGATTTTTTCCCCATTACCAGGATCATCGATTACAAGCTCGAATATGCTTTTAAGGTAAGAACTGCTGTCAAAGATGCGCTCGAACATGCTTGTCTCAAATGGGAAATAGCTTACCCTGAAGTTTCGAGCTATCCCCGTTCCCTCGCATCTGGAAATGAAACGATCAATATGCATTTTCATTTCAGTTATGTTCCTGGAAACGCAAACGCATGCAAGCTCGTTATTTGTTGCGTCAAGGTAAACCTGCTCTGGAGATTTCGACAGATCATCCAGAATAGTCACTGCCTCATTTTCCTTCAAAGGGTCCATCTTTGCATAGATAATTGCTGCCAGCTCGCATCCAATCATCCGGAAAACAGGGAGCCTGTAAGTAAAATAGAACTTTTCCCTGTAAAGCTTATTCCTGATAGCCGTGATGGTGGATCTTTTGAGCTTCAGCTTCCTGCTCAGCTCGATATCGTTAAGGAGTGGATACCTAACAAGGCTGTACATGACAATCCTTTCATTTTCAGTAAGAGGAATCTTTTTTGTCAGCTTGATAACCTCCTTGGCCAGCATTGCTTTTTCCTTTTCCAGCTTCTTGAATTCACTTAAATCCATTATTGCCAACCTGCTTCCCATCCTAACCCCGCCATCGAGAATAGACACCGAATTGACAGAAACAGGAATGGTGATGTTATCCTTTTTCCTCATGCCCACCTCGATATACGGAGCAGGGCCATTCAAAAGAAGCAGCGAGTTATCTCCGAAAAAGATCTCTATACTGGATCCAATCACTTCCTCACGGGAATAGCCTGACAAATCAAGGAATGTATTGTTAACATCAGTAACCCTATTTTCAGTATCCAAAGACAAATATCCATCAGGGGCATTGTTGAAGAGATCCTCATATCTCCTTTTCTGGAATTCAAGTTCCTTTTCCTTCCTGAGCTTGTAAAGTGCGATATCAAGGGATATCCTGAGTTGGTTCTCATCAAAGGGCTTCACTAGGTATCCGAATATATCTGACGCTTTTGCCAACTGGAGCTTCTTTTCATCAGAATAAGCGGTCAGGAAGATTATCGCCGAATCCGCGAACTTGCTTATTTCACTGGCTGCTTCTGTTCCGTCTATCCCTCCCTTAAGCATTATGTCCATCAGAACAAGATCAGGCTTCTTCTCCCTTGCCTTTTCAATGGCATCCTTACCTGTAGCCACTACGCCTACAACAGAATATCCGAGGCCCTCTACAGTCCTTTGAATATCCTTGGCAACAATGCTCTCATCTTCAACAATCAGTATGGTTGCTTTTGTCATCTGCGGAAAGTCATGGTAAAATTTGTTCCTTTAGTTGTGTCAGCTTCCAATGATGCGCTGATCTGGCTGGCAAGCGAGTTAACAAGCTGAAGCCCAAGCGACTCAGTTTTGCTGTAATCAATCCCCTTTGGAAAACCTGCCCCATCATCCTTTACAACCATCCTTACCAGCGCATCATCTGCCTTCACTGAAACGGTGATAGTTCCCTTTTTCCTGCCTGAAAATGCATGCTTCAGCGAGTTCGAAACAAGTTCGTTTATTATCAGGCCGCAGGGTATAGCGGTGTCGATGCTGATAGGAAAATTATCTATATCCAGCAAAATCGAGACGTCACAGCCCTGAATACGGTAACTCCTCATCAGGTTGTCGGTAACAGCCCTAACGTAAGCGCTCATGTCGAGGCTTGACAGATTCTCAGACTTGTAAAGGGCCTCATGCACAAGAGCCATCGCCTTGATCCTGTTTTCACTCTCTTCAAGAACCTGGCCGCAATTCCTGCTCCCTATGCCTCGTGCAAGATGCAGCAGGCTCAATATTATCTGGAGATTGTTCTTGACACGATGATGGATCTCCTTCAACAGCGTTTCCTTTTCAACAAGCTCTGCCTTGAGCTTCTCATTGGATTCCGTGAGCTCTGATGTTCTCAACCTGACAAGATTCTCAAGATGCTCCCTATATTTCCTAAGCTTCTCGTCAGATTCCCTATGCTTCTCCCTTATCGCTGCCTCCTCAAGTTCCCTCTTTATGGCAGGAGCAAGCCTGGCCATGTTATCCTTGATGATGTAATCATGAACCCCTGAATTCATCGCCTCAACAGCAGTCTCCTCGCCAATCTTTCCGGAAACTATGATGAAAGGTATGTCCATGCCGCTCTTCTTAAGCACATTCAAGGCTTCAAGCCCGCTAAATCTAGGCATGTAATAGTCGCTAATAACCACGTCCCATTTCTCCGCGAGCGCATCACTCATGTCTTTTGCTGTCCATACCCTTTTAGTGGTTACACTGAAAGATTTCCGAAGCTCATGCACGAGAAGCTGAGCATCATCATCAGAATCCTCTACGATAAGTACCTTCAGGATCATTTTTTAGTCTCTGGTGGAGGCTCGTTCAGAACAAGCCAGTAGATGCCTATCTGCTTAACTACATGCATGAACTTGTCAAAATCAACAGGCTTCCTGATGTAGCTGTTCGCCCCCGACTCATAGCTTTTTAAAAGATCCTCCTCTTCATTTGATGAAGTAAGTATTATTACGGGAATCATCTTTGTCTTTGGATCGGCCCGTATGCGCTTAAGAACCTCCAAGCCGTCCAGCTTAGGCAGCTTGAGATCAAGAAGGACCATGGCGGGGTTATGCTTATTCTGATGCTTCCCCAGCAGGAAATCAATTGCCTCGACACCATCATGAGCAGTCACTATCTCATTTGCGATGTTGCTTTTCCTGAATGCGTGAAGAGCAAGATCCAGGTCATCCTTATTGTCATCAACCAACAGTATTTGTCCGCTTTCCATCAAATCACCCCGGCAGCGTAAAATAAAATGAGGCTCCCTTCCCAACGTGGCCCTCGGCCCAGATCCTCCCCCCGTGCTTGTAGACTATCCTGTACACTATTGACAGCCCAACCCCGGATCCCTTGAACTCGCTTTCTGAATGAAGCCTCTGAAACGGAATGAATAATTTACCTGCGTAATCCATATCAAACCCCGCGCCATCATCGCGAACGAAATAAACCTTCTCTGAATTCTCGCAGAAACAGCCGAACTCGATTCTTGATTTAGGACTCCCTGATGTAAATTTCCATGCATTCCCGAAAAGGTTATCAAGCGCAAGCCTCATGAGACTTTTATCACATCTCGCACTCAAACCGCCGGCAATCACAAAATCAACTTGCCTCTCTGGCTCACTTTCCCTGAGCTTCAAGGCAATCTCCTTCGCCATGCTGCTCAAATCCACGTTTTCCCTGACCAAGGATGCTCTGGTTATCCGCGACAGGTTCAGAATGTCATCAATAAGCTGCCCCATCCTTTGAGTTGCCATTCTTGTCCTTTTAAGGTACTCCCTTCCCCGGTCATCCAGCATGCCCCCATACTCCTCCTCAAGAATCTTGCTGAATCCGTCAATACCCCTTAAAGGAGCACGAAGGTCATGTGATGCCGAATAACTGAAAGCCTCCAGCTCCCTGTTTGCTGCCAAAAGCTCATCAGCCCTCCATTTTAAATCCTGGTTAAGCTTGACAACCTCCTCCTCCATTCTCTTCCTCTCCGTAATATCCTGCTTTATCGCAATAAAATTCACTATTTCGCCTTTCTCAAACAAGGGGGTGACTGTCATCAGGTCAACATAAGTGCCACCATCCTTTCGCCTGTTGATTATCTCACCCTTCCACACCTTTCCTGAAAGAAGAGTGCCCCATAAGTGCTGGTAAAAAGAAAGATCGTGGTTCCCGGACTTGAGGATGCGAGGCGTTTTCCCAATGACCTCTTCAGGCAAATAACCCGTCAGCCCGGTAAACGCATTGTTGACCCAAACTATGGTCCCGTCATTTTTTGTTATAATTATTGCGTTAGCCGCGGACTGCAACGCGAAAAGCTGCCTATTAAGTCTCTTTTCCATCTCCCTGTATTTTGTAACATCCTGAAAAACCTCAAGATAAGCTTTCCTCCCCTCGCAAATGATGCCTGTGTGGGTGATGCTGAATGACCTTCCCCCGCCAACGTGGTCTGATTCAAGGCTCCTGGTCTTGCCCAGCTCAAACCTTTTCTTCAGGGGGCATGAATCGCACTGCGCTTTGTCGTCCTTGTACAACTCCCAGCACTTCCTGTTTTGAACCTCACCAAAAAGAGCCCTCATGTTACTGTTCATGAAAAGAATTCTCCCTTCTTCATCGACAATATCTGCTCCAAAAGGTATGGTGTCAAGAGCCAGCTTCAATGAGTCGCATAATTCGAAGTTTTGGTCTGCCAAGCTCAATCAAAAAATATCAAGAAGTTTAAATATTTTTGGTATATGGTTTTAATGAACGGCATATTTAATCAAAATGACAGTCAATCTGTTGCAGGGATAAAGCCTTAAGGTGCCTTCACTAATCAAACCAAGGCTCTTTACGATTGCTGATTTCCTTTTGAATTCATGGGGCTACAGCTGATAAATACATTGCAGCATTTGCCTGATTTTAGTCAATATAGAAAGGATTAAAAATCGACCTGTAACACTAGCAATCTGTGCCAGGTTGGCAGAATCCGGCTGTTCCGTACACCACCTTTTGCCAAAGCTGGACCAAGGGCTGTCAAGTGGGGCGTTGCTTCGCAAGCCCCACGGACTTTAGTTATGCCAGGTTGGCAGAATCCGGCTATTGCGTCAGTCTCGAATCAATTGCAAGAGAACTGATGCCCGAAAGGGCTTCCAGGTTCAAATCCTGGGCCTGGCGTTATGGCATGATCGGTTTGGATTTGAGTCAGTCAAGGTTCATTTTTGATCACGCTTAGATCTAGACTCATATTCAGCGATTGCAGAAATAACCGACTCATCTTGTCCTCTAAGCTTGGCATGCCATGGCTGAATTTCAGCGTTAACTCCAATAGCTGCGCAAGAAGTCTGGTGCCTTTTGCGATCTTAGCATTGCTAAGTATTCTCATCCATTGGTTTAAGTCCTGCCTGTGCGCTCTATACCTATCGCCGGCTATCACCTTGTAGCCTCCACTATCAGCAATTATGTAATATATCAAGGATATGTTTACTTCAACGGAACTGACTAAGGCTCTTGAACACTACTTTGACTATGTTTGGGAAAAGGCTGAAAAATTACAGATGATTTAAAGGCTTCCAACTTTTTTCAAGAACTCGCGATACTTATCAATAATAAAGTCAAGGCTTTCGACAAATTCTGATTTCTTATTTTCTTTTGAATTCATGAATCTCGCCTGTTTTAAGCCATTTCTTTATTTCTTCGTCAGAGTAATAACCTTCTCTAATACCTTGTAGTATATAAGCATTTGCCTGATTAGTGACCTCGGATTTTTCATTGTTGTAGTACAGAAAATTTTCAACCACCACAAAAGCCGTTCTTCTATTTCCGCTTGCGAAAGCATGAGCCTGAATAATTCCTTTTAACAAGACAACTGACTTGTCAAACAAGTCCCCATTGGCACCAGCTACCTTTACTAGAACATCTTTTATCTTTTCTTGGCTCAAAACCTTATGAGCATCAGCTTTCTTTACTTTTACTTCTTCAAGCACCTTTTGGTTCGCAACAATAACATCTTCAATAGTCGGGTATTTTATCATGCATCTGTGAACATATTTGAAGCTAAAAAAGGTTTCTATTCAAGTATTCAGTGTACAACCGAGAAAAGTAGACAATTTGTTAAACGTCTGGGCCTGGCGTTTAAGCCACTATTTCATCGAGTTTAACGCTGGGCTCAGTTCAAAGTTTTCGTAAATGGTAAATAGGGCTCCCTAGCCCTATTGTTGTTTGTGACAAATAACAACGGGGTTGGTAGGAGGCCCTATGGA
>JACPBS010000009.1 GCA_016180195.1 Candidatus Woesearchaeota archaeon
GTCACCTCGTCGTTAAAATGTGTTTGCACAACCCATTTATCGACGAGAACTTATATTTATAACCTGCTATTTTTCATTAGGATTTCACAAGAGCCGCAACAACAATTATAAACTTACCTTCTTCATCACATCCGAATGACAGACCTGGTAGCGTGCCTTGGAACCGATCCAAAGCTCTGGAACTACATCGAGAAGCTGACACAGGGTGAAAATTGGGACAATATCCACCTTATATGCTCAACCGATTCCAGCAGCTTTTCTTCAAAAAAAAAAATTTCAATAATCCAGATAGACCTGAAAACACCGCTTCCCCAGCTAACAAGCCAAATCAGGAATAACATGGATGGAAAAATAAACGATACCGAAATCGCAGTGAACCTTGCTTTAGGGGCAGGAAAGGAGCACATGGCTGTTCTGTCAGCGCTAATCAAGCTGGGGCTTGGGATAAGGCTGGTTGCATTAACCCCTGAAGGGGTCAGGGAAGTGTAGTTCTATTACAATAAATTTTTTTGGGCTCAAAGCGGCTTTTGGGCGAAATTCCCGATTGGGCACGCAGAATCGATGCATGATTAATGATAAGGATTTGAGGCAGCTTAATTTTTTATTTTCCGTTATGGGCTTGAGCTTTCTTTGAATATCAGGAAGAAAGCGGAAACAGAAGATTTTATTGGCAAAAATACATGACTCGGATGCTAAAAAATAATTGACACAAAACTAATCCCTTACTATCCCATACCACTTGTATATTGCCTTCTCAGCAGCGCGGACAACATCGGGCCCTTCTCCTTGTATTGTTGCGCACCTCCCGTTTAGGTAAATCATGGTCGGGCTTGCATGCTTCAGGTAAATCACTGAAAAGTTCTCCGGGACATTTGTGCAATTGATTATCGGCCTTGAGGCGCATGCCTCTGTTAAATTAGCAGTGCATGCAGCAACAGGGGTAATGTCAAAGGCATTGACCAGGTTGAGGCTGATCTCTGCTGCCGAAAGCGCCAGATACTTGAAATCAGAGCCATCAGGATCGAAGGAAATATACGTTTGCTGATGAGCTTCCCATCCATCATCACCCCCTATGCTCACATTCTCCACTTGGCGGGGATTGTAATGAAGCCTGAGGTTAAATACCTGTCCTTGGTTCTGCCATTGCGTATTCCACAGGCCTCCATAAAATTCAAAATTAAATCCGTTGTAAGTGATTTTTTCGTTATCATCAGGAACCTGCTGCTTCCCAAGGCTAAGCAGGAATAAGGCAACGCCGATAGCAATGAGCAGAACTGCTGCGATGATAAAGAATTTAGTTGTGCTGCTTCCTTTGTCAACTGCTTCAGGTTCCATCCATTATCCCCGATACGCCGTAAAAAAGCCTGTCCCTGGCCTTTATGAATCCATCAGAATCTGAAGATTCAATTATTATGCAGTCCCCTTCCTTGTAAATCCCTGTTTCATTCCCCTCCCTGAACATGATTACGGGCACAGAGCTGGTTGCGTTATTGCAGCTAATTACGGGAAGAGCTGTTACGTTCTGGACAAATCCTTGGACTGAAAAAATAGAGTAAACATCTGATAGGGCAAGCCCGAGGTTATATCCGGCTATGCCTATTGTCTTTGAAAAATTCCCATAATAATCTGAAGTCATGTAAACCATACGCGTTCCCCTGATGAGGTCTATGATTTCCCTGCTAACATTAATGCCTTCCACTTCCGCGGGAAAGTACAGAAAGATAACATCCTTCCCATCTATCTTTGCTTGCAGTGAACCGTCAGCAAGCCTTGAAAAGCGCTGTCCCTTATAATTTAACTCCCCGGAGTTGCTGCCGTAATTGACCAGGACTATTCCGATGACACTGGTTATCATAATAAACCCGAGGAAAAGCGAAACTGCAATCTTTTTTGCTTTTTCGTTCATGTTCTTATGAAATCTGCAGGGGTATATAAATATAATGGCTATCGTCTAATGAGCGTATAATAAAGTCTCTCGTAGGCATCGGTCATTTTGTTATCGTTGAAGTTTTCAAGGGCGTGTCTGCGGCATTCTTTTCTGTCTATGCGGTCTATTTTGGGTATTGTGTCGATCATCTCATCAACGTCATTGACTACGAATCCTGTCTTGCCGTTTACAATGATTTCAGGGATTGAGCCTTTGTTGAAGGCTATGACAGGACACCCGCAGGCCATTGCCTCTATTATTGTTAAGCCAAAAGGTTCACGCCACGTGGCAGGATGCAGGCACGCCAGAGCTTCGCTCATTAATTTGTTCCTTTCCTGCTCATCCACCTCTCCGATCCACTTGACCTGTTCCCCGTAAAGCCTTGGCTTGACATATTCCTTAAAATACTCAACATCCTCATCATCCAGCTTGGCTGCAATGACGAGCGGAATATTCAGATCCGCTGCGGCATCAATTGCGTAATGCACGCCTTTTTCCATCGAGATTCTTCCCACAAACAAAAGATACCCTTTATTCGCAGAACAGAAGGGATAATCTTTCATGTTCAGCCCGTTAGGGATGATTGCTGCAATTTTCAGGTTAGGCACATGACTTGTCTGCGCTTTTGAAATCGAAACATAACTGGGATTGCTTACAGTCTCGAACAGGCGCCTGTTGTATGGAGTTATTGGGCCGTGAATCGTAAAAACCGTTGGGGTCGTGGCAAATTGGGCTGTAGGTATGCTAAAAATCCCGTTATGATCATGGATTATGTCGAACTCGGCCTGCCTCTTGTACGCAACCGCGATGTTAAGGAGTATCCATGTATTCATGCCATGGGGATCCTTTATTCTAGCCTCCCTTAATGCCCTAGGATAAACAGAAACCAATCTTGCTGATGTAATGCTATCGCCACTCGCAAAAAGAGTCACCTCATGGCCCCGTTTGACCAATGACTCGGTCAAGGCGTGCACCACCCTTTCTGTGCCCCCATATCTTTTGGGAGGAACCCTTTCAGCAAGAGGCGCTATCTGGGCGATTCTTAGCTTTTTATTCATATTATAAATATGCTTGCTAAATTTTTAAGATTTCCTCAAAATATTTATAAATATGCAAATGAAATGCGATTGATGAGGAAAATCTGGCTCGTGCTTGGAGGCATAGGGTTAGTTGTGCTTTTTGGCATACTTTTCACGTTCCTTCTGCTTATCTCTATCGTTCTCATATCTCAGGATGATGTTGAAATAACAGGCACAGGAAATGTCGCAATTATCCCCATAAAGGGGCAATTATCTATCGACCCTGAATTCAGCATAAGCTCCTCGCAAACATCTTCGGATGACATAATCAAGCTTATTGAAAGGGCGGAAAAGGATGATGAAATCCAGGCAATAATACTGGAGATAAACTCCCCTGGGGGAAGCGCTGTCGCGTCTGAGGAGATAGCAAGACAGGTAAGGCAGGTCAGCAAGCCAAAGGCAGCATGGATAAGGGAGGCAGGGGCTTCAGGCGCTTACTGGGTTGCAACCTCAACAGACCACATAGTTGCAAGCAGGATGTCGCTGGTCGGGTCAATAGGGGTGACTGCGTCTTATTTGAGATTAGGGGGCCTTCTAAACAGGTATAACATAACATACGAACGGCTGGTATCAGGCAATTACAAGGATACGGGAACACCATACAGGGACTTGACTGAAGAAGAGAGGGCTATGCTGCAAAAAGAGCTGGGCACTATTCACAGGGAATTCATACGGGCGGTTGCTGAAAACAGGAATTCGAGCTACGGAGAGATTGAAAAGATAGCTAATGGAAACGTGTTCCTGGGGGAAGAGGCGCTTGAGCTGGGACTTGTTGACGAGCTGGGCGGCAAGAAAGAGGCTCTTGACTACATCAGCACAAGAATAAACAAAACCGCAAATCCTGTCGAGTACAGGAAGAGAAAATCTTTTTTCGAATCATTCGGGGAAACATTGAGCACACAATCGTTCTCGGTTGGGAGGGGAATAGGTTCTGCACTCATCCCCGAAAATGCAGGGGTGAGGATATAATGGAAGAGGAAATAGGCAGAGTCAGGAAGTCGGCAACAACAGAGATAGTGATAAGGATTGATGATTTTGGAGGCGAGAAGGGGGTTACAATAAGGGAATACATTTCCTCTGAAAGATACACGGGGTTTACGAAGCAGGGCACAAGGATCCCTGCTGAAAAATGGGCTGATTTTAGGAAACTTGTTGAAAAAGTTGTACTATGATTTGCCTTTCCTTTTTTTTCTTTTAGATGCATCATTAAAAATAACCTTGTTTCCGACTTCAGTTGCAGCGCTCAAACCTTTCTTCCCAACAGTTATTGCGGCGTTGACATTGGTCATCATGTTATCCGCCATTTCCCTCATGGGATCGAGTATTATGAGCTTAAGGAAAAGCCTATGCTCAAGATCTGCTGCCTTTTCCACAGCCCTTACTTCCTGAATCCCCCTGATAAAGACCAGCACAACTGCCATTCTCGCAATAAAGCTGATCATGAAAAGGTCGTGGAACTTTGAGGAGAAAAGGATCGGGGCAGGCATAATGGAAAGAATAATCCCGCCAAGGAAAGTCCCGCCAAAAACAGCAAGCCCGTTAAGAACATTATAATAAGCAATGACCCTGGTCCTGTTTCCAGGCTCAACTGCGTCATAGATGAAGTTAGACGCGCTTAATGAAAACCCCAGCCATACGAAAGTGCCGAATGCCTGTATTAGGGTTATCAGATAAAAATTCCTCGTTGCAACCCATAAAAGAGGCATAAGAGGCAATGCAATCGAGGTGATCGTGAAAATTGCCCTGTTCCCATGCCTATCGGACTTAACGCCCCAGTATGTCACGAAGAGAAAAGAGATCAATACGCTCACAAGGGTAAAAATGGTGTATTGCAAGTAGTCATAATGCAAATCCTGAAGAACATAAAGCGACAAGAAGGAAGACGCGATGTTCATGGCAAACGCCATCAAAGTCATGAAGAGCACGAACCTCCCGAAGTTTGTTGAAAGAAAAGATCCGAGAAATTGCCTGAACCCATAATTCATCTCCTCAGATCTTTTATGAATTGGCTCATGAATCCTGGAAAGAAGCCTTGCAGAAACCAGCTTTGAAAACATCGCTATGCCAAAAATAGCTGCAAATCCTACATATTCCATGCCGATATCGCTAAAGAAGGATATCATCACACCGAAGACCAGAATGGCAAAAAAAGCAACAACTCCAGTTACCTTGCTCCTGTAGCTGAAATACGAGCCCCTCTCCCTCTCCTTTGTCAGGTCGCCCATCCAGGCACTCCAAAGAGGGCTGGCAACCGCCCCAAATGTTGAGATCAGGATTGCGGCAACTACCAATAGGTAGGGGCTCCTAAGAAACAAGGCAACAGCAACCAGAAGTGCACAGGACAACGCCTGGAAAAGAACTGAAAGCACAATGATCTTTTTCTTGCTTCCAATCATTTCCGACAACTGGGGGGAAAAGAATTGAACAACAGATGAGCCTAGCTGCGGAAATGCCCGGATAAGGCCGATCAGAAAAGGCGAGGACTTTAAGGCAACCGCCAAGGGCACAAGGAATTGGTCTATTTGCATCAAAGAAGCGAAGCATCCTTCCAATACAGATATCCTTAGGCTTTTTTCCCTTTTCCCACTCATAAAAAAAGCGCCTAGCTGAAATTCTTCTCTAATTCTGCGATCTTGGTCCTAAGCAAAGCGATGGTCTTGCTGTTTTCTTGGTTAACCAGCGTTCTCCCGCACTCTGGGCACTTGAACTCTACATCAGTGGCGTTATCAAAATCCATTCTTGTGCACAAGCTAGGGCAAACATAGAACAAATCCCGGTTTTCCTCTTCCCTGTTAAGCCGCTCCTTAAACTCCTCTATTTTTTGCTTTCTCAGCATCCTGGATGCGTGCTTGAGCCCTGCAGGATTGAAAGTCCAATAGCTGATATACCACCCTTTCTGCCTGTCCTTCTTCCGGTAATATGAGACCAGGTTCTGGCTGTGGAGCCTGTAAAGCATGCTTCTCACCTGGTTAACCTCAGTGCTTATGTCCTCTGCGATCTTGAATTCAGAAATATTCTTCTTGTCCTGAAGGTACTCTACAATAGGCAAAACATCATCTCCCACAATCTCCCTAATATTGTTTAATGATCTCTCAGATACCGGTTTTGTGGTCGTGGTTGTCATAACCTTTGCCTTTATGCTTTTACTTGCTTTTTTCACATTGCCCCCCTAAACCATTCTATTGGAGAACTAATATATAAATATTTTGCTTTTAAAAGAGATAAGTATAAACTATATATAAAATATAAATAAAAAAAGAATACTTGTATGCACAAGTCTATCTTTTTTTGCGCCTTTCGGGAGCAACTGCCTTTGGACTTGCACAGCACCCTTTTGGGTTTAGAACGATGCTCAACCCACCAACCGCAATCAGAAGGCCAAACACTATCCACGGATCAAGCCTGAAAATATACTGGTTTGCTATAATAACCAAGCCGAAAACCAGCATCTCATATCCCTTGTATACATGTAAATTCTCCATCATAATCACCTCTTTGGAAACTTTTTCTACGTCGGTTTATAAATACCTTTCGGTTTATGCCTGATCCAGCTTCCAATCCAATTCTGCATGCTTTGTGCACAAATATGCAAAAACACATTCATGAACTCGTGCCTTGATCCTGTCAAAATCGGGTTTTTCGAGCAAAATAAACGAACCCTCCAGCCTGTTCAATCAAGCTTTTCATTTGCAAACCAGACAAGCCTAAGATTTAAATTCATGCAAAGCCCTGGAGGGGATTTGAACCCCCAACCTCCGCTTTACCCTTGGTTGATACGAGAGCGGCGCTCAACCAGGTTGAGCTACCAGGGCACTATAAATTCCTAAGAATCTCATCTTTGGTTCCAAGCTTTTTCTGGCATTCAGGACAGATAATGTGTATCTTCCCCTTGGGATCCTTAACCCCTGTTCCAACAATCTTTTTCAGGAAAGTCTCCCCAATCCGGGCCTTGCAAACCTCACATTTCATGGCTCTGAAAAAAAATTTCCATATATAAATCTTTTTTTTGGCTTCAAGTTGCATTGAAGCTATGGATTCTTTTTTTAATAAACATAGATCAACATGCCAAAACTCGGGGCAGGCACAAACCCCCTGCCTGCGCCTGAGCAATCGATAAATATATATATGTATATGGATTAATCCGGATTGTTGGGAAAAAAGGTGAGAATAATGAACAAGAATCATCAAATATTCATAGTTCTTATGATCGCTTTTATCATTCCCAGCACAGTGTATGCTGTCAAATTGACCCGAATAGCCGGAGCTGTTACAGGGTCTGATGATATTTCAGTCAAGATTATTGGAGGGGTTGCTATTGACGGGTCAGACAGCCTCGGACCTAACAGGTTTACAGCAAAATCATGCCCGGGGACAACATACAAAACAGATTCTTCAATGGCTGTCAAGTCATCTCTTGGCGACGCTGGCTGGGACTGCACACCTGCATTTTATTATGGCTCCTCATACGGTTCACCTGTTAATGTTGCACCAGGAACTTACTCATTTACAATAACACCCCCAGCAGGCTACAAATGCCACTGGTACGCAGTCTACGGGACACGCGACTCTGAGTCTTTCAATGGGTGCGCAGTAACTGTGTCAGTATCAAAAAGCACAGACCTGACAATCTGGTATTTTGTAAAGCCGGATACTACGGCTGCCAAAACATGCACTGATACCGAGGGTGGAAATGATATTTTCGTAAGAGGTTCCAGCACAGGGTATAATTCCGATTTCTCGGTTATTTATACCGCTTATGATGAATGTAAAGATTCTTCAACTGTTTATGAGACTTGGTGTCAATCTGACGGCAGGGTAAATGGTCAGTATTATGCTTGTGCTAATGGCTGCGACAATGGAGCATGCATTGAGCCCAAATTCTGCTTTGAAGGTTGTAAGCAGGTAAGGGACCAGTGCGTATGCCCTGATAGGCCAAAAGGGTTTATAGATCTTGCAGTGACTGAATTAGCCACCGTCGGAGAGTTGGCCTCAGGAAAACAGATTGAAATTGTGGGAAAGGCAATGAACGACGGCAACATAACGGCTCAGACAGTAGCCGGGAAGATTAAAGTTGACGGGCAATCAATTCCAGTCGAGCCTGTCCTTGGATTTGGATACGTTTATTCGAACCAAGAAGCATCGTTCAAGGCGAAGTGGACGGCAACTAAAGGAGCCCATACTATTAGCTTCTCTATAGACCCTGAGAATTCGATAAGCGAAAGCGACGAAACAAACAATTTGAAATCGATATCCATTACAATACCTGATTCAACAACCAAAACATGCACTGACACCGATGGTGGCAAGAATTATGATTTAAAAGGAACTGCAACATCCTGTACTGGTTCATCTTCATCAGGCGGCGGATCAGGAAGCTGTGCTGCTTCCTCTGATTACTGTCTTACAGACAAAATTTTAGTGGAACAATACTGCGACTCAGAAAGCAACAAGAACTATGAAACATACTCATGTGCGAATGGATGCGTGGAAGGGGCATGCTTAAAGTCAACAACACAGACATTTGACCTTGCAATCTCGAACATGGTTCTGTCTTCTGAAAAGCCAGTCCAGGGTTCTGCTGTAAAGGTGTCTTTCAATGTCAAGAACGTTGGCTCGTATCCGACGAACTACACTGGCTATCGTGTTTCCGAGGAATCAGGAGGCACAATTGCTAGTGCTAACATGGAAAAACGGATCGTCTTAAAACCCGGTAATTCCATAACAGAGTCTTTTAACCATACATTTACGCATTCAGGCAAAAATACATTGAATGTTAAAATATTATCTGATATGGATTTCAACGCTGGAAATGATTACGTCTCAAAAACAGTATACGTGTCTGAAGGAACCATCAAAACCTGCACTGATAGTGATGGCGGGAAGGATTATTACACTTACGGCTCCGTGAAATCGTGTGGCAGTTCTTCGTCATCCAGTTCTTCGTCATCTGGTGGTGGTGGGGCCTCTTGCTTTGTGACTCCTGATTACTGTACAGGCAGCACTCTGACTGAGTATTACTGTGATTCGAATCAGGCAATGACTGAAAAATATGTCTGCGCGAATGGCTGCGATAAGGGTGCTTGCACCAGTTCAACAAGTGAAGTTGCTGAGTTAACTTTGAAGCCAAACGGCAGTAATAATTACAAGCTTTCCTTCAAGAATAAGGCAGGGGTTGAATATAATGAATTTGTTTTTGGGCTATGGAATGGAGAGGTGCAGTATGGGCAGTCAACAAGCACAACCTCAGGGCACCGCTTAGTAACTTCCGAAGGGGATTGGGTTGATGATGAAGACTATTTCATAGTTGCCCCCAATAGCACAACAGCAGGAATGGTCAGCAGGATTCTTCAGCTTAAGGAAGTTGCGCCTGGAAATTCAATAACTGACAATGCAGGATATGTCATGTTCAGGGACACTGGTTCAGGTGACACATATGAGGTAACGTATGCAGGCCTAACTGGAGATCTTGTTTTGGATGGAAACACGTATAAGGTGCAGGTTCAGCGTGACACTTCAGATGCGAAGATACGAGTATCCGTGGACAATTATGGACGTTTCATCGCTTTGGATAGGCTTTATACCCTTAACGGGCTTACAATATCTTTCAATAAAGCGAATTTTTCTAATGGGCGTACACAAGTATATATTGATAGCCCAAGCTTGAAGGAGTCCATAACTGTTAACATGTATGATGCCGACAAGACTGGGGCTGATTTGTTAAATATAAAATCTGTAGATGGGGCTGATGCATTGTCTGAAATGCAGGTTAGTTACAGTAAGAACGGGCCCCAAACTGAAATGTCAGTTAAATTAGCTTCAAAAACAAAGAAATATTGCAACGGAGGCAGCAAGGACCCGGACTGCTACTGCAAGGATGGCGAGAAGAAGTCCTGCTCATATCCAATTGAGCTTGGCAGCAACCAGCCTTTCTGTGTATGCACCAAGTCTTCAAGTGGCGTTGAGGTAAGCATAAATCCGAAAGTGCATGAGGTAAAGAGGGGCGAATCAGCAGCTTACGAAGTTACAATAAGAGACCTTAGAAGCAGGGAGGCATCCAGCAGTCAGGCAGCAATTGATTACTTATTAAAAATTGAAGGCTTAAAATATCCAAATGACGGGCTTCCATCATACGCAACCCTCTCTCCGGGAGGAAAAGCGGAGTACAAGCTCACGGTTTATACCAACAGGGTCGTGATAGATTCTCCAGAGCAAACTGCTGTTACAGATAGGGCAAGGCAAGTTTCAAATAAAGCGGCTGGAAACGCGGTTGTTGAGACTAAGTCCATACCCGTGTATTGTGGAGGGGGAAGTTCGGACATAAACTGCTATTGCAACCCGGGAGAACAAAAGGTTTGCAGCAATGGCGAGCCCAACTGCCTCTGCGCAAGCCAGTCCAGCTCTGCGGAAATAGTGGATTTCAAGATTATCGCGGAAAATGGTGACCATAAGGGTGAAGCAAAGGCAAAACTGATAATAACAGAAGGGTCGAAAGGTCCAAAATATGAAGTTGCGATGGCAAAGGGCTGGAACATTGTTTCCCCTGTAATATTCGGGATTCAAAATGGAGCAGAAGTGGGCAAGACAGATTGCATGCCTGATGACTTCACGCTCTTTTCATACTTCCCGTTCGAAAAGAAATATGGCCAGTACAAGCTCAGGAAAATGGCCAGGCTACAGGAGAGTAAAGGGATATCACTAATAACAGGAAAAGCAGCAGTTGAAAGCATCAATTGGGAAGACCTTGAAATGGCAGGCGCAACTAAAGAGGAACAGGAGCTTTTGAGCAAATACTCTAACAGCTTCACATACCTTATTTCATCACCTGTGAACTCATGGTGGGCTTATTCGAGCAAGGATTGCCTGATGAGGGGAACAATGGTTGATGAATTCAAGGAACCCGGGCTGATAAACTACATCGCAGAAAGGAACGTGAAGCTGGTGAAAGGCTGGAACTTCCTCATGATAAGCCCTGATATGGCGGGCTATAGCCTTAATGACTTTAATGGGAATTGCGAAATAAAGTCAGCGTACATGTACCAGGACAGGAACTGGAAACAGGTAACAAATTCGCAATTCAGAGAAGGGCAGTCCGGGTACGGAATGGTCTTAAGGACTGATGGAGAATGCGTGCTGGGATTCAAATCATCACTTCCCCCACCACTCCCTAATCTTCCAACTAAAACAGGTGATTACCGGTAACAGCTCTAACACCTCATACGAAATTCCGGTACTGGTGTTGGCATACTATCCATCTGAGAATGGTGTTCTGAAGCTTTCCAACGCGTCAAAGGAAAAAGGGTTAAACCTTTGTGACGGGCTTGAAGGAATGCCCCTCCAGGCTGCGAAAGACAAGGTCGGCATGCTAAACAGTCAGACGCTGGATGCCATGAATGCAGGCAGCAAATATCGCGGATATAAATATCCTGATGTTGAGCCTTCACTTAATTATTTTGTTTACGACAAGATAGAATTTGAAACAGAGGAAGGGATGACATTGAAATATGGCGAGCTTTTCAGGGATTACAACAGCATCCTTAAGAAAGTGAATATTTGTGATTATGTGAACAGGGGCGTGAAGGAGGTGTGGCTGTGGGACTACTGCACGCAGCTGAAGGGCTGGGAATCCAACATGGCAGGGCCTTATGGCGACATAAGCAACAGCGACCGGGACCCGAATGACATGCCGATCTGCAGCAGCACATACACGCTTTATGATTACAACTATGGAAGGGAAGTGCAAGAGGCAGTAGAGGACCATGGCCATCAGATTGAGGCCGTGCTTTCATATGCGGACAGTTACCTATTCTGGGAAAAGTTTGTTTCGCCATACGGAAACAGGCAGCCTGCGGTTAACAGGTGTGGAAATGTCCACAGCCCGCCTAACACGAAAGCAGACTATGACTGGCTGAACATATCCCTGGCTGCTAGCGACTGTGAAGACTGGAAACCTGATGAACTTGGACAGGTAAAGATAATAAACTGCCGGACATGGAGCAAAAGCGAAGACTGCATAACCTCCCGGGAATATGGCGACGGCAATCTGGCCTACAAGGTATGGTGGATGCAGAGCATTCCCGGCAAAGGCAATAACCTGACGTATAAAGGCTGTCAATTGAGAAACTGGTGGGATTTCATCGGAGACTTTGACAATGCAAACAAGGCAGGAAGAAATCTTGCATTATGCTAAAATATGATAACCTTATACATCACCTTCAAGGATGAGAATGAGGCGAAAAAAATCGCCTTCAATCTCATGGAGAAGAGGCTGATAGCGTGCGCAAACATATTCCCTATAAAAAGCGTCTACAGGTGGAAAGGCTCAGTAACTGACACCCAGGAGCACGCAATGATGGCAAAGGCGCTTAGGAAGAATTTCCACATCATAAAGGAGGAAGTGAAGGCGATGCACAGCTATGAAATCCCCTGCATCGTAGCCTATCCAATAGCTGAAGCAGACGAAGGCTTCAGGAAATGGGTTGAGGATGAGACTAAATGATGGGCTTTTGAACCCTGCTTATGAAATTGTTCTTTAAATGCAACAAATGTTAGGTATATAAAACATTATTCCCCAATAACGGTGCCTTTAAACGGGTTTCCTTTCAGAAAATTCTCCAGGTTTTTCAGGTATTTTCCCATGGCAACAACCCGGATGCCTGATCTCTGGGCCTCCTTGCTTGCAACCGGGTCAAAAGGCACATTAAGGCCAGGGCTCCATTTATCGCCTACCATTTCCCGGAAATCTTTCCATGATACCTTTTCCAATGGCCTTGCATCAGCGTATTGGTCAGGGTTCTTGTCATATACGAAATCCTTGTTGGTCAGGTTGATAATTGTCTTTGATCTGTTCTTTTTTGCCATAAGCACCGCGATATAATCAGTGCTCCAACCCGGTTTCCATCCTGACACGACCAGGACCTTTTTGAAATCCACTTTCTTCGGCCGCTCAATTATGGTCTCGAAAGAGATGTCAGACAAAACAGACCTGACGAGCTGCGCATTAAGCCTAGTCGAATACACGCCGATCCAGTCCAGGTCATCCTTCTTCACATCAGCCACTTCCGAGGCTGCCTTCTGGTAATCCCTGCAAACCCTGCCACCGCCGCAGATAATTATGAACTTAAACTCGCGGTTGTTAAGAATGAATGCCCTTAATGACTTGAGGAATTGAACATCAACACCTGAGGGGGCTATTACTGAGCCTCCGAGCGAAAGGATGACTGTCTGCATGACTCATTTTGAAATGTATATATTAATATATTTTTTGAATTGCCACTTCAGAGGCATTTTTTGCCAAGCAAAAAAGCGTCCAACCATCGTTATTGTTGGCACAATCAAATAAAACAAGCAGAAATTTCACTTACAATGCGGAGATACTGCGTAAATCGAAACCTTTAAATAAAAGCACACTATCTTAAGTATTTGAAACGGATTTCTGGCAAAGGTTAATAAGATGGAATCTATAAATGTCAAAAAGGGAACAACAACAGTAGGCCTTGCGTGCAAAGATGGAATAGTGCTTGCAGCAGACAAAAGAGCAACTGTAGGCTATCTAATTGCTGACAAGAAATCCCAGAAGATACTGCAGGTAACGGACAAGATAGCGTTAACCATGGCAGGGACTGTCAGTGATGCACAGCTTCTTTACAAGCTAATAAAAGCTGAGCTAAAGCTGAAGCAACTAAGGACAGACCGCGAATCAAATGTAAAGGAGTCTGCAAACCTTCTCTCAGGAATGATATACGGCAACATCAGGAAATTCAGCATAATACCCGGAATATCGCATTTCCTTCTTGGAGGCGTGGACTCGGAAGGATTCCACCTATATGACCTTTTTGCTGACGGGTCAGTTACTGAGATTGATGATTATGTATCCACAGGTTCTGGAAGCGTAATGGCTTATGGTGTCCTTGAGGCACTATACAAGAAGGATTTGACAGTGAAGGAAGGATTGCAACTTGCAGTGAAAGCAATAAATGCAGCGATTTCAAGGGATACAGCGACAGGCGAAGGCATTGACGTTGTTACAATTACAAGTGAAGGCGTGAAAACCGCGCTTGAAAGAAGAATAGACACCACTGTCAGGGTTTAGAACTGCCAGATTGCTAAAGGTGTTTTTCTATGGCAAAAATCATAAAGGAAATTCTAAAAAATCTGCCTGAGGAAAAGGTAAGCGAAGCTGTCTTCGAAGGCGCAAACATAGTACTATACACGAAAGATAGAAACTTCTTTCTTGACAATGAAGGTGTCATCAAACGAATAGTTGATGAGATCAAGAAAAGGGTTGAGCTGAGGCCTGACCCTGAAATAACGATGAACAAGGAAGAGGCCCAGGATCTCATAATGAAGGTAATGCCTGAGAAGGCCGGGGTGAGCAACGTAATATTTGACACGCAAAGAAGCCAGGTAGTGATCGAAGCTGAAAAGCCCGGGCTTGCAATAGGAAAGCAGGGCAGCATATTGCGTGAAATAAGAAACTCAACCTTCTGGGTTCCCATAATAAGAAGGACTCCTGCAATAAGGTCCAAGCTAATTGAAAACATAAGAAGCGTGCTTTACCAGCATTCGGACTACAGGAGAAAATTCCTGAACGCAACAGGCCACAGGATTTATGACGGGTGGATTCGCGAGAAAAAGAATGAATGGGTAAGACTAAGCTTTCTTGGAGCTGGAAGGCAGGTGGGAAGAAGCTGCCTCTTCCTGCAGACACCCGAATCAAGGGTGCTCCTTGACTGTGGAGTGGATGTAGCAAGCTTTGACCAGAACGCATACCCTTTCCTGGAAGCCCCTGAATTCGACATAAACCAGCTGGACGCAGTCATAGTAACTCATAGCCATATTGACCACTGCGGATTCGTGCCTTACCTGTATAAATTCGGGTTCCGCGGCCCAACATACTGCACTGCCCCGACAAGGGACGTATCGGCCCTGCTTTTGCTAGACTACATCAAGATAATGCACTCAGAAGGAAAAGAGGCTATATTCTCAACAGAGGATGTCAAGGAAATGGTGAAGCACACAATAACCCTTGATTACGAGGAAGTGAGCGACGTAACCCCTGATGTAAGGATAACACTTTACAATGCAGGCCACGTTCTTGGCTCATCAATGGTACACCTTCACATTGGAAACGGCCTGCACAACATTCTCTACACTGGAGACATGAAATATGGCAAGACAACGCTTCTGGAGCCGGCAGCAACACAGTTCCCAAGGCTTGAAACACTGATAATAGAGTCCACGTATGGCGGAAAGGAAAACATGATGCCTGAAAGAAGGGAAAGCGACGAGGAGCTTGGCGGAATAATAAAAGAAACTGTAGAGCGGGGAGGAAAAGTATTGATCCCGACATTGGGTGTTGGAAGAAGCCAGGAAGTTATGCTGGTAATCGAGCATCTGGTGAGGACAGGCGCAATAGATAAGATCCCTGTCTTCATAGACGGCCTGGTATGGGACGTGACCGCAATCTATACTGCCTATCCTGAATTCCTCAACAGCAACGTAAGGAAGCTTATCTTCCACAAGGACCAGAACCCATTCCTCTCCGAGATATTCAAAGAGGTTGCAAGCCAGAAGGAAAGAATGCAGGTAATAGAGGAATCCGGGCCATGCGTCATACTTGCCACATCAGGAATGCTAACAGGAGGCCCAAGCGTTGAATACCTCAAGCACCTTGCAGACAACCCAAAGAACAGCCTGGTTTTTGTAAATTACCAGGGAGAAGGAAGCCTGGGAAGAAGGATACAAAGAGGCGAAAGAGAAATACCTATGTCAGCCCAGGACATACTGAAAATAAACCTGCACGTGTTCAGCGTGGAAGGCTTCTCATCACATTCAAGCAGGAAACAGCTGCTAAGCTTCATCTACAAATGCATGCCAAAGCCAAAGAAAGTAATAATAGGCCATGGCGAGGCATCCAGGACACTTGACCTTGCCAGCGCAATACATAAGATAGCAAGGATTGAAACCATTGCGCCGAGAAACCTTGAGACTGTAAGGTTGAAATAAAACCTCGTTAAATCCTGCTTTCAACAATATCCCTTAATTCGGATTGCGCAAGCTCAGACCAGTGCTTTCCGGTAAAATAAACCATCGAATTGGCGGAATCCCAGAGAAGAAAACCGTCAAGGCGCTTTTCTCCAGTCTTTATTATCAGGTCAGGAGGGATAAAATAGGATGAATAGATGTTTTCCTTCAGTATGTCCTGGCTTATGCTTTCCACAGCAAGCCTGTCTGACTTAACCTTCAGCGCGATTATCCTGCACGAGTCAATGATCTCTTCCCTTCCATCATAATTCAGGCAAAGATTAAAGAAAAGCCGATCATAATCCTTGGTTTCTTCTATCATCATCTTGATGGCATCAACATGCCTTCCGGAGAGGTTATACCATTTACCGAGGACAGAGATCTTTGCCCTGTTCACGTGAGCAATTTCACATATCGCCTTGCAAAGCGCAGGGAAATCCTCACTTAAGAGGCTGCCAAGCGGAAGCAGGAAAACTGAAACAACAGGTATCCCCAGCTTGGACTGGAGGTGCATCATTCCGGAAATAACACTTTGCCTCTTCATGCCTAGCCTAGAATCAGTGGCATCATCATCAGGGGAAAACAAGCTTACAGCCACGTGCTTGAAGCCAACCATATACTGGGGAATCAAAAATATTATAAATATTTTTTCAAGAAAGATAAGAATGGAAGAATATTTGCCGATTATCCTGGCAGGAACTGTTCTTGTCGCAGCATCGATAACAGACATAAGGACAAGGGAGGTTCCGGACTGGATAAACTACTTCGGGATAGCTTCAGGGATAGGCATTAACCTTATTTATTCAATAATAACCTGGAGCATATGGCCAATTGCCTTCAGCGCCATCGGAATAATCGCCTTTTTCGCTGTTGCCAGCCTTATGTTCTACGCAGGGCAGTGGGGTGGGGGGGATAGCAAGCTTCTCATCGCGCTAGGCGCAATACTAGGGCTGGAATTTTCCCTTTCCATGCCGTTCATTGATCTAAGCCAGCATATCGTATCTATCTGGATGAACCTGATGGTTATAGGGATCTTATATGCATTGATTTGGAGCTTTGGGCTTGCCATCGTAAACATGAAAGACTTCTCAAAACAATTCACTGAGCAGGCGGCCGAGGTAAAAACGATAACAATCACGCTGTTTTCAGCAATCATGGTTCTCATTATCGTCATTGGGGACAGGGACATAAGAATAGCGATGTTGGGAGGGGCAGTAGCATCCGGAATTGCCCTGCTAATCTGGATATTCGGGAAATCTGTTGAAAAAAGCTGCATGCTGAAATATGTCAGGACAGATAAGCTGACCGAAGGGGATTGGATAGCCAAGGATGTATTGGTGAAAGGCAAATACATATGCGGCCCAAAAGACCTGGGGATAGAACGGAAGCAGATAAGGCAGCTGAAGAAAATGAACATCAGAAGGGTAATGGTGAAGGAAGGCATACCTTTTGTGCCAGCATTCTTCATTTCCTTCCTGGTAACGTTAAAGTTTGGAAACCTGCTCTTGTTAGCTTTCCAAATGATTTAAGGCATTCTATTCAGATTATCAAGAAAATAGTCCGGCTTGCCACTCTTCTTTGGAATGTCTAATCTAGGCCGCTCCTCTTCTACATGATTTTCCTCTTTGCCAGAACCAACTGCAGGCAGTCCCAGGTCGAAAGCCTGCTCTCTTATCTGCGATTCGATCAGCATCATCTGGTCATCAGAAAGCTTTCTTGTGGGCCAGGAAAAATTAAGCCCATCATCCTTGACCCTGGGAAGCACATGAACTGAAAGATGAGGAACCTTCTGCCCTGCAGCCAGACCATTCATCAAAACAATATTTGTTCCCTGAGCCTTCAAACCTTCAAACAATGCAACTGAAATCCTGTTTGCAGCATCAAAAAGCGCTGTAACGACATCTTCCGGAGACTGCTCAAGAATCTGAATATGCCTTTTGGGGATCACCATCACGTGACCGGGAACAGCAGGATGCTCAGGAAGAACTGCGGATACCAAGTCATCATCAAATATCCGATCCCCCTTAAAACTGCAATACGGGCATTCAGTCATCCTTCCCTCCTGCCAGAACCCGCGTAATTGAATCAAGGTCTGCCTTGCCACTCTTCGCTGGTTGTGGCTGGTTTTCAGAATCCTGCTTGCTTCCTGTTCCAGTGGCACTCTTCATGCCTTGCTTCTGTTCTGCAGGATTTACAACAGGTTTTATTCCGAAAAGAGCGGAGAGCGTCTCTGTAACCTGTGACTTGACCCTGGATTGAACCTCTGCGACAATATCATTCTCAGGCACAGAAAGCATGACGCCATCACCTGCAACCCTCGGAATTACATGCATCATGAAATGAGGAGCTTTCTGTCCCGCAACACCCCCATTCGCAATAAAAACGCTTGTACCCTCGCTTTTGAGAGCCTTAAGCAAGCCATTTGAAAGCTGCCTGGATATTATGAAAAGCCGTGAAAGAACGGAAGAAGGGACCTGGGGCATGAACATGTAATGCTCCTTCGGCATAAGAAGAATATGGCCCGCATTCGCAGGGTTGATATCAAGAATGCCTATAACCAACTCATCCTCAAAAACTTTCCTGGACTGCACCCTTCCCTCAGCAATTTGGCAGAAAATGCAGTTTTCCTTCATCGTTTCTGATTGGTCCATATTAAATCTAAAATACGGTCTTTTAATAAAACTTTCCCAAAATAGTTCGGATGGTCAAGGAAATGTCCCATATAACAGCCTCTCACAGAGGAACAGACATCCAAGGCAGGAATAATTCATTCTAAAAAAGATTGGCGATTTTCCATTGGGAGATGCCATAGTTGCGGCTGAATTAAATTGCATTATCTTATCAACTTATGCACACTTCAGCCAACTTAGGGATTCTATGGTTTTGAACTAATAACCACTTCGTAGTTAATGCCAACATTTTTATACTAAATATTTGTATGGACAAGTATTGATGGGGGAAAATTGGCCAAAGCAAAAGTATCCATGACAATAGACCAGCATGTATATGCCCGCTTCAGGCAGTACTGCAGGGAAAACGGCATGAAGGTGAGCACAAAGGTGGAGCAGATGATGCGCGAATCCATGAAAAACAGCTCACTCTCACAATTCATAAAAGAGAAATAGCGAGGAACTATGGAAAAACTTAAGGTATTGATAGCAGCACTTTCCGTGCTCCTCATGCTTGCACTCGGCTACATAGCAAATGGGAAACTGGAAGCGATCAGGACCGATGCGGGCAAAGAAGGCTATGGCCAGGGTATAACAGCTGCGGTTGTTGCAGCATACCAGCAAACAGAAAACTGCCAGGTCGCAACGATAACCATGGGAAACCTTACCAAGCAGGTAGTTGATGTCGAATGCGTGAGGATGCTGCTGGAGAATAAAGGGGTGCCAGTTGAAAGCAGTAACGAACAGGGCAAGTGAGTCAGGCCACATATGGTTTGGCCTGTTCCTGATAATTGTACTTGTTTTTCTAATTCCTGCAGCGTTCTCAGCAGATCCTGGACACCCTGCTTCTGACATAAGCCCGGGCACATTCACTCCAGGAAACTACAACATAAGCGGAAACTTCAGCATAGGATCTGGAACACTCAGGCTGTTCCTGGACAACAGCACGGGAAGTATAGGTATAGGAACAACAAGCCCGCTTTCGCTCTTGCATGTAGTTGGTTCGTCCAACCTGCTGAATGTGAGCAGCGGAGACAATGCCCTTCTGATTGCAACTACAGGCTATACCGGGATAAACACAACCGATCCAAAATATGCGCTTGACATGAATGGAACAACGCGCATACAGAGCGGCCAACTTTACATTTCTGGGATAGCGAACTCAACAGAGGAAAAGGAAGGGGCAATGCACTATGACAGCGATGACGACCAGCTAAAGATTTATGCAAACGGGAAATGGCAGTCAGACAGGTCAATAGCAACTGTAGTAGTTGCAGCAAATGATTCGGTGTTAGGTGAAAAAGCAGACTACGTTGCAGACGGCCTGCTGGGAACAGATGACTCCGCAACCATAAAAACCGCGATAGACTCGTTGCCGCCATATGGAGGCTCAGTCGTGCTCCTTGAAGGCACTTTTTACCTTGAATCACCGCTCAGGATAAACAGATCCAATTTTACGCTAATAGGAGCAGGAAAGCCAACAGTGCTGCTAAGGAGGTTCAACGAAACAACAGCGAACAACAGCGGCCTGTTAACGATAGGCGACGGAGAAAATGACTATTCGGACATCATAATCTCGGACATGCATGTATTCGGGGACAACCAAACGAACAGGAACATAAACAACCACGGCATATTCATCAACAAAAGCACTTCAAATGTATTCATAAAAAGCGTCTGGGTAACCTATAACGCAGGGGCTGGGATACTGAGCCTCAGCAGCGGCACATCCAGGAACAACTTCATCTCTATAAAGAACAGCGAGATATCCAACAACCACAGAGACGGCATACGGCTTGACAACAACACCGAAGCAGGAATGATAACAGGCAACTTGCTGCTGAACAATGAGGGAAGCGGGATATACATGAACTATGCAAACCACACAGTAATCAGCGGGAACTACATCTACCAGAGCAAGCTGGACGGGATAACCCTGAACACCGGGTACAGGAACACGATAGCAAGCAACATGATCCAGGCAAACTTCAATTCAGGCATATGGCTCATGAACACTGCAAACAATGCGGTCACCGGAAACATGGTTTATGACAACTCATGGGCAGGAATAAACCTGACAAATGCAGACAACAACACAATAACAGGTAATGTATTCTATGATAATGGCGACTCTGGAACATATGACTCTGTGCAGCTACAGGCAGATTCTGACGGAAACGTGATATCCTCCAACAGGATTGCTGATACGGGAGGAACAGGCTCTGCAATCAATATACTGGGGCCAACAAACGACGACAATCAGGTTATAGGAAACTACTTTACAGGAACAGGCGCAACGCTCCTTAACGACACGGGAACAAATACTGTATACACTTCACAATTGTCTGAATACAAAAGCAAATTCGACATCGTGCTCACGCCACAAGGAAATGTAGGATTCGGAAGCCTGGTACCCGCAGCGAAACTCCATGTCAATGTCACAAACGCCTCCGGAGGAGGATCTTACTCAATGGTGGACGCATTCACAATTACAAACTCTTCAGGACAAATTTATCTCGTAATCAATGGAACAACGGGATTTACCGGGATTGCAACAACAAAGCCAACCCACACGCTAAACACCAAAGGCTCACTTAACGTAACCGGCAGCACAACTAGCGAGGGCGGGATAATCATAGACAGCTCTGGAAGAATGGGGATTAATAACTCTGCGCCCACACAAACACTCCAAGTGAACGGAAGCATGGCAGTGTGCACATTTGCAGACGCAAGCTGCCCGACCACAATAACAGCAGGAGACAGCTACGCAACAACCAGGGCAGGGGGCGCAATAGATGTATCCGAGTGGATAAAATACGCCGGAAGGAAGCCAATTGCAGGTGATGTGGTCTGTGCTGTAGAAGACGGGAGCGAATCAGGAACAGTGGCAATATGCAACGGGGAAAATGGCAGGCTTGCAGTTGGCATAATAAGCACAAAGCCGCACATGAGCATAGGAGCAGAATATAAGGGAAATGATGCAGTGCAGCTTGCAATCACTGGAAGGGTTCCTGTCAATGTAATTGGAGAAGTTGAGCCCGGAGACCTGCTTGTATCTGCAGGAAACGGAAAGGCAAGGTCATGCTACAGCGATTGTTACGGATCAGTAATTGGAAAAGCGATGACAGTTCCAGAGAAAGGCAAAGTGCTTGCATTATTATCAATAAAATGAGAACAAGAAGCAGCTTAAAAAGAGGTGCAGTAATCCTTCTAGTTTCTGCACTGGCAATCTTCATACTTGCAAACTACGTTTTCCCGGCAGACCCAGGGCATCCTGCATCAGACCTCAGCTCAGGCGAATTCGGGCCAGGGAACTTCACAATAAGCGGAAACCTCATCATTGGATCAGATGCCTTGTTCTTCGCGGACAACAGCACAGGAAGAATAGGCATAGGCACAGCAAACCCTCAATCACTGCTGCACATAAGCGGAACAGGACACATCCTGAATGCGAGCATAGGAAGCCATGCAATGATATATGCAAACGGCACAACAGGAATGGTAGGCATAAACAACTCAATACCACAATACACCCTTGATGTAAATGGGAACATGAGGATGATGACTGGCGAACTATATTTAACGGGAATCGCCAACACCACCTCAACAGAGGAAGGAACAATTTATTATGATACTGATGACGACCAGCTAAAGGTTTACGCAAACGGGAAATGGCAGTCAGACAGGGCAGTTGCGTCAAGGGTTGTTGCTGCCAACGACTCGGTGAACTGGGAAAAAGCAGACTATGTAGCAGATGGAATAAATGGAACTGACGATGCTGCAACAATAAAGGCCGCAATAAATTCGCTGCCAAAAAGCGGAGGCATAGTTTACCTTCTTGATGGAACATTCTATCTTGATTCCTCGCTACAGATAAACAGGTCAAATTTCACCCTGACAGGGACAGGAAGGGGAACTGTCCTGAAAAGGATGTGGAACGAGACAACAGCAAATACCGGGGGGGTTATAACCCTGGGGAACGGATCGGCAGCGGTGTATAACATAATGATAGCGCAGCTTTCCATCGATGGGAACAACAAGACCTATTCAAATGCCAACAACCACGGCATCTTCTTCAACCACAGCGTGCATAGATCCATAGTAAGGAACACCTGGATACATGACAACGGAGGTAACGGGATTTTCCTAAGGGCAACAGGGGGAAATACTGCATTGTTCAACAGGTTCGAATACAACTACATAACCAGCAACTCAGGAGCGGGGATTTTGCAACAGACAAATGCTGACCAAAGCGTTATAGTTGGAAACACAATAATAGGAAATAAGGGAATTTCAGGATCGGATGCAGGCATATACCTCGACTGGGGCGCGCAAAATGTCATAATGGGGAATTACTTCTCGAACAATATAGGAGGAGGAGTGTTTACATTTAATGGAGGCCAACAGGCGATTATTGCAAATACATTTGACCAGAACGGTTTGATTGTCCAATATGATACCGCTGCTGCAATCCTTGGGAACTCTTTCTATAAAGGAGGTTTGAGTTTTAAATTGAACAGTGATGTTGCAGTGATTGGCAATGTTTTTGCCGAGTCAACGGGCGACTCAATCTTAATATCTGGCGGTGAGAACAACATGATGGCGGCATCCAATTCATTCTTTGACAACGGCGGTGCCTCATACGCTATAGATCTTGACTGGGCCGTTGCAACGTCAATGGACTTTTACCTGGGAGCAAACCTCTACACCGGAACAGGTGCAGCATCCATTAACGACCCGGCAATGGACACCATATACTCTGCACAGACGTTCGGCGACAAGAACAACACAGACCTGATATTAAGGTCAAAGGGAAAGGTTGGAATAGGCACAAAGGTGCCTGCAGCAAAGCTGCACATAAACGTGACAAACTCATCAGGAGGGGGAACAGGATCCATGCTTGATGCACTCCTGATAACCAATGCATCCGGCCAAACATATCTTTTTGTGAAAGGGACAACAGGATTTGTGGGAATAGGCACAACAAAGCCAACACATACTTTCAACGTTAAAGGAACGCTGAACGTGACTGGCGATACAACAGGCGGTGCTGGCATCCTAATAGATGAATCAGGGAAAACAGGAATAAACAACTCGGCACCGGCAACAACATTGCAGGTCAACGGAAGCATGGCAGTGTGCTCATTTGCAGACACAGCATGCCCCGCCGCGGAAACAGCAGGAGACAGCTACTCAACAAGCAGGAGCGGAGGAGCAATAGACATCGCAGAATGGATAAAATTCTCTGGAATAAAACCCGAGCCAGGAGATGTTCTGTGCATAGCGAAAGGAAAAAGCAAAGGCGGAACAGTACGGGTATGCAACGAAAGCAATACCCGGCTTGCGGCAGGGATAGCAAGCACAAAGCCGCACATGATAATAGGAGAGGAATACAAGGGAGAGGATGCAGTACAGATAGCAATAGCAGGAAGGGTTCCTGTAAACGTGATAGGGGATGTTAAGCCAGGAGACCTCCTTGTATCCGCAGGAGAAGGAAAGGCAATGGCGTGCAAGGAGGAATGCGAAGGACTGGTAATCGCTAAGTCAGTCACAAAGGCAAGGAACGGAAAAGCGCTTGCAATGATAACAATACAATAAAATGGTAACAAAAAAATCAGGTTACGGGATCGCAGCGGTTTTGCTGCTGCTGATTGTAATATCATCAATAACAGTCATTTCAAAAAACCCCGGGCACATAGCCTCATCAATAAGCCCGGAATTCTTTTCTGTTGGAAACTACAGCATAAACGGCAACTTCAGCATCGGGGACAATACTGTGATTTTCTTCGCGGACAACAGCACAGGAAACATAGGAATAGGAGCAAGGTATCCAAGATCCCAAATCCATGTAAGCGGAACAGGACACATGTTCAATGTAAGCAGCGGAAACAACGCACTAATATATGTTAACGGCACAGAAGGATACGTCGGAATAAACACCTCAACACCCCAATACACTCTGGACATAAATGGCAACCTGAGAGTACAGAACACACTCATATTACCTTCCCTGCCCAACTCCTCTTCAACAACGGAAGGAGCAATATACTACGATACTGAAGAAAAGCAGCTGAAGGTGTATGCAAACGGAAGGTTTGATTCAGACAACACGGTCTCAACAAGAATAGTTGCGGCGAACAACTCAAAAAACAGGGAAAAGGCCGATTTTGTAGCTGACGGATTGGGGGGAACAGATGACACCGCAACCATAAAGGCGGCAATAGACTCGCTGCCAGCAAAAGGAGGCTCAGTATACCTTCTGGACGGAACATTCTACCTTGAATCCTCAGTAAGGATAAACAGGTCAAACTTCTCACTGGTAGGCGTTGGAAAGGCAACCGTGCTTAAAAGGATGTGGAACGAGACAACAGCAAACAACGCAGGAGTGTTGACACTGGGAGACTTCAACAGCCCATACTCAGGAATACTTATCTCGCAGCTATCAATAGATGGCGACAACAAGACCAACACCAACTCAAACAACCACGGAATACTGCTCAACGGATCAATAACATACAGCACAATAAAGAACACATGGGTACATGACAGCGGAGGAACAGGGATATATGCCTGGAGCGCATGGAACCAGCAGAACAAATACAACACCGTAGTTGATAACGAAGTATATAACAACAACAATGATGGCATCCATATCGATGGAAACCAGAACTCACAGTATTTCATAATAACAGGAAACAAGATATACCAAAATGGTGGCGGCAGTGCAGGCCTTTTCCTTAACGGCGGCGGCTATCATACGGTAACAGGGAACTATATTGCTGCAAATGGAATAACGGGCGTGAGAATAAATAATGCGCCCAGCATTTCCTTTTCAGGAAACATAATAGTTGATAATTATCAGTCTGCCGGAATCCTTGATTTTGGTTCACAATATCATTCATTAACAGGAAACATCATCTCTAACAACGGGTTGACTGGTCTAAATATGTGGGTTTCCTACTCGACAATTACAGGAAACGTGTTCTCTGGAAATGGAGGAACTGGCAGTTCGAACTCTTTATATGTGGGGGGCCCTGGAGGCTCTGGCGGCATCTACAATGTAATCTCCTCAAATTCAATTACTGACACTGCAGGAACTGGTTACGCGATAGAGGTCTCAGGGAATACGCAAACAAACAATTACCTGTACGGAAATGCATACTTTGGGACAGGGGCAACAAGCATTCTCGACGGAGGATCACAAACCCTTTTCGGAGGGCAGCTGAGCGGAAACAACATGATATTCGTGCCACAGGGCCTGATAGGAATAGGGACTGTAACGCCCACAGCCAAGCTGCACCTTAACGTAACAAACGACACAGGCGCAGGAGCAGGGAATTCAAAGAGGCCAAGAAGCGATGCGCTGTTCATAACAAACTCAACAGGCGAAGTTTATGTTTTGATCAACGGGACAACAGGATTCATTGGGATAGGAACCAGCATGCCCACACATACCCTGAACATCAAGGGGACGTTCAACGCAACAGGAAACAACAGCATCGAAGGAGGGCTCATAGTGGATTCTGCCGGAAAAGTAGGCATAAACAACTCTGCACCATTCCAAACATTGCATGTGAATGGAAGCATTGCAGTGTGCTCATTTGCAGATACAGGCTGCCCGACAACAATAACAGCAGGGCAAAGCTACTCAACAAGCAGGAGCGGAGGAGCAATAGACATTGCAGAATGGATAAAGTTCAAGGGAGAAAAGCCTAAGCCAGGAGATGTTGTATGTGCCGCAGAAGGTGAAAGCCCAGGGGGAACTGTTGAGCTTTGCAGCAGCAATACATCAAATAAAGCAATAGGTGTTGTAAGCACAAAGCCGCACATGACAATAGGGCAGGAATACAAAGGAGAAGACGCAGTAAGAATAGCGATCACAGGAAGGATTCCGGTCAGCCTAACTGGAGATGCAAAACCTGGAGACCTGCTTGCAGCATCGGAAAACGGAAAGGCAACTGCCTGCAACAACGGCTGCCAGGGCTCAATCGTTGGAAAGGCAATCTCGAAATCAAGGGAAGGAAAAGTGATGGCTTTGCTCACGCTTAACTAAAAAGGGGGAGAAAAGGATTTGGGGGAAATAGGAAAAAGGGGCAAGATAGTAGTAAAGACAGTACTCCTAATGGCTTTAGCCCTCCTTTTCATCATGGCTGCAAGGTCTTTTGCAGCAACAATAAGCTGCAGCTACCAGGAAACATGCGGCGGAAACGTATCCCTTCTATTTGTCAAGAACGACACAAGCGGCTACCAGAACGCGCATGCACAGCTCGCAAGCAACGGATCTTATCCTTTTAGCCTATGCTGTAATTCAAGCATCGGCATAGACACGACATGCCCAAACGACGCCACAGTATTGAACCTGTCTTCAGGAACAAACGCCCACGTGCAGGCAGGAAACACCTCAGCACATGCATACGGCAACGGGGTATGTGCAGGAACCACAAACGGAACGATAAAAATAACCTACATGTCAACATGCCCTGCAGGATACACAGCGATAGCAAGCATCAGCAACGACACAAACGCGCACATCGCAGACTCGAATGAATACTCGCTCAAGGTATGCATGAGGATAACCTCCAAGCCCTCACCCAAATTTGTAAGCCTGACTGACTCGGATAATGCAACATTTAGCATTTCGAGAAACTACACATTTGTAAACATCACTGTATCCAATGATACAATACTTGATACTGTAATGATAAACTGGAACGGTACAAACGTGACAATAGATGACCCAAGCCTTGTTCTCTCTCTTGACTTCAACAACAACACGCAGGACAAGAGCAGGTATGGGCACCATGGCAGGCCAATGGGAGCTGTCAACTGCAGCACATCTGTTCAGGGAAAATTCCAAACCGCATGTAAAATAGCAAACTCAGGCACATTCATAAACATAACTGACAGCGATATGCTTGACATTGATAAGGATACGAACTTCACTGTCACTGCATGGATATGGACAAATGATGGGAGTCCTGCAGCAGATGGTTTTGATGCGATAATTGAAAAGAACATTTATGGAGGGGTATCAACCGGATGGGGAGTGGGGTTTTCAAATCTCGGGCAACTGAGGCTGGTCTTGGGTGATGGATCAACACAGGATGATTTTTCTGACAATAATGTCCTGAATGACGGCAAATGGCACTTTGTTGGAATAACCCTTAACGGGACAGCAATCACATTTTATGTTGATGGGGGTGCATCAAGAACTGCAACAAGGACTGCAGGAAACACCTCAAACATCCATGCAATAGGAATAGGCGGAAGGGCAAGGGATGGAGGTGCATTTTTCCTTAATGGCCAGATTGACGAGCTAAGGGTGTGGAGGAGAACACTATCAGGCAGAGAACTCAATGCGTCATACAAAGCAGAGCTGGGTAAGCATAACCAAACAAATTCTTACTATGCAAACTTCACAGATATAACCGAAGGAACGTACAGCTATTCTGCATATTCAAATGACACTGACGGGAATGAGAACAGCACACCAATGAGGACATTCACCCTAGACTATACCCCTCCATCACCGCTATTTGTCTCGCCAACAGACCCAGACAACACAACACTTGGGTTAAGAAGAAACTACACCTACATAAACATGACAATCAGCGAGGCAAACCTTGACACCCTCATCCTCAACTGGAACGGCACGAACATAACAATAAACGACCCTAACCTTGTATTGGCAATGAACTTCAACAACAACACAGAAGTGATGAGCAGATACAAGTACACTATAGTAAATAACAGCGGGGCGAACTGCAGCACACTCATAACAGGAAAATTCGGAACCGCATGCAGCTTCAACGGGCAGACAAGCAACATAATGATAAATGATTCTGCTTCAGTTCTGGACATACAGAAAAACCTCACAATAACAGCCTGGGTATATGCAAATGGAATATCAACAAACAGCACCCGACAGGCAATATTCCACAAGGGAGGAAACAGCGGGCTTGCAGACGCGGGCGGGTATAGTTTACTTTTAAGGCACACAAACCTGACACTTGACTTTGTAAAGCTTAACGCTGCAGAAATAGAGTCATCAGTAACGGTAACGCCGAACCAATGGCAATATGTTGCATTAACTGTAGGGGGCAATAACGTAAGCTATTATATCAACGGAGTTCTCGGCGACTCAAGAGCAGAAGGAAGCGCGATAAACAGCGCATCATCAATGAACGCCTACATCGGGGCATACTGGTCAACAAGCCCGACACTGATCCAGTACTTTAATGGCTCGATAGATGAGCTGAAAGTATGGAACAGAACCCTAAGCCCGGCAGAGATAAGCGCATCATACCGGGCAGAAATCGGGAAATTCAACGGAACAAACATGTACTATGCAAACTTCACTGATCTTGGAGAGGGAAACTACACATACTTTGCATGGGCCAATGACACAGTTGCTCAGTCCAACAGCTCTGTCATGAGAACATTGGTTGTTGACTACACAAACCCAACGGTATCATACGCATCAACAAGCGACCCTGACAATTTAACAATAGGCACGAAAAGGAACTACACCTACATAAACGTGTCAGTCTCAGACGCTTCAGTCATTAATTCAGTCATCATCAACTGGAACGGGACAAATGTCACCGTAGACGATCCAACGCTTCTTCTTGCTCTTGATTTCGACAACAACACGATTGACAGAAGCAGGTATAGGGTTACGGTAACGCAAAACAACACAAACTGCAGCTCAACAGTCCCGGGAAAATACGGCGCAGCATGCAACTTCTCATCAATAAGAAGATCCAACATGACAACCAACCTTAACCTATCCACGAATGCAAGCCCGTCATCAACATGGATGGCGTGGGTTTACCCGATAAATTTTAATGCAGCGAAAAGACAGGCAATACTTTCAATAGATGCAGGTGGCTTTGGAAGGACTGTCCTTATAGAGCAGAATACTGAAAACTTTGCTATATTCAGCGGCGCCCTGTCTGTAAATACCGGCGCAGCAGTTTCCTTAAATGAATGGCAGCACATAGTGGTCATATTCAATTCAACCTCGCTTCAATTCTATAAAAACGGTATAAAATACCCCCTTCCACAAGTTCCTGTCTCTCCAGCCTCAACAGTGTTCCTTGAGATAGGAGGAAACAGGGGGTATGGGGAATACTTCAACGGCTCAATAGACGAAGTCAGGATATGGAACAGAAGCATGAGCTGGACTGAGATCAATGCATCCTATAAATCAAGCATTGGAAAATATAATGGCACAACATCATATTACGCAAACTTTACAGACCTGAGGGAAGGAAACTATACTTATTTTATCTGGGCTAATGACACTGTAGGAAACCAGCAAAGCACCCCCTTAAGGACAACAAGCGTTGACCTCACAATACCTGCCATCGGATTTGTCGAGCCCACACATTCAGATAACACAACAATTGGTTTAGCAAGGAACTACACATTCATCAATGTAACGGTCAATGAAGCCAAAGTGCACTCAGTAGTCCTAAACTGGAACGGTACAAACCAGACATTAGCATCCAATGGCACATCAGCCTTTGGAAATTTCTACTCCATCAACATGTCAGACCTTGCTGAAGGAAACTATACTTATTTCATTTATTCGAATGACACAGCAGCAAATGAGAACAGCACGCCCATCCGCACATTGATCGTTGATTACACCGTGCCCGGCCTGACTTTTGTCCCGCCTAGCGACAGCGACAACACCACTGCAACAAAAAAAAGGAATTACACATTCATCAACGTGACAATCAGCGAATCCAACATACACACCGTGATAGTCAACTGGAACGGGACAAACCAGACCCTGGCATCAAACGGCTCATCAACTGCAGGTCCATTCTACTCCATAAACATGTCAGACCTGGGCGGGGGGAACTATACCTACTTTGTGTGGGCCAATGACACTGCAGGAAACCAGAACAGCACGGCGAACAGAGTTCTCATAGTTGACCTTATAGGGATAAGGATAACCCAGAACAGCCCGGTACCAGACCCGTACACGGACAGGGTCAACCTTTCAGTCAACTTCACAATTACAAACAGCCTGGGGTACGCAACCAACTGCACACTTGACATCAACACAAGCGGGGAAATCATGATTGCAAATGCCTCAGCATTTAACATAATCTCAGGAACAAGGCTTAACCTCACAACATCAAACCTGAATACCGAAGGAAGCTACAAGTACAGGATAAACTGCTCAGACAGGAACGACAACAACCAGACAACTGACAATAGGACCTTCAATCTGGATACCACAAATCCAATCATCACCATAGGAAACCCTGCGGCAAATACAGTCACATATGGCAGTGACGCGAACCTTTCGCTTTACCTCACAGCAGAAGACACAAACCTTTTCGCATGCGAAGTTAACGTGACTTATTCAAACGGAACTGAAGTATTCTATAACCTCACCCGAAACATAACAGGCAGCATGTTCATCCAGAACTCAACCGTTAACCTCAGCGCAAACGCGAACTACACTGTTAACTGGACCTGCACGGATGACCACACCGCAAAGCAAATACCTGACTGGGCAAACAATGTGGATATCCAGACCAGAAGCATGATGTTCAACACAGGAAACAATGAAATCGCAATAACCGTTGATAAGGTTCCTGACGCCGGAAGGTTTGCAAACTTCGGCGTTGACAAGGAACAGGACAGGTACTCGTTCAGGTTCAGGGACAACTCGCCAGGAACAAAGACATATGCATTCATCGTCGAATCCCCAGGCACGATTGATTACAGGGGAGACAGGAACTTCCCCGCCCATTTTGTAATAACAAAGAACGGGTCTGTAAGAGGAGAATGGGTGGACTTCAGGCTTGAGGGCTCAAGGAAAGGCTGGGATACAAATTATACAGTCACCAAATTAAACCCGCACAAATACGAGGTTACTGTCAACTCCACCCTGAACAACATGGTTTTCAGGAGCCTTGGCGGGCTCAACGAAATGAGTGCATTCGGGCACTACTACCTTGACAACACAACGCCATTAATCAACTACATAGACCCCACACCGGCAAACAAGTCAACACTAAGCAGAACCGACATACTCATAAATATCTCATATACCGAGACGAACAACAACTCATTCGTGATAAACTGGAACGGGACAAACTACAGCCAAGACAGCATAAATGCAACAACCACTTATTTCTATCACAACTTCACCTCACTAAATGATGGCAACTACACGTATTACGCATGGATACGCGACCTGTCAGGAAACACGAATGCAACACCACAGAGAATGATGACGATTGATACAACACTCCCCTCAATAAGCTCAATAAACGCAAGCCCTGTTGACTGGACCCTTATGTCGTCATCAAGCAGGTCCATAACGTTCAGCTTCGTCGCAAGCGACTACAACCCCGATATGTGCACTGTGATGCACAACGCCTCTGGAACAATGCAGCTCAACCTCAGCAGGCAGTTTGTGACCGGAGCCAACACGACGATAGGCCCTGTTAATTTCAGCAGCGACGGCTCATATAATTTCACGATTTATTGCAATGATACAGCAGGCAACAACGTGATATACAGCAGGAACTACACGCTGCTTATCGACACAGCCACGCCCGCGGTTGCTCTTGTCAGCCCAGCGAACTCAACAACCTTCTTCACAAGGACAATAGGCTTCCAGTACAATGCCTCTGACACGAACAATGCAAGCTGCGAATTATGGACCAACATGACAGGGTCGTGGATTATCAACACGACAAGACAATTCAATTCGGGCATCAGCGACAACTTCACAATACCCCTTGCAACCAAGAAGAGCTACCTGTGGAATGTAAGATGCAATGATTCAGCATGGAATTATGGCACTAACCTCACAAATTACACGCTGCACATATCCGCAGTATGGCCTGTGATAAACTTCGCAGACCCGACAGATGCCGATAATTCAACATGGAAACAGTCAAGAAACAACGCTTTTGTCAACATTTCCATACAGGGCAACGGGACAGGCATTCACACCGTGATATTGAACTGGAACGGCACAAACCAAACACTTGTGCAAAACGGAACCGGCTTCTATTCAGTAAACCTTACCGGGATTAACGAGGGCAACTACACCTTTTTCGCACGGGTAAATGATTCCGACGGCGAGGAAAACAGCACAAATCTCAGGCACATAATTTTCGACTTCACAGCCCCGGCGTTCACATATATTCCCCTGACAGATGAGGACAATGCTACAGTCGGGCTTAACAGGAACTATGCATATATCAACCTGTCCACAACGGAGCCATACATACACACTGTAATCCTGAACTTCAACGGGACAAACCAGACCTTGACGAGGAATGGAAGCAACATATACTCGATAAACAAGACAGGCTTGGCAGAAGGAAACTATACGTATTTCGTGTGGGCGAACGACACTGCAGGGAACGAAGGCTCTTCGAGCTTGAGGCGCATAAGCGTGGACTTCACCAAGCCTTCACTTGCCTTTGTTACACCAACTGACCCTGATAACACAACAGTTAACATAAGGAGGAACTTTACCCTTGTGAACGTAACGGTTTCCGGGAACTCAACAGCGATCCACACCGTTATGGTAAATTGGAATGGAACCAACCAGACGCTAGTTCAGAACGGAACAGGGTTCTATTCAATAAACAAGACAGATCTGGTAGAGGGAAACTACACCTACTTCGGATGGGCCAATGACACACTTGGCAACCAGAACAGCACTGAAAACAGGGTTTTTGTTGTCGACATAACACCCCCAACACCTACATACATCCCGATAACCGATCCTGACAATAGGACTGCAAACATAAAAAGGAACTACACCTTCATAAACATATCAATAGAAGAGCCATACATACACACAGTAATCCTTAACTTCAACGGGACAAACCAGACACTAACCAGGAATGGAAGCAACATATTCTCAGTAAACAAGACAAACCTTGCTGAAGGAAACTACACTTATTTCGTCTGGGTCAATGATACGGTAGGAAACACCAACAGCACACCGAACAGGATATTTGTTGTTGACTACAGGATGCCAACAGCGCTTTTTGTTGATCCGACATACCCTGACAGCAAGACAGTCAACTTCAGAAGGAACTATTCTTTTGTCAACTTCACGGTGACAGGCAACACAACGCCGCTGCACACAGTGCTTATAGACTGGAACGGCACAAACCAATCCCTGACCCTGAACGGGACAAACTGGTATTCAATAAACATGACAAACCTCTCAGAAGGAAACCACACATACTATGCGTGGGTCAATGATTCCGCAGGGAACCCTGACACAACAGACATAAGGGTTCTTATCGTGGATAATACACCGCCTGTGCCTGCATTTGTGACACCTTCTGATCCTGATAATTTCACGGCCGGCCTGAATAGGAATTCCACTTTCATCAATGTATCAATCAACGAACAATACGTGGACACTGTGATCCTTAATTTCAACGGCACCAACCAAACCCTTACTGTTAATGGGACCAACATTTTTTCAGTGAACAAAATGAATTTGGAGGAAGGAAACTATACATATTTCATATGGGTGAATGACACTGCAGGAAACATCAACAGCACCCCAAACAGGGCGCTGGTTGTCAGCTTTACAAGGCCCAACCTCGATTATGTAACACCCACAGACACGGACAACAGGACTTTTAACTACAGAAGAAACTATACATACGTGAACGTGACCATATCAGGGAATGTAACAGCACTACATACAGTACTGATAAACTGGAACGGGACGAATGAAACCTTAGTTCAAAATGGCACAGGATTCTACTCGATCAACAAAACAGACCTCGCTGAAGGAAACTACACATACTTTGTTTATGCAAACGACACAGGGGCAAACCAGAATAGCACTCCCAACAGGGTGCTGGTAATTGACAATACCCCGCCGTTCATTAATTTCACTGCATGGAGCCTGGCCAACAACAGCTTCAGCAGCAACTGGACATTCCTCAACATCAGCTTCAGGGAGCTATACAACGACTCATTCATAATAAGCTGGAACGGGACAAACTACACCAAATCAAGCTTTACTGTGATAACAACCAATGGAAGATTCAGGGCGTTCTACAGGAACTTCACCAGCCTTAACGACGGCAACTACACGTATTATGCGTGGGCTAATGACACTGCGGGAAACACAAACGAGACCGAAACAAGGCAGATAACGATAGACAACACAGCGCCTGTAATGCAAGCCATAACCGCGTCAAGCAACATAAGCGGAAGGATGAGCATATACAGCAACAGCAGCACATCGGCGCTGATCTACTTCAACGCCATCAACGGGGAGGGTGACGGCCAGAACATAACCCTTTATGCATCCCACTCTGAGGTGTACAGGGCAAACCTTACGGGCAACCTTACATTTTCAGAATCGCCAATCAGCACCGCAGAAGCTGCACAGATGCAGATAAGCTACACTATAGAGGTCAATTCAACAAACGCCTCGACTTTGGTGCGGGCTTTTGACAAGGCCCGCAACTATGGCTCAATCACAGTTTCATGGGCAAATGACTCCGTTGACCCTGTAACCATTGATGATTCTGCTCATGACATTGCAAACACATGGTACACAAACGACACCCTCATAACCATAAACTCGACAGATGTGCATTCGGGATTCAACAGGACATACTGGTGCGTTTATACTGCTGGGGCTACGGAATGCTCTCCGAATGCGATGTCGTTCAACAGGACGAACTTTGTTCCGCTTAACTGCTCGGATGACAGCAGCTGCCAGTGGGTTATAAAATACTATTCGGTTGACAATGTCAGCAACAACGAAAGCGGCGGCGCAAACGGAGGGAGATTCAGGGAAAGCAAAACAATACATATCGTAAAAGGATCAAATGTCAACAGCTCGCTTGTAAACAACTCAAACATATCCATGGGCTCATACGTTAGGGACTCAAACATATCAAACTCCACAATAGCCTCATGTGATATACAGAACTCGAGAATAGTAAGGAGTACAATAGGCAGGAACTCAACCCACAGGTATAACTGCACTATCCACAGCTCAACTATACTCGATACAAACGTAACCTCTGCAGTCATAAGAAACTCCTTCATAGACCCAAGCATAGTTGTAGATTCAGTGATTGAGAACTCCAACGTAACAAACGCACAAGTCTATTATTCAAGGATAGAGAACACGACGTTCTGCATCTCAGGACTTTACGCTTATGAGGCAATAATAAGGAACGACACACTGGTAAGCGGCCTGATCAAGTACAATGAGACCTATTACTATGGGCCATACCAACTCGCCGGAATCTGCGCATTGCTTAAGCCGACCTCTGTCGGGGTAATGAGCGCGAGCCCAAGCATAGTCAACAACACAGGCATAATCACATTCACGTACACAACCGCAGGAATAGGATATAACGCATCAATCAACAAGTCCGAATTCCAGGAAAAGCTGCATAACAGCACAACAAGCGACCTGATACTCAGGGATAATGGCGACCTTCCTGATACTGTGCAGGGAGACGGAATATACAAAGCAAACTTCACGATGACCCCGAACAACAACATGAGCGATGGCCAAAAAACCCTGGTTGCATACATTGATGACCTGATGGGGAACAAGTGGAACCTGAACATAACAATCACGCTTGACAACACAATCCCGAACGCAAGCATAAGGATACAGGGAACTAACAGCACCGCAACAACATCAAGCAGGTCGGTAACGCTTGTCCTGACATATAATGACTCTGTGGGAATATCATCATGCAGGTATGCAAACGAGGACCTGCTATTCAGCGATTTCGAAGCCTGCTCGGGAACAAAGGCATGGGCATTGAGCTCTGGAGATGGGACGAAGGCAGTCTGGCTTGAAGTCAGGGATCACGCAGGAAACGTGAACAGGACAAATGCAACAATAAGCCTGAATGTCTCGGGAACAAGCGTTGACACGACCGCGCCTTCCACACCGACAGTAACAGATGACGGGCTCTACACAAACACGAAGCACATGCTTCACGCAAGATGGAACAGCACGGACCACGAGGATGAGGTTCAGCACGTGCCTTTACAGTACGAATACAGGATAAGCTACAACAACTCCAACAATTTCGTTAACGGAAGCGCATACCTAAGCGTCTCGACAGCAACAGAAATCAGGGTATATGGACTAAGCCTGGATAACAACACGAACTACACATTTGAGGTAAGGGCCATCAACAATGCCGGGCTGAGGAGCTCAGCAGGGAAATCTGATGGAATAATAGTTGATATAACGCCCCCTGAAACCCCCTGGATAACAAGCACCCACACAGCCAACTGGTCAATGGAAAACAGCATAATGTTCAACTTCAGCTCAAACGACACGATATCAGGAATAAAATCCTTCTCATACCTGCTTGATACAAATTCGACAACAACCCCTGATAACGCAGATGAGTCTGAAACAGAGCACATCCAGATAACAGGCCCCAAAAACACAGGCCAGCAGCAGGCTCTGAAATACAATGCCACGGGAAACGCGTCAGGCATTTACATAGAGGTAAAGCAGAACCTCACAGTGCTCGACACCCTGAGAATAACCCTGTATGCAGCTGAAAGCCATGTGGAGACCGAGGACATCTACAGGCTGCACATATACGCATTCACAAACTCAAGCCCCATAGCATACAACATGACATCAGGAAACGTAACCACCATAGCAAACATAACATTCGATCCCAAGTACAGCACCCTGATTAATGCAGAATCCATAACCGCTGACATTACCAGCAGCACAAACATAACCGCAGGAAGCTTCTTTGTCGCAATAGAGGCTGCACCATATGACGATGACAACAACTACAACCTGCTGGTTCCCGGATCAAACACGAGCATGGACAACACCACTCAGGCAATATACTGCCCAGAAACCGGAACCTGCACCGACATGTCTGCTTCATTCGACTACGCGGTTTCGGTAGCCAGAAATGACTTAAGAGGGGATAATGTGTGGGACAAGAGCTACACAGTAGGGAACGGAAGATATTATTTCCATGTAAAGGCACTTGACAACTCAGGAAACTGGGGCGAGACAGCCATGTTCAACATAAGCATAGACCGGAGCGCACCGTCAACACCCCAGATAGCCGAGCCTGTAAAGACCACAAGCAACAGCTCGATCGTGTTCGAGTGGACGCAGAGCACTGATGCAGAGTCAGGGGTTGACAACTATTATCTTGAGGTTGACAATGACTCTGACTTCAGCAGCATAGAGTCAGCAAGCGGATGGGTTGGCAACAGGACAAACCAGACACTCACAGTCACGAATATCAGCTCCACATTCCATGCAAGAGTCCGATCAAAAAATCTTGCCGGGGTAAACAGCTCCCTCAGCTCGTCAGTCTCAACAATACTGGATACAACCCCTCCGATCATCACTTACCTCAGGCCAAACGGAACAATAGCAATTGGCCAGACAACGCTTGCTGTAAAGACAAACGAACTATCCAGGTGCACATATTCAGTCGGGAGCGGCGAGTCAATGAACTTCAGGTTCACCAACTCGACATACCATGAAACCTCAATAAGCTTAAGTTCAGGGGCTACGAGCACAGTCACAGTAACCTGCTCTGACTCTGTAAACAACGCAAGGCAGGCAACTGCAACCGCAACAGTTCCATCCTCGCAGCCATCAGTCTCAACAGTAACGCTGGTTCCAACCAGCAAAAACGCATTCACAGATGAAACAACGAGCATAGATGTGATCGTTGCAACCTCTGGAACGCGGCTAGGTGCAATAAGCACTTACAACTTCGGCCTTTACATTGACACCTCGCTGCAGGACACCTCCATAACAGACAATGGGCAGGGCAACTACACTATTGCATTCATCGCCCCAAAAACCAACGGAACCCGAAACATGACCGCAATAGTAAGCGGAATAGCCAGCGATCAGGGAACCCTCACAGTATCAAACCTCGTGTTTTCAGTACAGTTCATAAACAGCACCCTATCCCCTGTGTCAAGGCAGAAAATGACTTATGCAGTCATCGGGAATAATTTCACGGTTGGCATAGCAAGCCAGTCCAAGAGCGTGTCAACAGCAAGCGCTTCATCCATCGGCCTTAACCTGACCGCAAACGCCAAGGACAGCGATATACTCGTTTTTGTGACCAAGTCCACACCCGGCGTTGAAAGGATAGAGAGCCTGCTAAGGGATGGAACCTTCATGGATGCAGTATCCCCAAGCTTCGGATATGCAGTAAAGGATGATGTATTCGTTGTATTCACTGAGCTGGAATATGACAGCATAGCCCTCTCATCCAACAAGACATTATCAACAGGCAGGCATAATCTCATCATTGAAAATAAGGGATACGATTCAGCTATAAACAAGACAAAACTCGAGGTTCGCATAACGTGATGCGATCAAAAAAAGGGCAGTTTTACATAATCATCTCATTGCTATTAGTGGTTTACCTCATGATGATAACCATGCCTGAAAACAAAGTTAATGAGCCGCAGCATTCATTCAGGCAGCTTTACGAGAACTACATGGAGGAAAGCTCACAAGTAATCAACTCAGGCATTTACGACGGGGACCTTAATGGCCGTTTCAGGAATTTCACCGCTGCCTTCATCGGCTACGCAAGGACAAAAAACCCCGAATTCCGGCTATCCTACGCGCTGGCACATGAAGATACACTGCTCCTTGGGAACAATATCGGGGAGACCATCAGCGTGAATGCCGGAAACCAGAAATTCAACCTTAGCAGCGGCGATTATGCAGTGGTGAACAGCACCGAGAATATCACTCTCACCATAAAAAACAGGGATTATCCTTTTGCATTCAAGAAAGAAACAGACCTTAAGGCGGTTTTCATTAAATCAGACAGCAAAGAGGTAATAATACATGTTGAGGAATAAATCCGCTGCATCACAATGGCTATCATGGGTATTGCTTGTAGGGCTGGCAGCAGTCCTTGGCATTTTCATGCTAAACTGGATTAGGGATACTGCCTCAACCCATACAGAAGACCTCAAGCTAAGGGCAGAACGGGCAACTTTATGCACAAACATCGGGGTCAGGATAGATGGGCTCTGCCAGAATACGCAAACTTTAAATATGAATGTCTCAAATAACAATGATGCAGGCATCAAAAGCATTCTGGTGCTTATGATCGATATTTACGGTGACCCTCAACTGAGAGAAACCAACATAACCATATTGCCAGAAGAAAGCAAGGAACTCAAGATAGTCAAGCAGGGAATAGTTCAGAAGATCGAGGTTGTTCCATCAACCTACCTGGGGAACAAAAGGATAGATTGTCAGGAAAAGCGCGTGGCAACTGAAATCATCCCCATCTGTTAAAAGAGGTGAATAATGGTATCGTCCAAGAAGGAGAATATCCTTATAAACCTGGAAATAGAAAGATCCAAAATAAACCGTGAAAAAAGCCGTCTTGTTCTTGACAAGGCACTTATGCTTTATTTCTCTTTCCTGATCCTAGGCATCCTTGGGTTCATAAACGGATACGTAACCCCGAAAATACTCAACCTGATGATATTGATGAGTTTTGGGGTGTTGGTTGTTGGAATAACACCCTACTTCATAACCATGAGGAAAGAAGAGAAAAACCTTGACAACCTCATAAGAAACGCTAGGAGGTAAAATGAGATCAAAAAAAGGCGTCTCACCATTGATTGCAACAGTCCTTCTCATTGCATTTGCAGTAGCCCTCGGGGCAGTGGTGATGAACTGGGGAAGAAGCTATACTGAGAACACTGCTGCAAGCGTGAAGGAAAAATCAGATGTTGATGTCAAGTGCAGCCTTGATGTGAAGCTCAAAGTAATTGAATACTCGGACAAGCCACAGATATGCGTGGGCGAATGGGACGCTAACAGCTACATTAACGTAACCCTCCAGAATATAGGGGAAAAGAAAATCGAAGCATTAAAGGTAACAATATTCGGGGACTCAGGAATATTCTCTAACACCTCAGTTCCGAACTCAACGATTGACAAGGCAGCGTCCACCAAGATAAGCGCAAAATACCCATTTGGAACAACAGGGACAATAAAGATGGTTCAGATCATACCCGTGGTTGAGATAGGCGGCAAGCAGACATCATGCACAGGAAGTGGAAGCATGATAGAAAAGGATATTGCTGATATTGTGGCGTGCAATTCCACAACCTGAAAATGGCAATGTATAAGGCCATCACTGTTTTTTTGCTTGCAATGACCATTGTCCTGGGCATTTACATATTCACTCATGGATGGAGCGCGTATAAGGCAACCAGGCAGCATACAGAGAGCACGCTGAACCCATCAATAGAGTGCTCGCGCTACATCTATTCAGTAGATGACATAGATTATGGAGATTCAAGGCTTTCATTCCTGTTCAAAAACGAGGAGTACAGCGACCATGAGATAAGCAGAATCACCTTGAAATCAGATATGAACTTCAGCCAGACAATCACAAAACAGCTATACAGGGGTAATCATGCGAGGATATCCCTCGAAGGGTTTGGAATAGGCAAAAACTTTACAATATACCCTGACAATTGCCTGCTGTTTGCAAAAACATGCACACTACAAACAGGTGAATGCCTTGGCTATGAGCCGCCAAGCTACAGGGAATGAGAACAAAAAAAGGGGAAATATGGATATCTGTCGTAATATACGTTCTTTCAATAATCATAGTGATGGTCCTTGTACTTGAAGCAGGCATACCGATACTCAACAAGCTTAACGACAAGAACACGTTCAAGAAAGTGAAAGACACAATGATTTCCCTGGATCAGCACATAGTTGACATAGCCAATGAAGGGCAAGGGTCGCAGAGGGTAATACCGCTCGAGGTTCCCAATGGCGACATAGAAATAAAAAACGAGAAGATGATATGGAAAATAGAGACAGGAACCAAGCTGATGGAGCCAAGATCAAGGGTAACCCAGGGCAACCTCGTGATATCCTCAGAGGTAGACGTTTCGGCAAAGGAATACCCTGGCTCATACATCATTGAAAATTCAATCATACTCATCAACATCACAAGGCAGGGAGCCCAGGAAAACTGGACAAACGTGGATACAGGGGCCCTGATCAATTACACGGAATTCAAGGAGCAGACAGCAAGGACTGCAGGCACATTCAGCTTCATACTCCAAAACAACCCCAGCTCAGCGCTGGGAACCGGGTACACAAGACTCGTTGAGCAGGGAACAAAGCTGACCACCGGAGTTGTGATAACCCACGTGAACTCAACAAGCTACGAATACGACCTCAAGATATCCCTGGACAGCAAATCAGACTTTTTCAGGGCAAGCATAGAAAACTTCAGAGTAAAATAAAGATGGCAGAAGAGCAGGAGCTAAGCGGCGAGGGTGAATTCCCCCCATTCTCAATAGACCTAAGGCCAAGGATCATGTCCATCCCTGACATAAAGATGAAGACAAAGATAAACATAAGATACCCACTCATGCCTCCATACGCAACAGCACATATCTACTGGGACAACGAATCAAAGGAGCTTTTATACGCAGTCGAGGAAGCGCAGCTAGACGAAACAGAAAAAGAGCTTCTGAGACTCCTACAGATCGGCCTTGAGGAAATGATCAACATAAGCTTCGTTTACGCCTCAAAATCAAACCTGATACTCAAATACCTTGAGAAAAACGTGCAATCAATACTCCTTGAACTGGGGGCGAAAGTGTCAAAACAATCCTACCTCAAGATAATGTATTACCTGTACAGGGACTTCATAGGGCTGAACGAGATAGAGCCCCTGCTGAACGACCACTACATAGAGGATATAGAATGCAATGGGTCTGGAAGCCCGATTTACATAGTCCACAGGAAATACCAGAACATCAGGACAAATGTAATGTTCTCCGAACCCAAGCGGCTTGTTGACTTTGTTGAGAAGCTTGCCCAGAAGACCGGAAGGTATGTAAGCTTTGCCAAGCCCCTGCTGGACGGGACCTTGCCTGATGGAAGCAGAGTCAACGCCACCTATACAAGCGACGTAACAACCCATGGACCAACCTTCACCATAAGAAAGTTCACAAAGGAGCCGCTGACCCCAATACACCTCCTGGGATATGAAACCGCGACACCTGAGCTCTTCGCATACTTCTGGCTCGCAATCGAGCACAAGTTCAACGTCATGATCATAGGGGAAACTGCATCGGGGAAAACCACTTTCCTCAACGCAGTCCTCCAATTCGTTCCGACAGAGTCAAGGATCGTGTCAATCGAGGATACAAGGGAGCTGAGCCTATCACACGAAAACTGGGTTCCCTCCGTATCAAGGTCAGGATTCGGAATACCCAACATACTCGGCCAGCAATACGGCGAAGTCACCCTGTTCGACCTCCTAAAGGAAACATTCAGGCAAAACCCTGACTATGTGGTGGTAGGAGAGGTCAGGGGCAAGGAAACCTATGTGCTGTTCCAGGGCATGGCATCAGGCCACCCATCATTCAGCACATTCCACGCAGCATCAGTTGAAACGGTTCTCAGGAGGCTTGAAACCCCGCCGATAAACCTTCCGGCATCACTCGTGAATTCACTCAACATAGTCTGCAGCGTTGTACACATAAAGGAACAAAGAAGAAACATAAGGCGTGTCAAGGACGTAAAAGAAATAATAGAGGTAAAACAGCAGCTCGGCGAGGCCGAGACCAATACACTCTTCGAATGGAACCCTGTCAATGACGAGATAATATTCCATGGAAACTCATACCTCATAAAGCAGATAAGCAAGAAGACAGGAATCCCTGTCCAGGATCTTGAAAATGAACTAAAGATAAGAGCAGAGCTTCTCAGAAAACTTCAGGAAAAGAACGTACTTAACCACGAGGAATTTACAAAAACAGTAAACCAGTATTACAAGGACCCTGAAGCAGTAATGACCCAGTTCCAGATAAAGGGAAAGCTGACGATGAGGTCAGAAGAAGTTGCCGATATAAACAGGAGGAAAAATGGAGACAGCAAAAATCAGCCAGCAGGTAAGCAGGATGATCTCAATGATAGACATGTACGAAAGGCTGGCAAACAAAAAAATAAGCAGCCAGCAGGAACTGCAAAAGGCAAAAACAGAAATGAAAATAATAAAGGAAGAGCTCCTTTCCGCCGCAATAACAGCAAAAAAGATGATTAGGAGGGTGGAAGACGTAAAAGATGTCTGATGCAAAACACTTTCTTCAGGAGGCAATCGAGCTCATCAAGGAACTTGAAACCTATAGAAGCTACAGGGAGGAGCTCCTGTCAAGATCGAAAAAGCTGTACAGGGAATACCAGAAAGGGAAATACAAATATCTCGAATACCAGCTAAAGCTGAAGGAAATTCTAAAGGGCAAGACAGAAAAGGAATGGATAAGCTATTATGAGTCCTGCGAATTCGGCCTCCTCAAAAAAGTAGAGTACCTGCTTGACCAGTCATTCTACCTCATCCACAAGGACGAATCATTCAACCAACTGAAGATCCAGTCGCTGCGCATAGAAGAGCCGGAAAAAGTTTCCCGCAGCATCAGGCTATTCAGCCTTGTTCCCCGAATACGGGTATTTGACCTGGAATCAGAGCTCGCAGGGATAAGGAATGCCCTTTCCAGCCTAAACAAGCCTGATGATGAGAAGAAAATCAGGCAGCTAAAGGAAAGGCTCAGCAAGCATGAGCAGAAAGCAATAACAGGGATCATGTCTGAACAAGCCACCAAAAGCCCTGCCACGACAGCCTACGACATCCAGCTAAAGAAAATACGTGGCAAAACAAAGTCATTACAGGTCAACATCGGCTCGGCACTTAACCGGCTCTTCAAAGTCCTGAAAACAATAGCTGCAGCGGTTAGGAACACAACAAAAGCCATCACCCCCCTGATTCTGTCTTTGAGATTGTGGAAAAGCTCTGAAAAGCAAACCGCAGCTGCCGAAAAAAAAGTCACAGAACAAGCATCGCAGAAAGCAGAACCTTCAAACCACTTCCTTGGCAATCTTAAGCAGCTGCTTTTCCCGAAAAAGAGAAGGGTTGTCATCGAGGAAGTTGTGGGAATGGAAAAGACAGTCAAAGGCGGAGCATCAACTCCCAAAGAGCTTGCGATGGGATGGACATCAAGCGTATACTCAGTAAAGGAGGCTGTGATAAGGTCAATAAAGCTTATGTTCAGCAAGAAGCAGGAAACTGTGATCAGCGAAAACACAGCAGTGCCTCCATACATAAAAAAGCTCAGGGACGTGAGGCAGCGCATATACTCAGAAGAAAGGCTATCCGGATTTGAAACGACCCTGCTTTCTCATGAAGCCAAGAAAATAAAAAGGATACTCGAAGCACAGAAGATGCAATCATACTCCGGACTGACCATCGGCATAATAGCCAATATAACTGTGAAGAAGATAAGCATGCATCTTGTTGAGAAATTTCCGGGTTTTTTCGGATTCCTCTATAACGCCTTAAGATCCGCCAACATAAGGATGCTCTCAAACACGTACTTAAACATCATGATCCTTGCATCCCTGCTGCTCACGATATCAACCACAATATTCCTGACAGTGCTTTTCTTCATACTAAACTATCCCCTTTACCAGGTATTCCTCAGAAGCATAATCCTGGGATTCCTGGCAGGGGTATTATGCGCAACCATCTTCTATGCCTACCCGTTCATAAAGATAAAGGAAAGGAAAAGAAGCATAACAACAAACCTGCCATTTGCAATAAACCACATGGCATCTGTAGCCACATCAGGAGTCCCGCCTCTTACAATGTTTGAGCTCATATCAAGCTCACTTGAATATGGTGAAGTCGCGATTGAGCTCAGGAAAATAGCGGAATATACGAACATCCTGGGCTATGACCTGCTTACAGCAATGAGGGCAGTGTCATCAACAACACCAAGCCCCGCGTTCAAGGAATTCCTGGAAGGAATGATAAGCGCAATAGAAACAGGAGGGGACCTCATAAGCTACCTGAAACAGGAAGCAGACCAGGCAGCCCTGACCTACCAGCTTGAAAGGCAGCGCTACAACCAAAGCATAAGCATGTTCTCTGATGTTTATACAGGACTCCTGATAGCAGCACCACTATTCTTCGTTGCAGCCCTCGCCCTAGTCAACATACTCGGAGGCAAGATAGGCGGGATGGGCGTTGACCTCATAATGGCACTGGGCGCTTACTTAGCAATCCCCCTTCTAAACGTGGCTTTCCTGATATTCCTGGAAATAAACCAGCCAGAGGTTTAAATTCCGGAGATCACGCACAAAGTTTAAAAGATACCGGGATTCAGGAAGTAAAAATGAACCTTAAATTCGAGGGAAAGCACCAGGCAGCGCTAATTATCGCGATGGCGCTGCTCATAGCCGACTTCTACCTGTTCTACGGAAGAATATTCTTCGTACCATTCCTGGCCATAATACTGACTGTTGCCTGGTTCCCATACTGGGCGGAGATATTCGCGGAAAACCGCAGGCAGAAGGAGCTGGAGTCAAGGTTTCCTGAATTCGTCCGAAACCTTACCGGCGCGATAAAATCTGGGATGCCCGCAGCAAGCGCAGTAATCCACGTGGCCGAATCAGACTATGGCGCGCTCACACCCTACGTGAAGAAGCTCGCAAACCAGATCGAATGGGCAATCCCTTTCAGGAAGGCATTCATTAACTTCGGAAAGGAAACAAACAACCCAGTCATAAAAAGGGCAATAGCGACAGTCATACAGGCAGAACAGGCTGGCGGCAACATTGAGGATGTGCTTTACTCGATAACAGAAAGCCTGATAGAGATCAAGAAGATAAGGGAAGAAAGGAAATCAAGCATACACTCCCAGATAATGCAGAGCTACATTATCTTCTTCGTCTTCCTTGGAGTGATGATAATAATCCAAAACCTGCTGATACCATACATGACCTCCTTCTCAGGCGGGGCAGTTGGAATTGTCCAAAACGCGGAATCGCAGGCAATAATCACTAAAGTCAGCATCAGCATATCATCCCCCTCAGAATTCGCAGGATCGGTAAGCGCATGGATCCTGAGCATGTACGGAATATTCCTTATGCTCTCCCTAATCCAGGGATTCTTTGCGGGCGTGGTACTCGGGAAGCTTGCTGAAGGTGACATGACCTCAGGACTGAAGCATTCACTGATCATGATGACCTTCGCATTCATAATAATAACACTGTCCCAGGCAATGATGAAATGAGAATAAGGATAGACATAACAAAGACGCCTGAACAGAACGCTGCCCAATACTACGAAAAGGCCAAGAAGGCAAAGAAAAAGCTTGAAGGGGCGACCAAAGCACTCGATGAAAGCAGGAAAAAGCTTAAGCTCCTTATCGAAAAAAAGGAACTGGAAGAGGAAAAGAAAAAGGCCGAGATAAAAAAGGAAAAGAAGTGGTATGACAAGTTTAGGTGGTTCATAAGCAGCGAAGGCTTTCTTGCAGTGGGAGGCAGGGACGCAACAACAAACGAGATCCTGATCAAAAAGCACACAGAGAGCAATGACATAATATTCCACTCAGACATGTCAGGAAGCCCGTTCTTCGTAATCAAAACAGAAGGCAGGAAGCCCTCAGAAGAGACCCTCAAGGAAACAGCAAACGCAACCGCAAGCTTCTCAAGGGCGTGGAAGATGGGGCTCTCATTCTCTGACGTGTTTTACGTAAATCCAGAACAGGTAAGCAAGCAGACCAAGGCAGGGGAATACATGGGAAAAGGAGCATTCATGATATACGGGAAGAAAAGCACGATTAATGGGATCATGAGCCTTGCAATAGGCATGCATGAAGGCAGGATAATGTGCGGACCAATCGAAGCAGTAAGGAAGAACTGCAGCAGCTACCTGGAGCTCATCCAGGCAAAGGAGAAGACAAGCGACACTGCGAAGAAAATAAAAAAGAAGATAGGCGGGGAACTCGATGAAATCATAGCAGCCCTGCCATCAGGCGGATGCAAGGCAAAAGGCAATTAATTTTCAGAATAACCGCCTATTACAGCCTGCCTTGTACACCAAGGATTGGTATTAATTTCAACTCCGGATCCATTATAGATCCACTTGTTTTTTTCAGGAGCATAAATTGGACTGCCGAACTCTTTGGTTGTGTATCCCTCTTTATCGGTCGATCTTACAGTATATTTCCGGCAACCTGTTTCTACCTCATTGCAATGAACCCTTGAAATCCTGAATAGTCCTTGGTAAGAAGCGCCCGAATCCAGTCTGATAGAGCCAAGCAACTTATGGGTTTCGCCTTCCTCCAAACTATTTAAAATGCTTGCCAAATCAAATCCAACAGCCATTTTTTCACCTTCCATTTTTTTGGCAATAGGAAAAATTATGGCTTTATTAATATGAGTGAAAAAAAAATTCCCTAAAGAATTTTTTAAAGATGGTCAATTGAATTCAATAAACTGGCATGGTGCTTTTTATCTTCGCTTATCTCAACAATGTTAATGCACGCATTGTTCTGAGGAATCTCCACAGCTTCCTCTATGGGCTTGCCAAGCAGGATCCCTAATAGCATCCGGTTAAATCCTCCATGCGAGCATACAAGCACTGTCCTGCCCTTGAATTCCTTTAATAGCCTATCAAAAAAAACAGAGGCCCTCTCCTTCAGCTGCCCGAAGCTCTCCCCTCCTTCGGGTATAAAGTCAACCTTATGCTTCCCGCTTTCCGATACTGCCTGCTTAAGCTCAGAATAGTGCCTGCCCTCATAAATTCCTACTTTCCTTTCCCTAAGCTCAGGAAGGAAATAAACAGGGCAGCTATGATGCCTGCCTATTTCAGAAGCAGTACCCCTGGCCCTCTCCAGATCACTTGAAAAAATGGCATCAATCCGCTCATTTTTCAGCAACTCAGCCAGCTTAGTGGCCTGAAACACCCCCTTCTCGGTAAGCTTTCCATGCAAGTGCCCCTGCATAGTCTGATTCACATTGCCTTCCGTTTCGCCATGCCTTACTATAATCAGCTTCATAAAAAAACACAACCACATCCGTATTTAAACATTGCTATATGTTTAACTGATATAATAAATGATCACCGGAACTATCAGGCAGCCCATCGCGCTGCTCCTGTTGCAGCCCTTGATGATGGGAATAACGCCGATGGCAGCAGACGTCACCAAAACCAGGATGCCGATCCATCCCGAAAATACCAAAACCAGCAAAACAACAAATGCCATCACAAAAATGCTGACAACAGAATAGTTTACCTTATCAATGCACCTGGAAAAAAGCCTTCCAATTGCTAAAACGAAAAACAGGGCCATAAAGCCTGCCACAAGAGCAGACCCCAGAAGTATCAATAGAAGATTCACGCTCAACTCACCCACAATGTCCGCCATAACAACTATTGACCCGTTCCTTGCTTTTCCAAAGGAATAAAGGGTTACAAGACTCATAAGAACAGAAACAGTGCTGATAGCTCCAAGCATGACAAGCCTTGATGCCCTGCCCGGATTCCCCGAGAATCGCTCTGCTATTGCAGCAGAATGAGATGGGCCAAGCGCGGGGAAAATGCCAACAAGGCTTCCTGAAGCGAGACCAAGAAAGACGGCCTTGGAAAAATCGCGGATACCAATATCTATCATTTCCACAGCATGCTGGATAGGAACCGAAACATCCCTCCCCAGGTTATAAAGCAAAAGGCTAATGCCAAAGAATCCTGAAAGCATAGGCAATAGCGGCTCATTAATGCCCATCTTCAAAACCACAAATCCCAGAATTCCTGAAAGAATGAAAGAAAGGATGTTCCAAAACGGATTTTTCCCAAACAGGAAAATGCACGATAAAAGAAGAACAACCCACACAAATTCCCTGAGGTAAGAGTATATGAATGAGGCGACCCACGCAATTACAGGGAAAAACAGAACAACAGAAACCAGGCCGAAAACAGAGCCGTATGCAGAAAGCCTTACTGCATCAAGCCCAAAACCCCCTAGAAGATAACTATTAGCGGGCATGGCTGAAAGCGCAGTTCCCTCAGAAACGGCACCAAGGAAAACAGCGGGGATGAAATCCACAAATGCATGTGTTACTGACATCGAGACAATAATGACCGCAACCAACTCAAAGCTGACAAACCGGGCCAGAACAGGAACTGCCCCGAAAAGGATAACCGAAACAAGATTTACATGCACTCCGGGTAGAAGGCCTGTGAAAGTGCCAATGAGCACACCGCACAAAATCGCAACAAAAATTTCAAAAAACATAGCTTGCGAAAGCTTTTTGTCAAATATATGCCCTGCGGTCTATAAACCGCAAATTCCGCACTTTTGGCCGAAACGTTTTCCGAAACCTGGAAAGTATATTGGGAAATCAATCAATATCAACCTTCTCCGCCACAATTTCCATCTTATTTCCAAAAGGCGTAACCCTGCCTGACGCTTCAATTTCGCGGCCAACTGACAGAGAAGCATTATTTTTCCCCTTGAAGAAAACCACACTTATTTCTTTCACTTCAGAAACCCGTATAATGTAGAAAGCTCCCTTATCATCCACACTGCTTATCTTTCCCTTAACCCTCACAAACTTGTTGGCATCATCACGGCCAATGTCATAAACGTGCTCCAACCCGGGCTTGTACGAAAAAGAGACGACCAGGATTACAGCAAGCCCGATAAACGCAGAAACCAATGAGAACCTAAGAGCCATAACCTCATCCATGGCATTTAAACCGGAATCCTGATTAAAATAACCACTGCTTAATAAATCGAAAACCATTCAAAGAAAGCATCAAAACTGGTCAGTTCTCCAATACGGCTTTATAAATGAGTCGCTTATGTTTAACGCACCACCCCTTTTGAAAGCAAGCAATCCTGCCCAGGCGATCATGGCACCATTGTCAACCAACACCTTCCTGTCAGCAGGGACAAACAACTTCGCACCCCTATCCAGGCACATGACACGAGCCATCTCCTGTAAGCGTGAATTGCATGCAACACCTCCTCCAAGAAGAAGCTCATCATTTCCCAAATGGGCCATTGCACGCTCAGACACCTCAATAAGCATTGCAAAAACAGTCTCCTGAAGGCTGAAGCATAAGTCCTCCTTTCCAAGTCCCGAATCAAACTTCTGCTTTAGGTTGGTAAGGATACCCCCCAGGCTAATATCCATTCCCTTCACAACATAAGGCAGATCAATATACTTAGTCCCTTTCACGGCAAGTTCCTCAATCCTTGGCCCGCCAGGGAACCCGAGACCGATGTGTCTCGCGAATGAATCAAGAAAATTTCCAACACCTATGTCAAGAGTCTCTCCAATTATCCTATACCGCCCCTCCCCAGAAGCAATAACCTGCGTATTAGTTCCCGATACGTAAAGCAGCACAGGGTCATTTGCGCCAGTCAAAAGCTTCCCAATCTCCAAATGAGCTATGCAGTGGTTAACACCAACCAAAGGCAGCTTATTAGCCAATGACAACGTCCTTGCGGCAAACGCACCCACCTGAAGGCACTGGCCAATCCCGGGACCCTGGGAAAATGCAACCAGCCCAACATCTTTCATTTTAATCTTAGCCGCGACCAAAGCCTCCCCAAGCGCCAAATCACATATTTCAGCATGGTGATCAGCAGCCCGCCCAGGGATAATACCCCCCTTTTTCGTAGTGAAAGGCCTGATAACATTAGAAAGGATCGTTCCATTAGCATCAACAATGCCGACACCGAAAGTGTGCGCTGTCGACTCTATACCAAGACAAATCATAACAAAGGATTAGCCGGGTTATTTAAATAATTAGCTCCATAGCCTGATCTTAGAACCACATTAATAATAGACTGTTTATTAATTCCTGAGTCAGGCTTAAGTTCCAGCTCAAACCCCCCAGATTCCGAACCCTTGTAATATTTCGGACATAATGTTGCAATACGCCTGAATAACCCCTTTTTTCTTGATACAGCTATTACAGGAGCTTCGTAACCTATTCTTTCTTCTTCAGGGCAAAAATGCTCATATGATATAGATACGGAAAAATCAGGAAATGCCTCTTGCATGATGCGTTCAAGGCCAAGAAGGTTATCTGAAGGTTTGATCTTATTAACCATCCTTATTTTTTAACAAACTATTATAAAAATTTTATGAGCATGTTATTCCGACAGTCTCCTCCACAAGAGCAGCCATACCTAATAGCAAATCGCATGGGCCCAATCATGCTAAAAGCGTGATTTGGGTTTTTGCCAAGCAAAAAAGCGTCCAACCATTGTTATTGTTGGCACAATCAAAGAAAACAGGCAACGATTTTACTCATGCTGCGGAGATACTGGCTAGAGCGAAACATATAAAAAGTATCGGGCAGTTTTTGCGTCAATACCGGGATCGCATACAAATCACTAACGTGATTGTCTGCGTCGAAGGCATCCACATGCCGGGATCGCATACAAATCACTAACGTGATCGTCTGCGTCGAAAGCACTTACGTGCCGGGATCGCATAACCTGGTATTGCGCAAGCCTTGAGAGCTTGTTCCCGAAAGGGTATGGGGGTTCAAATCCCTCTCCCGGCGTTCAGGGGCTTTACGCCCCTCACCTTTGATGAAGCTTTAGAAAAGCTTCGTGAGAACCACCTCTCCCGGCGTACGTTGGGCTAAACACCCGTTTAGCCCGACCCATTTCGCTGCAGCCTTTAAAAAAAGAAAATTTTATATCCCCTTTATATCCTGAAATAAGGATATGCCTGAAAAGAGGTTAAACGAGCAATCAATAATTGCTATCAGCGGTGTGAAGGATAAGAGCATTCCGGAAGGAGCGATATTGCTTTCTACTGCTGGCGTGAAGTCTTTCTTTAAATTTTTCTATTTCACTTGCCAGATTTTTGCTTTCCTTGAAGGACAGGCAATAAGACAGATTTTAATGCTGTTTAGTCTGGTCGAAGTGAATTTTTTCATGTCATTGATCTCAGGGATCGTAATTGGCCACTTTAGCTTTATTCTTGCTGAAAAGATGTTGAAAAATCGCCAAACGACCCTGATTATTGGCGTGCCTTTCATTAAAGAGATAGAAATGAGTTCTTATCAGCTTTTCATAAACTCGATTTTATTCCTGATTTTTTACATCTCGCTTTATTTTTTAAAACTTTTTTTTAATACTTTATAATTTTTATAGGAAGATTAAAATATGATTGTAACATCAATTCAAAACTTAAAAAAGGGTTCTAAGGCTTAAACGCTGATTTAAATAAACAGGGGGATAATCATGAAAAAGAATCAGATACTTCATTTATTTGTAATATCAATAATCGCGATTTTTTCGTTACAAATAGCAACCGCAACCCTTCAGAGGGTTTCGCCTGTAGTAAATGCTACCAATGGATTTCCGTTCTGGTACATGGACTCAGATGGAACGACCCTTAGCCTGTGCAGCGACCCAAACGATCCCAAGTGCATTGCGGATCCTGTTATCCCGGGGAACGCGTTTTCACAGCAAATAGGCTTCGGATCTGAAGCATTTTGGTGGGCGACAGATGGGTTAATGGATTCAATAAGGGCTGATGGAACGACAGGACGAGCCCTGCTTGTCATGGCAATGGAAGCCGCATTCCTAAATGAAGCGCCCATTAACGGTGATCAGATGACTTTTGGAAGGATGCGAATGTTTATTGACGTTCCTGCAGCAGGCAGGTATACAATAACGCATCCATTTGGTGTTTCCGTATTCGATGTTACAGCTCAACATATTACAGACACAAATGGCATAAGAGCGATCAATTCCCACAGGCTCGTGGAGAGCGGATACAATGCTGCCCTCAGCACAAATATACAATTGGGGGATATCGGATGCGAAGTCGCTCCTTGTGATTTTTCACTTGCATTAAACAGCGGTATAGGGCCTTTCCTGAAATGGGACCCCGCCGTATTGCCTGCAGCTCCAGCCGGGTACCTTGGAGACCCGCTTTTTGATCATGCTATAACCGGAAGCCCGTTTAACACAAATATATTCAAAATAGAAGGGCCATCAGGAGTTGACCTAAAAGTAACAGGAACACCGACACTAACCCTGGAAACAGGCGCAGTGGACAGGACAGCAACACTCACATCAGGCTCAGGAACAAGCACATTAACGTTCACGTACACAGTGCAGAACGGAGACACAACACAAGACCTCGACTACACAGCCACAACCGCACTGACTGGAACAATTGCTGATACAACAGGACTTGAGGTAAATCCTATTCTTCCAGCACCTGGAGCAGCAGGATCACTCGGAGCAAACAAGAACATAATCATTGATACCGCACAGCCGCCTGTCACGGCAACTGTGACATCCAACGCAAACACTCCGGGCGCGCTCAAGATAGGTGACTCAATAACATTCACCCTAACACCAAGCCAAGCAGCCCCGGCAGCAACAGTAACGGGGTCATACAACGGCGTTACGCTAACATGGACAACAAACAACAACGGCAACACATACACAGCAACATACACCGTAGCACAAGGACAACCAGACCAAACAACCCCGCTACAAATAACAGACATCATACTGACAATCAACGGAGTCCCAACCGGACCCATAACGTATACAGTGCAGAACGGAGACACAACACAAGACCTCGACTACACAACCACAACCGCACTCGCAGGAACAATAACAGACACTGCAGGCAACAACGCAAACCTAAACCTCCCAACACCAGGAACAGCAGGATCACTGGGAGCAAACAAGAACATAATCATTAGCACTGTCCCGCCGCCAGGACAGGGACCGCAGCTTTCAGCTCCAACTGTACAGGCGCAAAGGAATTCAGCAACAATTTCATGGACAACAGACCAGGATTCCACAACAACTGTAAGGTTCGGAAGGAATACGCGCTTCATGAGCACAAGGACAAATAACGCACTGACCAAGAACCATAAGATGACGCTTACCGGGCTTTTTGCAGGAACAAAATACGTGTACACAGTAAGGTCTTGCAATGCAAACAAGATATGCACCACTTCAGCGCTCTTGTCATTCACCACGCCGAAAACCAATCCGCCGGGCAGCAAACCTTGGTGGTGCAGCTTTTTCCCGAACTTGCCGAGCTGCAAATAATCGAGGAACGACCTATTGGACAGATTAATTTTTTTTAATTTTTAATTGATTAGAAGTATTGCATAGGTTTAAGTATTATAGATGCCTTCCAAAAGGCATGAAACTCACCCTTTTGGCGGTATTGATAGCAGTTGTCATCACAGCAGGGGCAGCAGTGATTTACACCTCAACAGTGTCAGATAGCGAAATTTCTCTTAAAGCCGGGGAAACAGCAAATGTTGGTGGAAATAAAATAACCTTCCTTGAATCCTATGATTCAAGGTGCCCTTCTGATGTGGTGTGCTTTTGGGAAGGGGAAGCCGTACTTGCTTTAAGCATCAATGGCAATCTGCAAAATGTGACTGTTGGCCGTTCAATCAATATTTCAGGCTACACCATATCCGCCCTAGCTCTGGAGCCTTACCCATCAATAAAAAATCAATCTGAAGGGCCCTCTAAAGCAACATTAAGGATCAGACGGGAAAAAGCAGTCTAATTAATTTCTTTTTTTCCTGGCAAGCAACAAGAATCCTGCAAGAGCAAAAACAAGCACGCCCACTATAACAACAACCACGCTTACCTTTCCTTTCTGCTGATACTGTTGCCTTATTACTATTTCATCCATAGCAGGAATTCTGTCGGTTTCCTCTTCAGGAACCTCAATTATCTTCACATTCTTCACCGCAGACCAGCTCCCGAATTGTGCCTTGACGATCATTTCCCCTTTATCAGGGGCTTTAAGCTCAAAATCAAATACACCCGGCCTTTCAGCAACAATATTAACAAGCCTCTCTTTGTCTCCAACCACAAGCTTTCTGCCACTAATACCCCTGTCAGACAAGATCCTGACAGTCGCGTTAAAAACCGAGCCTGCTGAAACAAGATCAGGAGCCACTACCTCAATCTTAACCTCCTCTGACTTTACAGGAGCTGTTATCCCTGAAACAGCGAAATAGCTGAAACCAGGCAGGGAAGCCTTATAGGCTGTTCTTGAACCTGAATCTTCAAATACAGTTAACGGGATTGCTTCCCACTGCCCCGAATACCTGTATAAAACAACATCATTCTTTAAATAGCCTCTCTTGGCAAGCCATGACTTATTGACAGCCACATCCATCATGATAGATCCAACAACAGACGAATTCAGGTTCTTTGTATCTATGCTGAAATACTGATAAACCTCGCCCGGAGCTGCTCCAAACGGAGACGAATCTTTCTTCGCAATAGAGAGTTCGGCATTCCTGATGGGGACAAGAGCCTCTATACTAATGCTCCTGACAGAATAATCCTCCCTGCTTACATTCATGGTCACAAATCCGGGCATTATTATGCTCCACGCCTTTGAAACCTTATCTGAAGAAGGCTTTGATCCACCGCCTCCTCCACCACCGCCTCCTCCACCACCGCCTCCTCCACCACTGCTGCTGCCACCTGGCTGACTATCCTGTATAGGCTGCTGCGGCTCAGACTCCGATCCCTCAATCATGAATTCCTTGTCGGAAAGCGAGAAGTTTGAAAAAACCGCGCTTGAGTCGTTAACCCCCAAGTTATACCTGGACGTAACATCAACCCAGATCCTGTCCTGAAGCTCATAAAGCTTCCACGCAGGATAGGATGCGTTGATATCTAATATTGCACTCACGTTACCAAATGAGTTCTCTGAAGATATGTTGAACTTCTTCCTGTACATGGACTTGTTCATAACTATGTTTCTGTCCTCTTTCTTTACGGGTGCAGGAATCACAACTATAAGATAAGTCTCCCTTCCTGAGCTTCCATTCCAGGAGACGTTTTCGCCGTCATCAAGAATATCCTTTAATTCACCTGACTCATTGATCCTGAACAGGGTTATGTTATAATACTGGGGTTTTGGAACAATAAAGGAATTCGCATATCCTGATATTGGCTGAATTATCCTATGGACAAGCGTAACATTCGGCCCCCCTACAAACACCCGCGGCATGATCGTGAGATTCATGTAATCACTCCAGTTCCTTTGGCCTTTGACACAAACGCCATTTGAACAACCCAACGGGCATCTGTACTTTTCAGTGCCGCCGCAATACTGCTCATACACGGAATCTCCCAAACAATAATCCCAATTGGTCGCATTGGACCTGCCCGTAACATTCATTATTGAGCCAAAAACATAAACATTCTTCCCGCCATCACTATCAGTGCAGGTAACATTAATACATGCTCCGTTCTCACAACCATTCGGGCACCTGTAAGTATCGGTCGCTGAAGTATCACCATTGCAATACTGCTCAGCCAAAGAATCGCCAGCGCAAAAATCCCAATTTACTGCTGAATTTCTGGCAACAGTCGCATTTGTGAAGCCATAGACGTAATAATGCTTCCCACCATCGCTTTCAATGCAATTTCGGGATAAGTTCTCTTCATTTTGGCCACTCTGGTTATTCACGGAATCGAATATTATCAATGAAATCGAGTAAGGAGGCAACGTGTAATTAAGGGAATTGTCCACAACACGCATGTTCGGCTTCCTGATAATTCTTTCCTGGTTGGAATTCGAATATTCAAATACCTGTGCAGTTGCCATAGCCTGGAAACTGCTTAAGTTGATTACTGCATTTATGCGCTTTGAAGGCAGCTTGTTTATCAGCATAAGCTTGAGCTCACCGGTAGCACTGTCCTTGCTTGCATAAGCAGACACTTTCTCGACATTCCCGGGAACGGCTCTTGCAGAAACATCTCCGAAGCCAGTACCAATACCATCATAGTTCCTGTACATCCTCCATGCCCAGTATGTAGGCGTGTTTTCAGCAGGATAGCCCCAATAAGTTGCAAAATACACATCCTCCCTTCCATAAACCCCGAGCACGTCAGCAGCCAGCAAGCCACCAACCATCCTGTCTTCAATACCATTTGAGTCATACCATTCAGACACGCCAATCTTGGTTCCAGGATAAGCCTCATCAATCCACTCCCTTAACCTAGGAATCCATCTCAGGTAAGGACCGCCATCAACATCCTTCATCCAAGATTCTTCCTGATAAGTCGGATCCCAATAGCTCCTTACCGCCCTGAAGCGTCTTGCATCATTCATTGAGCCTTGTGGACCTATGTGTGTATCAAGTACATCCAAGGTCCTGTATCCAACAGCATCGTCATGCTCCTTGACTTTTCCCAAAAGCCACTTGTAATAAGGGACGTCCCCATGGGCTGTCCTGTCATCAGCATCATAAACCGGACCGCAGCCTCTGTCCAGGCCACTGTACCACATGCTCAGGTAGCCCCAGCCAACGGGCGCTGTTATGTCTGCTGTCGGGTCAACTGCCTTGACAGCCTTCGCGTACTCCAAGAACAACGCCAAAGACTCATCATAACCAACACGAACAGGATGAACATCCACATGGGTA
>JACPBS010000010.1:0-5565 GCA_016180195.1 Candidatus Woesearchaeota archaeon
GGCTAATATGAAATCCTCATTTTTATGAGGATTTCCAATAAAATAGTCATTCCTGATTCTATCAGTCGATCTATGTTGTGGGCTATGACCCTACATAGTGCTTCTACTTTTTGTATCTTTACGACTTTAGCTCTTATGCTAAAACCATGTCTTTTTTTGAATATGCCTATCCCTGTTTCGCCTTTGTTTCTTTGGAGGTATTCCCCATAGTCAAAAACGTCAACAGTTTTCTTTCTGTAAAGCCCTCTTCTTCTATGTTTAGGAACGTCAAGCCTTTTCTGTAAAATCAAAGGGTATGCTTTCAAATCCTCAAAAACCGTTTTGAACATCTCTTCAGAATCATAACCCCGATCCGCATAAAAAACCTCAGGACTGTAGTCTTTAGCAAGCTTCTTCACTAACGGAACTCCATCCACAAGGTCATGTCTTGTCTTTTTTCTCATTTTAGAAACGAGTATCAAATAGTTCTTTATCTCGACGATAAGACTCATCTTCAAGAATGGTCTTTTACTTGTTTTCAAACCGATTCTTTTACAATAATGCGGACTGGCATTATCAAGACTGATGCCAGTCGAATCAAGAACAACCTTTCCAGGTTGTTCAATTAAAGACGAAAAAGCACCCGTAATTTTATCAAAAAGAAATGATGGGATTCTCTTTGCAAACTTCACAAGAGTAGTGTAATCGGGAAGCTTATTCAAACCCAAATACGCCCTTAAAGTGAGGTTATCATAAAGATCTTCGAAAAGCTCCTTGTATGTGAATTTTCGGTATTGCCTATAGACTAGCAAGAACAAGTGCTGATACTGCGCATACACCTTCTTGCTAAACTTATTGCTGAACAACCTAAGTTCAGCAATCCTGAACAGTTTATAGCAGAAATCAGCAACTTTTTTATATTTGGACACCACAATTTCCATCATAAGTCACCTCGTCGTTAAAATGTGTTTGCACAACCCATTTATCGACGAGAACTTATATTTATAACCTGCTATTTTTCATTAGGATTTCACAAGAGCCCCAAAACAAAAAGTTTTAAATACTGGATCAAATCAACCAGTTTCATGAGAGTTGATTGCCTTCATAAAAAGTGAAGCTGTTTCTGTTAGTTTGTGCTCTCTGTATGGTCGCTGTGGTGTAGTGGCTAGCATTGAGGCCTGTGGACCTATTTGTGCAGAAAGCCTCCGGGCGGGGTTCGAGAAACAGGCATGCCTGTTCGAAATTCCCCGCAGCGGCCCTTTATCGTTTGTAATTGGTGGTTTGTTGTTGGGAATTCATAGGTAGTTTTTTTTCTTGCATAGTTTGCCATTATATTGGCCTTAAATTAAAAATAATCTTGGAGGTTAACATGATTCAATGATTGGTTCAAACTGTAACAAAAATGTATTCGCCTATTGCAAAGGCGATTGAAAGACGACAGATTGCAAAAGCAAGGTCTGCATACTGGAGGGGGGAATAAAATGGAACAAAACAAAATAAGGATTGCGGTTCCTGATGGAAGCTTGAGAAGTGAAAATAGAGGAAATATAGGAGAGCTTTTCCTAACAGCAGGTTACGATATTGTTGGTTACAGCCCGGATGTAGAATGGGAAAAACCATTGATAAGGAATGATCCTGAAATTGAGCTTAGAACGGATAGGCCACAAAACATGCCAATGCAAATGCCGAGAAAATATGATGCAGGCATCCTGGGCGCGGACTGGAATTACGAAACTGGCGGAAGTCTTGTTGAGGTATGCGACCTGAAGGCGGGTTGGGTAAAGATTGTTGTCGCAGTTAAAAAAGAAGTCGCAGCAGGCTCAATTGACGAGTTATTGATGAATTCAAGGGGTAAGACATTGATATGCGTTTCAGAATACCCATTCATAGCAAAAGATGCTTTGATGAAATCCCCGGCTTACCTTGAGCTGTACGGCAATAAAAAACCTGTGATGAATGGTGATCGTGGTGAGAAGTCTGGGGAAAATGAATTTTTAAGGATCGAAAGAAGCTTTGGCAAAACAGAAAACACGGCAGATGGCTTCGCTGACTTCATCATTGAAACAACTCAAACAGGAGACGGGTTGGCGAGGGCTAATATGAGGATAATAGATACGGTAATGGAGTCAACAGCAAGGCTCTATACGACTGAAGCTACATTATCTGATGCTTGGAAAAGGGAGAAGATTGAAGATATCGCAACTTTGCTGATGGGAGCAGTTGCAACAAGACAGCAGCAGTACGTTGTTGCAGCGATGAATATCCCTCTCTCGAGCATTGAAGGATTTGTTGGCTTTCTCAAAGAGGAAGGCTACTGCAAAAAGATGCCGACAGTCAGCATATACGGAGATAATGCGGCAGTTGAAGTCGTCATTCCAATGGCAAAATATCCCTTGGCAGTAAAGCAGATCCTAAAGATGGGGGCTGATGACATAATAAACAGGAACACCGGGCAGATAGTGACGAGAATGGAATTCCCAAGCATTTACAGGTGAGAGAATGGCCCTGAATGACGTAATGCAGCCTGACTTTACGAAACGGTCAGGAAGCATAGTTGCAATTGTCCAGGGAGCACTATCAGGAATAGTCCTGGAAGACAGGTGGATTGGCAGCTGTGAATGGGATGGGATTTTTGAGGGTTATGCAGCAAGAAAGAATCCTGTAATGCGGTCTCAAAGAAAGATAGCGCGCGCTATTGGAATGCAGTATAAAGTTCTTGAAGCTTACCTTGACTGTGACCGTGATGCCGCATTGATAAGGGTGGACGACCAATCACTCATGCAGTCGATGAAAAGCTTTTATGCCGGGTTAAAGGAGTGTCAGCCGAATTTCGATAGGACAAACCTGATTGTCGCAATCGCCTTTGATGAAAAAGGCAGGGTGTTGATGCAGGGCTTCCAGAATCCCGAGGCTTTCAATGCGACAATGGACCAAGGTAGAATGGTCTATTGGAGCACTTCAAGGGAGGAGCTTTGGTGTAAGGGATTGACTTCTGGATGCTTCCAGACAGTCAAAGGCGTGGGGGTCAGCAAGGATGGGCTGTCAGCAGTCTACATGGTAAGGCAGGAAGGGCTTGAGGGGGCTTGCCACGTGCCGGGGCAGTACAGCTGCTTTTTCAACAGGGTGATGTGAATGCGAAACCACTACTTGATGCTGAAAAGTAGAGCCGTGAAGCTGGACCATGCAGGTTATCTGGATCTCTTGGTGGCCCATCTTGAATTGATCGATGAGATTTCGGATGATTGCTGGATCATGAGGGAAGGGCTTTGGCGGCAGAATGGAAGCGATAGAAAATTATGCGACTTGATAATAGGATATTTGGATAGCGTAGCTCTGGTCGAGTTCAAAATGTCTAAATCAAATTCCTTCAAGGGCAGAAAGCAGCTTGAGAGCAGCGAGGAATTCGTAAGGAAGTACTTCCAGGATTATTCCGTGATACGGAAAAAGATGGTTTATCCGTCGCCGTTTGGATTCTATTACGAGATCATCAAATAATGCATCGGTAGATTTAAATAGTTAAACAGTTTAACATGTTAAACATGTCTACAAAAGCTATTAGGGGGATAAAGGACGAGGAATGGGCTGAGATAAAGGCAATGGCGAGCAAAGAAGGAATGCCCATATCAAGGTTCATAGTGAAAATGGCGGAAAATAACAAGGAGAAAAATAACAGAGAAGCCTGGGAAAAAATACTTTCATGGAGGGCTAAAGACCCTAAAGAGATGGCTGAAGTTGAAAAGAGAATTAAGGAATTCAGAAAGGGATTTGTGTTGCGGGAATTCAAATGAATTGCATCTTGGATACAACTGTTCTTGTTGATATCAGGCTGGGAAAAAGAGGGACTGAGAGCAAGATAAAGGAACTAATTGACATAAAAGAGAGCAATTCATATATCACTCTTCTGACTTTTGCAGAATACTATTTTGGCTGCTTAAGTTCAAGTATGGCTGGCCAGATTGATTGCCTGAATTTTTTAAATTCTTTTCAGCACCTGACATTATCTAAAAATTCAGCGAAACTCTATTCAGAGCTTACTTACAAATATAAGAAATCAGGAATTTTATTTTCCCCTATCGACCTTCTGAATGCATGCATAGCGATAGATGAAAACATGAAATTTATAACGTCAGATAAATCTTTTAGGAAAATAAACGAGCTTAGGAGCATAATCATAGAATAAAATGAAACTCCAGAATGCACGTGGAACAAGGGACTTTCCGCCTGAAGAGGCTATTGCGAGGCAAAGGCTTGCTTCAGCGCTGAAGGAGGTATTTGAGCTGTTTGGGTACAATCCTTTGGAAACCCCTGTTCTCGAGCGCTATGACGTTCTTGCCTCAAAATATGCGGGAGGCGCGGAGATTCTCAAGGAAACATTCAGGCTTGAGGACCAGGGGGGGCGGGAGTTGGGGTTGAGGTATGATCTTACAGTTCCATTAAGCAGGTTTCTTGCAATGAACCCTAAGATGAAGCTGCCTTTCAAGCGGTTCCAGATTGCAGAGGTTTTCAGGGACGGGCCAATAAAGCTCGGAAGGTACAGGCAGTTTGTGCAGTGCGACATAGACGTTATCGGTGTAAAGGATATGACCGCTGATGCGGAAATAATAAGCATGTTGCAACTTGCATTCTCAAAACTTGACCTTGGGGTGACCATAAAAGTCAACAACAGGAAGGTTATGAATGGTATTCTTGAAGATGCAGGTGTAAGGAAAGAAAAGGCGGAGGCTGCAATTCTTGCCATTGACAAGCTGGAGAAGATAGGAAAAGAAGGCGTAGTCAATGAGCTTAATGACAAGAAAATTCCGGGGAATGCAATAGGAAAGCTGATGGAGCTTGCAGGAATAAAAGGCACAAGCAGGGAAAAGCTCGCATTGCTTGAATCACTAATGCAGTCAGGAGAAGGAAAGGAAGGGATAGGCGAATTAAAGCAGCTGTTTGAACTATTAGCTGATGACTCTAATGTGGATCTTCAACCCTCACTTGCAAGAGGGCTTTCATATTATACGGGAACCGTTTTCGAAGCATTCCTAAAGGACTCTGAGATTGGCTCGGCAGTTGCAGGCGGTGGTAGGTACGATGAGATGGTTGGCAGGTTCCTTGGTTCTGGGAAGGAATACCCTGCGGTGGGTGTTTCATTGGGTTTTGAGGTTATTCTTGATGCCATGCGGTTGAAAATTAAATCTGAGGAAAGGTCTGTCGCAAAGGCATATGTCATTCCTATCAAGAATTACAGGGAAGCTTCAAAGGTAGCATCCGAGTTGAGGAGTGGAGGGATAAAAACGGATATCGACCTTCTTAACAGGTCTATTTCGAAGAACATGGAGTACGCCAGTTCCCAATCCATTCCTTTTGTTGTCTTCGTGGGGGAGCAGGAGCTGAAGCAGGGGAAGGTCAAGTTAAGGAACATGAAGACAGGGGATGAAGCCCTGGTTTCGGTTAATGATGCTATCCATTTAATTAGCAATACTAAAATATAAAAAAACAACCACTTTACAAATAAATTTCGCCTTGGGTTCAAAGCCCCGCCCTTTAGGGCGAAATTCCCAAATCGTTTTGCGATTGGGCACAATTGAGCTTTGCTCAATTTGT
>JACPBS010000010.1:5576-102378 GCA_016180195.1 Candidatus Woesearchaeota archaeon
CAATTTGTGTATTGTTCCAAAAATCCGCCATTGAAGTGAGGAGCGTAAAGCCTCGTGCCTTTAGGCCGAGGATAGCTCCGAGCGGCGGATTTTTGTTACTTTGTAAAATGTATACGATTAAGGCTGGCAATTACGAGCTATATTGCAGCGGTGTTGTTCTTGAGATTAATGGAAGAATTCGTTCAAGAGCCCTAATGTTTCAGCAGGAAGGTGATGTTTTTGCTTATGTTAAGTTTTTGTTATATGGAAAGGGAGATGAAGTCGGAGAGAGAGAAAACGTTTTTTTAGCTGTCGCCGCAGTAGGCAATAATAAGGGCGATCTTGAGCGACTGATAAATTACAGTAGTCGCGTGGGTTCAGTAGTAAACTGTGGTTGGACTAGGGAGTTTCTGGAATCAACGTATGTAGGACTTTTGGTTCGGGCCCCTTCTCTCGTATTGAGTGTGCGTCATGTACTGCCGAATTCCTCCAAAAATTGATCATAATAATTGTTGTCCTCAGGCATGCCCAAAATAGCGGGAAGCTTCTGCGACGAATTTCCTATAGCTTTGTGCATATTCTTCAGGCTTTACAGACCTGCTTGCCATTTGTGCCTTTTGGATTTGTTCTTCCAATCCTTGTGAATTGGCGAATTTGGATGCAGCAGCTGCAAAATTCTGTTCGATTTGCCAGTAGAACTCCCTTAGCGGAACCTTGTTCCTTTTGTACATGATTCCGCATATTTCCATAAGCTGCTCAGGCGTTGATCCCCACGGAACAGGAGGATAGTTAACTCGGCTGTCTGATGGCCTGTTCGGAAGCTCATTGAGCTTTACCTCAAGTCCTTCGCTACAGAAAGTTATGCTGTCACTTATGCGGCCACCAAGGCTTATTGGTTTTCCGGACCTGTTGATTAGTTCCCTGATCACATGATTATCTAGGTATTGGGAGATGAGGTAGGCCATGCCTTCTATAGTGATTTTATCATTTTCAAGGGCTTGCCTGGCGAGTTTCAGGTAATGTAGAAGCACCATGTTGATAGGTAGTTGAATATTCTTTTAAAGTCTTTCCTTATTCTTCTGCTGTCAGGACGATGGGCTTTTCGCCAACTATAACCGTGTGCTCAAATTGTGTGATAATGCCGTGGCTTTTTTCAACAAGTGGCGGGAATGCCCTTATTATTCCGGCTATTGTAAGTTCTTTCAGGGCCATGTTTACCCTGAATGCCGGGAATTGCCTGGAGAGCCATCTTTTTGCAAAAGGGAGCCCGTGGTAGCCCTGTATGTGCTCAAGAATTTTCCTTGTTTCAGGGGACCTGATAGGTCTTTTTGTGATCTCCATGAATACTGTGGGGTTTGATGATTCAAAGATGGATCCTGATCCGTTTGTTGCGAAAGGCTCGATTGCGATTACCTGTCCTTCCTGAAGCCTTGTTGTGTCAGAATTTGCATAGTTGGGTATTGTGGGGTCTGCATGAACCTCATTCCGTGCCAGCCCGTGTCCTGACAGGTTTACTATTGGTGAAAACCCGTAGCTTCCTATGGACTCTTGGATGATGCTTCCGATTTCAGATAGTGTTACTCCTGGTGTGCTGGCCTTTATCGCTTCATTAAGCGCTTTTTTTGAGGCGTTTGTCAGGCTTGAGTAATTTCCAGAAAGATCTATGGTTTCTGCAGAATCCCCAAGGAAGCCATCGTAGCTAGCTCCAACGTCAAGCTTTACCACCTGATCATCAAATACTGATTGGTCTTCAGAATCAGGGCAGTAGTGGGCAGCTATGTCGTTCATGGAGATCTGTGTTGGGAATGAAGGGGATCCGCCGAGTTCGGTTATCCTTTTGTCAACCTCCTCTGCAACATTGAGCAATGAATTTCCTTTCCTTATAAGCGAAAGCCCGTGGTCAAGTGCCTTCCGTGTTATTATGCCTGCTTTCTTCCATTTTTCCAGGTCAGGAATGTCCGCCATCCAGAAAATGAGTGCCTATCGCTTTAAATGCTTTTTTACTTCATCTCTGCATATCCGCATTTGCCGCAGCTTGTCCTGTTTTTGTGTTCGGCAAGGAAGTTTCCGGGGCCGCATTTTGGGCAGAACTTGTTTTTCCTTTTCAGTCCCCCTTTGGCGTCATAAAGCTTCCATACCTGCATTGCTCCTGATTTTTTCTTTTCAGCCATCTTCAACCTCACTTGGCAGCCTTTTCTGCCTTAGCCTTTTTCGGCCTTAATCCATGTCTTGTTAGAACGACTGCGGGTTCGTATTTGTTAAGGTCTGCTGGAGAATTATATATGTGGGCTTCAAAATTCGCCTTTTTTTCTCCAAAGACTGTATTTAGTGTTGGAATGGCAACATTGTCCTGGGCTGCCTTCATTGATTCGGATACCTTTTTCCTGAGATCGGCCCTGCTCGGAGTTGATGCGTCGAAACCCACTACTCCCTTTACCCTGGTTCTTGAAAACAGGGGCTGTTCTTTTTTTTCAATGATTTTGACATCCACCATGATCACCTTGTCTTGATTGCGTATTCTCCGTTTGCATGTATCCCCATCTTCTTGCCTATCACGGAGTTCTTGCAGTCCAGTACATTGAGCTTTCCCTGCCAGCTTGTATTGAATTGGTTGCCCTTGCAAACAGGGCAGACGTTTTCCTCAACAAACAGCTTGCAGTTCTTGCAGATTTTTTTTTTCATTTATCCGCCTTGTCTTCCTCGAGCCATTCCAGCTTGCCAAGCCCTGGCTGGCGCATTGTAAGCCCGATCTTTGGGTTTGTTATGTCTTTGAAGCTTACTGCAATGACCCTGGCTCTGCATTTGTCTCCGACTTTGAGGGTGTGCTTGCTTTCTTTTCCTATAAGCACCTTGTCTGTGCTGAAGCTGACGAAATCATCCATTGTCTGGGAGATGTGTATCATGCCGTCTATTGGTCCTATGTTCATGAATGCTCCGAAGTCTGCTATATCCCTTACCCTTCCAAATAGGACTTCCTGTAATTCCGGCCTGAATACATAGAGCCAAAACTCGGTCTCATAGTATGGCGATCCTTCTCCGGGTATAAGGACTCCTTCCCCGACGCTCTTTATCTCCGCGACATCTATCACGATTCCGAAGTCCTTTGAAATGTAGCCGTCATATCTTTTCTTTATCTGCACGGTGATTGCCTCTTCAAGTGCCATGTTGAACAGCGATGGCGGGACCCTTATGTGGTCGTTAAGCAAAACTTTGTAAAACATTTTCTCACTCCAGTTTAAGATACTTTTTCTGCATGAGCACTATTGTCCTTACGCCAAGCTTCTTAAGCTCGTGTCGTAATTCCTTGTCCTGGGTAGCCACTATTAGGCCTTCCTTCGGTGCTAATTCAAGGATGGTTTTATCAACGTTTTTAAAAGTTGCGGTTTTGAGGGTCATGATGCCTTTCTTTTTGATCAGCTCAATTGCAAGCTTGGCAGCCGCCTTGTCTTTCCCTTTTTGCCCCATTATTATGCCATCAAGCTCCTTTAATGACTCTTCAAGGATGACTGGCTCATGGCTGAAAATGCATATCCTGTTGATTTCCTCAAATATGTCAACCCCGAATTGTCCGGGTATCAGCATGAAATTTGTGTCAAGAAGGATTTTAGCCGGCATCTGAATAGAGGAAAAGGCATTGTTTTAAGTTTTTTCCTTTTGCAGATGAGTGCAAGAGTTTTTTTTAGTTCGCTTGTTGAGGAAAAAAAGCAGGCTATCACAACTGATTTCATTATATACAGTTGCTTAATAGTGGCTCAAAATAATGGTGTTAAATCAATTAAAGACATAGTTGTCTTTTTCAACAGCCTTCCAAACTTGAACATAATAAGGCCGACTTTAAAGGATATGTATGATGCATGCGAAATCATGTCGAAAAACAAGCTTGATTTCGATGACAGCCTTGTTGTTTCATGCGTAAAAAATTACGGTGCGACAGAATTAGTTTCATTGGACAGCCATTTTGACAGAGTCAAGGATATCAGGCGAATAGTTCCTTGACTAAACCTTGAAGAACTGCTCAAGCTTGCTGTCTTTCTCAAGCTCTTCCTTGATCGCGGTTTGGATGCCCTTTTTCTTTATCAGTATGTTAAGGAGATGGTTTCCGGACCTCTTGGTTAACACTTCCTCGAGCGCATTTGCAAGCCTTTCAGGGTTCCTTAGTGATGATGCCCTGATTATTTCGACAAGAAGCTGTTCGTTTGATTGCTTGCTGAATACCTTCCTTCCTAGTTCCTGCCTCAGGAGATCCTTCACAAGAGATTCCTTTGCAGAATGGGTCATTGCCTTGTGCGATGTTTCCTGGTTGAATAATCCGGCCATTCGTGACGGATTGCTCATTAGAAGGTACTTGATGAGCTGGATGGTTCTGATAGTCTGGCTTCTGTACTTCTGCTTGTCCATGTCCTTGACTATCTCAAAAAGTATGTCCTCGAACTTTACGACGTTGACATTTGGTATGTTGAGGTTCTGGTAGTTTGTAACCAGAATGTTCTCGTAATCATGGTCTGTCCCAAGTGAGCCTCTTATTGCCTCGTTGACAGCATTTACCACGTTGCTGTCATTGAACATCCTGTAAAGTTCCTTTCTGTCCTTTTCAAAAAGGATGCTTGCTGATATTGAGCAGCTTACTTCAACATGCATTACTGTGGCATCTTTCTTGTTCTTGACAGCAATGAAATCTATGACCCTTGATCCTGCATTTAGCCCGGATATGGTCAGAAACCCTTTCCTGTTCAGCCAAAGATTTACGATCTCCCGTTCAGGGCTCATCTACCCTGTTATTCTGTATTCTATAAAAACTTTGTCGGCAAATCTTTTTAAAGAATGGCCTTTGTACGTTGGGCTATGGGGCTGTTGGGCATAAAAAAATTAGTTGAGGAATCTGAATGTTTCATTAGCTGGAGATCAGGACATAAGGATCCTTCTCTGATGCTGATCCTAGCAATGTTTGAGGAGCTTCCGGCGACTGAATGGCTTGTTAGCTATTTTGATGGCCTGGCAGTTACCACGTTTTCGCTTGATGGCGAAAAGTGCACTATAAGGGGTGAGGAGTCCGCTGTGCAGGAGCCAAAAAGCATCACTCTTTTAGGTGTTAAGGAGCTTGAGGAAATTATTGGACCTGCAAGGGAATTGTTGAAGGGAGAGAGATGTGCAAAAACCATCGCGATACTGCAGAAGCTTGAAACACAGGTTTGGAACATAAGCTTCATGACTCTTTCCTATAAAATACTCAATGTGAGGATTGATTCTGAAACTGGAAACATTTTGTCGCATGACTTTGGAGATATATTTGCCAGGCTATAATCCTTTTCCTATATTTTTGAAATCAGGCATCTTTAAATATAACCTCTTTCAAAGAAAGCTGTTTTTTGAAAGAGGTGTTTGGAATGACTGTTAGCTACAAGGAAACTAAAAGCAACAAAAAGCTTCTTGAGATTCTGGATTTGGCAGAGGAGTCAAAGGATGCAGTTGAGGCCTGATCTTTCAGGCAATGCTTTCCCATATGGACACCGCTTCTTTTTTTGTGTCTTCTGTTGTTTTCGGGTCATCGGTATCTATATAGATTACCTTTGATCCGTTTTTCTCGAAAAGCTGCCTGAGCCATGCGCTGTTATATCTCTCGCTTATCTTTTCCTGGAATGAGATGTTGTCAAAAATGGAGTGGTCTTTCTTTGCCCTTTCCCCTAGCCTTTTAATGACTGTCTCCGGCCTGATCTTGGATATCAGCAGCAGGTTTGGAGAGTTTTCAAGTGCCAGCTTGTTGCCCGGTAGCTTCATTAGTTCATTGAGCTGTATTTTTTCCTGGACTGGCTGGTAAACAAGGCTTGTGATAACGCCCCTTTCTTGGAATATCAGCTTGCCTGAGTTCAGTGCCGGAATAATGACTCTCTTGTAAAGTATCTCCCGGTCTATGGAAAAAGCGTATGCAAGGCTCCATGCGGGATATTTCCTGTTGTTCTCCCTGATCATCTCATCCCTTATTGCCTTTCCAACAAGTGAGAATGTTGGTTCAGAAGAGAGTATTGCCTCATAATCGCTTAATTCTTCTGGTTCAGGCAGTTCAGCACCTTCCCTTCTTAAGTCCAGGACCCGGAGCCCTTTTGATCTTGCCCAATCACCCAATGCTTCTATTATGACCCCTTTGCCTGACCCGTCAAGGCCATCCGCAATAACAAGCTTGCCGCGCATTTAGTCTATGGTCTAGGGTGAATGGTTTTTATAAATGTTATTCAACTTAATTTGAATGGCGCGGGCATTGAAAGGGGATTTAGTATTACCCCGCATCCAATCGGGGCAAAATAATGATCTGGAAGCTCCGCTTCTTTATATGTGGTTGCGAAGATTGTCTTGCACCAATATTTTGCATGTTGTAGAACACAGCACTCTGCATACATTCCTCCGAATCCAAGGCTGGTGTCTCGCGGGGTCTTTCCAATTTTGTTTGCGATAAAACAAACCTCTTTCTGGCGGCTGTCCGGCTTAATCTCGATCCCTCCCTGCGCCAATGCCATTTTTTCAACAGAACCGTATCCGAAATAAGATGACCTTACAAAAAACAAAGGCATGCCTGAATTTCTAACAAAATCAAGGGCAGCCAGGATATTGCTGCTGTACACCTCGCTGGGCTTAGAATAATCAGGATGAACTAATACTAGTCCATCCAACTTTGCCAATGCAGTGCTTGGAGGCTGATCAATTAGCGTTTCAAGTTCTCCAAACTGAGGACTTGTTTTTGCAGCACGTTTTAAAGGCCACATTCGTATCAAGGTTGTCTGAAATAATGAATTATTGCACGTGTATCTACAACTGCATATTTTTGGCCGTCTTTTTTTCCTGTTTCAATGATGTGATCCATCCTATCCCTTACCAAGGCAGCCTTATCACCCTCTCTGCTGTTTTTAATTACGAAATCAGATAAATCCATGCCTGCTTCATATCTTGCAATCGCTTCAATATTCCTTCTGTTGTCGGATACATGAGTCCTTCTTTCGATAAAAGGCACTGAATGAGATAGTTCTAAACTTCCCTTAGGATGCAAATATTCCAGATCTTCGACGTGATAGAAGATCTCATAGCCAGATAATGTCATCATTAATGAATGGTGATCCAGTTTAAAAAATTTGTGGAAAATTTCGCAAACCCAAATTGCCTTTATGGCAATTGGGCCCGCCCAATTTGGGTTTCCCTTTGGGTTTAAAACCGGGCATTTATCCGCGGGATTAGTGCGGTTTTTGTTATGCAAAAAGCAAAACCTTTTTTTATTTCAGGCCCAAGCTTTAATTTATGAAGCAATCAGTGAGGATTGGAAACCCTGAAAGCAGTGTTGCGATATGCACCTTGTGGACTCCCTTGGATATTGTTTGCAGGGATGTGCCCGAAAAGAATTATGCGGTCATTGGCCAGCTTTATTCGAAGGATGCGGGGCTGAATACTGTTTTGAGGTATTGCCTTGGAAATAAGAAGGTGAGGTTCATCATTGTTTGCGGGGTTGACAGGACTCAGAGCGGGCAGGCTCTGATCAACCTGAAGCACATGGGGGTTGATGATGAACGAAATGTGAAAGGCGTTCATGGGGCGAGGATTGACCGCGAGATACCGTTTGATGCAATTGAAAGGTTCAGGAGTAATGTTGAGATAATTGACTTGCGGGATGTAAGGAACTATAAAGAGCTAAATAAAGCTATTTCAGACTTTCCAATAAAAGGCAGCTATGGTGATGCTGAATACTTTCCAGAAGCAAAGGTCGAGGTTCCCGAAAATTTCCCAACAGACCCTGTTTTCAAGATACGCTCAGCAACTGTTGGGGAAGCTTGGCTCCAGTCACTTCAGATGGTCATGAAGTTTGGGACATTGAAGGACTCGGAGCATGGTCAGAGGCAGAAAGAGATCTTGTGCATGGTTGTTGACATAACTGGCGAGAATCCGGATGACATAAAGTGGAAGCCTTATTTTACTTTTAACCGGGAGGAGTTGGAGGAATACTACCCTATTGTTCTTTCAGATGCTTCCCTGGGTGATGTTTCTTACACATACGGGCACAGGTTTAGGGGCCACAAGGGGATCGATCAGATTTCAAGGATGGCTGAAAGGATTTTGAATGCTGAGCATACCCGGAGGGCGGTCGCATTTACATGGGATGTGGAGCTGGATGTTGACAGCAAAAACCCTCCCTGCCTTAACCTGGTTCAGGCGCTTGTCCAGAAGAACAGGCTTTACCTCATTGCGTATCTTAGGAGCAATGATATCTTTGGGGCGTGGCCAAAGAATGCGTTTGCATTAAGGAAGCTTCAGAAAAACCTTTGCAGGGATACAGGAAAAGATTTGGGTGATCTGATAATGATATCTGCAAGCGCCCATATCTATGAGTCAAGCTTCAGGCAGTCGCAGGAAATCCTCAGGGAATACCCGTTGGCAGGCAATATCGAGTTCGATCTCCAGAGGAGCACAGGTAATTTTGATCCGAGAGGCAACATTAGGGTTGAGGTTGCCGGAAACAAGATAAAGATCATCCATTTGAATCCTGACGGGGTGAGGCTTGAAGAGTTCACCGCCTCATCTGCTGAGGAGGCTTCAAGATGGCTGATCCTGGAGCAAAAGGTAAGCGACATAAGCCACGCCCTTTACATCGGACAGGAACTCATGAAAGCAGAGCATGCTATTAGGAAGGGCTTTACTTATGAGCAGGACTCAACTTGATCATGCCTGATGCGGGGCAAAAATCTTTTTATAAAGCGGGTTATTCAAGATTATTCTGATGAAGAAAATTATTGCAATAGTTGGTATGCCTGGCGCGGGGAAAAGCACTGCAACAGCTTTCTTTGAGGAAGCAGGATTCAGGAAGATCCGTTTTGGTGACGTGACAATGGAAGAGATTGCCGAGAGGGGGCTGGCTGTTAATGAGGAAAATGAATCCATGGTCCGAGAGACCCTTCGTCTCGAGCTAGGCATGGATGCGTATGCAAAGCTTAATGAGCCAAAAATTAAGGCAATCCATGGCGATGTGGTTATTGATGGGCTTTACAGCTGGCAGGAATACGAATACCTTAAGCTGAGGTTTCCCGGGTTGAGGCTGCTTTCCATAATAACTTCTCCAAAAACAAGATACCTTAGGCTTGCTGTAAGGGAGGTCAGGCCGCTTACAAAAGAGGAGGCTGAGGCAAGGGATTATGCAGAACTTGAAAATCTCAGGAAGGCAGAGCCGATTGTCATGGCAGATTACTCGATAATCAATGAGGGTTCAATGGAAGAATTTAAGAAGTGCGTTGAGAATTTGATCAGGTTGTTGGCAAAATGACCTCTAAGCTTTCCTGGATCCAATATTTTATTGAAGTGGCTAAGCTGATCGCTAAAAAGAGCTCGTGCTCAAGAAGGCAGATAGGTGCAGTGATAGTGAAGGACAACATGATAGTTTCCACAGGGTATAATGGGACTCCCAGGGGAATAAGGAATTGCAATGATGGAGGCTGTGAAAGGTGCTCTAACCCCGAAACTGTATCCGGATCCAACCTGCACGAGTGCATTTGTGTTCATGCAGAGGAAAATGCGATAGTCCAGGCAGCATACCAGGGGATTAGCACCAAGGGTGCTTCATTGTTCACTAGCTTTTGCCCTTGCCTTTACTGCGCGAAGTCTATAGTTAACGCCGGGATTATAAGGGTTTTCTATAACCAGGCTTATGCGATGGATGAGGCGACTATACGGCTGTTTAACGACGCGGGGGTTGAGATAGAGAGGTATGGATAGCTTTATATTAGTCCAAGAACAACAATCAGCTTATGGCAAAATCAATTCAGCGAATTGAAGATTTTTATTTAAGCAGGGGTTATAAAAGATCTGCCTTAAGGAAAATTTTATGGAAAGACAAGGAGTATCAAAGGTTGCTGGATGAAAGAAAACAAAAGTTAACCAAAAGATTTGCAATTACAAAAACAGAGGAAAAGAAATATGCGATGTCCACTGATGAAGATTACGAAATTTTATACAAGATAAAACAGCTTGGCAAGTTGAAGCTTAACGCAGCAGACAGCCATCTGGTCAAATTGATTCGCAGCCAACTGGAGCATGACTGGAGAAGACCGTTAATTAAAGAGATAGAAAGGATAATGAGACGATACAGGTAATTCACAACTGAACCCCCTTTCTGACCGCTTCCCTCACTACGCCTGAAGATGCCTTTTTTTGAGCAAACTCCTCCGAGGTGTAGGGCAGCACATCAATCGGCCTGTCAGAATCCCGGTGTTTGACTACTTCAGAAATCCTGTCAAGCCATGGACTTTTTCAAATTTATCCGAGACAATGATAAAATCATAGTCGCTATAAACCCATGCATTGCCTTCTGCCCTGCTTCCAAAAAGTATTATTTTGTCGGGATTGAACTGCTTTCTGATTTTCATTATAAAATCCCTTGTGTTCTTGTCTATCTCAGTTTTTTTCCCACCCATTCCAAGACCTCAATCGAACCTTCCAGCAGACGCTCAGTGCATATCGTATATTCTAGAAGGCAGATCAACAGAAGCGTCAGGTGATGCATAAAACAATTTTATTTTAAGAATGTATCGTGGAATCAGATTTTCTGCCAGTTGTATCCTCTCAGCTTTGCTGACTTGCCGTATCCGCAGCCACTGCACTTGCCTTTGCTGAGGTGGAAGGTGCGCTCCCCGCACCTTCTGCAGTGTATCATGTTCTTTTTCCCTGACTTTTTCCCCATTGAGGGCGTTCCTTTGGTCATAGTATCACTCTGGCGAGATTATTATTATTGTGTCTCCTCGTATGAAGATGACCCCGAGCTTCCTTTTTACTTCTCCTTCAACACGCTCTTCTGCATCCTCTAGGACAATATTAACGTGTATGTCAAAGGCCTTCAGCCTTCCGATGTATTGTTTTCCACTCTTGAGCTCGATGAGCACTCTTTTGTTCCTTGCGTCGTTTAATGCGTCCAATGGCCTTTCTGCATCCATGTGTAAAACCCCCTTGTTTTTTCGATTAATTAGCTGATTTATAAAGTTTATGGGCTTTTTTTGGCCCAGTATTGCAATTAAAACAATGAAGCTTACGAATGCGCCTGGAATGGATGTGTATACCTGGAACTTTATCATGACCGCAATTATTATAAATCCTGCCTTTTTCCAGTAAATGTATGTTAACGCAATCAAGGCCGAAAAGGAGCTCTTCAGGCTCCAGGTATATCAAGGCAAGGGATAAGCGGCTGTTTGAGTCTGGTAACGTGCCCACGCACACAAGGATTGGGGACCGGCAGACCAAGCTTGTAAGGGTCAAGGGTGGGGGCCTCAAGTTTAGGACGATAAATTCTAACATGGTTAATGTCCTTGATCCGAAATCGAAGTCTTACAGGAAGGCAGCGATCAAGACAGTGGTTGACAACCCTGCAAGCAAGCACTTTATAAGGAGAAACATCATGACAAGAGGTACTGTTATCGAGACTGAGCTTGGCAAGGCAAGGGTCACTAACAGGCCTGGCCAGGAAGGAATGATAAACGCAGTCCTTATATGAGATCTTTTTTTATTGAGGCAAGGCTGAATAATAGCATTATCCTTTCTGATGAGCATCTTAGCGTGCTTCCCGCGAAAGTTGGACTTGCAGCTTCTGTGCAGCATGTTCACAGGATTGGCGAGTTGAAGAAGCAGATAGAGAGTTCTGGAAGAGAGGCTGTGCTGTTAAAAGGCTTTCATTCCTTGCATGAAGGGCAGACCCTTGGCTGTGATTTTCCGACTGCTGTTGAAGGGGTTGATGCCGTTGTCTTTGTTGGGACCGGGAAATTTCATTCGCTGGGTTTGTTGAAGGCGGGAAAGGCTGTCTTCATTTCTGACCCGGTAAACATGACATTTCATAAGGCTGACTTGAAGGAGCATGAGAGGCATGAAAAAAGGAGGAAGGCTGCTGCCCTTAAATTCCTGCATTCAACTGAGATCGGTGTTTTGGTCTCTACAAAGCCAGGCCAGCTCAATCTCAATGCTGCAGAGGCGCTGAAGGGCGTATTCAGGGAAAAGAATTTCTATTTCCTTTTGTTTGATACGGTTGATTTTTCAGAGCTCGAGAATTTTCCTTTTATTGAGTGCTATGTTAACACTGCCTGCCCAAGGATTATGGATGATTATGGCAAGTTTCCAAAGCCTGTTATCAACCTGGTGGAAGTCCTGAAATTGGCGGATGGTGGTTAATCGTAGTTGAAATACGAATTGCGGGCAATAAAAAAGAGAGCAACAGAGCGTCGTTCGTTTTAGTCGTGCGCTGGGGAGGGTTGTTCCCCAATTTGAGCAAAGCTCAAATTGGCCCATTCAGCCGCAGCTGAATTGGGCTTCGGAAACCCCCAGAGCCTTTCCTACAGGAAAGGCGTCGCACCATAAGGAAAAGAACTTCAGAAAGCTAACTACTTAATTTTTATCCAAACATTTAAATAGGTACTGCCCGGACACGCATTCCAATGGGTTTGAAAAAGCAGCAGGAGGAGCAGCAGGAGGAACTGCAGCAGGAGATTAGCAGGACCAAGCTTCCTAGGGGAAAGGAAACTTTCGGGGTTGTCGAGCAGAGATTGGGTGGCACAAGGATGAAGACCCGGTGCCTGGATGGCAAGACCCGCGTCTGCAGGATTCCTGGAAGGCTTAAGAGGAAGCTTTGGGTCAGGGAGGGTGACATTGTGCTTGTCGAGCCCTGGGAGCTTTCAGGCGATGAAAAGGGGGATATAATTTTCAAGTACAGGAAGGCCCAGATACAGTGGCTTAAGAAGCAGGGCTATCTCAAGGGTATGGAGGAGTTTGAGGAGTTCTAGATTTTAAAACATAATTCACGACTGCAGTCACTAACCCCTTGATGTTTGAATCGGTGATGGGTTTATTGTTGTATTGCTCCAATATCGGACTCAAGGTGTTGTCCTTGGATTTTATGATTGTTTCAACGTGAATAACATTTCTATCATGCATGACATCAATTCCTATAAATTCTTGATCATGATCAGTCATTATTAACTTCGGTTCTTGACAATAATCTATCGTTATTAACTCCACAAAATTATTTGTTCCACGGAATTTATTGCGTGCTGCGGATTATTTGTTTAAAGCCTCATTTATGGCTTTCTCAAACACAGGGTAAGGTTGAGCCCCTTCGATTAGCTTGCCGTTTATGAAGAAAGCGGGAGTGCCCGAAACCCCGTAAGCGATGCCGTCATCAAGGTCCTTCTGCACTTCTGATGAGAATTTGCCTGAGTCAAGGCATGAGTCGAATATTCCCCCGTCAATCCCGATTTCCCTTGCGTATTTTTTCAGGTTTTCCTTGTCGAGGGCGTTCTGGTTCTCGAATAGCTTGTCGTGGTACTGCCAGAATTTTGATTGCTCGTTTGCGCAGTTTGCGGCTTCGGCTGCGATTTTTGAGTTTGCGTGAAAGGAAAGCGGGAAATCCCTAAGGACAAACCTTGCCTTGCCTGTGTTGATAAAGTCTTTCTCTATTAATGGCAGGGTTTGCTGCGAGAATCTTCCGCAGTACGGGCATTGGAAGTCAGTGAATCCCACTATGGTTACAGGTGCGTTTTTTGCTCCGAGCGCAGGATCATTATCTTCGCTTATTGTCGTTTTCCCGGAATTGTCCTCAGGACTTATCTTTCCGTAAAGCATGATGATGCCTGCTACGCTGGCTATGGAAAGGACAAGGGATATTATGATGAGCGCAATTGCAATATTGTTCTTGACCATAAGCTTTACAATTATTGTAATACTTTAAATATTTTTTGGTTTGAGTGTTTTTAGTCTTTTGTTTTCAGGTAATGAATTACCAGCAGGATGATTCCTATGCTTATGCTTGCGTCCGCTACGTTGAATGCGGGCCAAAACCCGAAGTCAATGAAATCTATAACATGGCCCCGGAATATCCTGTCTATTATGTTCCCTGTCGTTCCTCCGAGGATTAGGCCAACTCCGATTTTCGCGGTCTTGCTTTTTGTTTTTCTGTAGAACAGTAGTATTGCTGCGGAAAATGCGATGCCGATGATTCCCAGGATGAGCGATGAGTTCTTGAAGAGCCCGAATGCAGCACCTGTATTTTTAACAAGTTGTATCTTGAGAAGCCCAAGATCTATTGGGTAGGAAAGCTTGTTTGCAAGAAATTTCGAAAGCTGGTCTATGGCAACTATTGCTGCGGTCAGCAAAAGCAGGGCTTTACCATCCTCTTTTCCTGAAATATTCATCCCCCTGCATCATGCGTTCCACGTTTGCCATCCTCTGGTTCAGGCTGTCCATTGCCGCCTTGAGGGCATCCAGCTTGGCTGACACTACCTCCAGCTGTTTGCTTGCTGCGTATGAGCTGTTGTTTTGGAAGGCGTCAATCTGCTGGGGCATGTATGACTGTGGTTGCGGGTAGGTGCTTTGGGGTGGAACCCAGCTCTGCTGCGGGTCTGGAATTGGCTCCTGCTGGCCAACACCCATGTCCATTGTTAGCTCATCATTTTTTTTCCAGAACATCAGCTTGTTGAAAAAGCCCATGATTTTTTCACCTCAAATATCTGATCTCTTGATTGTCAGTATCCTTATGATGCCATTTATAATCTTTTTGAAAAGATTCTCTTCAGCGCCCATTTCTTTTTTTTCGGGCCGGGCATGTTCCTCGGTGATGTTGATCATCACGTTGTTGGATTTTACCGTGTGTTTTTTGTTGAGGTAGGAAAAAGTAGCGGTTGCCTCAGGCAGCTCCATTTCGTTTGCCTTTATCTTGTATGAGACCTTTTCCTCTTTTCCGGGCGCGAGGGATATGTTCCATGCCCTGCCTGAGTCTTTCAGTTCAGCTTCGAGCGCTGATTCATGGGTGCTCCTTAAGGTCAGGGTGATTGTTATCTCGTCTCCTGCTTTTGCATCTTGCTTTGATGAGCTCTTTTCCAGCGATGCAAATGATTTTTCAGATACTTCAACCATGGGGCTCGTTTCTGCGGATACTGTATAGTTGTGGTTCCCATAAACGTAGCTTGCAGTGGGCTTCTCAAGCAGTGTGCTGCCTGTTTTGGAAAGCGAGATGTTGGACTTCAGCGTTCTTTCACCTGTAAGCCCGGCAATAACCCACTGGCTTTCGCCGTCTGTTATTTTTACGTCAAGCGGGGCTTCCTGAAGGTTTATGACCCTTATGGCGATCTCTATTGGATCTAAGTTGTTTGCCTTTTCAGGAGCTGTCTTCTCCAGCTTTAGAAGGGGTTTGCTTATAACCTCTATGGTTTTGGAGTTTGAGGCTGTGTATAGGCGCAGGTTTTGATAGGTGTACGTTGCAGTTGCAGGGGGTATTTCAAAAGGGCCTGGCTCGGGTATTGACATGGTGTCATTTCTCGAGTATTCGGAATTGGGTTGGACCTGTAAGCTGAACTTCTCGTTCCCATTGATGATCTCGGCGTTGGCAGCCTCGCTGCCTATATTCCTCACGTTAAGGGTTACATTGAACTTGTCAGTGTTGTTTGCCTTTTCGGATGAATTTTTTGTGAGGATAAGGGCAGGGCCGTAGATGGGGGTTGTCTTTACCTTCAGGGAGGTGGTGGTGTGGTTGTAAGTGTAGTTGCTTCCTTGTCCGTCGGTGTAGGTTAAGTATGGCTTTAGGAGCACGCGGGTATCATTGAGCTTGGGCCTTATCTTGTGCTTCGATGTCAGGTAAACAGATTCCCCGGGGTCTATGTCAGGGATCTCCATGCTGGTGATGCCTATGGTGTCGAATTCCGGCTGCAAGGGGAAATGCAGCACAACCCCTTTTGCGGTTCTCGTGTCGCTTGGGTTTCTTATGACATAGTTTATCTCGCTTTCGTGTCCGGTATAGAATTCAGTGTCTGGAAATGTTGATGTTACTGAAAGCGGGAATTTTGCTGGAAGCACGGTTATCTTTGTCTCTTTTGAGATATTGTAGTGGCGTATTTCGGAGAATAGGAATTCATTTCCTGAGTCTGAGTACTCTGCATTTGTGCGGATCTGGAATGTTTTTTCCTGGTTGACTTTCGGGGCTGTCACCTCATACGTGTAGACTGTGAGGGTGTCTTTTTTTGGAATGCTGATAGATGATGAGCTGGTTTGGCCGTATCGGTCGAATTCGGGCGGGATCGTGTCGAATACATTGACATTGTTTATCCCTGTCAGGCGTGGGTTGTTCATTGTTACGGTAAAGGTGAATGTCTCTCCGCTTTCAACCGAGGTTTTTGATGGTATGTGGTTTATGGTCAGGTCCCTGATGTTTGTTACAGATATGGTGCTCTTCAGGGATTTGGCGAATTTTCCCCCGTTAATGTTGTATGTCATGTTGATGTCGATAGGAAAGCCTGTTGTCGAGGAGGTGTTTGGGGCGTAAATTTCCTTTTCGATCGCGAGCACCTGGACGCCCTTCCCTATCTCGCTGAAATATACATCGGGAAGGTAGCCTACTCCGGTGTATGCGGACACGAGAACATCCTTGATGGGGGCGTATGGGTTGAGGTTCTGGACCCAGATCTTTGCCTTGAAAAGCTGGTTTGATTCTATGACTGCATCATTAATGTTTGTTCTTATGGCAACTCCGGCGTCGGATACCTTTACTTCCTTTTTTGTTTCCTGCATTTCAAGATTTTCCTGTGTTGTCAAGTCGGCATATGATGCCCTTATGATTATCTGGGACGCTCCAATGCTGCCGCTTGAAATGTCAAAAGTGAAAGGCTTGGAAAAGAACCTGTTATTGCTAAGGTTCCTTTTCCTGATCTCGCCAGACCACTTGAACATTCCCTTTCCTGTCTTTGTAAACTGAAGGGGAGGATAAACGGTGATGTCTGGGCTGAACTCGATTTCAACTGTTGCATTTATACTGTTGTTTCCTTTGTTCGTAATGTTTATCGTAAAATTATTTGGCTGGCCCACGTATGTTGATGTTTTCCCCACCCCTGATTCTATAAGGAGGAAGTGTGCTGCGTTGATTGTTTGCTCGGAGGAGTATGCGTTCCTGGTCACGTAACCATCAAAATAGGAAAGGGTTGCTTTTGTGACTTGTTTTGCCTGCTTCTTGGCCTTTATCTTGTATTCGATCTCTTTTGTGCCTGACCTGCCGATTATTCCTGACCAGGAGACCATGTGGTTTGAGGCGTATGCGCCGTCAACATCGTACACCTCGAACGAATCTGAAAAAGAATCTTGGAACGAGGCGTTCCTTGCAACCCCTCCTGTATTTGTCAGGGTGACAGTGAATGTTGCCTCCTCTCCTACCACCAGCTCGCTTTTTGAAACCGATCTTGTAATTGTGATCGAGGGTATCGTTGAGATTGCCCTTATAGATATCCTTTTCTTCTTTGCGGTGTAGTCGAAGTCAATATTGTCAAGGCAGACTCTGAAATAATCCGTTGATTCGCAGCTGTTGTTCGTTATTTCCAGCGAGCCCTTTCCGTAATCGGCGATTATTCCGTTTTCCGAGAGGTGGATAAAAATGACCTGCTTGTCAACAGTCAGTGAATTGCCCGAATATACGTAGCCTGCGAATACCTGGGAATCAGCTCTTGCAGCGAGCGCGAGCGTGATTAGGATTAACAGGATTATTGGCTCACGTCTCATTTTTTCCCTGCCAAAGCTGTAGCTTTATCGAATGTCGTTTTGATGAATCCGAATGACCCTGAGCCTGGAACGTACCGGATCAGCTTGAATGTTATGGTTTCGGGGTATATGCGGATATCCCCTTTTTTATAGCTGGAGATGAATGATTGGGGGCTTGATAAGACTGAGGAGAGCGTTGAAGGGTCTGACGCGAAGGAGGATTTCAGCATGATGAGCTTGTAGTTGGAGCCAAGTGCCCTTGCATAATCTTTTTGTGAAATGTATCCCGAGAGATTCTGTGTTTGCTGCTCATCGAGAGGGTAAATAGACTTTCCCTTAAGGATTGCCGCGTAAATCACGCTTTCCTCCTCTTGCACCGAAACTATGCTCGGGGACTTATCAAAGTTTATCTTGAAGGTGATCGCGTCATATGCGACCGCAAGGAACAGGACTCCGATCATTATTCCTAATATGGATATCCCTATGTGAAGGATGTCGAAAGCTTCCTGAAGCATCTTGTGCACAATAAACACTGCTGCTAGAATGATGAATACGACTATCATTATTTCTATCGGCATCAGTGCACCTCTTCCAAGGGTCTTGTTCTTTGGCAGTTAGCATATAAATTTTTCTTATTCTTATGCATGAACCGGCAGTTTTTTATTAGGAAGGCATTTAGGGTGGAATAATGGTTGAACTGAAAAGAGGTTTTGGTTTCTGGACAGTTCTGTGCCTCTCGATAGGGTCAATTATGGGCACATCAATCTTCTTTGGTGCAGGGATAGGATCAAGATATTCAGGCAATCTCACAGTCATTGCGTGGTTGTTCCTTTCGGCAATCTCGATATATATCGCTATGTGTTTCGGGGAGCTTTCAAGCATGTTTCCTAAGAGCGGAGGAACGTATGAGTTCGGCAAGCAGACTTATGGAAGGTTCATCTCTTTTATTTTAGGATGGACTTCCTGGCTTGTCGGGAACATCTCAATTGTCGTTTTGATAGTGGCTTCAACAGATCTTCTTGTCATGGACCTTCCTGGCGACTCTTACCTGCCGATCAAGCCATTGATAGCGCTCTTCATCATTATCCTGTTCAACTTTATCGCATTTGTGGGGATAGAGGCAACTTCCATCATGATGATACTTTTTGCGGCAATTATAATAGGGGTTATAGCTGCTATTATCGCCAAGGGGGCATTTGTTTTCAGCTTATCAGGCGATTTGTTTCTGGGGAATCCTTCGGGGATTTTCGTCACGATATTCTTCCTGCTTGAAACCTACTTTGGATGGGAGGCCGCTACATTCCTGGCTGAGGAGACCAAGGACGCAAGGAAGAACATACCGAAAGCAATCCTTATTGGAACTGTGGTAATTGCTTTACTCGGCCTTGGCATGCTCCTGGTTACCTTCTCTCTTATTCCTGTCAATGAACTGAAAGTTATTGCCTCGCCGACAGCCGAGGTTGCAAGGATTTTGTTCGGGCAGAATGGCGGGACAATTGCCGTCGCCGGGATTTTTGCGGCTTTGTTAGGTTCAGCAGCTTCCGGAATAATCACCCTGCCAAGGCTTACGCTGGCGATGGCGAGGGACAAGATGCAGTTTGAGCAGCTTAGCGCAATACATCCAAGGTACAAGACGCCTTACAAGGCCATTTTATTCCAGACAGTTGCAACCTCAATCCTGCTCGTGATGGGTTTTGGAAATTATGGCATCCTGTTGAGCATACTCGTTCCGCTTGCCATCCTGATGTACATCCCGATCATCATGGCAGTCCCGATTTTGAGGTTTCAGAGGCCTGAGATTGAGCGTCCTTTCAGGGCGCCGTTTGGAAAGATCCTTCCATTTGTTTTGGGCGGGTTTCTTTTGGTGGCGATGATAATCAGTGTTGGCAGCATAGAGAAAGGGCCTGCTTTGCTCAATCTGAGCATTTCATTGATGGCAATGGGCCTTCCTCTTTTCCTGCTCTTTGAGCTTTATTACGACCCTAAGATGATAACCGAGGTGAATGACCTGTTTTCTTATCTTAACCTTATGACCGAGAACATCAGCTTTCCCCATAGGATCCGGAAGGACATAATGAATGTTCTCGGTGAGTTGAAGGGGAAGACTGTGCTTGAGTTTGGGTGTGGTGTTGGCACAATGACCTCAATGCTGTTGAAGGAAGTCGGTCCAAAAGGCTCTGTTTACGCAACCCATTTCTCGAAGAACGACCTTAAGATCGCGGGCAAGAGGATAGAGCAGACAAGGTGGGAGACTGAAGGCTATGTTTTCGGCACAGCACGGTTTATCCATGATTCCCAGCAGTTTTATAGGGTGCATCCGGATATAATTCGGGCGGATGTCATAGTGTCAGTTGGCATGTTAGGTTACATTCAGGATATCAAGGCGATTCTCAAGGACATGAGGGAGATACTTACTCCTGGAGGGAGCATTTGTTTTGTGGAATACTCTGACCTTATGCATCTTCTTCCCTCTGTTAGCTGGCTGGGTAATGACAGGAAGATTGAGGAGCTTTTTAGGGAGGCGGGATTTTCAGTGAGGGTTACCCGTCACAAGGGGCTATTCTGGAACAGGATTTTCATCTATGGCGTTAAGTATAAGGGGATTGTTGTGATTTGACTGCTACGGGGCAAAAAAGCTTTATGCTTGGAAAGGGCCTTGACCCATTCTTGTTTCCAGGCTCTCCATTCTTGCCTTTGCTGCCTGCCAAAAATGCCTGTGCTTTTCCATTGAATTCTCATACCAGTAACGGGCTTCTTCCAGATAGTTTTTGGCCTGGTCAGGATCTCCTGTCAGGCTTTCCTCCACTAAGTCGAGAATGCAGTTGAGGCCGAGGCCATAAGTTCCGCTGCCACACCTAATTATTTTCTTGTGCATCCTCTCGCTGTCATAGCCAACGCAGACTATTGGGCATTGCCCTTTATAGTCCTCACAGGATTTAGTGCTGACCTGCCGGGCTCTATAAATCATTTCTGCAAGCTTGTTCCTGTCTTCTTCCCGAACATCCTAGTTGAACATCGGGTGCCCCATCATGATGGACTTTACATCGTCGTAGTGGGGGCAAAGGGTGCTGAAAATCTCCCCGAACTCATCAATCTCAGAATCAATGAGGTACATCAGGAGCCTAATTATGGTTGGAAGTTTTATCATAAAAATTCTATGATGAGCTTATTTTTTCCTGAAGATAAGAAATTCGGGCTTGGGCAGTTTCTCTTATTGTTCGGCTTCCTATTTCTCCATTCTCAAGCCAGTACGCTGCCTCAGCAACCCATTCCGCAGCCATATCAGTGTTTCCGTTGAAAAGATGAGTTTCTGCAATACCAAGTACAACCCTAAATCCGTTGCTGTAGATTTGATGGCCGTAATGGGCTATGTCTGATGCGATTTCCTCAGCGTGCCTCTCTAATGTGTATTTCCCTTCTCCTTCATGCATTTGTCTTGCTTCGAAAAGTTCTATCACAGCCAGTCTCCTATGTCCGCCGTTGACGTACCATTGGACCTTATCAAGAATCCTTTCAATTTCCCTGTATTTCGGGTCTGAATTATCTTCAGCAACCAGTTGGTCTAATCGCCTTCTTTTTATTCAGATCACCTGCTTGCGTCAGCTTGCCTTTCGATTTCCAGCTTTCTGGCAATCGCGTTTGAAGCTGTGGTTTTCTGGTATGCCGCAAGTATCTCTTCAGAAAGGGTTTCTACAATTCCTTTTTTCGTGTTGAATTTCTTTCCGTATGCGCCCTGTATCATGTGCTTTATCGCGAAATCAATCCTTCTTTGGGGTGAGCAGTCAACTGCTTTCGGGTACCTTGCTCCTCCGTACTCAATCGAGATTATTTCCTCCCTTGGTGCGGCGTTCTCTACAGCCTCTACAAACACCTTGACAGGGTTTGTCTTTGTCTTCTGTTCGATTACCTCGAAAGATTCCTGGACTATGTCGAAAACCCGGTTGGCCTTGCCTGTGTTTGTGTAGGAGGTGTACTTGTGTTTCTTTCCCTTGTGGCCTGATACCATGAGCTTGTTCATGAGCCTTTCGACTATAAATATCTTTGACTTGTAGAACTTCTGCTTGGCATATCTTGCCCCGGTCCTTGGCACTATTGGCCCCTTCACGGTTATGTAGTTTACAAGGCCTGTGTCATTTACCTTTATGCCGTCAACACTCCACTTGCCGAATGTCTTTATCTCAGCCATGGTGTAGCGGAAAAAGAGGAGGTATTTAAAAGTTATGAAAACTTGGGCTGTTAAGTCTGTTGGATGAATATTCAAAAAAAAAATTAGAATACTTTTAGGATTCTAAGAATAATAACAAAGATCATGGCAATTGATAAAACAACTATTATGTTAAAGTTTTTCTTCAATATATCAGTTAGAACTTCCCTGATGGTGGGCATTTTATTTCCCTATAAGTTCGACTTTAGCTTTGTATTCTTTGGTTACAATTAGCCTGTCATTCTTAGCTTCGCTGTTAGTTCGTCGCCTGTTTCCCAGCCCACGTTTTTCCAGTAAACCTTCGTATTTCATCCGGGTCCTCTGAACATGTGATCTCTTCATCCATTGGTTGCCCTTTTGAATTTGGAATCTTATGAGTTTAGGCTGAAACAGCAACCCCGTCCACTTCCTTGAGGCCTTTTCTTTGCCTGATTGCCTGGATGACTTTCTGCTGGAGCTCGTATGGGAGCTTCTCGAAAAGCTGGTCTATTACGTAGAAGTTTCCTCTTCCCTCTGTTGAGCTCCTTAAGTCTGAGGTCATTCCGAACATCTCAGCAACTGGCAGTTTTGCCTTTACTGATATGTGCTCGCCTTCCTGTTGCATGTCTATCAGCTGGCCTCTCCTGTTCTGAATGAGCTTTGATATGTCTCCCATGTAGTCCATTGGGGCTTCTATCTGCAATACCTGTACAGGCTCGTAGAGGACTGGTGCTGAGTTGAGCATTGAGAGCCTTATCGAGTCCCTGACTGCTGGCAGTACCTGTGCCGGCCCCCTGTGGATTGCGTCTTCGTGCAGCTTGGTGTCCATGAGCAACACCTTTATCTTGGTGCATGGTTCCCTTCCAAGCGGCCCGAAATTCATTACGTCCTCGAATGCATCCATTACCATCTCTATGACTTCCCCTATGTGGACTATTCCTCTTGTCATGTCAATGAGGATGTTTCCGTTGAATATGTCCTTGACGCGCCTTGATACCTTGCTCTCCATTCCTGCTTCCTCGAATGCTGACCATAGGGCTTCGTCCTTTCTCTTGACCCTCATTTCCCCTATCTTCCCTTCTTTGATTGCAAAGTATATTGGATCTTCAAGAGGCTCTACCTTGAAGTAGAACTTGTTGTGCTTGTTCGGGCTTTTCCCCTCTACTTCAGGCCCTGGCTTTGATATTGTTTCCCTGTATACGACTATCGGCTCGGAGGTTTGAACGTCAACACCTTTCTCTGTCTTTATCCTGTTTTCGATGACTTCAAGGTGGAGTTCTCCCATTCCGCTCATTAGGTGCTCTCCGGTTTCCTCGTTGATCTCGATCTTTATGGTTGGGTCTTCCTTGCTTACCTGCCTGAGAACATCGACCAGTTTTGGAAGGTCTGATGGCTTCTTTGCCTCTATTGCCTTTGTTACCACTGGCTCAAAAATGTGCTTTATTGCCTCAAAAGGCTCGAAGTCAGGCTGGTCAGATACTGTTTCTCCTGAAAAGACTCCTTTGAGTCCGACAATGCCTATGACGTTGCCTGCGCTTACCTTTTCCACAGTCTCTCTTTTCGGCCCGTTGTAGATTGAAAGCTGCTGGACCCTTACCTGTTTCTTGCCCATGATCATGTAGATGTCCTGTCCTTGTCGTACTGTTCCTGAGAAAAGCCTTCCTGCAGCAACCTCGCCTGCGTGCTTGTCCCAGACTATTTTTGTGCATACAAACGCAACAGGCCCGTTTGGGTCGCAGTTGATCAGCGACTTTCCTGCTTCGGTTTCCGGGTCACCGTGCCAGATCTTCGGTATCCTGTATTTCTGGGCTTCAAGCGGGTTAGGATGGTGCTTAACCACCATTCCGAGAACAACCTTGTGGAGAGGGGCTTTTTTTGCCAGTTCCTTTATTTTGGTGTCATCGCCTGATTCGTATGCCTCTATCACATCCTTGAATGTGATCCCTGTCTTCTGCATGTAGGGGATGTTTAGCGCCCATTTATGATAAGCGCTTCCAAAAGAGACTGAGCCAAGGTTTACGTTGGCCTGCCATTTTTCCTTGAATTCCTTTTCAGCGATCTGGGCTATCAGCTTATTGACATCATTGATGACCTTGATGAATCTTTCCTGCATCTTGTCAGGGGTAAGCTTGAGTTCCTTTATCAGCCTGTCTGCCTTGTTGATGAACAGTACTGGCCTGACTCGTTCCTTGAGTGCCTGCCTTAGGACTGTTTCTGTTTGCGGCATGATTCCTTCAACACAGTCCACTAGCAGAATTGATCCGTCGATCGCGCGCATTGCCCTTGTCACGTCTCCGCCAAAATCAACGTGTCCCGGGGTGTCGATCAGGTTGATCAGGAATTCCTCACCCTCGAACTCATATACCATTGACACGTTTGCAGCGTCTATCGTGATGCCTCTCTGTTGCTCGTCCTCGTGGAAATCAAGAGCCAGCTGCCTGCCAGCGAGCTCTTCGCTTATCATTCCTGCTCCTGCAAGGAGATTGTCTGAGAATGTGGTTTTTCCGTGATCAATATGTGCGCTGGTGCATATGTTCCTGATGTGAGTGGGCTTTTCCATAAGCCTCAATACCTTATCAACCATCTTTTCAGCCATTTATTTCACCTTGGATAATGCGTCTTCGCATTGTTTTGTTATTCTATCAATGTCCTCCATTTCGTAGTTGGAGTCAATCTCAAAGTATGATTTGCGCTTGTTGTAAAATTCTATGAGCGGCTTTGTCTGGTTTTCGTAGACATCAAGCCTGTTGGCGATGACCGATTCGTCATCATCCTTTCTTTTAATAAGCTTTCCCTTGCATGAGTCGCATATCCCTTCTTTTTTCGGCTGGCTGTATCTTATATGGTAGATAGCGCCGCATCCAGTGCAGACCCTTCTGCCTGAAAGCCGCTTTATGATTGTTTTCCTGTCCGCATTCAGGTTCAGGATTGCGTCAGGCTTTGAAAATTTGTCCATTGCATTTGCCTGCTCAACAGTCCTGGGGTAGCCGTCAAGGAAGAATCCTTTTGATGCGTCTTCCTGCAATAGCCTTTTCCTTACCACCTGGTTTACCAGCTCGTCCGGGACAAGATTGCCTGATTCGACTATTGACTTTACTCGTAGCCCTAGCTCATCGCCTTTCCGGATGGCGCCTTTGAAGATATCTCCTGTTGATATGTGGGGCAGTCCGTATTTTTTTGAAAGCAGTGATGCAATTGTTCCTTTGCCAACACCGGGAGCGCCAAGAAGGACAATTCTCATTTTCAAAGGACAAGCTGCTCATGGACAGTCTTGTAGGTGTGAAGCTCTTTCTTGTCAAACCATAGGTTGATCTCGTGTTCACTGTCTTCCTTGTCAGAAGATGCATGGATAACATTTTTTACCGGGGATTTTCTGCTATCAGCATGTTCGTAGCTTACATGGCTGAAATCCCCTCTTATTGTGCCCGGAAGTGCTGCTTTTGGTTCAGTTGATCCTGTTAGCTTCCTGACGTTTTCTATTGCGTTGGCGCCTTCAAGCACGATTGCAACTACAGGCCCTGAGCTGATGAATTCAACCATCTGCTGCCTCACGTGGTCTCCCCTTCTTTTCGCAAGATCTTCGGTGTAATGCCTGAGTGCAAATGATTTGTCTGCCCATTGCATCTTCATGCCCACTATTTTCAGCCCTGCATCCTCGAATTTTGATACGATCCTGCCAATCAGGCATCGCTGGACGCCGTCGGGCTTTATGAGAACCAATGTCCTTTCAATCATTCTTCATCAGCCTTCTCGATTTCCTGGAATTTTCCGAATGTTGATTTCCTTCCGAGCTTGACCAGGCTTTTCTCGCACTTGCTGGAGCAGAAATAAAAAATCTTTCCGGTCTTTCGGACATACATCTTGCCTGTTCCCTTTTCCATTTCCTCGCCGCAAAAGCTGCATCTCATTTTCTGCCCTGTGTGAGCTTCCTTGCCTCGATCTCTGTCTCGCGAAGCATCAGTAAGTCACCGACCCTTACCGGGCCCTTGACATTCCTTCTTAATACCTTGTTGGCATCTTTTCCCTCAAGGACCTTGCACCTTACCTGTATTGCCTCTCCCCTGACTCCGGTTCTTCCCATGATTTCCTCAACCCGGGCAGGTGTTGCGATTGAGAATGTTACCTGGCCTGCTGCAGGCTTTTTTTCTTCCTGGGCGCCCTGTTCGCGCTTCTCAGGCTTCTGCTGCATCTTTTTCTCAACCATTTTAAGCTTCCTTTATGATTTCCTTGATTAGTTCTTTCGCATTGCCTTCCTGTATTATGGCCACGCTGCTGGTCCCGATCCCTAGCCCTGCTGCTGCACCAAGCTCTTCCTTGCTTTGTACCTCTACAACAGGAATGCCTTTTTCCTTTGCGATTAGCGGGATGTGCATAACTATCTCTGGCGGGTTAGTATCCTTTGCAACAACAACAAGCTTCGCCACGCCTCGTTCAATGGCCTTCGTGACCTCGTTTGTGCCCTTTCTGAGCTTGCCTGTTGTCTTCGCTATCTCAATAGCCTCAAAAACCTTCTCAGCCAATTCCTTTGACGTCATTTTATCCTCCTGTGATTGAAATTGCCGAATACGCGTACCAGAAAACATCTTCGGGCAATCGCCGTCATCAGCATCGAAAAAGAATAAGGGGTTGTTTATAATGTTTATGGTTGGCGGAAGGTTTAAACAGAAGTTATTCTTTAGTATAATTATGAAGGTCAAAGGGAAGATATTGAAATGGGGTAACAGCTGGGGATTGAGGCTTGACAAGGCTGAAGCAATAAAAACAGGTTTGGCTCCTGATGATGAAGTTGAAGTTGATATTAGAAGAAAGCTGACATTGGTAAAAGATGTTTTCGGCACTTTGAAAAAGACAGTGGATACGCAAAAGGCCCTTGATGAGATTGACGAACTATTCGAGGATTGAATGTATTTTTTCGATACTCACGGTAGAAGTGTTTCTTGGAAATCCGCAATATGAAAAATATTCCGATTATCCGCTTACTGTAACATTGCTTAATATTGGAGACTTTTATATTTATTAGAACTGTGGGTAAAGAAGCGGCCGACAAAAGAATTGCTGAAATAGCTTTTAATGCTTTAGAATTTGACAAAAAAAACAATGATCGAAGATTCGAAATTCGTGGATTTATCAAACGTTGAATTTGTTAGGTAGCTATCCGAAACCTAAATCCAATGGCTTGCCGCTCTTCAGGTCGTCAAATATGTCATGTATGTCAATGACAAGTCCAAGGCCGACTCCAAGCATCATAAGGGTTTGTCCTGCATCAAGGATGGTCAGGCCCAGGAAGAAAACGAGTGTCATTGTAAAAAGCCTTATTAGGTCATCTATTGCAAACAGCAACTTGAATATCCCTGTTCCCCTTCTGAAGATAAGGCTTCCTATTCCGATAACCATCTTGGCTTTGTAATGGTGTGCGAATATAATAATTTTGTCAAAAGCCCGGAAAAAGATTGCTATTGACAAGTAACGAAACATTTAAAAAAGAAGGGCGATTCCAGTAAAACTATGGAAGATGTTGGCGGGTTGGAGCCCCAGAGCAATGGCATTGCTTATATGTTGGTAAGTGTTCCTCTTTCAGGGTATCAGGAACTTTTTAAAAAAATAACAAACACCTCAGTCAACAGAGGGGCTTCTGGAGAGCCTGATTATATTCCTTTTCTTCGCAAAGAATATAAAATTCCTCTTATTAGCCGACACCCGATTCCGAATAAAGTTTTCGACGAACAGGAACTTGCAAGCTCGGGATATATTAACATTGAACCTGATGCAGAAGCTGCGAAAGCAAGAAATCTGTCGCTTGGGATTGGGCGCGTAATGGCTGTTTTATGTCGCGAATCTACGCCTAGGGGAGAAACAGTATATTCAGTTCGCGAAGGTTATATGCCTGGTAAAAGCCCTGCAAGGGAGATTGGGACAATGATTTCATTGGATGACTGGCCTTTCAGCCTGGATGAGGTTGTTGAAAGGGCTTTAGGTCTGGAAACGCGCTCAGATGGCTGCCCTGTTGTGATCATAACGAGCCCGCGGCCTGAATTGGGCTCGGGTGTGCTTTACCCTCCGAATGCTTTTGGGGGAAGTGTTAAGCTGGCCGTACTAAATGGTAGTTCTTTAATGGGGTTTCCTTATAAGATTAATGATGCTTTTTAGCCTGGTCTGATACCCGCCGCTTGGGATTTTCATTTTACAAGAACAACGATGCTTCCTGACCCTGATTTTAGAGGGGTCATTGCAACGCCTATGAGGTTTAGTGAATTGATCTTTTCCGGGTATCCCTTCATTCCCATCCCCTTTCTTGAACCTGCAACTACAGGATCCCCTATTCTGATCTCCCCGTTCTCATCGCTTACCTTTACAACTACCCTGCCTGCGACAGCTACGGGCGTGTCTCCGTCGGCTGAAAGCATTATTGCTGTGGAATTTGAGACAACTCCGAGGATCGGGGATTGGTAGGGCTTGGAGGCCAATGCTCCGTTTCCATCATTGCCTATTACAAGTACATCTCCGGGGTTTGCCTTTTCAGTCATGAATCCTTCGGCTATGTCAGCATAGCTTCCGCCTGGGGTGTAGAGGATTCCATCGTTGTCAAAGCGCCATCGGTTATAATCAGGGTTGCCTGGAGTTGATTTCTGCACGACCAGCGCAATATCAGCATCCCTGCCACCCCTGCTTATGAGGTAGGTTGTTCCAATTCCGGTTCCAAATGCACCCACTGCGTTCTCAATGGTAAATAGTGTTGCATCATCGTCAAAAGTCCCGTTTGCCTTTCCAAGATATATGCCGTTTTTTGATGCTGAGTAAATGGGGATTGCGACTTTTCCGTTAAAATAACCTGCAAATTTGCTGCCTTCTCCATAAACTCCAACCGCACCCGCAGTTGGGTGTATGTATCCTAAACGGCCAAGCCCCTGCTGGATTCCGTCGTTAACCCAGCCTCTTGTGCCTGTTCCCAGTGTTGAAGAGCCATCTACGCCTATTCCTGTTGTGGCTGTGCCCGATACCCCTGAGCTAGCCGTCGCACTTCCAGAAACACCGATCGAAGTTGCGGTTAAAGCCTGTCCCCAGACTCCAATTGCTGAGTCGCCTGTCGCAACGCCCTCAACGCCCCTTCCAAAATCCCCTGATGACCAGCCATGGACACCTGCACTGGAAAAGCCTGTGTTGGTCCCATTTACAGCAGGCTCATAGACCCCTGAATAAATAACATTAAGCCTTCCCCTGGGAGTGCCTGTCCCAAGCCCTATCTTTCCAAGGTATTGGTAAAGCTCTGAACTGCTTATTGCGCTAGGTCCTAGAAATACAGCTATCCTGTCAGCATTTCCGCTTCCGGTTATGCCTGATGGCCAGCCTGTCCTGCAATCCCCGTTAAGGCAGAGCCCAACACTCCCCGTAGGCCCACCAGCCTCCCTATAATTTGCATCGATAATCACATTAGATCCTCCAGGAGGAGAAAGGTGAATGTTGTTGTTGGCAGACCAGATTCTTCCGTTTATTATCGAGGTGCCCCAGCCCTTTGATTCGCCCTCGATCCTTATCATGTTTGTGACGCTTACATTCCCGTCAAAGTACCCTGAAACGCCTGTGGTTGAAGCTCCATACACGCCATAGCCTGAGCCTGAGACGCCTACAGCTCCTATTCCTTGGGTAGAGCTGCCGACAACACCGTTGCCTGTTGTTGCTTCGCCAAGTACCCCGTAACCTGAGGAATTTGTACTTCTTCCATAAACTCCTCTGCCGCTTGGTTGATTATTCTCACCCCTTACAGAAACCGCGCCGCTTCCTGAAAATAAACTTCCAGACCAACCCGGGGAACCTACCCTATATTCGGTTGTTTCTCTGAAAACGCCTCCCTGAACTTCTGCTGCAGTGTGGGTTCCCCCGCCAGCAAAAACTAATCCTATTGATAAACAAAGCATAACAGAAACTAGCAAGCACCTCTTTAACATGTTGCTTTTTTTAACACTTATATATTTAAATTTTACCTATTGCACTGGATATCAAACCTTGTGGGATTTGGAACAGCGGTCCTGAAATAGTCGTATATTGTCCCATCAGAATGAAGATAGAAATAGTCGTATATTGTCCCATCAGAATGAAGATAGTATTGGGCATCTATGTATTGTGTTATTGAATTTGTACTAGGATCATAAAGTCCTATTTTTAGAATTGCTCCGTTTTTTCCTTCTAATCCAACTATCAATCTTCCCAAATCCCAGAAAGGCTTTGCAGTTTGGGAAGCATCCGTAGTTAAGCCTCCTTCACTCACCAAGTTCTTTCCTGCGGTTAATTCTCCTGCAAGTCGAGGTGTTTGTGGGTTTTGTATTCCGAAATCAAATAATATAGTGGTGCTGTCTGTGAATAATGTAGATGGCGTAACCTTGACTACCCAGGCAGCAGCACTTGACGTTGTGATGTAATCATTAATGTTTCCTGTTGTGATGAAAACAGTTCCGTTCATTACCTTAACTTGGCCGTCAATTGCATCGGTGTATGTATCGCCGTAAACCATGATTGCTGTTGGGTTTGTTGAGTCGGCACAAACAAAGCTTGATTCAAGAAAAGCATAGTTCCTATTAGGAAGCGGTGTTGATGTAGGCGTCGCAGTAGCGGTTGGTGTATATGTTGGTATTGGTGTTGCTGTTGCGGTTCTTGTGCTTGTCGGGGTTGCTGTTGGGCTGGAATGCGGCGTTGGTGTGTCAAAATCCTTGCTTACAGAGGGGAGATATACTAAGAACTGCTGTCCTGGCTTTTGAGTACTGTAACCCTTATTTGCGCTGTTGCTGTTCTGATAGGCCTCCACGCCTCCGTTTCCGGAAAGAGCAGCGATAACTGCAGCGGTAGCTAGGGTAGCTAAGGTAAGCCCTGCTCTCAGTTCAATTCGCCTTAATAAGTTGTCAAGCGTCATGTTTTCATCGGGAAAAAATTTGCGGGCTTATATATTTTACCACTTTTTAATAACAATTAATGATTCAAAACAGGCCTTTTTACCATATTAATCTTGTGTTTATACGATATATATTTTATATAATATTTATACATGAAAAGAAAAACTTTAAAAAGGACCTGCTTGACCGGAATCCGGCAAAGAGGTGAGCTGAATGAAGTATTCTGGTTTCGCGCTTCTTGCACTTATTGGTTTGGCGATTGTCCAGGTTGCGTTTATTGCGCAGTCTGAAAATAAGGCAACCGTTGAAATTAGGCAGGAGGAATATTCAGGCAAAGAAGAGGCTTTAGAAAGCCGTTCCGCTGATCAGGTGGAAGTCAACGAAACACTGGTTGAGGTAGCGCATGAGGTCAGGAAGACCCTTGTAATCCATAGGAAAAAGGGGCAGAGTGAAACTGTCAGTACGGTTACTGGTTCGGTGATTGAGATACAGGCGCCAGTATCCTCGGGCGTTCAGCCAATGCAGTTTCCTGACCTTTCACCTGCAATGGTGGGTGGTAGTGCAGTTTACGCAGGGGAGCCCGTTACGTTTGCTGCGGTGATTGAAAACAATGGAAACGGCGTTTCCCTTGATTTCAACATAAAATGGGTTATGGATTCGAGTGTTGTTGGTTATGGAAGCGTTAGGGGGATTCCTGCAAATTCGCGGCGTTCACTTCAATTTCCCTGGGTTGCTACCCCGGGATATCATAATATTACCTTGATCCTGGATACGGATGCCCATGTCAATGAGTCTGACGAGACAAATAACCATGCATCGTACATGTTCGGGGTGCTTGAGAGCAGGCTGCCTGATCTTTTGCCAACCCCTATCTCGGCTCGGATTGATGGGACTTCTGCGGAATTTGAGAGTGCAGTTTTGAATGATGGGCAAACAAATTCTTCCGCATTCAACATAAGGTGGGTTCTTGATGGTTTAACAGTGGGCTATGGAAGCATTGGCCGGATTCCTTCCAGGTCTTCATCAATGGAAAACTCAAGGATAGGCATTGAGGTTGAAAGGGGGCTGCATAACATCACATTCTTGCTTGATGCAGATAACCATATCCTGGAATCTGATGAAGCTAATAATCAGGTAAGCCTCCAGTTCCTGATAGAATAATTCATGACAGTGTGGGTATTGGTGGTGGAGCTACATCATTTCCGGCTGGTTGGCTGATTGTGGGTATTTCAGGGGGGACAGATTCATTCTTCCCTTCCTGGCGGGGAATTGGCGGAGTTTCGGTTTGCTTAACAGGCTCTATTGGCAGTTTATCGTTTTTTTCAGGAAGTTTGGGCGGGATTATTTCCGATGGTCTGTTAAAATCATCCGCTTCATTGACATAATTGGTCTTGAATAGCATGAATGCGGACAAAGCCAGGAATAATGTCACTACGGCGACGCAAATCACCCATAATTTTTCTACTTCTCCCTTTTCATTCATTTTAATCATCCGAAAACGTCTATTACCATCTTAACAAATTTTCCTTCGAACCAGACCATCTTTGTTGCCCGCGCAATTACAGTTGAATTCCCGCTTCGTGATATATTCAGCTTTCCTGTCCTTGGCTCGTAAGGATCTCCTTCGCAGCAAAGAACTTCCTTTCCTCCGGGGTATGGTCTTCTGAATCCCGATTTCCAGTCATGGCATGCGTCAGCTGATGCAGAGTCGTAAAATGTGCATCCGTTTGTTCCCTGGCAGCTTTTGTCGCACTTTCCATTGCTTCGCTGCCTTGTGCAGTCCGAATTGCAGTCATTTGGGCCGTATCCAAGCAGGAAATTTACTGTTGTTGTGTTGCCGCCTTTTATAAAAAGATTCCTGATGTCAGGTGTGTATGCCCCTCTTGAGGCTATTAGGGTGTAGTTATTTTCAGGAACCGCCATCAGATAGCTTCCGTCGCTTCTTGTAGTGCTTGAATTCGCAAAGGGTATCGTTTCCACTTTTGCCCCAGTCAGGAGCCCCAGGTCTATGCCTGTGACCGTGCCATTTACGCATCCCCTGCAATTTCCTGATGGGCAGTAGCTGAAAAAGGAGGAGTTGCAATCGCTTGTGGGGCCGTCGCATCCGTCATCCACCCCGTTCCCGTCAGAGTCAAGCATCCTCCAGTCGCCTCCAACGCATTTGAATCCGTTCTCGCATGAATTTTCATAGCAGGTTGCGTTGAGGCATAAGGCATAAACCCGTCCTCCGGTTGCAGCAAGCCCGCTTTGCTTGTAGTTGAAGCAGTCCCCCACATGGGCATCGTCAAAGTCGGATAGCGAGAATGCGCATGCGTCATAGTTTGCATTCAAGCAAGTGGTGTTCGCGTTGTCCAGGACTGAAGAGGCAAGGACTGGTGAGGAAGCAATGAATAGGGACCATGTAAGGTTTATTGGGTATGCTGAAGTTGTATTTGTGGACGCGTGTCCGTTTGATGCGTCGGACAGCCATGCTATCGTGTTCCTTGACGTGCTCAGGTTAGGAGCACCCTTGCAGCATATGCTTACCTTGTTGTTTGCTCCGATTGCGTTTGGCAATGAAGGATGGGCATTTTCCCAGTCAGTCATGTTGATGAGCGTGATTTCGTTGTTGCAGAAGTCCCCTGCGGATAGGTTTGCTGTTCGGCAGGAAAGCCTTGCTGAGGCACTTGGAGTAAGAAAAACCGCAATTAACAATAACAGGGCGAAATATTTTTTCATATTACCTCTTTTGTTCTGCCTTATTGTTACGTATTTATATGTTTTATGGTGAAAAAGATGCGGCACAGTACCTGCAGCAAAAGGAGAATGCCTTGCTTCCGAATCTTTGTTTAAAACCTCTGCCATAAACCTTGCATCCGCAGTGGGCGCATGAGGTTATGCCGTGGAAAAGGGATTCGTAAGCTATGTTTCCGAACATTGTCAGCATTTTTTTTGCAAATTCCTTGCCTTTTTTTGTCATCCTGTAGGTCTTCTTGTCGCGTTTTCCCGTGTTGCCTGCCGAAATAATGCCTTTCTCGGAAAGAAGGGTGAGGAAAGGGTACACCTGGCTCGGGCTAACTTTTCGCTCTAGCTTTTCCCTTAGATCCTTTATTATCTCGTAGCCGTGCTTTGGCCTGTCCTTCAAGAGGAGCAATGTATAGAAATTTATAAGGCTGTTAATCTGCATAAGATGGCATTTTGGACCGAAATATTTAAATATTTCTATATATCTTTTTTTAGACATATGAAGCGTAAGATGGTGATTTCCGGGGTATTGGCAGTGGTCCTTGTGGTTGCTGGACTGGCTGCTTTTACCTTGATTAGCAAGCCTGTTCCAGTCAAGTATCAGACCCTTACAAGCGATGAGAAAGGGGTGGTGATTGATGTCACCCCCCTCAGCGTGGGCACCAAGGAACCAATGAAGTTCGATTTCGTGCTTACAACTCATCAGGGGTCTCTGGATTTTGATATGACCCGGAATACCGTGATTGTGGATTCGAACGGGAACGTGTACACGCCTACGGAATGGGAGGGAAGCCCGCCTGGCGGCCATCACAGGTCAGGCACGTTGGCTTTCCAGCCGCTTAAAGCCAAGGCTTCGGGTGTTAAATTGCTCGTTAAGGATGTGGGCGTGCCTGAAAGGTTTTTTGAATGGGTTTTGAGGTGAAAAAATGAGAAATGAGCTTGATGTTAACAGGGTTGGCATAAGCGTTGCGATTACGTCAGAGATCATCTCGTTCGCTTGCCTTTTATTGGTTGTTGCCCTTCCAAGACATATTATGTTGTTCATTGCCAACAGCATGACTCATTCATTTGACTTTGAGAGCATAATGACCGCAGGCATAACATTGCAGTCTGTTGTCACTGGTTTGGTTGCAATAGGCTTTTTAAGCTACGTGTCCGGCGCGATTTTTGCCATTGTATATAACAAGCTCAGGTAAAAAATTGCATTCAAAATCAGAATGGAGGGTTGATTTTTTCAACAAATTTGCAGAATTCTATGATTTTACCCGGTTCTTTCTCACCAATACAAAGATCACGGTGGATAATATCCGGCGTTTCCTTCCTGAAAGGAAGGTTGGGCTGATGGTTGACGTTGGTGGAGGTTCCGGGATAATTAGCAGGGAGTTTCGCGGAAATGCGAGGAAGCTTGTTGTTTTGGACCCGTCAGAGAGGATGATCAGGAGGGCAAGGTCAAGGGGTCTGAGTGCAGTGAGGGCGTTTGCGGAGGAAACAGGGCTCAAGAATAAGTCTGTTGATGCCATAATCATGATAGATTCTTTTCACCATTTTCGTGATCATGAAAAGGCATTGCTTGAGATGTCCAGGATACTCAAGGACAATGGGGTGATAGTGGTGGAGGAAATAAGGCCTGATTCTTTTCCTGGAAGGTTCCTGTTTTCGCTGGAATGGGCTCTTGGCTGCGGTAGCAGGTTTTTTGCGCCCGATGAGCTTCAAGGGTTGTTTGATGATTCTGGTTTCAAATCTGAAACAGTGAAAGTTGGGTTCAGGTATTATCTGAGGGCTGGAAAATGGCGAAAATGATCATACAGATAAGGGGAATGGACTGCGCAAGCTGTGCAGCAACTATTGAAAAGTCGCTCAAGCGGGTGAAGGGGGTTTCGGATGCTAATGTTAATTTTGCTAGCGGAAAGGCCATGGTAGTGTATGATGAGTCCAAGGCAAGTGAAGAGGGGCTGAATAAGGCTGTGGAGAACTCGGGCTACACGGTAGCGAGGACCGGGGCATTGCAGGGGGTGACGTTCTCTGTAAGGGGGATGGACTCGCAGCATTGTGCTTTGATTGTGGAGAATGCACTGAGGAAAGTGGCCGGGGTTAGTGAGGCTTCTGCCAGTTATCCGGGAATGAAGGCAATGGTGAAGTTTTCTCCTCCTGCCACAGTTGATCGGCTTAAGTCTGCAATTGTTGATGCAGGCTATTCTGTGGATGAGGAACCGGGTGACATGGAAAAGGCTGAAAGGGAAAGAGATATTCTAAAGCTAAGGTCAAAGTTCTTGTTTTCGTTTATCCTTGGCATTCCTCTTGCATACATGGCGATGGGAAGCCTCCTTAATCTGCCCATGCCCGGAATTGACGAGAAGTTGCTTGCAATTTTTCAGCTGGCGTTGACTGCGCCTATCTTGATCATCAATAATGAGTTTTATATCAGGGGAATAAGGGCTGTTGTTTTTGGAAGGACTGCTAACATGGACACCTTGGTTGCTGTTGGCACTGGGGCTGCTTTTATATACAGTCTTGTTGTGACTTTCCTTATTGTTTTTGGAAATGCCGCGGTAGGTGTTCATGACCTGTATTATGAGATCGCGGGCCTTCTCTTGATGTTCATAGTTCTGGGCAAGCTGCTTGAGGCGATTGCCAAGGGAAAGACTTCCGAGGCAATCAAGAAGCTTCTTGGGTTGCAGGCAAAAACAGCAGTTGTAGTCAGGAGGGGTAAGGAGTCTGTTATACCGATAGAAGAGGTTGTGGCCGGGGATATTGTTGTTGTAAAGCCAGGTCAAAAAATCCCGGTTGACGGCATTGTTATTGATGGCCATTCTTCAGTTGATGAGTCAATGGTGACCGGCGAGAGCATTCCAGTTGAGAAAGTTAAGGGAAGCACTGTAATCGGGTCTACGATTAATACAACCGGAAGCTTCAGGTTAAAGGCAACAAAGGTTGGTAAGGACACGCTTCTTGCCCAGATTATAAAGCTCGTTGAGGAGGCCCAGAGCAGCAAGGCCCCTATACAGAAGCTGGCAGACCAGATATCTGCATATTTTGTTCCTGCAGTGGCTGGTGTGGCTCTTGTTTCTGCAATTGCTTGGTTTGCTTTGGGGTATGGATTTGTTTTTAGCCTTTCGATATTCATAGCTGTGCTGATAATAGCTTGCCCGTGCGCAATGGGGCTCGCAACCCCCACCGCAATTATGGTGGGGACTGATTTGGGCGCGCAGAACGGGATACTTTTCAAGACTGCAGAATCGCTCCAGGTAGCCCACAAGTCAGGAGTGATTGTGTTTGACAAGACAGGCACCCTGACAAGGGGTAAGCCTGAAGTGACTGATTTGATTGCTCGTCGTGGCGATGAATTGCTTAGGCTTGCAGCTATTGCTGAGAAAAAATCGGAGCACCCGCTCGCGAATGCAATACTGGATGCTGCCGAAAAGCGGGGAATAAAAGTGCCTGAACCATTGAAGTTTATCTCTTTAACCGGCAGGGGTGTGGATGCAACATACGGAAGCAAGAGGATACTTTTCGGCAACAAGAGGCTGATGGCTGAGAGAAAAATCAGCCTGGCTGGCTTTGGGCAGGATATAGAGCGGCTTGAGAATCAGGGAAAGACAGCAATGATCCTTGCTCATGATGGGAAAGTGGCTGGCGTGATCGGTGTTGCTGACACGATAAAGGCAGATACAAGGGAAGCGATAAGCGAGCTTAAGGGCATGGGTAAGGAAGTGGTTATGATCACGGGTGATAATAGAAGGACTGCCGGGGCGATTGCATCTCAGCTCGGGATAGATACTGTGCTGGCAGAGGTTCTTCCCGAAGATAAGGAGAAGGAAATCAAGAGGCTGAAGTCAGAGGGGAAAAAGGTTGCGATGGTTGGTGACGGCATCAATGATGCTCCTGCCCTTGCAGCAGCAGATGTCGGGATTGCAATTGGATCTGGGACTGATGTGGCGATAGAAACAGGGGATATTGTCCTTGTAAAGAGCAATTTGAAGGATGTTGCCCTTGCATTTAGGCTTAGCAGCTACACGGAAAGGAAGATAAAGCAGAATCTTTTCTGGGCTTTCTTTTATAACACGGCAGGGATTCCGATTGCAGCCGGTTTGTTATTCCCGTTCACTGGGTTTCTCCTTAACCCGATTGTGGCAGGAGCTGCAATGGCGTTCAGCTCTGTTAGCGTAGTTGGCAATACATTGCTTATGAGAAGATTCAGGGCGAAGTAAAAAGAGTAAAGCGCATGAATCGTTTTTCTATTTGTTGCATTCATTGCACCAATCCTCGGAAAGCGCTTCCTGCAGGATAAGCCATGCCTCCTGGACTTTTTTCAATTCAGTGTCAGGTTGCCTGTTTGTCAGTAGATCAGGGTGCGCTCTTTCAAGGAGCCTTATTGCTTGTTTCACATATAGTTGTCTCACCATTTGTTGATATAAGCCTGATTATGATTTAATGTTTTTGTATATACTAATAAATGTTTTAAATATCAATTGCTCCTTTTCTGCATGCCCGTATACAGCCCGGAAGAAGACACTTATATGATTCTGGATGAGGTGAAGAAGCATGCATCCGGAAAAGTCCTGGAGATAGGAACCGGCTCAGGGATAATTGCGGTTGCTGCTGCTAAAAATAAGGATGTTGAATCAGTTACAGCTGTTGACATTGACAGGGAAGCCATTGAGGCTGCTTCAGGACTGGCTAAAAGGGAAAAAGTCAGGATCAGGTTCGTTCACGGCGACTTGTTCGCGAATATAAAAGGCAAATTTGACACGATAATTTTCAACCCTCCTTATCTCCCGCAGGATGAGGGAATTGAGGATGTGGCTATTTACGGTGGGAAAAAAGGGTATGAAACCATTGAAAGGTTTCTTGCCTCCAGCAGAAGTCACCTGGCTGAAAATGGAAAAATACTGCTTTTGTTCAGCAGCCTGACGAAAAAAGAAAGGGTCGATGCAATGATCGCCGATAGCTGCCTTGAATTTCAACCCTTGTCCGAAAAGCCCCTTTTTTTTGAAAGGCTTTATGTCTATCTTATTGAAAAATCGGCGCTGCTTAAGGAACTTGAGAATAAGGGGGTCCAGCATTTGAAAAGGTTTGCAAAGGGGCATAGGGGCATAATTTACTTGGGAAGGCTGAAAGGCAGGAAGGTCGCAGTAAAGGCAGAGCGAAAGCACATGGGCGCCAGATGCAGGGTATTGAATGAGGTGAGGTGGCTCGAGAGGCTTAACAAAAAAGGAATAGGTCCTAAGCTGTTGTTCGGAAGCAATGATTATTTTGTTTATGAGTTTGTTGAGGGCAGATTTATTGAGGATTTTATTAAGGAGAGCGGCAGGAAAAAGATTGTTGCCGCAATAAAAAATTTGCTGCATCAGTGCTACTTGATGGATGCGCTAAAGGTGAACAAGGAGGAGATGCATCATCCGGTGAAGCACATCATAGTTTCAAAGGGAAAGCCTGTCATGATAGATTTTGAAAGGTGCAGGTCAACGGAGAAGCCGAAGAATGTCACTCAGTTCCTTCAGTTTTTGTCCGGCGGCCATCTGGCAAGTCTGTTGCTAAAAAAAGGAATTAATTTTGACAAGAATGAATTAAGGGATATGGCGAAGGAATATAGCCTGAAAAGGGCAGGCATAAAAAGGCTGGTTGATGGGATATTTCATGTATTTTGATATGTCAGAAATTGCAAATAAACCTAAAGGTTTATTGCACAATAAACGCCAAGCGTTTATTTGTGCTCTCAACGCAAACTGTTCGCTTTAGCGCGCAGTAAGGACGAGCAATTTCTGATCATGAATCAAGAACACGCCCCGGGCTTTAGCCCGGCGGTTCTTGACAATCAATTCAATCCCAGGCTTGTTCTAAGTGCTTCATCAACCTTTTCCATAAAATCAACATCCAGTTTCCCTATTTTTTTCAGAAGTCTTGTTTTATCAACGGCTCTTATTTGGTTTAAAAGGGCTTTTGAATCCTTGTCAAGCCCAAAACCCTTTGGAATCAAAACTTCAAATGGATAAGAGTAATCAGTATTTTTTGAGCTTACAGGTGCAATTATTGTTGTATCGCTGTATTTGTTTCCAAAATCATTTTGAATAATTATTGCCGGCCTTGATTTATTAATCTCATGCCCCAAAGTGGGATTAAGATTCACGATCCATATTTCTCCTCTATTTACCATTCTTCAAACTCTGAAGAGGCAGGTTCCCATTCCTTCAAGGTTTCCAGGTTGGATTTCCCCAAGCTTTTGTAGCCAGTTATTAGTTCTTTTTTCAACTCCATTTTCTTCACCTTCTTAATCAGTCCTGAGATAATCTCGTCATAAGTCTCATTATCTTTTTTTAGCTCATCCAGGGCAAATTTGGTTTTATAGTGTATTTTCACTGTTGTAACATTCATGGTATACTTTAGGTATACTTTTGCATATAAAAATATTTTCATTTCGAATTGCAGATTAATAAACATTAGCCAAAAAAAACCGTAAATTTGGGCTATGGAATCGGAAAAGCTTTTAAAAATGAAAACCAGTTTTTCATTCCTTCATGAAAATGACCTTCAACCGGAAAGTATACTGCCTTTGCAGGAAAATACCGAAAGGAAAAGTGACGACCTACAAGATTGTTGCAGAAAAGCTGGGCACAAAAGCGTACCGCGCAGTTGGCAATGCGTTAAACAAAAATCCGGATTCAACCACAGTTCCATGCCATCGCATTGTAGGAAGTGATGGACACCTGACAGGATTTGCAAGAGGGATAAGAAAGAAGAAAGGGATGCTGGAAAAGGAAGGGATAAAGATAACCTGTTTTAAAGTCATGGAATTGGAAAAACATGTTTTCAGGTTCGATTTCTGATTATTGGAAACCATAAGGCAGCATGCTGCTGATGAAATACAAAAGTTTAAATCATGATTATTGCGTAAGAAAAGGGGTTATGAGGCCTGGGAATTAAAAATGCAGCACTTCATAGAGAAATGGGATTCTTACCTTGGGAAGCTGTTCGCGGTACTGGTTATCGGGATGGCTTTGATCGGGCCGCAAAGCCCGGAGGTCCTGCGGTATTTCAGCTATTTTGTTTTTGCTATGATCGGTGTTGCTGCTTTTGATATCGTTGCTAACTGGATGCAGCATGAAAGCAAGTTCTGGCACCTGGCAGCAGTGCTTTCTAATATTATGATGATCGTTAGCTGCCTGTTTATTCTTCAGTTTATGTTAAGCTTTACTTTGCCTTTCCGGATTCCGCCACTTCAGATTTTTGAGATGCAGAATTTCTTTCTTTACCTGGGTATCTTTTTGTTCATCGAGAATTCAATGTGGACCTGGGTTTATGATCGCGTTTAGAAAGGCCTGAATGCAACATATCCCTGGCTTTTTACAGCATCAGCGATGGACGCCCTTGTCTCAACAACGCATGGCAGATCATTGATTTTAAGGCCAAGCTTCCTGAGCTGTGTGTTATCGAGGTAGCCTTGTTTAAGGTAATTTGCAACTAAGAGTGATTCATCCCCTGTTTTGGTTAAGCGGAGATCATCGTTTTGTCCCATTGGCTTAGCATACATCGGAACCTTATCGATTACGGCCATGTATTCTTCCCTTGTATTGGCATCAAGGGTTGGAACTGAAATGCGCGCGTCTGATCTTAAATACCCGAGATCCCGTAGCTGATCCCGGCTTAGGCCTATTCCGTCTGTAAATTTGGCTACTATGCCTGACAATGGTGTCACAGTAACCCACTGATTTAAATCCAACAGGTCTAAAACATTGTACCCTGACTTTCTGACAAGACCTTCAGGCACCAAAGGTGGTATGTAATCCAGAATGACAGGGCCTACGCCCTTAATGTCTGTCTGCTCTGTTGCCCTCATGCCGATTACAGTTCCGTTATGAAGAAGATACATGTGGTGATAATTTGAAGTTCCGTCAAGAGCTCCTGGTTCTTTGCGTTCGCCAACGCTATCCTTATATTGCAAAACCCTTTTTTCAGGGAATGAAACTCCTTTTTCTTCGAATACTGTCTTTTGGAGTTCAACCCCTTGTCTTGCTGCTTTCCTTGCCCTTATGAAGAAATCCCCTTTGCCCCATGCATTATTGACAACTAATAGCTCAAGTGGTGAGAATATTATGCTTTTATCGGACATAATCACTAAAAAGTAACAACTAATATAAAAATATTATGCTTCCCTTTTCTTCTTGGTCTTCTTTATCTCCCTTTCAAGCTTCAGCTTGTCCAGGAGTTCCTTGTACCTGTTCCTTATTGTTACCTCTGTTACGCCTGCAACATCCGCTACCTCTCTTTGGGTTCTTTTTTCTCCGTGTATGAGTGCGCTAACGTATAGTGCCGCTGCTGCAATTCCGGTTGGCCCCCTTCCTGATGTTAGCTCTGCTTTCTGTGCCTGTTCCAGTATCTCTATAGATCTTGATTGTGTTTCTGCGCTTAGCTTTAATGCAGATGAGAATCTTGGTATGTAGTCTGCCGGGTTGCTGGGCAGTATGCTTATCCCTAGTTCCCGGGTTACAAACCTGTAAGTCCTTCCTATTTCCTTCTTGTCTATTCCGCTTGCCTCGGCAAGCTCATCAAGTGTCCTCGGTACCTCATGCCTTCTGCATGCTGCATAAAGAGCGCCTGCAACTACTGATTCCATTGACCTGCCTCTAACAAGTCCCCTTTGGACTGCAAGTGTATAGACACGTGCGCTTTCCTCCTCAACAGATCTTGGAAGCTTGAGGTATGATGCCACCCTTTGAAGTTCGCCAAGCGCGAGCTTAAGGTTCCTTTCTATGGCTGTGCTTATCCTGTATTGCCATTTCCTGAGCCTGAAGAACTTGTTCCTGTTTTTGCCGCCGAGCTTGCTCAGGTCTGCTTTTCTCCCAACTTCTGTTCCAAGGCCTTGGTCATACTGCGTGTATGTCATGGGCGCGCCTGCACGCCTCCTCTTGTCTCCTGACTCTGAGTCGAATTCGCGCCATTCCTGGCCGAAATCAACCATCCTGTCTTCTACAACAAGTCCGCAGTCCTTGCAGATAACCTCTCCCTTCTCCTTGTTCCAGAAAAGATTAATGCCCCCGCACTCAGGGCATTTCTTCACGTAGTCAGGCATTTGATCCAAAACCCCCCATAAATTTATAAATAATAAATAACACTAATATTTAAATTTTTCTATAAAATTCGACTGAATATTGAATTATTCGAAGTATTTCACTACTTGCTAAAAGAGAAAAATTTATTATGTGTTGTTCATGTTTGCAAGAAAAATGGCAATTAGGTATTTCAATACGAATGAAGCTATCTTTGGATCTTCACGATACGTTAAAACCGTTGGATTGGCTGAGGCCATTATACGTGGTCAGGCCCCTGATGGCGGATTGTACATGCCTGCACAGTTCCCCGCCATAAGTCCGGAGAGGATAGCATTGATGGGCGGGATGCGCTACCCTCAGATTTTCGTTGAGACGATGAAGGATTTTTTTTATGAAACCCTGCATCAGGAAACGCTTGAGCGTATTGCCCATGAAGCTTATGATTTTGAGCCTTATGTCGAGCATGTTTCAGGGATTGACAAGATAGTGAGGCTGGATGAGGGCCCTACTGCTGCTTTCAAGGATTATGCTGCAGTTGTGTTTTTCAGGATTGTTAAGGCGATTGTTGAGCAGGAGCAGGGGTTTAAAGGTTCGCTCATAAGCAGGGCAAATGACAGGTTGGATGATCTTGTTTACGGGCAATCTCTCAAGGATATTGACCTTTTTACCTATTTTACAGCAACTTCAGGCGATACTGGAAGCGCAACCGGAATGGGATGCGTGGATGTGCCTGGGATGATGATGTTCATTTTCTACTCTTCCAGGATTGGGGAACATGTCAGCGATACGCAGGCAAGGATGATGGATTTCATCGGGAAGAACGTGTATGTTATAAGGGCTGACACTGATTTTGATGGCTGTGACCTGATTTCCAAGACCCTCCAGATGGATCCTGATCTTGCATTCATGCACAAGTCAACGGCTAATTCAGTGAGCTTGGGGAGGCTTCTTCCTCAGGTTGCATATTATTTCTATGCATATTCAAGGGTTGCTGAGAACGGGGAAGAAATCAGGGTGTCTGTTCCATCAGGAAATTTCGGGGACGCTATGGCGGGCTTGTTTTCCATGAAAATGGGGCTTCCTATAAAGCTGATAGTTGGGGTGAACGAGAATGACGTGTTCGAACGATTCATTAGGACAGGAATGTATGCCCCTTCTGAATCCACCAAGCCATGCCATTCGAACTCCATGAATGTGGGTTGGCCCAGTAATGTGAGAAGGGTTTTTAACCTGTATGGGGGGCAGCTGGTTGAGGGAAAAGACCCTGAAACAGGGAAAAGAATAGTCTATTCTATGAAGATTCCTGATCTTAAAAGGTTAAGGGCAGACATTGCAGCATATGCGATAACCGATGATGAAACCGATGGGCTGATCTGGGAGTTTTACAATAAGCGCCATTTGATAGATGGACGGATTCATTCAACAATCGAGCCTCATGGGGCTGTTGCTTGGGGTGCTGCAATGAAGTTCAGGCAGCAAACAGGGTATCTGGGCAGGATAATTTGCTTTGAGACAGCTCATCCCGGAAAATTTCCTGAAAGGCTTCGCACGTTCGGGATCGAGCCTGAACTGCCTGAGTGCATTTCAACAGTTTTAGAGCTTCCTGAAGGCCGGAGAAGGTTTTGGACCGTGAATAATTATCAGGAGGCAAAAGACCTTGTTGTGCAGATTTACCGTGTAGAAAGGGGAAGGCAGGGTCTAAAGCCTGTTATCTAGGATTGCCTCGATTACTTTTTCAATGGATTCCGTGTTGCCATCCACCCTTAATATCTTTCCGTTCTTTGTTCCCGTAATTGGGGGCCTTCCTTTTTTGTATGAGTCTGTAAGTACAAGCACTGTTGGTTCATCAGGGTCTATTGTGTTTCCCACCAGCCTTCTTGCTGCAGCAACAACTGCCCCGCTTACAGGCCCCGGATGAAGGTCTGTGTAGATTGATATCAGCATCATGCTCTTGCGTATCTCACTATCGTCAACAGCTGATGCTGTTCCTTCTGTTTTTTGTATGGTTTCCAGAACCTCTATGCCATTTGCCGGATCACCCACTGACAAGGTTTCAGCCAGTGATTTCTCAGAGGGCTTTACCGGGATAATTCTTAATTTTCCTGTTTGGCGATATTTTTCCCAGGAGCTAACGATTGGGCTGCATTTGGAGTTCTGGACTGCATGCATACTTGTTTTAAGTTCTCCAATAAGCCCTGCTTTCTGGAATTCCTCAAGCCCCCTGTATATTTGCCACAATGAAAGTCCTGCAGCTACAGGATAGACGATGTTTCCAGGGGCTTTCCACCCAAGCTGCTCTGCTATTTCGAACCCGATCGTCTTTGACCCTTGTGAATATATGGGTCTTAATTGCGAGTTGACCCACGCAACACCATTGCGTATCATATCATTTTCAAGAAGTATTCTTTCCAGCAACCCGCTCACTGCAGAGTAATTTTCATCAACAACAATGACGTATGCTCCGAAAGATTCTGCCTTCCTAATCAGTTCCTCTTCAGCGCCTGAATGTAGGAGCACGATTGACTTGAGGCCTATTTGGTCAGCCTTGGCTGCAACCGCGGATGAAAGGTTGCCTGTTGAAGTGCCTCCAAGTGCCCTATAATTATATCCGGAAGAATTGAATTCAATGACCTTTTGCCCGGCAACATCAACACCTCGGTCCTTGAATGTGCCTGTGCTTGGCTCATCTTCATCTTTTATGTAAAGCCTGTTTGATCCTATTGCCTTCCCCAGTCTTTGCGCCCTGGTTAAAGTTGTGAATCCCACAATTGAATCTGGGACTGAGTCTGAAGGCAGGAAATCATGGTAGCGATACATGCTTGTCGGGCCTTCCTGTATCCGTGATCTGCTTATCCGGCCCGTTTCATAAAAAGGCACATAGGGGGCCATGCAGCAATTGCTTGTATTAACCGGAGCGAATGGAATGCGATCGCCGCAGGAATAGCATTCAAGCCCTTTTTGCAAATCCATGTGAATAGGTTTTCGGCAAGCCATTAAATAATTTCCTGCATCATTTATTCCAGTAAGAATATCTGGCGTGTTAGTAAGCGACAAAGTACTGTGCGCAAAACATATATAACTGAAAATAAAAACGCAAGGTATGTCAAAGGCATATTTTGCTGAGCACATGGGGAAGGATGATTTCCTGAAGCTGGCAGTGAAGTTTAATCCGAATGCAAATGTGAATCTTATTGGCAAGGCTTTTGATTTCGCTGAGCAGAGCCATCGTGGCCAGAAGAGGCTTTCTGGAAGGGATTATTTCCTTCATTGCAAGGAAGTTGCGTACATGCTTGTTAAGCTGAGGCTGGATACAGCCACGATTTGTGCAGGACTGCTCCATGATGTTCTTGAGGATTCTGACAGGAAGGGTGAAGAGATCAGGAGAACTTTCGGCGAGGAAATCCATTATCTTGTTGTTGCCCTGACCAAGACGAAGAACATAAGCTTGCAGGCAAGCGATGAGGAAAGGGCGGAAAACATCAGGAAGGTTCTTCTTGCATCTATCAAGGATATAAGGGTGATTTTCATCAAGCTTGCTGACAGGCTCCATAATATGCGCACCCTTAAGTATCAGCCTTATGATAAGCAGGTTGCTGTTTCAAGGGAGACCCTTGATATCTATGTTCCGATTGCGTATAAGCTTGGTATGTACAGGATAAAGTCTGAGCTTGAAGATCTGTGCCTTAAGCATCTTAACCCTTCTGTGTATATGGAGCTGAAGGTGAGGATTGACAAGAAGAAGGAGGAGAGGGAGCAGGAGGTTAAGTCTGTGATCAAGACTGTGAAGAACATTCTAAGTTCAAGGGGGATTAAGGCAAAGATCAGCGGGAGGGCTAAGAATTTTTTCAGCATCTACAAGAAGATGCTCAGGAAAGGTGTCTCGTTTGAGGAGATTCACGACCTGTCCGCGATAAGGATCATTGCTGATAATCCTGATGACTGTTACAGGATTCTCGGCATAATCCATTCGACTTGGACTCCTTTGGTCAAGAGGTTTGATGATTATATCGCATTTCCGAAGCCGAACATGTACCAGTCACTCCATACAGAGGTTTTGATCAACAAGAAGCCTGTTGAGGTTCAGATCAGGACTTGGAAGATGCATCACATTGCCGAAGAGGGGTTTGCCGCTCATTGGAGGTATAAGGATACGGAGAGGGATAAGAGGTTCGATCGGAAAATAGCGTGGCTCAAGCAGATTCTGGAATGGAGGATGTCCTCAAATGCCAAGGAATTCCTGGAGAACCTTAAGATTGATCTTTTCAAGGACGAGATTTACGCTATCACCCCAAAAGGGGATCCTATATCGCTTCCCGAGAAGGCAACTCCGGTTGATTTTGCCTTCGCTGTTCATACGGATATAGGCAACCGCTGTGTCAGGGCCAAGGTGAATAATGCAATCGTTCCTTTGGATCATGAGCTCAAAAGTGGCGATGTTGTTGAGATAATAACTTCAAAGAATGCCGTTCCTTCAAGGAACTGGCTGAAGTTCGTGAAGACAACCTTGGCTAAGAGCAAGATAAGGCACGGGCTTGGTATTCTGCTTCCTGAAGCTCAGTCTGAAAAGGAAATTGCTGATGAGGAGCAGGTGATCTCAAGGATTGATTTTGAGAAGAGCTCCATGCTGAAGCTTTCCAGGTGTTGCCTGCCCAGGTATGGTGACCAGTTAACAGGCTACAGGATGAAGGATGGTAAGATTGCTGTTCATAAGGCAGGCTGTGATAATTTCAGGCAGCTTGATTCAGGCAGGAAGATGTTGCTGGGTTGGAAGGGCATGGAGAGCTCGGGGACCGTGAAGCTCCGTGCAGAGGTGATTGAGAGCAGTGGGATGTTCCAGGAGGTTCTTGGTTCGCTTACGAGCAGCGGTGTAAAGATAGAATCAATCCGTGCAAAGACGAGCAAGAACAGGCTGTTGATATTGCTCGAAGTGAAGCCTGGAAGCGAGTTGGGAAAGGCGATTGACACCCTAAAAAAGGTTGAGAACGTGATTGAGGTCAGGATAGAATAGTTTTATTTGATTAACTTTATAAAAAGGCTTGTTTTTTCATTTGGTCAATGTCAGACAATGTTCAGCCGGAAGTCAATATAGGCATGGTAGGCCATGTGGATCATGGTAAGACTACGTTGACTGAGTCCCTGACTGGAAAGTGGACTGATACTCACAGCGAGGAGATAAGGCGAGGTATAACTATCAGGCTGGGGTATGCAGACTCTGCTTTTTTCAAGTGTGAAAAATGCCCTGAGCCTGATTGCTATTCAACCGTTCCTGTTTGCAATTCCTGTGGTTCCAAGTCTGTTTTTCTTAGGAAGGTCAGTTTTATTGATGCGCCTGGGCACGAGAGCCTGATGGCGACGATGCTTTCAGGTGCAGCGATTATGGATGGGGCATTGCTGCTTGTTGCCGCAAATGAGCCATGCCCGCAGCCCCAGACCAGGGAGCATCTTACAGCGCTTCAGATCATCGGCGTAAAAAACATCGTGGTGGTGCAGAACAAGATTGACATCGTTTCAATGGGCGAGGCTTTGAAGAATCATGATGAGATCAAGGCTTTTCTTAAAGGCACTGGTTTTGATGATGCCCCTATTGTTCCGATTTCTTCTCAGCAAAGAATCAATGTTGATGCGTTGATTGATGCCATTCAGAAGACCATTCCAACACCTTCAAGGGATTCATCAAAGCCCCCGTTAATGTTTGTTGCGAGGTCTTTTGATATCAACAGGCCAGGTATTAATCCCCTTGAGATGTCAGGTGGTGTTTTGGGGGGGTCTGTCAAGCAGGGCATTTTGAAGGTTGGTGATTCGGTTGAGATAAGGCCTGGCAGGCGTTTGGAGCGCGCAGGGAAGACCATTTGGCAGCCCATTTCAACCAAGATAGTGGATCTGAAGACAGGCGGTGAAAGCGTTCAGTCTGTAGGTCCTGGGGGTAGTATTGGGGTCATGACCCTGCTTGATCCAAGCATAGTTAAGTCAGACGCGCTTTCCGGTTCTGTTTTGGGAACTGATGTTTTGCCTGCTGTCTGGAATGATCTTAGTCTTGATGTTTTCCTGCTGGAAAGGGTTGTGGGGGCAAAGGATAAGCTTGTTGTTGACCCGATCAGGCTTGGCGAGAACCTTATGCTGAATGCCAATTCGGCCGCAACAGTCGGGGCTGTGATTGAGCTTCAGAAAGGAGGCATTACCTGCAGGCTTAAGCTCCCTGTGTGCGCAGACAAGGGCTCCAGGGTTACCATTTCCAGGCTTATTGGCTCAAGATGGAGATTGATTGGTTACGGGATTATTAAATAGGCTCTATTTTTTTGATTTTTCCTTGATAAAGATTGCCGCCGCTGCTAGAACTGTCAGTCCACCTATTGCCCAGAAATAGATCTTGTAGGGCGTTTCCTGTATGAATGGTGTGCCGATTGTCAGCATCCCGAAGTTTGCTATTATTAGGTTTTTTGATATGCATTTCCCGTATTTGAAGTACAGGAATAGTGTCAGGAGGAAGAGTGAGACCCCGATCAGCCATATTGGTGTCGCTATCTGCTGCAGGAAGAGCAGCGGCATTCCGGTAACTGTTATTCCTATCACGCTTAAAAGGGAAATCGCGGCCATGCATATGCTGTGGCAGAGATTATAGGAGCTGAATATTCCGGATATCCCTGACGCGCTGCTTGCCCCGCTTATCAGTTTTTCTTTTGCTGTTTTTGTGTTTGGCATCCTTTTCCGTTTTTTCCCAGTTCGTTTCACGTTGTGAATGCCGAACTTAAGTAGTTTTAATCCATCTTTTTTCTAAAAAGTGGTGCGGGGCCTATTGCTGCGTTGCTGCTGGGTTTTCAATTACTTTCCCTGTTTCAAGGTCCTTGTACGGGTGTCCGGGCCATTGGTCGAACTTTCTGAATATGTATTTTCCGTCGCTTTCTATTGTTCCCACAACAGTCCATGGGGCATTGAGGTTATTGTATGCTTCGACATCTGAAAGTATTATTGTAGGTACTGATGTTATGTTGTATTTCCTTATGAGGCTTTTCCCCTCTGTGCTTGAGATGTCAACGGTCTTTTGCGTGTCAAGCTCGATTCCGAATCCTAGCTTGAGTATGCTTATGTGATCTGTGACGTTGTAGCATTGGCCGCATTTGCTGTCGTTTAGCATTATTGCTGATGCCAGGCCTATTGTTTTCCCGGATTCAAGCTCGTAATATGGCGGGTTTGCTTCCCTCATCACGTATGTTCCGTCTTTTTCAATCGTTCCTATGGAATCCCATACCTCTGCTATTATTGGGTATTTTGAGGCATCGCTTGAAAGCAGCATTGCGGGCACCTTTGTTATGTTATATTTCTTGGCAAGCGCCGCACCCTGGTCTGATGATGCATCTAGCTCGTTTTCCTTGTATATCCCTATGCCTGCCGCTCTCATCTGTGTTGCCATTGAGTTCATGCTTGAGCATTTGGCACACAATTTGGAGTTCAGGTATGTTATGGTTATTCTTCCCACGATTTTCTGTTCAGCCAGGTCCCTGTATGGTGGTCCTACGCTGCCGAGAACCATGGCATTATTTTCCTTGTTGAACCCTGATAGCGATAATTTTTCTGTTTCCCCTGTAATGACTATGGTTGGTACGTTTTTTATCCCGTATTTGTTTATGATTTCCTGTGCTTCAGGGCTTGTATAGTCTATGCTTTTTTCGCTTGTTACGTTGACGTTCAATCCCTTTATGTTCTGTATTAGACCTTCAATCTGGAAGCAGTCTGTGCAGCTTTTATCTGTTATTGATGTCAGTTGGATTGCTGCTGGTTTGGCAACGTTTTTTGCTTCAGCGAGCTTGGAGCTTATTGTTGAGCTTAGGCTTGATATCTGTGCCTGGTTGAAGATCATTATTGCGAGCAGCACTGCCATCATTGCAGGTATTATGATGTTCTTATGCGTCTTGTGGACTGGTAAGTGTTTGTGTTGTTCCATTTGTTTCACCTTAGGCTGCATCCTGATAGCTGGCTGATAGCTTCCAGTGTCTGAACTTGCCTGTACATTGTTCCGTTTATCTCCCAGGTCGGGGTTATGGTTATTTGCTTCTCATCGCAGAGCGCTTTTTGCTCGTCGCAAATCACGTATTTCAGGTTTTTGAAGGATTCGCCGAACATGCTTTTCTGTCTTCCGGTGTACTTGCACCATTCATTTCCATATATGACAACGTCTTTTGTTGCCAGGCATTTTGTAAATTCATCAACCTTTGCCGCGTTTGCGCTGGATGACTTGAAAATCAGGAATATTCCGAATAGAATCATTAGTGCAACAAACCCGAGGGCTGCCTTCAGGAAAATGTCTTTCCTGTTGCTTTCCGCCTTGTCTTTTTTCCGCTCTTCCCTTGTTTGTTCCCTTTTTAGCTTTCTTTTCTCAGCCCTTGTAAGCTCTGGGCTGTCAGGGTTTGTTGGCTCTTCCATTGATTACACCGAAGGCAATGCGCTTTGGATCGTTTCTGTGTTGTCAGGCACAGCAGCTTGCTGCCCGGCAAATCTTCCGCATCCACCTGCTCCCTGTGGCTGGTTGTTTGCGCTGTATGTTGCGTATCCTGTCTGCTGCGATTTTGATTCGCATCCTGCAACAATCAGCGATGTCAGAGCCAGCACTGCCATAACTAGTAATATTTTCCTCATTTTTTTTTCCTCCTAGCATCCACCTACCATTGTAGGCAGCTCATTTATGTTGTTTGTTGACTGTCCTGTGCCTGTATTCGTGGCAGCAGATCCCCCTATTTTTATTGAGCCCTCTTCGATCTTTGCTTTCAGGCTTGTAAGCTGGTATGCTTGAACTGCCGAGGCTATTAGCAGGAAGCCCAATACTATGATCATGATAAGGTTTTTGTTCATTTTTTTCCTCCTAGCATCCTCCAACCATTGTTGGCAGGTCTCCGATGTTTGACTTGTCGCCTGCTTTAATTTTTTTGAGCAGATCCTTGTCGTTAAGGACTGCGGGTGTTATCTCGATGCCGTTTTCCACTGCGGCAACGCCCTTCTCAACCATGTTCTTGGGGTAGTACAATGCTTTCCATCGTGTAAGCTCGGCGAGAACCTGCTCGTTTGTCCATTTGTCAGGCTCATTTTTCAGGAGGTATTTTGTGAGCCCCCTGAAAGATGCCGCGTGTGCGCATCCGCATGCATCCCTTCCGCTTGGGTCGACCACATATGGTGCGCCGCAGCAGAACTCGCAGCTTATCCGGGTTGTAACGTTTATGTATCTTGTTTTTTCATCTGCACTTAGCTGGGAAGTGGGTATTTTTCTGTCAAGGTTTGCCAGGACATTTATGCTTTGCTCAGGCGTGTCATAGCTGACTCCTATATCTTCTCCGTAGCTAGGCATTCCTTTGGGTATGATTGCCGCGATTACGTTCTGGACAACATCCCCGCCCTGCTTTACCTTGAACGACGTGTCTTTGCTGGAGCTTCCCGATCCGATGTTGAAGAATCCTGTTTTCTGCCCGCCAATGGCGGCTGATACTGATAGCACCTGCAGGCTGTTAAACACAACAAGCAGGGCCAGGATCGCTACTCCGATTAGTTCCCAGTTGTTCTTTATCCTGTCGCGCATTCTGAAAGATCCCCCGATTCAAAGATTATCAACACCTAAACTATTTTATTAAAAATTTGGGTGTTTCATTATACTTTACAGGCTTTGTAATGCTTATATTTAAATTTTTGTTTTCTGATAACCTTTACACTCCCCGTAAAATATTTATAGTTGATTCTTCATTTGCTTTTTCTGATGAAGGGCATTAAGTTTAACACCGATTTCGAATCTGTTCTCAGCCCTTTGGAGAGGGATGTTCTGCAGCTTTTGTGGCCTGACAGGAGGATGAAGGTCAGGCATATTTATGAAAAGCTGAGGCCAAGGAGGGATGTTGCGCTAAGCAGCGTGGCGGTTATCCTGGACAGGCTTTTTGAGAAGGGGGTTGTTGACAGGGAGATAGAGACAGGAAGGGGCGGGATAAGATATGTCTATTATCCGCTTCATGACCGCAAGCAGTTCGAGAGATCTTTGATCGAGACAACTGTGAACAGCCTTATTGACCGTTTTGGAACAACTGCTGTTTCGTATTTCAACAGCAGGTTTGGGGATGAGGGTGAGAAGAAGAAATGATCTGCAATGAGTGCGCGCCGCTTTTCTTTGGCGACCCTGTGAAGATTGTTATCGCGGTTTCATCGCTGGCTGTTGCCCTTCTGACCTTTTTGCTTATCCTGAAAAGGGACCTTTCTTATGGGGTCAGGGTGTTTTTGATTTATCTTCACGTGTTCTCGCTTGTTTTCCCTTTTGTTTTTTATCTTTTTTTCAGCGGGTGCAGCACACTTTTTTCGGGGTGCAGCAAGATTGTTCCTGTGATTTACATGCTGCTGATAACTGGCGTTATTTCTGCCATAATCGGCTCTGTTTGCGCGCCAATCGTGTTCATGTGGAGAAGCTCGAGGTGCAGGCTCAATGATCGGGGGATTTCAAGATTTGTATGCAGGGAATCGGGTGTTGCCGGAATAAGGCCGCCATCGCTTTTCATTGTTGACTCGGCAAGTCCCTTTGCCTTCTCTTTTTCGAACATAAGGCCTGTGATTTTTGTTTCAGTCGGTCTTCTAGACCTGCTTGGGAGGAAGGAGCTTGAGGCCGTTTTGCTGCATGAGATCATGCACATCAGGAATGGTGCTTCGATTTTCAGGTTTTCTGCTTTTTTCATGAGGGTGTTCTCCCCCCTTTCTATGTTTGCTTCCCTTGGTCGCGAGCTGGATGAGGAAGAGCTCGGCGCTGACAGGTATGCGTGCCTGAGGCAGGGCACTTCAAGATTTGTTGAATCTGCAAAAAGGAAGATTGACCTGTTTTTTTACTGGAGGAAAATATAAACTGATGAGGAAATCTGTTTACCTGGTCCCGTTTGCAGTTATATTTTTCCTATTCGCTCTGGCTTCGTTTTTCCGTGACTCCATTGATGTTTCGCTGATTTCGAATTTGAGGAATATTTCTTTTGCTATAGCTTTTCTCGGCGGTGTTATGAGCATATTCTCGCCTTGCTCGATTGCGGTTGTTCCTGCTTTTGTGTCCTATGCATTCAAGGAAAGGCGGGATGTTGGAAAGATGACCCTTGCATTTTTTGTCGGTTTTTCCCTGGCTTTTGTAACCCTTGGGTTGCTGATTGCTTACCTCGGTAAGATATCTTTTGTGTATTTCCAGAACACATCCTCTGACCTTATCCTTGCCATTGGCTTCCTTTTGGTGATATTTGGGTTTATGGCATTTCTCGGCAGGGGTTTTACTTTCATCAGTATCGGGATGAGGCCCGGGCATGACGTGGCGGGTGTTTTCCTTTTCGGCATTCTTTTTGCAGTCGGTTGGAGTGCCTGCAGCGGGCCTATCATCGCGGGCATAATTTCTGTTGCAGCAGCATTCAGCAATTATGCGTATTCCGCTCTTCTTCTTTTTTTCTATTCGCTTGGGGTTGCTGTTCCCTTATTCTCGATGGCCTTCGCATATGACAGGTATAATCTCGCTGAGAATCCTTTTGTGAAGGGCAGGTATTTCGGTTTTTCTGTTCTCGGAAGGGATTTCATGGTTCATTCGACGAATGCTGTTGCAGGCATCATGCTTGCAGGGCTTGGTCTCCTGTTTATCGTCTATAGGGGGACGACTTTTCTTACAGGCCTTGATCTTTTTGGCAGGTTTTTGCTTTTTGTTTTTCTGCTGCTGTGCGCCTATGTTGTGTATGAGCTTGCAGCCAAGAGGCTTGTTTCAGGGGCTAATGGCCGGCATGTCGCGTTTGTCCTGTTGTTTTTTGTTTCCCTTTCGGTTTTCATGTACATAAACTCTAATTTTATTGTGACAACTGTTGGTTATTCCGAGCTTTTTGACAGGATAATGCTTCAGAACAGCGCAGTTTTCAATGTTGTTGGGGTGGTGCTTCTTGCTTTTTTTGTTTTTCTTATCCTGAGGGGAAAATATTAAATACTGCAGGTCTTACTCTTTGAGTATGTTTGAAAACCTGTTCAACAAGACAAATATTCTGCTTGCCTCAATTATACTTGCCTTGTATATCGCATTCATTGTTTCGAGGTTGCTGTTCAGCGGCAAGAGCAAGTATGAGAAGGACATGGATAGGATCCTCACTTCGGATAAGCACAAGGTGAAGGGCAGGTTTGAGTAAGGGAAGGGATTGGTTTGGATGCGCTTTTTTTGATCCTTTTTTCAGTTTCGATAGTCAGCCTTGTTTCGATACTTGCTGTTTTTTTTCTTAAGGTTGGCAGCCAGAGGCTTTTTTGGATAATAAGCTTTGCAGCGGGCACGATGCTTGGGGCTGCTTTCCTTGACATGCTTCCTGAGGCTGTTGAGGTTTCAGGGGGCTCTGTGCTTGTTTACAGCCTTGCCGGAATCGCGGGTTTTTTTATCCTTGAGCATTTTATTCATTGGCATCACCACAGGCATGAGAGCAAGTCCTTGAAGTCCGCAGTGTATCCCATACTTGTGGGGGACGCGATTCATAATTTCGTGGATGGCACAGTCATAGCTGCCAGTTTCCTCACTGATGTTCGGGTTGGGATAGCTGCAACTGCTGCCATTATCTTTCACGAGGTTCCGCAGGAGCTTGGTGACGCAGGCATCCTGATATATAGCGGTCTCAGCAGGTTTAAGGCTGCCGTATTTAATTTTGCGTCTGCGATTACTGCGTTCGTTGGCGCGCTTCTTGCTTTTTATTTCAATGCCCGGTTTGAATGGCTTAATGTTATCCTGGTTAGCTTTGCGGCCGGAGGTTTTATTTACATCGCCGCAGGAGACCTGCTTCCTGAGCTTAGGAAGGAGCTCGATGTAAAGAAGTCCGGGGTGCACATCATGCTTTTCCTGTCTGGAATCATGGCGATCTGGCTCATAATAAGGGTGGTTGGGGCGGTCTGAATGCTTCCTTATTTCACCTTATCATCTTTTAAGCTGGGATTTATCACGATTCATGTCTGGGGGATTTTTGCTGCGCTTGGTTTCATTGTTGGGATGTTTTTTGCTTCAAGGGAGGCTGCGAAAAGGGGGCTGGACCCTGATGCGATCCATGATTCTGCTCCATGGGTGATGCTTGGCGCCATTGTGGGGGCGCGGATTGTTTTCCTTCTGGAGAACCCCTGGGCTGTTTCAGGCTTTTTTGATATTTTCAGTGTTTGGAATGGGGGCCTTGCTTTTCATGGGGGCTTTTTTGGGGGAGTCGGTGTTTTTTTGGCTTATATGAGGCACAAGGGCTTGAGTGTCTTAAGATATTCAGATGCGATTGCTCCTGGCATAGCTATAGGCCATGCGGTTGGCAGGTTAGGATGCCATGTAACTGGCATGCATGTTGGCAAGGAGTCTTCGCTTCCGTGGTCAATATTTCATGAGGGGGCTGCCAGGCATCCGGTTATTCTGTATGAGATTGCGGCTTTGCTCCTCATTTTTTTTGTTCTTTTGTGGGTGAGGGAAAGGAAATTCTCCCGTGTTGATGGGCGTGTTTTCTTCATGTACATTGCATTGTATAGCTTCGCAAGGTTTTTCATTGAGTTTTTCAGGACAGACCCTGTTTATTTTGGCTTTTCAGCAGCTCAATTTATTGTCGTTGCCGTTTTTGCTGCTTCCCTGTTTTTCCTGTTTAGAAAATAGCTATTCTATTGTTTTCAGGAACTCTATCGCCATTTCCCGGATATTGCTTTCAGTGCTTATGCCTGTCCACGGGTCTTTTTCATGGACTATGTTGACAACCACTATGTTTGCTCCGTTGAATATTGCGCTCCTTGATTCCTTGAGGTCTATGCCCCCTGCTGCCGAGATTAGCACACTGTATTTGCTCCTTATCTTGTTTATGTGCTTGTACTGTATAACCTTTCCCCGTGTTCTCTCTTCGTCCCTTCCCCTGTGCATTATAACCACATTTGGAGGTTCCTTGAGCTTTCTGATGACTGATAAGGGTTCCTGAATTCCGAGCATGTCTATCATTGAAAGCATTCCTGCATTTGTGCATGCTTTTATGAATAGGTTTGTTGTTTCTGTTGGCGCAGACCCGTGTACTGTGGCTGCATTAGCCCCTGCATCGCGGGCTTCATTCACTTCATCTTCTGCTCCGTCAAGGGTTTTCAGGTCCGCTACTATTATTCCGTCCCAGATATGTGATAGTTTCTTTATTCCCTTGAGTCCTTCCCGCTTTATGAAGGGTGTTCCTGCCTCGATCATTATCCTGCTGTCTTTTGGCAGTGTTAAGATTACCCTGGCTGCTGAGGACAAGTCGTGGTTGAATGCTATCTGCAGGTATCTTATTTTTGGGTCGAGCAAAGGATTTTTCATCTTTTGACAATCTTTCCAAGCAGGTCTCCCATGTCTGAGGGGAGGAACAGCACTATCTTTTCAGAAGGGTCTGCTGCTATGTCCCGTATTGTCTGCAAGGTCCTGAGGTGAAGTGCGCCGTGGCTTTTGGAAAGGTTTTCTGCTGCTTTCCTGAGATTATCAGAAGCCTTCAGTTCCCCGTCTGATGCTATGATCATCGCTCTTCTTTCCCTTTCAGCTTCTGCCTGCTTGGCCATTGCCCTTTTCATTTCAGATGGAAGCTCTATTTCCTGTATCTTGATTGCCTCTATATCAACACCCCATCCTGATGTTTCTGAGTCAACTATGTTTTTTATGCTCCCCGCTATCTTCTCTCTTTCCGCAAGAACGAAATCCAGCTCATAGTTGCCCATTACATCCCTTAGTGCTGCCTGCGTGTATTGCCTGACTGCGTATTCAAAATCCTCTATCTTGATAACAGCGATCTCGGGCTTTTCAACCTTGAAATAAACCACTGTATTTGCCAGCACAGGTATGTTGTCCTTGGTCATTACTTCCTGTCTGGGTATGTCGGCTGTTTTTATCCTTAAGTCAACTGTCCTTATTCCTTCTATGATCGGAATGAAGAATATAAGTCCGGGTCCTTCCACCCTTGAATACCTTCCCAGCCTGAATATGACTGCCCTCTCATATTCTATCAGCACCCTTATTCCTAGAATGGCTATAAAAAACAGAAGTACTAAAACAGAAATCAGGAACCAGACCATTTTTTCACCTCTATTTCATTTTGAGGAGCGTAAGTTTTTAATGTTTTTTTTTTTGCTCCCGTTATGTTTGACAAACCTGACTATTATTAAAAGCTCAGGTGTTTTATTTTATCTTTGATATGTCCTTTCTCAGCTTTGAAAGGTCGGTTTGCAGCTTTTCCGTGGCTTCTATTATTGCTTTTCTGGGTTTTATCTCGCCATCAGTTTCCAGCAGCATTCTTGGGATGCCTACAAGAGGATGGTCCAGGTTGTATGTGCTTACCTTGACATGCTTGTTTGACCACAATGCAGTCTTTACGCTGTTCAATAACGAGTGCCCTTCCCCCTTGACTTCGAGAAATATCTTTTTTGGAGTTTCCTCAACGATATTTATTTCCATTTTTAACTTGTGTTTCACGCCTATTTAAATACCTTTCGCTAGCCTGAAGCAGCTGACTTCAATTCGCTCTATCTTTTTTTTGTGAAAGCTCATTGTTTTTTTCAGCGGCATCATGAACTGGAGCTTGTCAGTGATTTTGTATTTGTTGTCTTCCGAGATCGCCTTTAGGAATCCTTCAGTCGCGGTCTTGTGGAAGCTATAGATTATTGGTGCTGTCTGGAATGCCTTTTCCAGGAACTCCCTGTCCGAGTGCCTTGTTTTTGTTCCAAATGGGGGGTTTTGGATCACGATGTCTGTTTTTTCATTGAAGCCTGAAATGTCCGAGCAGATTATTTTCGCCTTGAGGCCTGCTGATGATAGGTTTTCTCCTGCTATTTCCAGTGCTTCAGGGTCTTTGTCAACAAGCATTGCCTTTTTTGCACCGAGAAGCAGGCAGCCTATGCCCAATATCCCTGTTCCGCATCCGAGGTCCGCGATGCTTTTGCCTTTTAGGTCGCCTTTCATGTAGGCAGTCCAAATCACTTCGGCAGCTGTTTCAGAATCAGTCATGTACTGTTCTGATGTCGCGCTTGGGGAGGAAAACCCCTTGAGTTTTGATAGGATCACTGCGAGCTGTGATTGGCTGGATATCATGCTGCGATGATCAATATTGGTAATATAAAAAATATCCTTTCAATCACCAAAAACTATTTAAGCAACCCTTAACAGGTTTGTTGCTTTTGAGTTGTGGGGTGGTAATTAATGCGAAAAGAGGTCTTATCTAGTTTCCTGACTGAAGCCCAGGAGGTTAGGGCTGAGCTGGGAATTGCATTGAAGGATATCTATGAAGAGTTTGATGAGCATCTTGAGGCTATAAACCAGTCAACAGAGGAGGTTCAGGCTAACCATGAATACCTCTGTAGGCTTGATTGCAAGATTGACAGGCTGGGCGAGAGGGTTGAGCAGATTGCTTTGACGCTTAAGAATGCGGGCATGAATTTTGAGGAGGCAAGGATAGAGGATATCAAGCTGAGTGAAAAGGAAAAGGATGTCTTTCTCGTGATGTACACTGCAGACAAAATGCTTTCTTATAGGGACATATCTTCAGGGATCAGGGAAAGCGAGTTTCTGGTGCGTGGGCATATCACGAACATGATCCATAAAGGCATTCCTATAAAGAAGAAATACATCAACAATGAGGTGAGGATGCACCTCGATGTCCGCTTTAGGGAGCATCAGGCCAAGACTAACTTTTTGGGGATAAGCCAGAAGACAGTAAGGGAGTTTGGCTAACTCCCTTATTATCCCCTGCTTTGTCTGATTGCGTTGGCCCTTGAGTCAAAACAATTCCTGCTTCTGGAGTCCGCAGAGAAAATGGTTGCCTTATATCCTGAGAGGAGCCGTCCCAGAGTTTCGGGCAGCATGTTTTCTCCCCCAGTTGACCTTGCCATCTCGGACATCCTGCTTATCTGCTGTCCCATTTCTCTCGCTCCGGTCATCACGCATCTTGAAAGCTCACTGAATGCGCTGTAGACCGCATCCATTCCTATATAGCTTTCCCTGAAGAACCTGTACACCTCTTTTGTCCTGTCAACATGCTCTGCAACATCACCTACATAGTTGTTAAGCCTGTCAAGAAGAAGCACTCCGTAGTTTACCAGCTCTATATGTGTTTTCAGCAGGTCAAGTTCCGCTGACCTGAACACGATGGTCTGGTTGCATTTGGAAAGCTCGTTGTCAAGGGACATCAGCTTCCTGTGAAGTGAGCTGTGGGCCTTGTAGAGCATTGGATATTGAGGGTCATTCGGGTGCGCCTTGCTTAGCCTTGCTTCAGCTTCCTTGTAAAGCGAAAGCACTTCCTTTGATGACAGCTCTATGCCTTCATAATTCTGGATGGAGTCGAAGAATTTTGCCAGAACCGTGTCATCCCTGTAAACAACTATGTTGTCCAGCACATGCTCTGAATAGACCAGGGCTCCTGTCAGTGATGTGCTTAGTGCCCTTATGACATCCACCTCGTCCTCAAATAGCTGCTCCAGGCTTTTTGGATCCTGCCTCCTTCCGCTGATCTTTTCTATCGCAACCCTTGCCACCCTGTCTCCTATGTAAAGGATTGTTGAGTTCTCAGTCCTTATCCTGTGGTCAATTGCTGACTGAACCATCACAAGGCTGTCCAGTCCCTCCTTCACATCAAGAAAACCTGACGATCCGGCATTTTGTCTTCCTGTTAATGCTTTTCTCAGCTCTTCAGCTGTGCTTTCATGTCCCCTTGTTTCTCGATTCGCGTATCCTTGGCTTTCAAGTTTCTTTATGAATTCATCATCTGCATCATTCCCGTTCAGTCCTCCCTTTAGCACATGCATTTTTTGCACCTCGCATTGTTATTTCAGAAGCTTTTCCAGCTCGGCTTTCAGGATCTCATTCTTTTGCCTGCCCTCAAGCCTGTTCCATATGGATTTGGAATATTCCTTTGCATCAGCCCTGTTAAGCATGAGTTCGATCCGTTTTTCCCTGTCAAGAATATTCAATGCTTTCCCTGCATGCTCTGATGCCTGTTCATGGCTCATTGACCCGTAGTCTATGCCTCTAAGCCTGTAGTCCAGATCCCCTGCATGAATCCCGTTTTCCCCTATCCTGACAGGCAATTCCTCTTTTTTCCCATGGGATTCATAGACAAGGGTGTATTCGAGATCCCCGTTCCTTTGCGCTGCTTTAATTGAAATCTCCGGCTTTTTTTTGCCGAAGTATCTGTCAACTGAATTGTCAAAATCTGTTTTTCCGCCTATATATGCTATGGTTGAAACAGCTGCTCCAAGTACAAGCATTCTTTTTATCGGGGTGAAAAAGCCCGCATCATTTTTCCTCGTGTAGTTCTGCTTTATCATGCATCATATTATGCGGTTTGTTTTATTATCAGTATCGGGAAATAATCCGATTATTATCCGTGCATGATGGAATGTCTTCGGTGCCGGTGCGAAGATTCCGAAACCGCATCCATTTGTGAGAAAATTTTTATAACAATGGAAAAAATTATAGCCATGCTGCAGTGTTATTTGAAGGGGGCTTGCCATGGACTTTATGGCCCTGGAACAGTGGTTTACGCGAGGAGAAGTGATGGTGCCGTAGTTAAGGGAGAATTCTATACCATCGAAAGCGTTATGAACGATAATGGAAGCTGCGGGAAAACCCTTGAGCTGGCACTGAGGGAAGTGGAAGGTTCGTATTCCCGAAATACGTTCAGGGTCAATGAGGAATGCCTGTCAAGGATGGCTTAGGGTATGTGATCCCTTGGTTAAACAAAGGCGAATTGGGTTTTACAAGCAGAATACGTCTTCTAACAGTTCTTCTAATAGTGCCAACAACTGTTGGCGATCCGGGGGATGCCCCATCCGGGGTGGCGAGAAGCTCCCAAATTGAGCAAAGCTCAATTGGGCCAAATCACGCTGAAAGCGTGATTTGGGTTTTTGCCAAACCAAAAAAGCGTCCAACCATTGTTGTTGGCACAATCAAGGAAAACAGGCAACAATTTTTTACTCATGCTGCGGAGATGCTGCTGGTATGCATAACCTTAATAAACATCATTCCTGTTTCAATCTGCTATGAATGTTTTTAGGGATGCAGTTGCAAAGCTCATTTCAGATGAGACAGGTATTCCAAGGGAAGAGGCTGAGCGGCACATTTCCATTCCCCCTTCTCAGGACCTTGGTGACTTTGCATTTCCTTGCTTTTCGCTTTCAAAGAAGTTAAGGATGGCTCCTGACAGGATTGCTGTTGATTTGAAGTCCAAGATCAGCCCAGGCAGGTTTTTTGAGAAGGTTGAGGCTCATGGCCCCTACCTTAATTTCTTCATGAACAGGGCATGGATGGCTGGGAAGGTTGTTGATGCAGTGATGGTTGAGGGTAAGGATTATGGGTCCTTGAAGTCCAAAGGCACTGTTTTGGTGGAGCACACGAGCATTAACCCGAATGCAAGCCCTCATGTGGGCAGGGCGAGGAACAGCATTATTGGGGATTCCATAGTCAGGCTTCTTAGGTTTCATGGCTACAAGGTTGATGCGCATTTTTTTGTCAATGATATCGGGAAGCAGATCGCTCTTCTTGTGCTTGGATGCAGGGGCAGGAAGCTCGCTTTTAAGGATATGCTTTCAGAGTATATCAGGATTAATTCTGAGCTTGAGGCAGACCCGGGCATTGAAAGGGATGTTTTTGCCCTATTGAAAAAGCTTGAGGATGGTGATAAGGAAGTCCGGAAGGAGTTCAGGCAGGTTGTTGAAATGTGCGTTAAAGGGCAGTCAGGAATCCTTTATGAGCTAGGCATTAGGTTTGACTGCTTTGACTATGAGTCTGATTATCTTTTCAGCCGGAAGACTGGCGAGGTTCTAGGCAGGCTTGAATCCTCAGGGAAGGTGTTTGTTGATGCTGAAGGCAGGAAAGTTCTCAACCTTGAGGGATTTAATCTGGACATGAAATCGCCGGTTCTTGTTTTAACGCGGGCGGATGGGACTTCCCTTTATGGATTGAGGGATTTGGCTTATACTGTTGACAAGTTATCGAAGGGAAGGAACATAGTTGTGCTTGGGGAGGATCATAAGCTTTATTTCAGGCAGCTTTCTGCAGCGTTATCTCTCCTTGGCTTTCCTGCTCCTGAGGCTGTGCATTACTCGTTTGTCCTGCTGGCCAGCGGGAAGATGTCAACAAGGTCCGGGAACGTTGTTTTGCTTGAGGATTTTATGTCTCAGGCGTTGGAAAAGGCGGAAGCTGAGATAAGGGGGAGGAAGAAGGCCCGTTTTTCGAAGCAGCTTGCGCGCAGCATCGGGTATGGAGCATTAAAATATCACATAATAAAGGTCAGCCCTGAGAAAAATGTAACGTTTGACTGGGATCATGCCCTTAGCTTTGAAGGCGAGTCTGCTCCTTATATCCAGTATGCCCATGCAAGGATAGCCGGTATTATCAGTAAGGCAGGCCATTCAAAAAAGGGCAAGGTTGATTATTCTCTCCTTAAGACTTCTGTGGAGCATGAGCTGGTCAAGCTGCTTGCTGATTTCCCTGATGTGGCTGAGAAGGCTGCCCTACAGTTGAGGCCTCATCTTATTGCTAATTATGCGCAGTCCCTTGCAGACTGCTTCAACAGGTTCTATCATGAATGCCCGGTTATCAGCGATGATCATGATCTAAGCACAGCCAGGCTTGTGCTTGTCTCTGCTGCCAGGCAGGTTCTCGAAACCAGCCTTAATCTTCTCGGGATCGAGGCTGTAAGGAAGATGTAGTCTGTGGTTTTCGCTACTTTTAAATATCGGGCTCATATCCCGGCAGCTGATGGAAGGGCTTGATTTTAAGACTACTGCTGATATCAAGGTTCCACAGAGGATTGTGGACCAGGTGATTGGTCAGGAGGACGCTGTCAGGACTATTAGGAAGGCTGCAAAGCAACGGAGGCATGTTCTTCTCATAGGCAATCCTGGAACTGGCAAGTCAATGTTGGGGATGGCCCTTGCTGAGCTTCTTCCTAAGGAGAAGCTTGTTGATGTAATTTCCTTTTCAAACCCTAATGACGAGAACCAGCCTTTGATCAGGACGGTTCCGGCTGGCCAGGGCAGGGAGCTCGTGACTAAGTCCAGGCTTGAGGCGACGAATGTCTTCAAGTACCAGAACGCAATTATGCTTGCTCTTCTCATAGTGACGATCATTTCGCCATGGTGGGCATTTAACCATTATACAAACGTTGGGGGTTATCTTCTTGGCGGTTTGATGTTCATCGCTTTTTTCCTTGGAGGGATGGTTTTTTTCGCGAGCTTCATCCTGTTCATTAATTTTGGCAGGAAGGCTGATAACAGGGGCAGGATTCCGAAGGTCATAGTTGATAATTTCAGCAAGAAGCAGGTTCCTTTTTTTGACGCAACCGGGGCTCATGCAGGTGCATTGCTTGGCGATGTATTGCATGATCCTTTCCAGTGTATCCCTGGCGACGAACTTATTCATTTGCCTAATGGAAAGCCGGTTAAGATCAAGGATCTGGTTGATCCATTTTTAGATTCAGATGGCGAGAAGGAACTTCGTGATCAGGATCAATTCGATGTGTTGTCCGGCATAAAATCTGGTTTCGGATTCACTTCTGCGAAAGTTTTTAGGGTTTTCAGAAGATTTTTTGATGATGAACTGATTGTTTTGGAGACTTCGAGGGGTTATAAGATCAGGGTTACTCCGAACCATCCTGTTGCCATTTATTCGCCTGCGGGCCATATTGACTTCATTCCTGCAGCCTCAATTTCAAGAAAAATGAGATGTGTTGTTCCAAACAGGATTCCTATCACGGCTAGTGAAAGGTTAAGCCCTTCTTTTATTAATTTCCTTGCAGAAACCTTGTCAGATGGCTGCATAAGGGAGAGGTCTGTTGCTTTTAAAGTTAGAACAAAATGGAAGGCAGAGGCATATAAAGCCACGATCAAGGCTATTGGTCATGTTCCGAGAATAATAAACAGGGGCGGCGATATTGAAATTTATTTAAATTCTGCAGAACTTGTAAGAACCCTTTTAAAAATGGGGGTAAAAAAGAATGGGAAAAAAGAACTTCCTGAAGTATTATTTGGCTTGCCAAAAGAGGGCGTATTTAGATTTTTGGCCCGTTACATCTCGATAGATGGATATGTGGGTAAGCAGGGTCAGTTTGAAATAGTTTCCAAGGAGCTTATTCCAGATATTACTGCGCTCCTCCTTAAGATAGGTGTTAGGGCAAAAATAAGGCATAGGCCTGACCACGGGTTTGGGTTGGCAAAGGGCATAATTCAGCCACGAATTATCTTTTCAGATTTTGAGTTTGCAGGAGTTTATAGGGAGTTGACGATTAATCCAACTCATAAGGCAAACCTGGATTCCTATTTGAGTTCGACCAGTTTCAGGCATGTTTCGAAAGATGATGTGATTCCTGTTGAATTTGGCTGGATGGAAAGGATCAGGCTAAAGGCCGGGCTTAGTAAGGGTAAAACTCATGATGCATATTATGCCTTAAACCCGGAAGTCCCAAGCCATTCGGCTCCAACACGGCGTTTGCTTCAAAAGGTTTTGGATAGGTTCCTTTCTTTTACCAACGATGAAGACCTTTTTAGGCTGCGTGATGTTGTGCAGGGCACTTTTGATTTTGATGAAATTGTTTCCGTCTCAAAGGAGAAATTCTTGGGGCATGTTTATAATCTAACCACCAGTACTGGTACTTATGTGGTTGCGCAGTTGCTCACCCATAATTCCGGCGGCCTTGGAACGCCTGCCCATGAGAGGGTTGTTGCTGGAATGATCCATAAGGCGCACATGGGTGTTCTTTTTATTGATGAGATAGCAACGCTTCAGCCTTCGACCCAGCAGGAGCTTTTGACTTCGCTGCAGGAAGGCAAGTATTCCATAACAGGTCAGAGTGAGAGGTCTGCTGGCGCCATGGTCAGGACTGAGTCAGTTCCGTGTAATTTCATTCTTGTTGCTGCCGGGAATATAGAGACAATCAGGCAGATGCACCCTGCATTAAGGTCAAGGGTTAGGGGTTATGGGTATGAGGTTTTTATGAAGGAGACCATGCCTGATACTGAGGAAAACAGGCTTAAGATCGCGAATTTTGTTGCTCAGGAGGTGTCCAAGGACAAGAAGATACCTCATTTCAGCAGGGATGCTGTGGATCAGATAATAATTGCTGCCAGGAGGGCTGCTAACAGGAAGGGTCATTTGACGCTTCATCTTAGGGAGCTTGGAGGGCTTGTCCGTGCAGCAGGTGACCTGGCTACAGAGGAAAGTTCCAAGTTTGTTGAAAAGAAGCACGTCCTCAATGCGAAGAAGATGGCCAGAACCCTTGAGCAGCAGATCGCTGACAAGATAATTGAGCACAGGAAGGAGTATGAGGTCATTATTACCTCTGGCAAGAAAATTGGCAGGGTGAATGGGCTTGCGGTTCTTGGGGGCGGCACATCTTATTCAGGTCTTATCATGCCTATCGAGGCCGAGGTCACGCCTGGCGGGGAGGCTAAGGAAATTATTGCTACAGGCAAGCTGGGGGAGATTGCCAAAGAGGCTGTGTTGAATGTTTCTGCTATCATAAAGAAGTTTTTCGGAGAGGATATCAGGAAGACCCGTGATATCTATGTCCAGTTCCTCCAGACCTATGGGGAGGGTGTTGAGGGGGATTCTGCAAGCATCGCGGTGGCAACAGCAATAATCTCTGCATTGAAGGGCATCCCGGTAAAGCAGGATGTTGCGATGACTGGCAGCCTTTCTGTTCGCGGAGAGGTGCTTCCTGTTGGAGGGGTCTCATCAAAGGTTGAGGCTGCGCTTGAGGCGGGCATAATGAATGTGATTGTCCCGAGGACTAATCTCAAGGATATCATCATGGACAAGTCGGATTACTCTAAAATAAGGATAATTCCCGTTGATAACATCGGTGAAGTTCTTTCAGAGGCCCTTGAGTGGAAGGGTAATGAGCACATCCTGAAGAAGATCTCTTATGCTTGATCACTTTTGAATAGTAAGAAAACTATTTAAACTTTTTGTTCCTGAAATGCAACCAAAAGAGGTGCTTTGAGATGGCTAACACGGATTTTTCGTTAATGTATCCGCTGTTTGAGCTTTGGGACAGCTTCGCAAGGGCAGTTCCATCGATAATTGGCGGATTGTTTGTGATTGCAGTTGGTTATGTTGTCGGTGCTGCGTTTGGTTTTTTGACACATAGGTTTTTGGAGAAGTCAGGCATCGATCATCATGTTAAGAGGGCAGGTGTTGCCCATTCGATCGGGTTTGTCAGCATTTCGAATCTTGCAGGTGGCATTACCAAATGGTACGTTTTTTCGTTGTTCCTTATCCCTGCGTCAGAGATAATGAGGCTTGGAACAATATCCACCCTTTTAAGGGATCTTGCGACATGGATTCCTGATCTGATCGCAGCAGTGATTATCCTGCTTGTAGGCCTTATCATTTCAGACTACATTGCTGATAGGATGCTGCACGCAAAGAGGAAGGGAGTCAAGCTTGCAAGCTCTGCAGTCCGATGGTTCCTGATATTCTTTGTGGCAATGACAGCACTGGACCAGATAGGCATTAACATATCGTTTGCCACGACCACCAGCTTGATCCTGGTTGCAGGTTTTGCGCTTGGCCTTGCTATCGCGCTCGGGCTAGGGTTCGGGTTTGCATTGAAAGAAGAGGCAAAGACAACGATCAAGCACATCAAGAAGAACGTGGTTTGACGGATAGCTAATAAGACAGGTAACTGCAAGAGTGCTGTTTGCCTTATCGGTAATCAGTATATTCGGCGTGTTATTTGTTTTTTTCTTTTTTTACTGGCTTTTCTTTTTCATTGTTCCTTCTGTCGTGGGCAGGTATTATCTTCGGATTGAAGGGATTGAATTCGTCTGATCAACTTTGGCAAAGATTGGATTGGCTGAGGATAGCTCCGATTGGGATTTTTTATTTCCCCATCCTTCTTTCCCTTACTTCATATTCGGCAAGGCATTGCATGATGTCTTCCTTTTCAAGTTCGGGGAACAGCTTGTCAATGAATATGAGCTCTGTGTATGCGAGCTGCCATAGGAGGAAGTTGCTCAGCCTTTTTTCCCCTCCGGGCCTTATAAGCAGGTCCGGCTCGCTTGAAAGGTAAAGGTAGCTTGAGAAGGTATCCTCGCTTATTTCGGGTTCGTTCCCTTTTTTTGCTTCGATTGCTATCCTTTTGGCAGCCTCAACTATTTCAGTTCTCCCGCCGTATGCGATTGCGAAGTTAACGGTCATCCTTTTTTGGGACTTTGTGATTTCCTGGAGATCAGCCATTTCATTCTGCAGCTGCATGGGCAGCAGGCTTAGATTGCCTATGAACCTTACCCTTGTTCCAGTATCCTTTAGCCTGCTGTCGTTCTTTGCCTTTTTTATTGATTCGCTGAACAGCATGAACAGCGCGTTTATCTCAACAGCGCTCCTCTTGAGGTTCTCGGTAGAAAGAGTATAAAGCGTGACCTCCCTGACACCTGCGTCCTTTAGCCATCCAAGCACCTCAATTAGCTTTTTCGCCCCATATTCGTGGCCTTTGAGCCGGTTCATTCCGAGCTTTTTTGCATACCTTCGGTTGCCATCAAGTATTATTGCGACGTGTCCTGGCGGCATTTATTATGTCAATCAACAATTATTTAAATAAGTATTGCAGAAGCTGGATCATGGCTAAGGTTTCGCCTTCCATCCTTGCTGCTGATTTCAGCTCTTTGGGAAAGGAGGTGTACAGGGTCGGCAAGGCTGCTGATATGATTCATTTTGATGTCATGGATGGCCTTTTCGTGCCGAATATCACTTTTGGTCCTGCGGTTCTTGCTTCAATTCGAAGACATACGGCCTTGCCCATCGAGGCGCATCTTATGATCCAGAAGCCTTCAGGCTTTTTGGATCGGTTTGCTGTCTCTGGAGCCACGTTCATTACCGTTCATGTTGAAGCTGATTCGAGTATTCGTACGTTGAAAAGGATAAGGGAGTTGGGTGCTTTGCCTGGAATCGCATTGAACCCTTCAACCCCTGTCTCCGCGGTTAAGCCTGCCCTGGGCCATGTTTCCTTGGTTCTTGTGATGACTGTGAATCCGGGTTTTGGAGGGCAGGGTTTTATCATGTCATCCATTTCAAGGATTAGGCAGATAAGGTCCATGATCCTGGAACAGGATCTTGATGTGCTGATTGAGGTTGACGGAGGCATTAATCTTGATACGGCCAAGAAGGCTGTAGGTGCAGGGGCAGATGTTCTTGTGGCCGGTTCTTATGTTTATGGGAGCAGAAACCCTGCTCAGGCGATAAATGCGTTGAAGAAGCTAAAATGCAAAGATATTTAAATAATTAATCACTATCCAGTAGTTATGAATCTGGATGGGATAGTTTCAGCTTATGAAGTCAGGGATAGAGTTGCGAGGCTTGGTGAATGGCCTTTCCTGAAATGCCTGGCTTACGCTGCTGCAGTTGCGAATTCATTTTCTCCCTTACTTGTTAATGCTCTGTCAAATCAGGATTATGGGCAGGCCATGATTCAGGCTGCTGTAAATGGAGCAATATCTTTCCCTGCATCATATGTTTTTTCCCGAATGCTTGTAAGGTACCGGTGTGAATCCATGGTGGATGAGCTTACAGGCCTTCCCAATCTTAGGGCGCTGAAGCAGAGAATGCCAGAGGAACTGAGCAGGGCATATAGGCAGCAGTCTCCTGTTTTTTTCCTGCAGATGGATCTTAAGGGGCTGAAATACGTAAATAATAATTTCGGGCTTGATGCCGGAAATCAGCTGCTTCTGGAAGCTGTTTTGCGGATGAAGGAGCAGTTGAGGCCTTACGACTTTGTCGGAAGGTGCAGTACAACCGGGGGTTCTGATGAGTTCGTGGCAGTGCTTCCTTTGGGGTCCAATTACCCTAACAATGGCTTGTCTGGCTACGCATATTCTGTTTGCGAAAGAATAGTTGATTCAGGGAGTAGATCTCCTATCGAATTCATGAATGGCAGGTTTTCTGAGAGGATTTCCCCCGAATTCAGGTGCGGAGCCCTCGTATACAGTCCGCCGGAGAAAAATGGGCATGCATTCGATTCATGCGGGGAATCAGCAGAGATCCTTAAACAGCTAGGAATCCTGCTTGTAGACGTGAAGAGCCGCAACGAGATCATAGTTAGGGAATTTGGCAGAAAAGAAAATGTTCATAATTTTCCAACAGGAAAATTATGAGCTGGTTAGAGGAAGATTTATCTCCTCTTCTTCTTTCTTCCTCCTCGTGCCATCTTGGCTCTTGACACGTCCCCTTTTCCATCTATGAAGTAAAGGTATCCTTTCTCCTTCTTGACGCCGGGCTTAGCGACTACTTCCTGCTTCTGTCTTCCCTTCTTTCCTCCTCCCCGGACCATCTTTGCCTTGGCCACGTTTCCTTTCTTGTCGACAAAGTACAGGTAGCCTGATTCCTTCTTAACTCCTACTTTTGCAACCTTTTCAGCCATTATGTTTCACCCTTTTTAGATTTTTATCCTCGGAAAATCTGCTTTTCCTGCCTGCTCCTTCGTTAAGCTTATATTTAAATGTTGCGTTTTACCGACGAGAATCAGCCAGTTCATCTGTTTTTGCAAAGTATTCCTTTGCGCGCTGGACGATGCTTTGAAGCACGAATTTTTCTATTTTCTGATCATAGATCTCGTTAAGCGACATGAATTCGGTTATCCTGTACTTGTTCAGGACTTTTTCGATTATGAACAGATCCTTTAGCCTCTTTAGCTGCCTTCTGATGTTTGAGGAGGCTATCCCGGTCAGTTGAAGCTTGTGTTTTTTCCTGTTTTCTATGACTTTCTTCTCGATTTCCGTTGCGCTCAGGGCTTTTCGCTTTTTCTTGCTCCTCAGCAGGACTTGAAGCACGTCAACCATGACATCCCTTGAGTCGCCGGGTTGGAGCATGCCGATTGTGAGGCAGACTTTTTTTATGAGCTCCCTTTCCTTGAGGTTCATTGGTTTCTCATACTTTCTGAGGGTAAGCTCTGAAAGCGGAGTGTCGCGCGATATGTTCATGACAGGAATATTTAAGAAATGATTATATAAAAATTTTTTTAATGCATTGGTTTTCAAAATTTTGTTGAAATTTTGCGTCGGAAAATTTTTTGCATGAAAAAAATTTCTTTTTTCCATCCTGCGTTTTGATTTTTTTCTGAAATTTCTCGTCGAGGATTTTTTTGTTTTTTAAAAAAATAGAAAGGTTTAAATATATGTTGCAGCAATAATAATGCATCAGGTGATAATTACCAAGATGAGTGAAACTGAAGAAACATCTTCTGACAAACAAATTTCAAGGCGCGGAAAATTCGGCGTTAAGTTTGGTTTCGGCCCGCACCTGACCTTGGATGCATATGACTGCGATCAGGAAAAGCTTGATGACATGAATGTTCTTTACGGGCTGTTGGATACGCTTCCGGGAAGGATAGGCATGACCAAGCTTATGCCTCCATACATACTTTACTATGATGGAAAGGAGAAGCCTGAGGACAGGGGATTCAGCGGAGTCGTTATAATTGCTGAATCGCATATCACTATCCATACATATCCTGAGAAAAGATTCCTTACATGTGACATTTATTCATGCAAGAATTTTGATATAGACCGCACAGTCGAGTATCTTGTCAAGGCATTCTCGATAGGGAACTTCAGCAAGAGGGTGACGAACAGGGGTAGGGAGTTTCCAAAGGACATGAACATGGTTGAAAACATAGTGAACCATGACAGGTCCAAGGCAGACCAGTAGTTTGTTGCTGGCAAATTTTATATATTTCTTAACATGACCAGGAAAATGAATCCTCACTTTTCATCCCCTTTTAACTTCGGGGCAATCCCCAGGCAGCTATCGGGTTATGAGAAATCCAGAATAGTGATCCTTCCTGTCCCCTATGACGCGACAACCTCGTTTAAGCCGGGTGCAAGGGATGGCCCGTCAGCTATAATCTCCGCATCCAGGAGCATGGAGCTTTTTGACTTGGAGTCTGGGAAGAACCTTTCCGAGCTCGGGATATGTACGCTTGACGAGCTCGACATTCTTGTTGATCCTGAGAAGATGGCAAGCAGGGTTTGTGAAGCAGTCATGCAGCTTTTGCATGACAAGAAGTTTGTTGTGATGCTTGGAGGGGAGCATTCTCTAAGTATAGGCTCTGTAAGGGCATTCAAGGACTCTTATCCTGGGTTGTCAGTTCTTCATCTCGATGCTCATGCAGATCTTAGGGACGAGAACGGGGGTTCGAGATTTGATCATGGCTGTGCAGCAAGGAGGATTTCGGAAATCTGTCCTGTTGTTCAAGCGGGAATCAGGAGCCTGAGCAAGGAGGAAGCTGATTTCATCAAAGAATCCAAGCAAAGGATATTCTTTGCAAAGGACATGGCGGAGAATGATTCATGGATGGATGAGGCAATATCCGCATTGGGGGATGAAGTTTATGTTACCCTTGATCTGGATGTATTAGACCCGGGCATTATGCCTTCTGTTGGCACTCCCGAGCCCGGTGGCCTGGGATGGTATCCCCTTCTCGCTTTCCTGAAAAGGGTGTCTGGGAAAAAAAAGGTGGTTGGATTTGATGTTGTTGAGCTTTCGCCGCAGAAGAACGTGTCTTCAGATTTCCTTGCTGCGAAGCTTGTTTACAAGATGATGGGTTACTTCAATGAAAGGAATTTACACTAAGTTCTCGGCTAAGGGCTATCTTCAGGAGTATTTCATGGAAAATGAGTATGACTATGATGATGAGAGCAAGTTTCTCCTTCAATTCTTTCATGACACCTATTCAATGATGGGGCCCAGAAAGAGGCTTTTGGAGGTGGGGGGAGGCCCTATAATATATTCGATAATCAGCGCCAGTTCTGCCGTGGATGAGATTTTCTTCTCAGATTACCTTGAGGAAAACCTTGGCGAGGTAAGGAAATGGCTTCAGAAGAAGGACGATGCATTCAACTGGGACAAGTACTTTGAGCTGGTTTTGAGGCTGGAGAAAAAAGAAGTTACCCTTGCAGCTTTGGAATCGTGCAAGGAGAGATTAAGGCGCAAGGTAAAAAAGCTGGTCCGATGTGATATATTGAATTCAAATCCGATCGGCGATTCCGGGAAGTTTGACGTGGTTGCAAGCAATTTTTGCGTAGAGGGGGTTGTATCAACAGCCGATGACTTCAGGCAGTCCCTTGGAAACATTGTTTCTCTGCTTGGCAAGGACGGTCTTTTGGTCATGACTTTATTGAAAAATGGCACTTCGTACAAGGTCAGGGACCAGTTGTTTTCTGTTTTTCCAGTCAACGAGGCTTTCATTGAAGCCCAAGTTAAGGCCCTGGGATTCTTTAAGATAAAAATAAGGTCAATTGACATCGAAGATAAGGATCGCGGTTATTCTGGTTTTATAGGTTTGACTGCTAAGAAAAAAAATTGAATTGGTGAGCATTGCTTAAGTACAGGCATTCAGTATCTTCAACCTAATTTGACAACTATTCGCAGAATAGCCTCCTCCATAAGAGCAGCCCGGTCTAACAGTTGTTCTAATAGTGCCAACAACGGTTGGCGATCCGGGGGATGCCCCATCCGGGGTGGCGAGAGCTTTTTTCGCCCAGCAAAAAAGCGTCCAACCATTGTTATTGTTGGCACAATCAAGGAAAACAGGCAAAAATTTTCAGATAAATTTCGCCTTGGGTTCAAATCCCCACCCTTTAGGTCGAAGATTGCTCCGATCAGCGGATTTTTGTTACTCATGCTGCGGACCCATTTTCAAAAACTTTATTAACTTGCTATGCAATTAACTTTTTCAGGATAATGGCATCAGCTTCTATGTTGGATTACGGTGTCAAAGTTATAGAACTGTCTGATAAGCCTTTTTTTGAGAGGGCTTACAGTTCATTGAAGATGCCTCTCGCGGATCAGGACTTTTCTATGATTTACATCTGGGATAAGCTTATCAACATTAGATGGTTCCCTCTTAATGGTAATCTTTGTGCATTTGCTGATTTCGGAGGCAGTACTGTCCTGTGGGGCCCTGTTATTGGGGGTGGAAAGCTTAAGGAAACATTGAGTGCATGCTTCTCTTTGCTCGGAAAGGACGGAAGGCTTTGCTACCTGCCCGAGGAGCTTTATGATGAGTACAGCGAGCTTGAAGGCTTCAAGCTCGTCAGTCAAAGCCAGGAGTATATTTATTCGGTGAAGGACCTTGTCGAGCTTAAGGGTGGCAGGTACGGCAAGAAAAGGAACCTAATAAACCATTTCCTTTCGAATTACCGCCCCATGGTCGAGGTTTTTGACTCGGAAAGGCATCGTAAGGGTTGCCTTGAGCTTTTGGATGTCTGGAAAAGGCAGAAGGCCGAGTCTTCATCAATAAATAAGAGCATAAGGTTCCAGTTCAATACCGAAGCGCGGCTGGCAAGGGAGACAGTCATTCTGGCAGACGAGCTGGGTCTTAAGGGGCTTGTAGTGGTTATAGATGGCAGGATCCAGGGAATGACCTTTGGAAGCTTGCTTAATGCGGACACATGCAGCGTTATTGTTGAAAAGACCAATCTTATGTTTAAGGGTCTTCCTGAATTCATTTTTTCTGAATTTCTGAAGAGATGCTGGGGTTCCTGTACATTTGTGAATGCGCAGGAGGATATGGGTGTCGAATATCTCAAGTCAGCCAAGATGAGCTATCATCCTGTGAGGCTGCTGAAAAGCTATATGGTGGTTAGGGATGAAGCTGATTGAGGATGTGAAGGGCAATGAAAGCCTTATCACTGGCTGTATCAAGCGGCATGGCAGCTCTCCTGAACATAATTATTTTCATTACCTTGATCTTGAGGAGCCTTCCGGGAAGAATGTGTTCATAAGCTTTGGCAGCTGGAAGGGGCTTCTTGCCCAGTTTTTTCCCAGCATGAATGAATGGGTCGTTCTGGGTAATGTGCTGGCGCCGGAGAATGAAAGGCTTGATCTCCTTGTGGAGGCTGCGGGCAGGCTTTCAGCTAAGTTTGTGGTAGAATCTTCAGATGAGTTCAGGAGGGAAGCGGCGAAACGGGAAGGGGTGAGGGTTGCTGACCCGAGATTTGCGCTTTATTGGCCTGTGTTTGATTTTTCAGAATGGTCGGGTGACAGGATGGAGGGGGGTGTTTGGAAAAAGCTTAGGAACATCAGGAATCGTTTTGCCAGGATGAAAAAGTTCGAGATTGTTGATTCTGCTGATGTTCCAAGGGAGCAGCTCAATGCCCTGGTTATGGAGTGGGTTATGCGCAGGAAGCAGAAAGGCCTTGATATAAGCAGGCGTGGCAATAATAAGGCGTTTTATCATAGATACCTCAACATGGTTGAAAGCGGATTCAAGGGTTTCGGGCATGCAAAGACTATGATTGTTGACGGAGAGCCCTGCAGTATAATGGCTGGCTGGGATATCCCGAATTCTGAGGGCGGCTATTATTCTTCTGTTGGCATTTACAGTTATAAGCATGAGGGGTTGGGTGAATTTGCCAATATGCACGATCTTTCGATGATCAAGGAATGTGGCTATCGTTTTGTAGATTTTGGAGGAAGCCCAAAGCCTTTGCTTGATTACAAGCTCAAGTTCAGGCCTACTTCCATATACAAGACCTGCACGTTTGTGTTGCAAAGCCCGAATCCCTTGGTGATTGGTCCGATTCAGGTATAGGAATCCTCGCGTTCCATTCTTTCCTGGGGGTTAGTTGAACTGTATTTCCTGAAAATCTTCTTTATAGTTTTATATTGCTCGTTTCTTTTTGGTTCTGGGCCCAGCTCTAAATCTACTTGCATGTAGAACCTTACGAATTGTCCGTGAAGGGCTTCAGCTCTTTCTTTTGCGCTAGTATGATGATGAATCAGTTCACGCAATGACGGTCTATAATGTTCAATTTGTCCAAGCGCATTCAATGTTCTTCCATACCAAGCAGCCTTTTCAGCCTGGGTTGCAACCATTGCGCATGCAACGAAATGCAGGGTCAGCATTTCTTCTGTTCCAAGTGTTCTAAACACAGTTAGCTCATGTGTTCGATATATCAGTGCATCTAAGTTTACAGTTTTGCCAACCCCGCTTGATATTTCTTCAATATGTTCCCTGTCTTCTTTTAAGGCATCAGCTAATTCTCCCATGTTTTTTGAAAAACAGGGTATTTTAAAAAAGTGAGTATATGTTGCCTGACGCCAAGTAAATAATCCCCTGTTAGATATCCGAATTTGTAAGTTTCAGGGAGATCTCGAACTCATTTTCCCTTATTCTTTCCTTTTTTGATGTGTTGAAGTCTGTTGCAGGCTGGCTTGTTATTTCGAGCTTTGTTGCCCCAAGCTTGTCCTTCATTGGCATGAGGAAGCGGGAGATTGGTTCGATCAACTTCTCGCTGGCTTTTACATGTATTGATATGTGCTGGCTCTTTTTTAGCCCTGCAGTCTTTCTCATGCTTTGTATCCTCCTGGCCAGTTCCCTGGAATAGCCCTCTGCCTCAAGGTCGGGTGTTGGTATTATGTTGAGGTAAACTTCGCCTTTTTCAAAAGATTCATACTCGTAGCCATGGGGGGGCTGCTTTGCTATTATGAAGCATTCCTGTGGAAGCTCAATCCTCTGGTCATCCATGTTCAGGATGAACTGGCCTTCCCTTTCTATGTATTTTAGTATTGTTTCAGGTGAAGTCATTGCAAGTGCGGCAATTATCTGGGTTGACTTGCTGCCGAACTTGGGCTTTAGCTTCTCATAGTCTGCCCTTATGGTTGCCTTTGAGCCCTTGAACTCTGATTGAATGCTTAGATCCTTTATGTTTGCCTGCCTCTTGATTGCTTCCTTGACGTCTTCTGATTCTAGTTCATTAGTGACGATTATGGCTTTGCTTAATGGCCATCTTATTCCTGCCCGGGCCCTTTCCCTAATTGCCAGCATTGCCTGTATTGCTGCCTTGGCGGTTTCAAAATCCTTCTCAAGCCTGTCATTGATCATTTTCTTGTCCGGTTCTGGCCATTCATGCATGTGTATGCTTTCATTTTCAAAATCGAATTTCTGCTTGAGTTCCTGGTAAATCTTCTCTGTTATGAAGGGTGCGATTGGTGAAAGCATCTTGAGCGCTTCCAGGTATACTGTGTAGACTGTGTGAAGCACCGTGTTTCTTTCCTCCGGGGTTCCTGATGCTTTTTCCCTGGTTATCTGCATGTAGGTTCTGCTGAGTTCAAGGAGAAGGTCCTCAATGATCCAGGGCACTTCGTTTATGTAGTAGTTTTCAAACATTTGAGTTGCCTTTTCGGTTGTTGAGTGCAGCTTGGACAGGATGTATCTTTCATCAATTGAAAGTTCCTTGTCTCCGTCCAGGCTTGCTGTTTCCGACAGCTCAAGCAGGAAATTTGCAATGTTCCAGAACACGGTTAGGTTTTTGTGCTTTATCTTCATGTCCTCAAAATTATAATTGAGGTCGAACCCGGGCTTGGCGCCTCCGATTGAATAATATCTTAATGTGTCTGCTCCGTAGTTGTCTATTACTTCATAGGGTGAGATGGTGTTTTTCAGGGATTTTGACATCTTTCTTCCCAGGGCATCGTTGACGAATCCGTGCATGTACACCGCTTTGTAGCAGTTTCTTTGATGGGATACCATGGAAAGGCACATCATGCTGTTGAACCATCCCCTGATCTGGTCTTTTCCTTCGAGAATGAAATCAGCAGGCCACATGTTCTCAAAGAGCCCGTCTTCAGCAGGGTAATTAAGGGGGGCCCATGAAGCTGCACCTGAGTCAAGCCATACGTCCAGGACGTCCGGCACCCTTTTCATCGGGCTTCCGCAGTTGCATGTGAACTCTATTTCATCAATCCATGGCCTGTGCAGGTTCTCAGGCTGCATTGGGAGTTCCTTGCTGCTTCCAATAATCCTTTTTTCAGTGCACTTCGTGCATTTCCATATTGGCAGGGGTATGCCCCAAAACCTTTGCCTTGATATGCACCAGTCCTGCAGGTTTTCGAGCCATGAGCTGAACCATCTTGAGCCTGCCCATTCAGGAACCCATGCAACCCTCTCGTTTTCGTTAAGCATGTCCTCCTTTAGCTTCTCAACAGCCAGGAACCACTGGCTTGTTGACCTGTATATTACTGGTGTTTCGCATCTCCAGCAGTGCGGGTATTCATGGCTGAAAGGAACCGTTGCTGCGAGAAGCCCTTTTTTTTCAAGGTGCTTGATGAATGCGTTATCGTCTTTTTTTGCGTGTAGCCCGTCGTAGACTCCCGCTTCAGTGAATTTTCCGGTTTCATCAAGGGTGTTGAACGCAGGCAGTCCGTTCTTTTTTCCGATTTCAAAGTCTTCGGGGCCGCAGCCGGGAGCCGTGTGGACCAGGCCGGTGCCTGAGCTTAATTCGACATATTGTTGGCTCAGAACAACCGTGTGAGCCTTGATGCTGTCCACCCTGCCTTGAAATTCTATCTCTGATAGGAAAGGAGTTATGTACTTCATGCCATCAAGCTCAGCCCCTTTTTTTTCATCCTTGACAGTGTACTTGTATCCGCATGTTTCAGTAATGACTTTGTTTGCAAGTGCTTTTGCAATTACCCAGTATTCCCCTGTTTCATGCACCTGGGCGGTTATGTAGTCAAATTCTGGGTGCACCATCACCGCGAGGTTGAAAGGTATTGTCCATGGTGTTGTGGTCCATATTATCAGGAATGAATCTTTCTGCCCCTTGATAGGGAACTTGACAAATATAGAGGTGTCCGTTGCGTCCTTATAGGTAAGCTCGTGTTTTGCAAGCGCGGTAGCGCACCTTGGGCACCAAGTCATGCTTTTCTTCCCCTCGTAAAGGTACCCGTTCTTGTCAGATCTGGAGAGGGCCCACCATGCGCCTTCGATGTACTCATTTTTTATGGTCATGTAGGGATTGTTCCAGTCCATCCACACGCCAAGCCTCGAGAAGTCTTTAATCATCGGGTGCATTTGCTCTATGGAGAATTTTTGGCATTCCTGCACAAATCTTTCAACACCCAGCTTTTCAACTATTTCCTTCTTGTCCTTTATTCCTAGCTTCTTTTCCACAGCGACTTCTATCGGCAGTCCGTGCATGTCAAAGCCTGGCTGGCTCCAGGCGTCAAAGCCCCTCATCCTTTTGTATCGTAGAATGGCATCCTTCAATGACTTGTTCCATGCGTGGCCTATGTGTATCGCTCCGCTGGTGTATGGCGGGCCATCAATGAAGTAGAACCTTCTTTTCCCTTTGTTTTTCAGGGCGCACTTTTCGAATATCTTTTCTGAGTTCCAGAATTCGAGGATTTCTTGCTCTATTCTCTTGGAATCGTAGGCTCCAGGCATCTGCTTGCGTTAAAAACTCCGGTTTAAAAAGTTTGTCAGAATTTAATCTCAGGCAATGTAAATTACAAATAAATTTCGCCTTGGGTTCAAAGCACCGCCCTTTAGGGCGAAATTCCCAAATCGTTTTGCGATTGGGCACAATTGAGCTTTGCTCAATTTGTGTATTGTTCCAAAACCCAAATCACTTTGTGATAAATCACTTTGTGATTGGGCCCATTTGAACTCTGTTCAAATTGGGATCCGCCATTGAAATGAGGAGCGTAAAACCTCGTGCCTTTAGGCCGAGGATAGCTCCGAGCGGCGGATTTTTGTTACATTGTTATGCCTGACAAATATCAGTAAGCATCATGAGTTGCTTTTGTCGCTTAATGATTATTTGAGCACGAATTCGCACTTGTCGCAGACATGCGACTTATGGGAACTGCTAAAAGTAGTGTTAACCCCGTAATCAAGTATGATCTTGCATTTTGGGCATCGGGGCTCCAAGTATTCCATTCTATTGAAAAAGTCCAACATTGGCAATATTGAATAATTTGCATGTTTAATTATAAATTTTTTGTATATATCATAATAAATCGGTGCTACAACTGAATAGTGGGAAAGAAATATTTATATTTTTCACCATTTAGCATTGAAAAAGGTGTCCGAATAATGAAGAGAAGCTTAAATCCGAACGAAGCCAGGCGTATTTTGTCCAGGGTTTCTCAAGTTACGAGTTTTTGGCTCTGTACGAATGAGTACCTGAGGAATCTTGATGAGCTCGGGAAATCCCTTGAGAAGGCAACCGATGAGGTTTTCCGTTACCATGTTAACAAGGATAAGAATGACTTTGAGAAGTGGATAAGGGATGTGGTCAACGACAAGGAGCTGGCACGTGAGATTTCCCGGATAAAGACAAAGGAGACCCTTGTAAGGAAAATTGCTGAGCGTGTCAGTGAACTGAAGGTTATAATGGCAAAGTCCAAGAGGGTCGGAAGGGGCGAAAAAAGGAAGGTTTCTAAAGCGCGGCGCAATAATAAGTTAAGAAGAAATAGGGCCTGATTGGGCTATTTCGGGCTTCCTCTTTATTTCGATACCTTTAAATAACGGACTGTTTTGCCGGCTTTTCATGAAGCGCATAGGATCATCCAGGAGAAAGACCAGGCATGTAATGACAAAGCCGAGTTCGGCAAGGGGCAAGTTTCCCTCTGGAAAATTCATACAGTCTTTCGCTGTGGGGGACAAGGTAGTCCTCAGCGCAGAGCCGTCCGTCTTCAAGGGGCTGTATTTCAGGAGGTTTCATGGCAAGACTGGTGAGGTATCCGGAAAGAGGGGTTCTTCCTACCAGGTGATTGTCAAGGATGGCAAAAAGCCCAAGATGATAATTGTAAACCCTGTTCATATGGTGAGGTTGTGATGCAGCCAAAGATCATTTCAGAAACGCCTATTTCAATGTCTGAGCTGAAAGAAGGGGTTTCGCGTATAAAGAAGAAGTCGCCTGACCTGAGCTTCAGGGTAAAGAAGACCGAGGAATACCTTACATCTTTTGACCTTCTCAGTCCAAAATCGGCATCAGAGATGTTTGAAAAGATAAATGCTCTTGGGGTGCCAAGGCTCAGGGATATGCATATTTGCAAGATAATAGATCTTATGCCGATTGATGCCAACGATCTTAAGACGATCCTGCAGGGTTACACTATAACGGTTAGCAATGAAAATCTGAAGAAAATTGCTGATATAGTTAAGGAATACGCATGATATATAACCCGGTTTTTGTTTACCGTTCAGTAGAAAGGCCTGGTAAGATCTGTGTGCAAGCAGCTTCTGCAGTTGCATTTCTTGAACCGGCTGATGTCAAACACCAGCTTGACGTTATAACTGAGATGTACAAAATCCATGAGCAAGGGGTTAGGATTTTTTTAGCTCCTCCTGAATTTGTGCAAGGCACATGGCTAACAACATCGGAGTTAGAGCAGCTAGTTGGTGTTTCTACCAGGCAGGACTACAAACCATACATACGGCAACGCGTAAATTGGTGATTTATTTCCGTAAAGCGAATACAAACGGGTCGTAGTTGTTGAACCATGGCGACATAAGGTCTCTCCATGAAGCATCCATGCAAAAGCTAGCTGAGGCTGGCAGTTTCCCTCTTCGGGAAGCCGGTAAATTTCCGCTGTTTTTTTAAGTTCTTTTGAAAGCACGTTTTTTTTCCTAGTATATTTAGATAATTTAGATAAAAAGTTTTATATAAATCCGGTATTTTCGGGTCTTATGGAACAGAATCAATATAGTGATACGAGGATTCATGAGGACAGGGGTATCGTGCTCGACTTTTTACCTAACGGGTATCCTTTCGACTCAAGGCCCAGCCACATGAAGACCCCGATAGTCCAGGCTCTTGGCAAGGAGCATTTTGTGCTTCTGGAGCTTGTTCCAAAGAAGGACATAAGCTTGCAGCCTCTTGACGAGGTTTACATCGGTGAGGGGAAAAGGGATCATATCCACCATATCAATGGGAAGCTGCCTCATTCAAAGCTCACCCCTACTGCCAAGGCCGAGCTCGAGTATTCTGTTAAGGAGATAATCAAGCAGAATGAGGCAAGGTTTGTTGATTTCTTCAACAAGGCCCAGCCTTTGTCTACCAGGATGCACTCGATTGAGTTAATCCCTGGGGTTGGAAAGAAAAGGATGTGGGAAATCCTTGACGAAAGGAAAGTCAAGCCTTTTGAAACCTTTGAGGAGCTGAAGAAAAGGATAAAGCTTATCCCGGATCCTGGAAATGCCATTGCAAAAAGGATCCTTATGGAGCTTTCAGGCACTGAGAAGCACAGGCTGTTTGTCGGTTAGAGTGCTTATCAGAATTCCAAAAGGTTCAGCCCATCCATCTCCTCGAAATTTTTTCTGTTGAATGTTGCTAGTGTGCAGTTGTTGGCTATTGCAGTTGCTGCGATAAAAAGATCCTGTACCTGTATAGGAGCGCCTTTCTTCCTTAGCAGCATGTTGATGGTGCTAGCTGTTTTTGCCTCGCGTTCTCCAAAAGGAAGTTGTCGTATCCTGGAGAGAAAATCCTCGATTTCATGTTTTGTTTCGCGGAGAAGCATCTCGTATGCGGTAACGGATGAAATAAAGATTTCCGAGTCTGCGTTTTTTGCAAGCAATTGTTCGGCTTCATCCTCATTCTTTGTGAGGCCTATTAAAATGCACGCATCTATGCAGATTCTTCCTTTAATCCCCTGCCTGTTTTCATCTTCCATCCATCTCACGTCTTTTTGGATTCTTTCATGATCATGCAGTGTTCTCCATCATCAGTCGGGATCAAGCCCGAAAAGTCAAGAAGTTCCCCCGCAGTCTTGATTTTTTTTGGCTTATCGCTAAGAGCTTCTTTTATCACTTCGCTAAAGCTTTTGGTTCCTTTCTTTTTTTTAAGCTCTGCATACACTTCATTGGATACCATTATTGTTCTTGCCACATTATTCATATGAATATACATATATATAAACTTTTCTAAGTCCATTCAGAACTCACTTTTCAGGCAATTCCAAATGGTGCCTAAAATCCAGTCAATGCCTTCCCTCCATGCATCACTCTCCCTCACAAGCATTCCCTGCTGCTGACCGTTTAAAGACTGCTGTATTAAATCGGCATTGTGGCTTTTGGGCCCTCCGGGCTCCCGGGAGCCTGGCAGCGGTTTAAGTGTCCCACACTTACGCCACTTGATGCTGCTTTAAAATAAAAGCATAAAAAGCCTACAATAAAATGATTGATCTTTTATTAAAACTTTTAAGAATAAATTATGTCTAAACATTTTAGTGAATTATTAAAGATATTAGGTTATATTGGCAAGCGACATTAATATGATGATATGATCGCTTACTGGGTAAAACATCATACAGATAATCGGCAAAGGGCATCAGAGTTAGTCGGTGCGCTGGGGGAGGGTTGTTCCCCAATTTGAGCAAAGCTCAAATGGGCCCATTCAGCCGCAGCTGAATTGGGCTTCGGAAACCCCCAGAGCCTTTCCTACAGGGAAGGCGTCGCACCATCAAAAAAAAAGGAAAGAGCTTCAGAAGAATTACGATATGGCAAAAATTCCAAAATGCGATTTACTATTTTGTCAGAAATAACGATTCATGGATTACATCATACATCTATTTGGTCCAGCGGGCTTTTGACCTTCTTCAGTTCTTCTGTCGACACTTTTGTGTAAATCTGTGTAGTTTGAAGGTTTGAATGGCCGAGCAGCTCCTGGATCTTCCTCAGGTCAGTTCCTGATTCCAGGAGGTGTGTTGCAAATGAATGCCTCAGGGTGTGGGGTGAAACGTTTTTTGATATTCCTGCCTTTTTCGAGGTGTTCTTGACTATTTTCTGGATGTTCCTGGATGTCAGGGCATTTCCTTTCTTGTTTGAAAACACATAATCTTCGGGATTTTTTTTTGATAGCTTGTTTCCCAGGTCGTCTATTAGGTGGTCTGCTAGTATGATCAGCCTGTCTTTCCCGCCTTTTCCATGCCTTACCCAGCCTATTTTCTCTTTTAGCTCAAGGTCCTTTACCTTTAGGTTGGTGCATTCGGAGAGCCTTAACCCTGTGGAATACATCATTTCAAGGATAAGCCTGCTTTTTTTTGTAGGTGCGGAATTGATCAATTTTGTGATTTCTTCCTTTGTAAGCACTGTTGGAAGCTTCTTGTCTATTTTGGGCGCTTTTAGTGTAACTATGTTCTTTTTTAGCAGCTCATCATAGTAAAATTTCAGCGCAGCCTTTATGAGCACGATTGAGCTTGGAGAGGCCTTTTTGTCTGACATCATGTGTGCAATATAAGACTTTATGTCATCTTCAGTTACCTCCTGGGGCTCTTTCTTGCTGTGTTCGTTGAATTTTTTATTGTAGAAGATATATGACTTTACCGTCCTTTGGCTGAAATTTCTTAGCTTAAGTTCAGTCTCGAGTTGTTGGAAATCCATGATGAATTTTAAGCGAACTTGTATTTATTGTTTTTCCCGAACTTGAGCAAAGGCCAGTGGGAAGTTGTTGAATTGGTTGAATTGACTGTGCAGGGTAATGGGGTTTGTTGAGGTAAGCATGTCAGTATTAAGTTCAGGAGCTTGGAAGATAGCCGGAAATTCATGGTTTTTGGGGAATAAGGAGCTCTTTGGAAAGATTCTCGATGAATTGGAAGGGAAATGCATTCTGAGTATTAAAGCTTCGCCTAATAGGCATTATGAGAACCTTTATCTACTGGCGAACGGAAAATAATCCTTGGTTGTAAGAGCTTGGTCGCTTCTTTCTATTATGGATGCCAAATGATCTAGGTCAGGCATCTTCCACCCCCTATGTGAAGCAACACCTTTTTCTAATCTCGCTATGATCTCTTCTACACGGGTTGTGATGGATTCGTCTGGTCCAGAACTGGTTATCAGGATGTGGGAATAATCGCAATAATTCCCGCGCCCAACAATTTGATTCGGAAAAGTATAGATGATGCAACCGTATGTTACAAATAAATTTCGCCTTGGGTTCAAAGCCCCGCCCTTTAGGGCGAAATTCCCAAATCGTTTTGCGATTGGGCACAATTGAGCTTTGCTCAATTTGTGATTTTTGTTACATCCTCTTTGCCTGTTAGTATGTATTTTCCAGCAGCCAGTTCAACAACTGCACATACACCATTAATCATAAGTGTAGTGATTTTGGATGTTCTTTTAAATTTTATGAACAAAAAAAGAGAAAAAAGGCCTATTTTAGCAGGCCAACTACCTTTCCCAGTCCTCTCATTGCAACCACCAGCGCAGCTGCAGAGAACAGCGTGAATAGGTTATTCATCGCTATCACGACCCCTGATAATGATGAAATCTCAGACAGCCCATCCAACGCCCGCAAGCCCAGGAAGAATGCCAGTGTGTACATTATGAACTGGTTCGTGTCCTTTTCAGGTATCAGCATGTATCCGCCAACAGCTCCCAAAACCAGAAGCATCAGGCTTTTGAACGGCAGATTATAGTTGACTATGGACAACATAGAAACAAGCAGTCCTAGCCAAAGCGCCCAATTGCCTAGTTGGCTATTGTCAGCTATCGGCTTTGCCTCTTTTTTGCTAGCCATGTTTATGCACCTCTTTATGTTTTATATACGCTCCTGCCAGGCGGAATATTTAAGCTTTGCCCCGGTTATTTAAAAATAAGAAAAAAAATCATATGCTTTTCAGCTGATTGTCAAGCTCCAGTTTTGCAAGCCTTCGTTCAGCTGAGATCAATTTCTGGTTGGTTTCCTTGTTTGCCTGGCTGAGGAACATTACCCACTCGTTGATGCTGTTCTTGAAATGTTGAAGTTCCCTTTCCAGGTTTTCAATGTTTTTCCGGTTTTCCATAATTTTCACCCTTATTTGTCACTCATAAGTAAAGATTTATTTAAATATTATTGTAATTAAGTATATAATAAAAGATTTAATCAAAGACTAAAAATTTCATTATAAATAAAATTAAAAAACTTTGATTAATTATTATAACTTTTAAAAAAAATCCTGATCAGAGCAAGCTCCGGTTTTTTGGTTCAAATGGTTTTTTTGAAGCGCAGCAAGCTGAAAGGTATTTTAACCCCTTTGAGCAATAAAATCCTGCCTTAGAAAAAAAGGAGCTAAAAATCGGTGCTGTAGTCAACTCAAAGATTTAGGCACTATCACGAAACCGCCTGAAAAGTGAGCATTAATTATGAAAAGTTCGTTTTATCCTACGTAGCTCATTACTTTCTTGTCCCTTTCCTCTGACGCAATCTTGGACTGCTCAACAATCTTCTTTATCTTCTGCTCAAACTTAGCAGCCATGTCAAGCAACGGCTGGAAATCAACATCCAGTTCAAGGTATGCATCAAGTGCCTCTATGAGTTTGGCAGCGGCCTTGCTGTCAGGCAGGCCCGAATGGGTTTCTGCAAATATGCAGCTTAACGGCATGTTGGATTTAATAAGCAGGGCGGATGTTACTCCCATGATAATGCCCTCATTCAAGGGCTCGATCCCCATCTTTTTGAATGCCTTATCCTTTCCTGTTTGGTTTGTGTAAAAGAACATCTTGGACTCGTCCTTGTCTGAGGAGGATCCAACGCCCTCAAGGCTGATTATCTCCTTGGCCTTTAGTTGGTTTGCAACATCCAATATGATGTCTGCAAATTTCCATTCAGTCCCCTGAGGGGCTGTCATGGCGTGCATTATGACCAGGTTATATTTCTGGTTATAGAATATCCCATAAGGCTCAATTACCTTTCCCTGGTGGATCGCAACCAGTGCAGGCACGTTGTCAAAAACTATCTTTCCGATCTGCTCTGCCTTGAGGTGGTCTATCAGGAATTCAGAGGCTATTGTACCGACCATCCCGAAGCCAGGGAATCCGTCTATTACGACTGGATTTAGCGGTTTTTTTGATAATTTTATGTCTGGTATACCTATCACCTATGATAAACTGTCCTTTGCCTTATTTAAATGTTTTTTGGTAAACTTTATAAATAAACTAAGATTTTTCCCAATTTAGGGGGGGTTTAAATGATCAACAGTCTGTTTTACTACGGAATAGCTATGTTGTTTATAGTAGCGTCAATTGTCAGGGCTTGGAGTTAGGCTCTTTTATTCTGTATTCTGCGTCAATTATCACCGGCCCTTTCTTCTTGTTTTTCCTTCTGAAAGCTAAGGGCAGGCTAACGATGGCGCCGATTATTGCAATTATAATTGCCGCCATTAAGAGAAGAGGAAGCAAAATTATGATTATCAGAATGATCAATATCAATGCTAATAAGCCGCTGAAGCGCAATACTCGCATGATGATTTACTTCTTGTACTTGTAAAGATACTGGTTTGCCCTTCCTGCAGGCTTGTAAAGCACCTGCTTGCTTTTCCTGAGCTTTGACAGGTTATTTATGACTGATCCTGTCGAAACGCCCAGCTTCAGGGCAATTTCCTTTGAGGTAAACCACTTGGCATTGTATTTCTTCAGAAAATCGCTGACTTCTTGCTGACCCATCTTTTAACCTCTGGTTGGAGGAAATAGGGCTAAGTTAATAAGCCTTTTGGTTTGGCAACAAAATTTATAAAAAAATAGCTACTGGCCAGTGAGATAAAAATGAAAATTTTGGATTATGCGAAAAGGATTGGCGGTGAAGAAGCCATAATGAGAGTAAAGGGTCTGATTGAAAATGAGTTTAGGTCTTGCGACTTTCTCAGGCGGCTATCCATTACTTTTGACAGGAATTATGGAAAATTTTTCTTTGCCACCATACCTGATGAGGTTCTTGTAAGGCTTCTGAATAGTCCTCCTGTGGACTGCTACCTTATGGAGGCTCTTTATACGATGAGCCTTGCTCCCCTGCCCGAGACCGTACACTTTGCCCAATGTGCGGGTAAAAAAGCAGTGTATGACCTAGAGGCAATGATCATAAATATTGGATCAGGAAACTTCGATCCAAACTCAAGGCTTCATTTGGAGCTGGAATATTCAAGATACAGGTCATCAGCTGAATTCTCGCGGTTTAGGGATGAGGGAACTCTTTCATTTGGAGCGGCGGATTTTTGTTACTTTTCAAAGCTTCCATGGGTTGAAGGAACTGATGTCAACCTTGGCCAAGGGGAACGTGATTACATCAATATAACAGCTGCCGAAGCTGCTGATGTTTTCAGGGTTATAAACGAGAAAAAAGCTTCATCTACAAATCCTCTTCTTGTTATTGCAAACATGCGTTACGGCAGCTATTTTGTTGTTGGACCAATGGAAGGCCTGATTTCTGATCTGGGAGCATATGTTGTGCATGAGTATGTGTCTTCATTTGATTTGGACAAGTATCCGGAATTCAGAGCTTATCTTTCATCAGGGACACTTGATTTCATTGAGAAGAACAGGCCTGATGTTCTTGTAGTTGACGGCACCACGTGTCCAGGTAACGTTTCCTTGTCCCGTTTTCCGTCAGCAATGCTTGCCTATATCAGGGAATTCAAAGAAGCAGGATACTCAATTTCTTTTTGGCACCCGATGCTAACTGATTTAATCATGGTTGGTAAAACGATGATGGGCAAGGATGATTTTAAGGGAGGGGATCGGGAGCTAACAGTGGTATGCGCAAATTCCATTGGAGGCTCTTACTCAGGGGCTCTGTTTGATGACCCTGAAAAATATTGCATAAGAGCCTGCCTCGGATTTACCCGGAACGGGCTTTCAGTAGCTCCTGTTTCAATGGACGTTGATTCTTTTGTGAAGGCTGTCCAGCGCGAAATGATGCCTCTCATCATTGAAGACATTCAGAAGGCAGCAGCCACGAGTGCCTTGTCAGCCTGAGATTTCTTTCCTTCCACTGCATTTATGAAGTTGGCGTCGAAGAATACCGTGTTCCCGAATCCGCAGTAGCTGCATGCTTGGGATGCGTCTTTGAAGAATGCTTCAGGCGTCATTGAGAAAAGCTTGAGAAGTGTCTCGATTTTTGGCCAGAGCTCGGGTGATGTTATTATGGTATAATCGCTGCTGTTTAGTTTTCCCAGATTTTTCGGATGGATTGTCTGGATGCCTTTGAGCTGCAAAATGCGCTCCCTTTCTGCAGGGGTGGATTTCCAAAAAGATTCAGGATCGGAAAGGATCGACATCAGATATTTTTTTTCGGTGAGAACAATGTAGGCCTTGCTGTTGATCCATATCCTTAAGTGGTATAAGAGCATGAATGTGAATGCCAATGCTCCTACATAGTAGTTCGCAGCCTCAAGGTGCGGGATTCCCCTATTGAGGTCTGGTGACTGATAGAAACCCTTGAAGATCTCGCCATGCTGGAGGAATGCCCGGTGCAATTGGCAGTTTTGCCGGCTGCTTGACATTTGCTGTGGCGAAAATATCAGTGTTTTTCCAACCCTGCTTGAAGCAATCCATTGCACGAAGGTTGCGTAGCCTTCTGCCCGCATGTGAACTATGGCTTCCATATAACCTATAAGCTTTCTTGATGGTTCTTTTGCCCTTTTTGAAGCTAAACCGATAGCCTCGATGCTGCCTGTAGTGACATATAAGTCCCGCAGATGTGTGAGTTCGTGCACGGATATTTCGTAAAAGCATGTGTTCCTGATCCCCAGACCGCCATTCATGCATGCCAGCATATCTGCGCAATCCTGGGCTTTGAAAGGGATTGTTATTATATACCTTGAAGAATTGCTTAAGGGGATGCACATACCTCTTTCTTGCATATCCATTCTGATGTAAAGCTCAACATTGTTGCCGAAAGCCATCCAGGGATTGTCTGCAAATGCAAGCACTATTGTTTCTGCCCCGAATTTTGCAGCAGCTTCTGCAAGGCATCCTGGATTTTCCGCAATTTTCCGGACTTCCCTGCTCATTTTATTGGGGGAATAAGCATTAATCTGGCATTCCATCAGCATTTTTTCCGGATTTTCCACAGTTGCCACAAGATTAAGGTTTACTGATCCTGAAATCTTTTTTTTCAGAATAAAGCGTGATTGGCTGCTTGATCTGCGCATAGAATCCCTCATTCCCGTAATTACCTGGAATAATCTCGTCTCCAAATCCTTAAGCGAATCAGACCTCTTCCTCATGTGAATTGGAAGATTCTCGATTGCGGAATCAGACAAAAGCCCAAGGCCGAATAAAAAAAGAGATATGATCTGGTCAAGCGCCTTACGATTATTGCCTGAGTTTAGCTCTTCATTCAACAGAAGGAGGGTTTCGATTTGCTGCCTGGCATTTTTCAGGGAGTTTTCAAATTTGTTTTCATCGCCAAAGATAATGCCTTGAATCAGGCCTTTGCGGGCCAGGTCTTCAAGTTCCTCCGCATATCTCAGGTAAAGTGCTGAAAAGCCCCTGATGTTCTGATAAAGCTCTTTTTTGTTCATGATGCCTGTGTTTTGCTTTCAACCTCCCTGAGTAGCTGCTGCAAGAATTCATCTGACCTGAATTGTCCGAGGATCTTGTTATCCCTTGTTCTTACCGTAACTGTTCCATCATTGACCTCCTTTTCCCCAACAACAATTATGTAGTTTACATATTCCATTTGCGCTTCCCTTACCTTGTAGCTGATTGATTCGGTTCTTGTGTCTGTTGTTGCCCTTATTCCTTTCTTTGAGAATTCCTTTGCAATTTTTTCCGCATATCCGGAGAACCTGTCCGCTACCGATAAAATCCTCACTTGTTCAGGGCTGAGCCAGATCGGGAATTTGCCTGCGTAATGCTCTGTTATTACGCCCAGGAACCTTTCAAAGGTGCCTATGAGTGCCCGGTGTATCATTACAGGAACATGTTTTTTCCCGTCCGCACCTTCATATTCCGCACCCATCCTGTTCGGCATCTGGAAGTCAAGCTGTATTGTGCTTAGTTGCCATTCCCTTCCTATGCTGTCTTTGACGTCTATGTCTATCTTTGGCCCGTAGAAAGCACCTTCGCCTTCCTTCAGCTTGAATGGTATTTTGCTTGCGTCCAGCGCTTTTTTGAGGCTGTTTTCAGCCTTTTCCCATTGATCTTCGGTTCCCATTGCCTTTTCCGGCTTTGTGCTTATGTAAACTCTGAATGGGAGCTTGAATACACCCACATAGATGTATTTGAAGAAGTCCAGCAGGCTTTTGATCTCCTCCTCTATCTGTTCCTCTGTGCAGAATATGTGGGCATCATCCTGGGAGAATTTCCTCACTCTTGTCATCCCCCCTAGAACCCCCTTGAGCTCGTTCCTGTGCAGGCAGCAGAAGTCAGCTATCCTTAGAGGCAGTTCCCTGTAGCTTCTAGTCCTTGACTTGAATATGAGAACATGGCTTGGGCAGTTCATTGGCTTCAGAGAGAATTCCTGGTCATCAACCTTCAGCAGGAACATGTTTTCTGTGTAGTACTGCCAGTGCCCTGAAAGTTCCCAAAGTGCCTTGTTGAAGAGCTGAGGCGTTATGACTTCCTTATAGCCTCTTTTTGAGTATTCGCTGCGTATGAATTCCAGGAGTGTGTTGTAGATTATTGTTCCTTTTGGCAATATTATCGGGCTCCCCGGGCTCCAGTCGTGGAACATGAACAGCTCTAGTTTTTTCCCGAGCATGCGATGGTCCCTTTTTTCTGCCTCTTCCATCATTGTCAGGTATTCTTTTAGCTGCTTTGCCTCGGGAAAGGAAACGCCATATATTCTTTGCAGCTGCTTGTTTTTCTGGTCTCCCTTCCAGTATGCGCCAGAAACCTTTACCAGTTTGAAAGCCTTTACCAGGCCCGTCCTGGAAAGATGGGGCCCTTTGCATAAGTCAATGAATTCGCCTTGCTTGTATGCTGTCAATTCCCTGTCTTCCCATTCCTTGATTAGCTCTGTCTTGTATTGGTTGTCCTTGAATGTTTTCAGGGCCTCTTTCTTGTCCAATTCCAGCCTTTCTATCTTGTGGTCTTCCCGGACAATCTTTTCCATCTCCTTTTCTATTTTTGACAAGTCGTCTGGATGAAAGGGATCTGTGTCTATGTCGTAGAAGAACCCGTTTTCCCAGTTGGGCCCGATAGTCAGCTTGGCCTTTGGGTAAAGCCTTGTTACTGCCTGTGCAAGTACATGTGCTGATGTGTGCCAGAATACTTCCTTTCCTTCCTTGTCCTCAAACTTAAGAAGCATAAGCCTGCTATCCCTGGTTATCGGTGTCGTAAGGTCTTTTATCTCGCCGTCAAGCTTTGCCGCAATAATGTTTCTTATCCCTATCTCTTCAGCTATCTGTGCTGGCGTGGTTCCTTTTTTGTAATCCTTGGATTTTCCGTCAGGAAAGCCTATTTTTACTGTCATGGCCAGGATTTTCTGGTTTTTAATTAAAAAAGTTTCTATATGTCCGCTATTTTGTCAATGTTTCAGGAAGGAATACGGCTCCTGTGGCATTTGTTTTTCCATCTATAAGGGAAGTATATTGGTTTTTCAATAAGATTATTGGGTTTTCAGGTGAAACAGGTATGTCCAAAGGGATATTCAGCTTAAGCGCCGGCCTGAAGCCATCGCCTTCAAAATAAATGTAGCCTTCGCTTCTTACCATTTCCACCTCTTCCCTGGTCAGTTCCTGCCTGTCTCTGCATGAAATGTCAAATTGGGCGATGTCTCTTGAATAAGGCATTTTTCCAACAATTACGCAGATGCTTCCAGGCACCCTGCTTTTTATTACAAATAAATTTCGCCTCGGGTTCAAAGCCCCGCCCTTTAGAGCGAAATTTATTGTTCCAAAAATCCGCCATTGAAGTGAGGAGCGTAAAGCCTCGTGCCTTTAGGCCGAGGATAGCTCCGAGCGGCGGATTTTTGTTACGTTTTCGCGCAAATCAAGCATGTGGCCGTTATGTATTCCCTGTGCATATCTTAGCCAGGATTTCGGGTAATATGCATCCCGGGCTAGTACGCTTACCCCGCCCTGGGCCAGAAAGAAGCTCCAGGTTGAGTCAAAGCGGAAATCCAAAACTTCATTTATTTGAGCGGGTGTTTCATAATTGCTCGGGTTTCTATAATGAGGATATTGCATCGAAAGATCCTGGCCAGAATAAGGGACTATGACTTTTTTTGCATTTTCATTCGCTGTCCTTGAATCTTTTCCTGCTAGTTCAATGAGACTGCATAAGGAAATTCCTGCCATGATGGACTGGATAAGATAAGTGTTTTAAAATATTGTGATTAATCTCCTGGCTGGTGGTGTGTTGCCTGGTGCCTTTGTGGCGTGTTCTGGGCTGGCCGTGTCTGTGCGCTGCACGCCCTCGCCGGGCAGTATTCTTTAGGTGAGTATTCTGCTGGTGTGTGCTGTGCAGGCTGGTGCTGTTCTGCCGCTCTCTGGCTTTCAAGTCTTGATAGGGGTTCTGATGTTCCTTCAAAGTATGCCTGTATGCCCTCTGGATCTTTTGTCCCTGTCCCAGGGATTGTTGTCCTTGCTATGTCATCCAGGTATCCTGGAGGGCCTGAATAAAGCTCGTCGCCTATTGAGTCCGGGCTTATTCGTCCTGTTGCGCATTCCAAACCTTTTTTCCTTGCTAAACGTGTTGCAGCAACATTTGAAAGTGATCCTACGCCTGGGTGGCCGTAAGCAAGGGCATGCGCTATCTTTGCAAGCTTCGTGTACTTTGCTGCCACTTCCTCTCTTGGGTCTTCTGATTTTCGCACATATTCGTTAAATTTCCTTTCTCTTGTTTCGAATTCGTATTTTTCAAGCTCTTCTGCGGTTGCTTTCTTTGGTGGCTGCCTTTTCCTATGTTCAATCTCGTGATCAATAATCGCAAATGCCAGAAGGTCCTGGTCGTTATATAGCCCAAGTTCCTTGACTAGCGTATTGAAAGCCCTTGCCGATTCTGTTGTTATCCCAAGACCATCTGTGCCTCCTTCTGTCTTGTAGTAATATGCAAGCACAAGCATTTCTTCAATGTTGCTTGGGAAGCTTGCTGCCAGGTTTTCAGGCTTTCTATATGCTTTGAACACTTTTTCCAGCACATATCTTGACCCGTCTATGCCCTGCTTGAGTGGGGTGGGCAGCTTTATCTTCGCGAGAAGATTGTCCAGCTTGTCCGCAGCGCCTTCGTCCCTTAGGCTTTCATAAACATCGAGCCAGTATTCCATCATCTTTGCTGAGTCTAGGGTTCTGTGGTGTCTGTACGTTTCTTCGGGATCTATAAGCCCCTTCCACGCCTTTTCGGATATATTCTGCTCCCTTCTTCTGTTTCTTAGAGGCTGCTCTTTCTTCCCGAACTGCTTGAAATAGGGAGGATGCTGAAGCGATCCTTCATTGCTGAAAAGGGTAACTGTGTTGTTTAGTTCCTGATGCGGCCTAAGTTGGCCTCCTGAATCTATCGAAGAGGCATCAAGCCCCGCCCATTCCATTTCCGTAATTATATCTAGTGTTGGCATTTTTTAATAGAAAAATTATTTTTTTAAGCTGCTTTATCTTTTGGTGCAGGTTTTTTGTAAATCTCTCTTTTGTATGACCGCGCATCAACAGCTCCTTTGCCATGGTACTCGTGCATTAGCCCTGCAAGCTGCGGGGTTGTTATTTTCGAAGCATCTATCTTGTCCTCAAGGCTCATCTCCTTGATTATGCCTGCTTTGTGTTCATCTTTGATGTGGGTTTCGGCGAGTGGAAGCATCCTTTTGGCAATTGCTTCCTGCACCTGATCAATCTGGCCCCTATAAGCCCTTAATGTAAAGTCTTCGCCATATCTTCTCGTAAGCTCGAACAGGTTGGACTTGGTTATCCCGGCATATGCCAGAAGAAGCATCTCTATCTGCTGGTCGTCAAGTGCCTTGTCAGGCGATATTCCGAAATACGTCTTTGCCTTTTCCACATAAAAATCGGTCATCTCCTGGGCGAACTTATCCTGGATAGCTGTATCTTCGAGCCTGCTGTAGTCTATCACATTCCCATCTGACAAATGTTTTTTTGCAGCAGTTATATATGCATCATGGTGATGAAGCTCGATTGTATGTATAAGCTGATCTATTGCTTTCCTTTTCGCCTTGAATGTCTCAAGGGCTGTTGGCTCTTTTTTCTTATCTGCCATTTTAATTTACCAGATGGCTGTATTGCCTTGGTGCTATAACTCCCTGAGTCCTGTATATCCTTGCAAGATCAATTATGTTGTCAAGGGTTGCATTGCCGGGGTTTAATTTTCCGTCCAAGCCTATTGCTGATATCATCGCGGGCTTGTCATCATCAGTCAAGTGCCTTGTTGCAAGAGGTTCAAGCATTGTTTTTGTCCTTGTTAGAAGACCTCTTTCAGGGTCAGTAAGCAGTCTGCCGAAATACTGGATGTTGAAGTTCTGGCCCTGCTGTCTCATTAGTCCTGATAACATGTCCCCTGTCAGTCCGTATACCCCTGACATTGCCATAAGAGCTTGCATGTCATCCCATTGATGGCCTGCTCCCAAGCCAAGCCATCGTCTTGAGCCTTCGCCATAAGAATTCATCATTGAAGTGAAAAATGCATTGCGCGCTTCCGCTTCCTCGAGCCTTGAGTAATCCACGTGCCTTGCACCATTCATGAGCGTTTCACGTGCTGCACTAACAAATGTGGACATGTGGTCTAATTCCAAAGTTGCCACTACTCTATCCAGCCTTGCTGATTCTTGTTCGAAAGTGCTATAACATTTGGGTATTTGATCTGCCATAGTAAATCACCTGTCTTCTAAGTTTAAATTATTTTCGATTCATTTTTCATTTTAGTCATTAGCTTGCTATAAAGTCCCTTTATCTCCTCGATCTTTGTCCTTAATTCGGCGTTCATTAAGCCTTCATTCTGCTCGGTCATCGCCACCATGGTCAGCTTTTTCACAAGAGACTGCAGGTATGTTGCATTTTCATCGATCATTTCGGGGTTGTTGTCAAACCTTCCTTTTTCCATGCTTTGCCTTATGTCCTGTATTGCCAGCATTTCGTGCTGCTGCAGCCTGTAGGGGTCCTTGTCGTACCTCTGCTTCACTTCCTCTACCGGGTAGCCTTCCTCGAATGAGCCCGTATTGGCCATATTACCCTCTTCAAAACCCTTTATTTATAAATCTTTCGCTACTAAACAGTAACAATAGAGCTTTTTCTAAAAATCGTTACTAGGTCACCAAGCGGTGAAACTGGCAGGATGGCTAATATAGGGTGCGTTGTTGTAGCTGAAGCGAAGGCTACGTAACAAAACTGCGGTTTTTGAACTTCGAAAACCCGTGGTTTTAAAGCATCCTAAGGCGTAAACTTAAGTGTAGCAGGCCAAAATGGAGCGAAGTAACGACTCGCTTTTTTATTTTTCATAACTTAAGTCTATTTATAAATAAAATTAACTTAGTTATTTAGAGTTAATTCAAACTTAACCAACACACATGAAACTAATGTCCGTTTATAAATTAACTTTACTTTTAGAAAAGTTTATAAAGTAAAGTGATACTCCGCTTTACAATGGATGAAAAAGACTTTGTAAATTCAAAGACTGGAAAAGTGGTCTGGGAACAAAACGGGATGTACTTTAGATTTGAGCCTAATCCGTTGCCTTTCAGAGACTTCACGCCAAGTCCTGCATTAGGAAATGCTCTGCTAAACACTGCTTTAGTTTTAGGAAGATTAGACGGAATGACTCAAAAATTCACTCCAGAAGAAGTTTATCTGCTTAGGACGCCTTTCATCTTGAAAGAAGCCACCCTGAGCTCAGAGATAGAAGGAACAAGATCAACATTAACAGATGTGTACAAAGAAGAAAAACAGAAAGAAACGGACGCTCAAAAAGCGTTGGATAACGAAGAGATTAGAAACTACGTTAAAGCTTTAGAATACGGTCTTCAAAATCTTGAGAAAGGGTTATCTGAAGAAATAGTGAAGCAGATGCATACTTTCCTCTTACAAGGTGTTAGAGGTTCTGATAAAAACCCCGGTGATTATAAAACTGAGCAGAATGCAATTGGAAAACGGCAAGACACTTTAGAGACTGCAAAATTTGTACCTGCATCTCCAAAAGAAACACCTTACTTGATGAAGAACCTTGTAGAGTTTATGAATGATGATCTCTCAATAAATGCATTGTACAAAACTGCAATTATGCATTACCAATTTGAAGCAATACACCCGTTTAGGGATGGGAATGGCAGAATTGGAAGACTATTAATCATGCTCATCTTGTCAAAGGAGAAAATCCTTTCACAACCACTACTCTACATTAGCGAGTATTTCAATAGAAACAGAAGCACATACACTGATTTGTTGTATGACGTGAGTTCGAAGAATAAAATAGAGGAGTGGATGCTGTTCTTTCTAAAGGCTTTGGAAACGCAAGCAAACAGTTCATTGCGGCTTATACAAGCATTAGAAAATTACAGGGAAGAACTGCAAAAAAACATGAAGGAAGTGTCAGAAAGCCCAAAGATGCATCTTTTAGTTGACTTGATATTCAAAAATCCATTCATAACCATAACAGATGTTTCAGAAAAATTAGAATTGACTATCCCATGGGCATCAAACTTAGTGCACAAATTAGAACAAAAAGGAGTCCTGAAAGAAATCACCGGCAAGAAAAGCAGAAAGATATTCGTCGCACAAAGAATATTGAATATTCTGGAAGGAAGATAAGATGGCAAATTGCGAATATTGCAATTTTGGGAATAATTCTTGGGTTCATTGCGCCTTTCACTAGCGAATAACCAGTCACTTCCAACAAACAACATTCCCTCACTTTGACATTTCCGCTGTCATCTGATCTTTCCGCTTACAAATAAATTTCGCCTTGGGTTCAAAGCCCCGCCCTTTAGGACGAAACCCAAATTGTTTTAACAATTGGGCACAAGAATGCAATTCTTTGTGTTCCCAAATCGTTTTGCGATTGGGCACAATTGAGCTTTGCTCAATTTGT